>NZ_AYYM01000001.1 GCF_001436035.1 Fructilactobacillus sanfranciscensis DSM 20451
CCAACTGAGCTATGTCGGAATGAAAACTAAAAATTAATTGCCCTATCAGACAACTATATAATAATAACACGATAAGCGATATAACGTCAAGAAATAATTTGAAATTAATCATCAAAATTATTTCTCAATCTCCCTTACCGGCATTAATAATATTACCAGTAAAGATTAAAAGCGTCAATATCTTTTTTAATTAAATTTAATCAATTTTAAAGTTTTATCGTTTCAATTGTTTGATAGAATATAAGTATTGCATAAAACACATTATGAACGGAGATTTATAACTAATATGAGTACATTGATTGATTTTGTTTTACACATCGATAAGCATCTAATTACCATTGTTAATAATTTTGGTGATTGGACCTATCTAATTTTATTTCTAATAATATTGGTAGAAACCGGTGCCGTGATTCTTCCGTTTCTTCCGGGAGACTCACTTCTCTTTGCTGCAGCTACTTTATCAGCTAATCCTAAATACGGACTAAACATTTGGATTTTTATAATTTTATTTCTAATTGCTTCGGTAAGTGGTGATTCATTAAACTTCTTTATCGGTAAGAAAATAGGAATGGCAATTACCGAAAACCGTTTTCTTAGTAAATTTATTAAGAAAAAGGATTTCGATCACGCTAGAACTTTCTTTGATAAATATGGAGCGGTTGCAATTTTTATCGCGCGTTTTATGCCAATTGTAAGAACTTTCGCCCCATTCGTTGCCGCAAGTAGCGATTACAAATATAGTAAGTTTATCAAATACAACTTAACTGCTTGTATTGCATGGGTTACCCTTTGCTGTGGTGGTGGTTATTTCTTTGGAAATATTCCCTTTGTACAAAAGCATTTCTCAATTGTAGTAATTTCAATCATCTTCATTTCACTTATTCCAGTCATCATTGGAATAATCAAAAGTCACCTAAATAGTAAAAACGAACAAGCCTAATGCTTGTTCGTTTTTATTTGTAATTTGCCATAACCATAAAAACCAATTAATAATAAAAACACTAAACCAAACCACACTGCAAAACAACATAAAAAATATTGATCCGGTAATACATTAATTATCGGATCTTTTTTTGGACTAAAGACCCAGTTATGATTAGGAAAAATCATTTCGTGTAAATAGATAAAAATATCATTAAAATCGATTAAACAAATTAACATTAATAACCATAAAATAATCATGGTACGTTTTAAATAATCAGTTAATTTCCAAAGTTCTCGTTGAATAATTTTTTTATACCAAGTAATTATCAAATAAAGAGTGCTTAACGCTAAAATTAGATAATCAAGCATAACTAACTTACGTACATCCGTAAAATGCTCATACGCACCTTTAGATAAGTGATAAGGGGTTAAATTCATGCCATTAATAAATGGATCCTGAATAAAATCCGTCATCACTTTCAAATTATGTAGCAAAACATTTAGTGAAACATGATATTTATCATTCAAATCTAAATATTTAATCACAATCCCATAAATGAAATTTGCATTGATAACCAAAAAAGTACTCATAGTGATTGAAAATAAAATAATCATCATTAAAAGCACGTAATCACGTTTATTATAAAATCCATTCATCAAAATTATCAATCTCATTCGTTGGTTTATTTGGTAATTTAGCAACTTCATCCCGTTTAGAAACACCAGAATAAACTAATAGAGTGTCGACTCCCGCTTTAATTCCTGCAGAAATATCAGTATCATAATTATCCCCTACCATCACAACTTCATCTTTTTGTAATCCCATCCGTTTTACCGCATTATTCACGATTAAATCATTGGGCTTTCCAATAATAAAGGGATTAGTATGAGTGGCGTAACGGACAGAATCAATAATTGCTCCAGCACTGGGAATCATACCTTGTTCACTGGGGATTAAAGTATCGGCATTTGTTCCAATGAATTTAATCCCCGCATTTACGTAAAGTACAGCTTGCGCTAGTTTTTGATAGGTTAAATCTCGATCTAGGGCAACTACTACATAACTAGGATTGGATGAGTACAAATCAAATCCATTTTCAGTAAGGAGTTGTTTTAACCCCTTTTCACCAATCACATAGGCACTTTTAGTTAACCCATGCTTAACAACATCATTTAGTAAGTATTCAGTAGTCGCTTGTCCAGAAGTATACACATTACTTTCATTGACAAAAATATCGTGATTGTCAGCTAAATTTTTAACCACGTCAGCTGGCTGCTTAGTCGTATTATTGGTGACAAATAAAAATGGAATCTGGTTCTTTTGAAGTCTTTCGACAAATCGTTTGGCCGCTGGAATTTTAATTTTACCTTGATAAATTGTTCCATCAAGATCAATTAAATATCCTTTATATTTTTTCATGAATATTAGTCCCCACTTTTTTGGCGAATAGTAAACTTACGATGATGATTAGGTTTAGTTTGCTTTTGCGGTTGTCGCTTGGGTTTATTTTCGTGATTCTTTTGGATATTACTCTTTTGATGATTACGGTTTCTTGGACGAGTAATTGGTTTCTTGTTTTCCTTTACTTTACTTGCTTCAAGATTATGTAAAACAAAATAACTCGAACCAAAATTACAATAATCAATTAAGTAATCTTGAATTGAACTCTTTTTTAAATCACTTTCAACATTACGTTGATCGTCATAAAAACCTTTTAATCGTAATTGTCCATAACCAATATCACCAACAATATAATCAAAATGAGTAAAAATAGGATTAAAAGTATTCTCAAACTGTCCTAACTCAAATCCATCATTTTTATTAACAATTAAATTATACAAATGACCGTTAATTTTTAAAGTATTTTCATCAACTCGCTTTATATCTGCAAGCTTCGTTCTAGCATCTTTACGAGTATCAATTAATTCTTCAATTTCACTATGCTTCATTCTTTTCATTCCTTATTGGATATTTTTTTGCTAAATACTCAGCAAAAATTTGTTTTAAAGTTCCATCAAAATATATTTTATTTTTACCAGCAATATCAACAGTTGGAAAAAATGGAATAAAATCATAATGATCAATTAATCCAACTTCATATTTTTTAAATAAAATTATTTGTTTTCCATGCCATAATACGCGATTACGTTTATCATCATATTCAACTCCATCGTACTCTAGCAAGCCAAAATATTTCCCACGAAATCCCATTCCTTTTTGTTCAAAATGAATCAAGAACTTTTTATTCTTTTCCATTTCTTTAATTAAACGAACCAAATCAAATCCCCAAAGAGTTGTCTTCATGGCATGGATGTTGTGTGGAAGGACCTGTTGAATTTGATTCATATCAACAATTCCTTTTGGCAAATCTTTTAAAAATAAACCGGTATTCAAAATTGCCGCTTCAGTTTTCGTATAAGATTCAAGTGCTTTCAATCCAACCTCTATCATTGAATTATCAGACTCTAATGAGGTAGTTAAGAGCTTAGGT
This sequence comes from Fructilactobacillus sanfranciscensis DSM 20451, assembly GCF_001436035.1. Classification (GTDB taxonomy): domain Bacteria; phylum Bacillota; class Bacilli; order Lactobacillales; family Lactobacillaceae; genus Fructilactobacillus; species Fructilactobacillus sanfranciscensis. The sequence continues at coordinate 3,417 of NZ_AYYM01000001.1, forward strand.
AAATCAGCAATTTTTTGATCAGCTAACATCGTGTGTCCTTGCTGATCAATTTCTTCGATCCAATCTTTGTCCTCGGGCTGACTAGCTAATTCGCTAACTTTAACTACTTCTGCTTGACGATTTGAAACTTGCTTACCATCAACATCAAAAGTAATCACACCAACATAATGTCCCCATTTTTCTGCAGCAGTTAGCAAAGTTTGGTTTACTAACTTACCTGTTTTCAATAAATGATGGGTGTGACCACCAATAATTATTGAGATTTCTGGAAAACGTTTTGCAATTTCACCATCGTAATTAATACCGAGATGAGAAAGTAAAATCAAAACGTCATAATCTCCACTCCACTTTTTTAGTTGCTTGTTAATTGTTTCGTAGACTGGATAAACATTCCAACCAAGCATTTTAAAGGTGGGATAAGGAAAAGTTAAGGCCATAAATCTAAGCTTAGAACCATTCGGTAAAACATAATCAGCGTATGAATCAGACCATTGTGGTTTTTTGCCTGTTTCTTTTTCATCAACATTGTCTAAAATAACTTTGAAGTTAGCTTTATCATATAGATGTTCTAAGTCGTCATGAGAATTAGTCAAAACTTCATTATTTCCGACGGTTGCAACGTCATAATTAAGTTGATTTAAAAGTTCAACATTTGCTTGACCGTTAGTCACATCTGTTAAGGGATTAGAACGATCCATTGCGTCACCATCATCAACGCGAAAAACAGAGTATCCTTGGAATTCAAGTTCTTTTGTTTTACTTTGCATAAAACGTTTAATCTTAGGGAAATTTTCAAAATGTGAATGTAAATCATTAGTATGTAAAATGGCTACTTTATTTTTCATCTTCATTCCCCTCGTCTTAACATATATTTTAATTCTACCATCTCTCAAAAATTTAAACAGACAAAAAGGCCAACGTACCAAAAAAGCTCTCATTTGAAAAAATCAAATGAAAGCTTTTATTTTTAGATACTAATTAAACGAGCCCAAAATCCCATCTAATAAAGACTCATAATTTTCACCAAAATAATAAACATGCATTAAAGCGTAATAAAATTGATACCAACTAACTCTTTTTTCAAATCCAGGTCTTAATGGATATGTATCGTTATACCCACGATAAAAATCATTATTAAACCCACCAAAGACGGTTGTAATTCCTATATCAAATTCACGGTCGCCATAAAAAACATCTGGATCAATTAACATTGGTTGATGATTGGCAGTGAAAATTGCATTTCCAATCCACAAATCACCATGTAAAAGACTAGGTTCAATTTTGTGGTTTTTATCATAATCAATGATTTGTTGTCTTAAAATTTGATAATGTTGTTCACGTGATTGATTCCAACGACCCTTTTCTTTAGCAAATTTAATCAAGGGTTCTAACCGTTGCTCAATAAAGAATTTAGACCAACTAGTCTGCCAAGTATTAATTTTAGGAAATTTACTAGCTGTAAAATTATGATCCAACCCAAATTTTTGCTGATGAATTTGGTGGACTTGGGCAACCATCTGACCCAAATTGTATTGATTACCAGTACCAATCTCAATCCAAGCTAAAAGCAAAAAACCATCATGCTCAATTTCTCCGTAATCAATCGCAGTCGGAACATTAGCAGCCTGTGACAATAATTTAATTCCCTCAACCTCGTGAGCAAAAAAACTTTTGCCTCGATTCGGTTGAACTTTTAAGAATAAACGTCCTTCGTCACTGATTACTTCATAAGAATCGTTAATGTCCCCACCAGCAACTGGTTTTAAACTTTTTATATTTGTTAGTGGTAATTGAGCTAACCATTCATCTGATAATTTTTTCATCTGATGCCTCTTAATAATTTTAAATTATTTTAATTTATAATTGTCAAATAAATACATTACAACAAACCAAATTACTGAACCGAGTAACGCAATCAAAGTCGATAATTGGAAAAGAAGCACAATTGAAACCATTACCATAAAAGCGAGCACAAATAAGTTGGAATATGGAAAGAGTGGCATTTTAAAAGGTAATGCTTTGATTTCTTCAACACTCAATGACTTCCGGTACTTATAATGAGCAATCACAATTAGTGACCAAATGTATAAGAAACAAGTCGTTGCTACACTAGAAATGAAGTCAAACACGCCACTTGGAATAATGATATCAAGAATAACTGACAAAGCAATCAATAAAGTACATAAGAGAATGGCATTGGTAGGAAGACCTCGTTTTGAAAGAATTCCTAATTTTTTTGCAAACTTATTTTTGCTACCTGAAGTAAGAGAATACAACATTCTTCCAGTTGTAAAGACCGCACTATTACAAGAAGAGACGGCAGCGGTTAAAACGACAAAATTAACAATGGCGGCTGCTGATTTAATTCCAATTCCTTGAAAGACTTGAACAAAGGGACTTGAATCTGGTGATACATAAGTCCAAGGGTAGATACACATTAAAGCGACTAACGCTCCAATATAAAATAGGATAATTCTAACGGGAACATCATTAATACATTTAGGAATAATTTTTTGCGGATCTTTAGTTTCAGAAGCAGTCATTCCAATCATCTCAACTCCAACAAAACTAAAAACTACCATTTGGAAAGAAAGGAAGAACCCGCTAAAACCATGTGGGAAGAAACTTACATTAGTAATATTACTAACAGAAGCATTTCCAACGGGAGTTTTGTAATTAATTGCAACGAGGATTACCCCAACGCCAATTAATACTAAAATTGCAACCACTTTAATAATGGCAAACCAGAACTCAGTTTCTCCAAATGCAGATACAGTAATTGAATTCATAAAAAATAAAATTACTAATAAGAACAGAGCAGTTACCCAAATTGGAAGATGAGGATACCAAAACTGCATATATAACCCGGCAGCTGTAATTTCAGCCATTGCAATGGTTATCCAACAAATTAAGTAGGTCCATCCAGCAACAAATCCTGTTTTTTTGCCTAGATACTTATCAATGAAATCAATAAATGAAACACTGCTTGTATGTGACAATAATAGTTCGCCTAGTGCTCTCATCAAGAAGAAACAAGCTAACCCAGCAATCAAATATGCAAGTAGGATTGATGGTCCTGCAAGATGAATCGATTTACCAGCTCCCAAGAATAATCCGGTTCCTATCGTTCCTCCAAGAGCAATTAGTTGAACGTGACGACTTTTTAAACCACGTTCCATGTTTTGTTCATTATTTTCAGTCAATTAAATTACGTCCTTTCAAATTAACAAATAGATTAACTAAATTATACTTGTTTTTCCTAAATATGTCTAAATAAAAAAGACACTTGTTTAAAAAGTGTCTATAATTATGACTCTACAATTTTAAGTACTGATGGATTTAACATCGATACTTATTTTGGTTTAAATTTAAAATAAAAAACGAAAGATGGCTCGGAACCCCGTCTTCGTAAAGAAAGGACCATCCTTCATGAATTATTCTACCAAAGCTGCTCTTGAAATTAAAGATCCCTACTTTGAATTAGATACAGCACACTTTAAAGATGCAATTGAAGATCAAGGTAACCAGGTAATTGTGCATCTTATTCAGTCTTATCCTTTACATTGCCCGCGTTGCGGTCAATTAATGCTCAAGAATGGCTTTAACCTCGATCAATTCTTCAAGCCTAACTACCACTGGCTACCACGACACATTGCTTTTGATGATTTTAAGTCTGGTCGCTTTGCGCCCAGTGGAATGAGTATGATCTTGATGAACATTGAAAATCATCGTACTTTAGACATTATTTTGTCACGACGAAGTCGCTACTTACGCAATTACTTTCTGCGTTACGACCGCTCGGCTCGTTTAGCGGTTCAAACAATTACGGTTGACCTGTATACACCTTACCGTCATCTTATTCATGAATTGTTCCCTCATGCCATTATTATTGCCGACCACTTTCACGTGGTCGCCCAAGCATATCGTGCTTTGAATCAAATTCGTATCAAGGCTATGAATAGAGCCGGGAAAGGTACTCACCAGTGGCGAGCTCTTAAACACTTCTGGAAACTAATTTTAACTCCAGCAGGACTTCTTAAATATGATAACTATTGGTCACGCCATAATTTTGGTTACGCTCAGCTTACCGACGTTGAAGTAGTTCATCGCTTACTGTCTTTCGATGATGATCTAAGTCAAGCCTATCGTTATTATCAAAATCTAATTTTAGCCGTCAGTCATCGTGATCAAGGTGAATTGAATCAGTTACTCAGTCAAAAATGGACCACGCTACCTTGGCCACTCCAAAAGGTTCAACGAACCTTGCGGAGCCATAAATTAGAGATCATTAACAGCTTCAAATACCAAAACTATACTAATGGCCCAGTAGAAGGGACAAATAACAAAATTAAAGTCATTAAACGAACCGCTTATGGTTTTCGCAACTTCTTCAATTTTCGGGCTCGTATCCTGCTCGCCCTACCTAATTCATATATTGCCATCAACTGGAACCATAAAAGAACAGCTCATGCCAAATTCCAGACACGAGCTGCTTGAAAACTTATTCTATTTTCTCATCAGTACTTCTTGACGAAGAGCCATAATTATTTAATTTTATTTATTTGCTAATGTTTGAACATCGCGTACAATCATCAATTCTTCATCAGTAGGAACTAATAAAGTCTTAATCTTTGAGTCTTTTGCACTAATATCTCTAACAACACCACGAACGTCATTCTTTTCGTTATCAACGCCAATTCCAAAGTAGTTTAATCCTTCTGCTACTTCTTTACGAATAGTAATGCTATTTTCACCAACACCGGCAGTAAACACAATTGCATCTGCACCACCCATTTCAGCAAGGTAAGCACCAACATAACGAATAATCCGGTTAACGTAAATTTCACGAGCTACTTTAGCACGTGGATTAGTTGCTTGAGCTGCTTCAACTTCACGCATATCAGCAGAAACTCCAGAAATTCCAAGAAGCCCAGATTTTGTATTAAGTACTTTAATCATTTCATTGATATCTGTCATGCCTTCTTTTTCCATTACATAAGCAAGCAATGAAGAATCTACATCACCAGAACGAGTAGCCATGGTAATTCCTGTTACGGGAGTGAATCCCATTGAAGTATCAAATGATTTACCATTTTTAACGGCACAAATTGAAGCACCAGCACCTAAATGCATAATAATCATCTTCAAATCTTCAACTGGTTTGCCAAGTAATTCAGCAGCACGTTGACTTACATAACGGTAACTAATTCCGTGGAATCCATATTTACGAGCACTATATTTTTCATAATATTCATAGGGAAGACTGTATAAGAAATTCTTTTCAGGTAAAGTTGCATGGAAAGCAGTATCAAAAACGGCCACACTAATAATATCAGGCAAAACTTTCTTAAAAGCTTTGATTCCAAGAACATTAGCTGGTTCATGAAGTGGTGCTAATTCAGTTAAGCTTTCAATTTTTTTCAAAACATCAGGAGTAATAACTACTGATTTATCAAAGTATTCACCACCAGCAACAACTCGGTGACCAACTCCATTAATTTCTGAGTATTCTTTAATAATATCAAGATCCAATAATTGATCTAATAAAATTTGAATAGCTTGTTCATGATTTTTTACATCTGTTGTTTTTTCATATTTCTTGCCATCACCATATTTAATTTCAACATGTGAAGCAGGAAGTGCAATTCTTTCAATTACACCTTCAGCTAAAACATTTTCTTCAGGCATTTCATATAATTTGAACTTTAAAGTTGAACTACCGGCATTAACAGCAATAATCTTACTCATAATTATCTCCCTTATTTTTTGAAATTTATTTCTTCAATAAATCTTTTTCTTCCCAATCAACAACTTCTTGCATGAATTTTTGAAAAGCCTCGGTATCTTTAAATGATGGGAATTCTCCAAGCATTACTTTGTCTGCCTGTTTAGCACCATTACCGCGTTTTTGTAAAATCATAATTGCTTTTTGAGCACTTTCATTTAAAAACAATTCTTTTGGTAAATTTAAAACACCTTGTAAATAGACAGTGTCTTGCATCCATTTTAACAAACCTTTAGCTTCATTAGTTTGAAATAAGTTACTTGGAACAAGAAAGACTGCAAATTCACCCTCTTTTAAGTACTTAACTGATTGCTCAATTAAAAGGTGATGAACGTATGAATGACCTTTACTAGCTCTAGTTTCAAAACCAACTGTATTTTCATCAATTGGATAATAGCCAACTGGCAAATCAGAAACTACTAAATCGATATCTGGAATATCCATTTCAGCAAGACTGTCTTGATGAATCAATTCAATATCTAATCCTTGCATCTTAGCACTAATACTTGCAATTGAAATCATAGAATCGTCATTATCAATCCCAATTCCAGAAACATTCTCATGTAATTCCAAATTCAGTTGATTCATCACCGCAGTTAAAAGATTTGCCGATCCAACTGCGGGATCAAGAACCTTAACTGACTTTTGTTCTTTGTATAAACGCAAAATCAAATATCCCATAATATAGGCAATCGTATCAGGAGTGATTTGATGAATTGCTTGGATTTTATCAACTTTAATTGCTCTAATCATAGCCATTTGGATAGCTCGACGAATCGAAGGAGCATCCATCTTTTTATAATCAACCGTTTTATAAAGTTCCGTCAATTCTTTGACAATTTTTTCATTTGGAACTCCATCTTCAACACGTACCGTCCCATTATCAATAATGTTATCAGCCGTTTCAATAAAGGCATCCAAATATGAAGTATTAAGGGCTTGCATTAATACCGTGGTAGATTGATCAAAGACTTGATATAAATCTGTGGTATCTTTTTCAGACAATATCTTCAGCTCCTTTAGCTTGTATCTAGGTTAATATTAACGAAATTATTGTCGTTTTTCAAGATTCATTGTTCGATTGTTCGTAACATATGAGCAATTCTTAAATTATTACTGTGAACCTGTGTATCGACAGTTTTTAATTGATAAGTAATCACGATAGCAACTAAAAATGAAAAAATAATTGCAATAAAAGTTAAACTACCTTTTCGTTGTGAGATTACTGGTAAATTCATAAGTATGTCCCCTTAGCTTAATCGTTGAAATCACATGATTTTGGTCTATTTTCCAATTTGCATCTTCAACATGCAAAATTAATGGCATATAGCCACCATCAGTTGTTTTCATTTTAATTTGATCTTTATAACGACTCACAATATAACTTTTTTGTTCTGTTTGACTATATAAAAATAATTGATTGTTTTTAATCATCAAACTTTTAAAAGCAAATTGTTTGGATTCAATTAAATCTAAATAACGAAAAATTTCACTTTCTTGTTGTTGGTTTAAATTATTTTTACGCATTTGTTGGAATGTAAATCCAATCAAACTAACTGCAATTGAAATAATTAATAAAGAAAAAATGGTCTCCACAAGGGAAAAACCATTTCTATGTTTATTTATTTTTAAATTCATAGATTCTCCTAGTTTCCATCAATTTATGATTACTTTGACTTAACCTTTGATTCATAACTTGGCTTATTGAAAAATAAAGGGTCCCAGCTGTACAAATAATGAAGAAACCAATTAAAGTATCTACTAAGGTAAAACCCGATCTACTTATCATCTTCACAATAATAAATCCCCCATCCTAACTGAAATTTTTGATGAATTTTACAGTGACGATTTTGCGAATACCAATTTAGCGTTTGGGGTTTAACAAACCCTTTTTCGGTAATCTTAATTTCCCGAAACTCTACTGGTCTTAATCCATCAGGTAATTGAACTCGCTTATAATGAAGTCCATTATTCCTGTATTGTGAGAAAACCACTTCATCAGAATTTGACCAAAAACTAACCGTTGTAATTTGTCCATTATCTTTTGCCATTTGAATAGCCGAATTCCATTGTTCATCAAAGCAACGCCAAAAAGCTTTTTCTTTTATATTACTTTGTGGAAACATAGCAACTGCAAAAACTAAAAATATCAAAATTAAGGCACTTATTCCGAGTACAATAACAGTTTCAATCAGAGTAAAACCTTTTCTAATCTTTTTTGGCATGATTATCTTGAATTGTAATCTTTTCTTCAGTCGCCTGTTTAACTTGTTTCTTAGTTAAATAATTATTTTCGACTAATTTATCAAATGTTACATTATTATCAGAATGATCATCTTCAAACGCATCAATTTGTGTTTGCACAACACTAACCATTGCATTTCCATGCACTGAATTTGCATGATCCTTTTGCGAACTTAGATTGGGAATGATAATCAAAATTAATAATGAAATTATAAATAGCACAACTGTCATTTCGATTAGGGTGAAACCTTTTCTTTTTTTCATTAATAAATATTCTCCATTGAATGATATAGGGGTAACAACATTTTTAAATAAGTAACAACAATTGTAATTCCTATAATCACAAACGCTGTAGGTTGAATTAGGCTAATTAATCTTTCTGATTTTTTGATTAACCGTTGAAAGCATAATCTACTTAATGCACGTAAATTTTTTGCTAACATTTCATTGGTACTTCCATTGGATAAAAAAACAACTAGTTCATTAGATACAAAATAGTAACGTTTAAAAATTTGCTCAATCCCAATCCCTTGTTTTAAAGATCTATCCATTTCCTGACCAATTTCAAAAAGTAACGTTCGTTCTTTAAATTTTGCGAATACTTGGACAATCTTACGTAAATCTAACCCATTTTGGAGCATAATTGCTAAATTACTGGTTAAATAGTATTCATAATATGAACTAAAAATCATTCCTAAAAATGGAATTTTTGCTAGAAAATTTGCTTTATAGATTGCTTGTTTAGCTAAGAAATCTTTAACACGATAGAACCCAGATATTCCAAAAAATCCAATCACAACAATCGTTAAGTAAGTAATCCAATTTTTGGAAGCAGTTATATTGCCTAAAGCATTTGTTTCTGGTAAAACGAAGAGTTTAATTGATATCAACAATAAAATTAAAAAGAAAAACAAAATTAAGGGATAAATTGCAATATCACGAATCTTATTCTTTTGTTTTAAACGAAGTTGAATAAATTCACTAATTTCTTGCATTCCATCCTCAATCTTACCGTGTTCATCAGCAATTAATAATTGTTGATACATTGAATTGTTTAAAAAGAATTTCATTGATTTAGGCAATGGATAACCACTTTTTAATCCTTGTTCGACTTTTAAAATTATTTTGCGATTCTTTTTCGAAACAGTTTTAATAAAATCTAATGCTTGTGAAATTGAAAAACCAATTTTCATCAATTCCGAAATTGTAGAAAAAATAAAAGATTGTTGTTGCAATGTGACCTTATCCGAATTGATATTTTTTCTGAATTTCACTAGAAATCTTCCCTTCCTTGTACAAATTACACAATTTATTTTTCCAATCTTCCATATCGTACTTTTGGTTTTCAAGCATTTCTAAATTTGAGACTGAAATTAAGGCTTGATTATTTCCTGAATTTGTAGGTAATAATCGCTGATAGACAATCGAATTGGTTGCACTTTTTAATTGTTCATATTTAATCCCTAACTCTAGCATCCGCTGCACAACTCCCGCTGGTGTTTTTGCATGAACCGTGGTAAATACAAGATGTCCACTTAAAGCTGCCCGAACAGCAATCTTGGCAGTTTGTTCATCACGGATTTCCCCGATAATAAAAACATCAGGACGTTGTCGCAAACCAACTTTCAACAAATTGGCGTAACTCATATCAGCTTTTTCGTTAACTTCTAACTGTAAAAAACGATCCTCAAAGATTTCAACCGGGTCCTCAATCGACATAATTACTTCATTTTCGTGTAACGAACGGGCAATTTTATAAATTGTACTAGTTTTTCCTGAGCCAGTAGGCCCTGAGAAAATCATTAAACCCCTTTGATTAGATAATGACTTTAATTTATGTAGCATCTGTTCCTCAAAAAATTGACAATCCTCGTTTCCATTATCGTAAATAATTCTCATTACTAGTGATTCATGATGTTTAAACGTTCCTACAGATGATAATCGAATTCTTAAATTCAGCTTTTGATGCTCATAGGAAAGTGATCCTAACTGTGGTCTCCTTTTTTCTGATACTGACATTCCGCTTTGATATTTACAAAAAGTGATTATTCTTTGTGCTTTTTCAAAAGAAATTTCAGATAACTGAATTACTCCTTTAACTGTATGAATTTTAACTTCATAATTGGTACTTTTGGGCAAAAAATAAATGTCGGAAGCCCGTTGCTGAACCGCTAATTCAATTATTTGATCAAATAAATTACTAATTTCCATTTTTTCACATCCTTTTTTATAAGATACGAAAAAAGACCCAATCTAATTTAAGATTGAGTCTTTTTAGAAATCTATTTAATTATGCTTCTGCATCTTCAGGTAAAACAGCAGCTTCATAGACATCTTGAACATCATCATTTTCAGATAATTCATCAATTAGTCCAGTGTATTGCGCAATTTTATCTTCAGGTACTTCTGTAACAGTTTGTGGGAATAAACGAACTTCTGAGTTATCAAGTTTGTAACCAGATGCTTGTAAAGCATCTCGAACTGCAACCATGTTTGAAGGATCAGTGAAGATTTGATATTCATCATCAGTAACCTTCATATCATCAGCACCAGCATCTAAAGCTTCCATTAACATTGTATCCTCATCGTCTTCAGTATCGTCACGTAAAACAACGATGTATCCCTTACGGTCAAAGTTGTAAGAAACTGAACCATTAGTTCCTAAAGAACCACCATGATGAGTAAAAGCAGAACGAACTGCAGCAGCTTGTCCGATTTCTATTATCAGTCAAAGCTGAAACCATTACAGCAGTTCCACCAGGTCCATAACCTTCATAAGTTACTTCTTCGAAGTTAGCAGCTCCAACACCAGAAGCTTTGTCTAAAGCACGTTGAACGTTATCTTTAGGCATATTTGCAGCTCTAGCTTTTTCTAATTCAAGTCTTAATTGTGGATTACCATCTGGATCAACTCCACCTGATTTAGCAGCTTGGTACAAGTTACGTGAAATCTTTTGGAAAATTTTACCTCTTTTTGCATCTTGAGCGTTTTTACGACCCTGAATATTATGCCATTTTGAATGTCCTGACATGATTCAGCACCCCTCTCTATATCTGAAATTAACAATTTCGATTATACCAACAAAAACCGCCATAATCAAATTTACTGCTATTTTGTTGAATTTCTGTCTTTTAAACCAAACGGTAATAAAATATTTCGTTCAGAAACTTCTTCATTTTTCATTAATTTTGTTAATAATCGCATTGAAACTGCACCAATATCATAAAGCGGTTGAGTAATGGTTGATAACATTGGCCGTGTCATTTCGGTTAATTTAGTATTATCACTTGTTGCAACTTCAAATTGTTCAGGAACATTGATTCCACTATCAGACATTGAGTTCATAACACCGGCAGCAACATCATCATTGCTTACGATTGCTGCAGTAACTTCTTCTTGAACTAACTTATTTCTTAGTTTGTATCCACTATCATAAGTGGCTTCATTTGCCTCAAACAACAGAGTCTTACGGAATGGAATTCCCGCATCTCTTAAAGCATCTTTGTAACCTTCAATTCTGTAATCTTTATTGATTGAACGGTTCAAGTGAGAAGCAACAAATGCCACACGATCATTTCCATTTTTTAACAATTCATTAGTTTGGGCATAAACAGCTTTACGATAATCAATATTTACACTATTAAATTGGTTTTGGGAATCTACTGATCCTGCTAAAACAACGGGAATCCGTTCGTTACTCATATCAGATCGAACGGCTTCACTAATTTCATTACCCATAAAAATAAGTCCATCAACTTGTTTTGAGTATAAAGTGTTAAGTGCTTTAAGCTCCTTTTTTTCATCACCATCTGAATTGGTCAAAATAATATTATATTGATACATTTCTGCAATATCATCAATTCCGCGAGCTAAAGCGGCAAAATAAGAGTTCGTAACATTAGGAATAATTACTCCAACCGTAGTAGTTTTTTTACTTGCTAAACCTCTAGCGACATCGTTAGGACGATAATTTAAACGTTTAACGACATCTAAAACTTTTTTTTCGGTTTCCGGTTTAACGTTATGATTATGATTAATCGCTCGTGAAACTGTTGCCATTGAAACGGAAGCTTCTCTTGCAACATCATAAATTGTAACAGTTTCTTTTTTCTTCATTTTAGTTACTCGACCTTCTTTCAATATAGACTTATTATCTACAAGAATAGCAGAGTAACCGTTTACATTCAAGTAATAAAAAAAACCATTCAAAATGGTCTTTTTCAAAACTAAAATTTAATCACGATGTTCTTCAGTAGTTTTTTCAACAATTCTATTATCATTATCATTTTCGGTAGAAAATGCGTCATCCATATCTAAAGTAATATCATCAGATTCTTTATCTTTTTCAAGATCTTGTTCAGGTGTTTTAGGAACTGTAATCAAGTTTAAATAAGTTTGTAAATCACTTAAATCTTCTTTTAAATCTAAAAGTTTGTTGCTAACTTTTTCACTAGCATCATCAAAAGAATCCTTATAGCTATTTACTCTGTAATTTGCTGAGTCTTTGGCATCTGCAAATGAATCAGCTGCGTAATATGCATAATCAAACGCACGATCCTTAGCATCTTCAACTGCGTCTAAGACAGTATTTCTAAGTTCGTATTGTTTTTCTTCATCAAGTGAATGATATGCAGCAAATGCAGCAGCTCCACCTAAAATTGTTCCTAAAAATAAACCTTTTTTAAAGCTCATGATATTCTCCCTTTTTTAACGAAAATTATTTTTTCTTATTCTTTTTTGAAAACAACTTCATTGCAGTGTTAGCCACAATGCTAAGAATTGATGTCTTGGTAAATAAATTGAGTTTATTCTTTAAATTATCAGTCGTGCTTTTAGCTTTTTCAGTTGCTTCGGTAACAGTTGTACCTATTTCAGCTGCTGCTTGAAAAACTGGGTCAATTTGGTCAATTCGATCATTAACATTTTCAATTAAATCACTAACGTTGTCGCTTAAATCGTTGATATCAATGGTAATTGAATCTAAATTACGACTAGCATCATTTAAAGCCTTAACTAAATTAAGTAAAAAGATTCCGATAAATATTACTAATACAGCAAACGCAATTGCGGCGATTAAACCGGCTATTTGTCCAACAGTCATTGAACTACCTCCTAATGATTTATAACAAGTTAAGAATATCATTATTTCATAATAATGACAATTATTGCAACCATCTAATATAATAAAGGGATTACTTTTTTGATATAATCATAGTATCAAATTAATTATTAGATTGAGGTAACCATATGTACAACAACTTATTTTTGACTGTTACTAATGAAACTTTAAAACAATATACCAAAAATACATTTTTAAATAAATTTCTTAACAAATTTGATTTTGATGAAATCTTGTGGAGCTTAACTACCAAAGTAATCAGTATCATTTTAATATCGATTTTATTTTTTATCATTACTGAATCTGGTAGAAAAATCATCAATCATTTATTTAAAAAGTATCAATACAAGTTAAACGAATCAAATAGCGATAATAAAATTGATAATTCGAAAATTATGATTCAACGGCGAAATAAAACCATTTATACCCTAACCCAAAATGCTTTTCATTACTTGGTTATTTTCTTTTGGCTCTATTCCATCTTATCAATCATTGGAATTCCAGTTGGAACATTAATTGCTGGGGCTGGAATTTTCAGTTTAGCAATTGGACTAGGAGCACAAGGTTTTGTAGGCGATATTGTTAGTGGTTTCTTCATTCTTTTTGAACATCAAATTGATGTAGGAGAACATGTCATTATTAATAGTACCAACGGAATTGTAGATGCAATTGGTTTGAGAACCACGCAAATTCGCAGTTCAAATGGAACCTTAAATTTCATTCCAAATCGTAATATTACAACAATTTCAAATTTATCTAGGGGTAATATTTCAACCCTAGTTAACATTAGAATTATGCCAGATTCTCCCATTAAAGAAATTGAAGATATTATGAATCAAGTTAACGAACAAAAAAAAGGAACCAATGCCAATGTAGTTGGTGATCCCTTGATTTTTGGAACAGTTTATCTAGACGATGGTTCACTTGCCATTCAAGTTGTCATAACAGCTCGTAGCGGCACAGAGAGTAAAATTCAAGCTGATTACCTTGCTGACTATCTAAAAGCGCTTACCAATGCTGGAATTGTTCTTCCAATGTCTCCTCAAACTGTTGAAGTCCCCCAAAAACCTAAAAAGAAACCAGATTCAAACCCAATTACTATTACTAATCCATTACAAAACAAATAAATTAAGCTTTGTTCTGAAATTATCAGAGCAAAGCTTATTTTTTACCACCAATCATTAATAACATCTTTTAATTTTTGTAATGCACGCCCACGATGGCTTATTTGATTTTTTTCATCGTCAGTCATTTCTGCCATTGTCTTATGCATACTTGGAACATAGAATAATGGGTCATAGCCAAATCCATTTTCTCCACGCTTTTCTGTCAAAATTTCACCAGAAACAATTCCACTAACATGAATTTTCTCGCCACTTGGTTTTACTCCTACTAACGAAGTGTGAAAATAAGCATTTCGATCATCAGAATGGCCAAGTCGTTTTAATAATTTAGCATTATTAGCATCATCATCATGATCACCTGCATAGCGTGCAGAATAAATTCCAGGTTCATTATTAATTGAAGGAACAACTAATCCCGAATCATCAGCAAACACAGGTAACCCTAGTGCTTTAGAGACTGTTGTGGCTTTAATTGTCGCATTTTCTTCAAAGGTTTTTCCATTTTCTACTATGTCAGGTATGTTTTCAAAATCCTTAATAGATTTAACATTGTATCCCATTGGTTCCAACATTTCTTTAAATTCACGAAGCTTATTTTGATTACCGGTTGCAATCACAATTTCTTTATTTTTCATAGTCTTTAAGTTGATTTGGTGTAATCAACTCTGAACCCACCTTTCGATTTAACCATTTAGAAGCAACATTGTTAAAATGTATCACACCTTCTGTTGTATAATAGTTTATTTCTGTCGTTTTAGCATTATTTAATTCATTGTTATCTTTTAAAATCTGTTTAGCAACATTAACTGTTTCATAACCAGGATCAATTAATTTAACTTCGTCACCCATTACGTCTTGAATTAAGTTGGCAATAATTGGGAAATGAGTACAGCCTAAAATTAAAGTATCAATGCCCGAGTTTTTAATAGAAGCTAATCCGTTTGCAATTGTATCTCTCGCCGCTTGTGAAGTATAATCACCTTTTTCAACTAAAGGAATAAAGGTTGGACAAGCTAATCCGACTGTTTCAATCTCTGGAGTAAGTTTTTTAATTTCATCGCGATATGCATGACTATTAATGGTAACTTTTGTTCCAATTACCCCAATTTTTCCATTTTTAGTTGCTTTAACTGCCGCACTACTTCCTGGCTTAATCACCCCCACCACTGGAATTGATAATTTAGTCTGTAAATCTTTAAGTGCAGATGCTGTTGCAGTATTACAAGCAACTACCATACACTTCGCGTTTTGTTTTTCGAAAAAGTTGCCAATTTCCATACTATAGTTAACAACTTGATCAACACTCTTTTCGCCATATGGCATGTGTGCTTCATCACCTAAATAAATCATATTCTCATGAGGAAGTTCTTTAAGAGCCACTTTCAAAACGGTTAGGCCTCCGATGCCAGAGTCCATAAACGCAATTGGTTCGGATTTCATAGTGTTTCCCCCTCTTTTTATATATCCATTATACTCATAAATAACTAACCATGCACTCTGTATCATGCTTTATGGTAAAATTGAAATCGTATAAATAACGATTGGAGAACATTATGAGCAAAAAAGAATTAAATGACTATACCAAATTTTTTCAGAATAATCCCAATCCAGGATTTTGGGGAATAGAGCTTTTAAGAGATGCTCTTTTAAAGGATGTTTTATCAGAAGACATTCACGATATTCTTTATTGGGCGGGAAAAAATTTAGCAATTAAATTCCCAATTCATACTGCTGACTTGCCTACTTTCTTTCAACAATCTCAATTTGGTATTTTAGATTTAAAAAGTGGATCAGAAAGTAAGTCCATTTTTAATCTAACAGGACCAGAAGTACAAACAAGATTAAATATTGATAAAGATGCTGATTTCATGTTAGAAACAGGTTTTATTGCCCAAACCATTCAGCAAAATTCTGGTTTTGAAACCGAAGCTGAATATAAAATAAAACGAAAAGACATTATTGAAATTACTGTAATTTCTGATATTTCTCGTCAAATTTTAGATCCTAACGAAATACATCTCATTGAATTAAATCAAGCATAAAGTAAAAAGCCTTATTACAAAACGCAATTGTAATAAGGCTTTTTCTGTGACTACAAAAGTAGATTAATATGCTGCTAATAGCTTTTGTAATTGTTCTTTAGGATGATAACCAACAATTTGGTCAACAATTTTTCCATCTTTTTTAACCAATAAAGTTGGAATACTCATGATTCCTAAACTTGAAGCAGTCGCTTGATTTTCATCAACATTCAACTTGCAAAATTTGATGTTCTTATCTTCTTCAGATAATTCATCAATTACAGGTCCTTGCATTTTACATGGACCACACCAACTTGCCCAAAAATCAATAACAACTAAACCTTGTGCAGTTTCCTTTTCAAAATTTGCATCTGTAATTTCGTGTACCATAATAAAACCTCCTTAGTTCATCTACTTACTTGTTGTAAGTATACTATCTAACAGTTTCTAGTTCAACTAGATTGATTATAATCTACTTAAACTTAACAACGGTCGAACCATCTCCACCAGAATTAGCAGGAGAAAAACCAAACTCTTTTACTTGACGATTTCCACGCAAATAATTAATCACACCTTTACGTAAGGCACCAGTCCCTTTTCCGTGAATAATCGTAACCGATGGATAACCTGCTAATAGTGCAGAGTCAATGTAGCGATCTAAGCGTTGCATTGCATCATCATAGCGAACTCCACGTAGATCAAGGGTAGGCGATGTCGATGAAGAACGAGTTCGATGAACTACAGTTTGAGCTCGATGTTTTGGCTTTTCTTCTTTGACCCTATCCATGTCAGTCTCATCGACTTTCATTTTTAAGATGCCAAGCTCGACTTCCCAACTGTGATTTCCAATCTTTTTAAGCAATACCCCACGTTGGCCATATGTTTTAACTAGAACATCGTCACCAACTTTAAAGGATTTCTTGGCTTTTGAACGTTTCAACACCTTGTTATTCTTCAATTCAGTATGTTGTTCCAATGCATTAATTTTACCTTTTTGTTCGATTAATTCATTTTCTTTCACATCAATCGCAGCATTTTTTTGTCGTTTGTGTAAATCATCAATAATCTCGTTTGCTTGTCTTTTTGTTCTAGAAACAATTTGATTAGCATCCCGTTTAGCCTTATTAATCATAGCATCACGACGTTCAGTAAATTGATTAAATTTTTCAGTTAATTCTTGATGAAGTTCAGTAACTTTTTTCAGTTCAACTTCTAACTTCCGTGCTCGATCATCCGCTGCTTTAGTTTGCTGAGTCAATTTTTTTATCATTGAATTAATATCTTGACTATCTTCGTCAACCAATGATTCAGCTTCCATAATAATAGACTCATTTAAACCTAAACGACCAGCAATACTAAGTGCATTACTTTGTCCCGGAATTCCAATCATCAAACGATAAGTTGGACTCAACGTTTTTTCATCAAATTCCATCGAAGCGTTAATGGTTTCAGGGCGATTATATCCATAAACTTTTAATTCCGGATAATGAGTAGTAGACAAAACTTCAGCATCAGATTGACTAATGGCATCCAAAATTGACATGGCCAATGCTGCCCCTTCTCGAGGATCAGTTCCTGCTCCTAATTCATCAATTAGAACTAAGCTTCGGTTTGTCATCCGTTTTAAGATGCTAATAATATTATCAATATGTGATGAAAAAGTACTCAAGTTTTGTTCAATCGATTGATCATCACCAATATCAGCAAAAACTTCATCATAAAGTCCAGCTTGACTACCTTCATCAGCAGTAATAAATAAACCCGATTGCGCCATTAGTTGAAGTAGTCCTAAGGTTTTCATGGTAATTGTTTTACCACCAGTGTTAGGGCCAGTAATAATAATTTGCCGGTAATCAAATCCCAATTTAATGTCATTACCAACAACTTTTTCTTGATTAATGAGTGGATGACGAGCATTTTTTAAATTAACTTGATTATCAGCTGAAATTTCAGGACGAGTAGCTTTCATACTGGCAGCATACCGAGCTTTGGCATTAATTAAATCAAAGTGACCTAACTGTTTGGCATTTGAAAGTAACTCCATTTGATAGGGACGAATTAAGTCTGAGAGTTGCGCTAAAATACGTTTCTCTTCTTCACGTTCGTTAATTTGTTCCCGCCGTAAATCATTATTTAAACCTACTACACTTGCGGGTTCCAGATAAATTGTTTGACCTGAAGTACTTTGGTCATGCACAATTCCACCAATTTTTTGTTTGTATTCCGCTTTTACAGGAATAACATATCGATCATCACGAATTGTAATAATTGGGTCGCTTAAATATTTAGATTGCTTTCCATGAGTAAAACTTTCCATTTTACTCTTGATATTGCCCTCTAATCGGCTAATTTGACGACGAATTGAACTCAAAGTCCCAGAAGCAGAATCTAAAATTTTTCCCGAATCATCAATTGATTTTTTTAATTGAACGGTAATTTCCGGAAGATTGCTAAAAGTTTTGACTTCTTCATAAAGAACATGAAGTTCAACTTTTTCAGTTTCTAGATTTTCAAAGAAACGATTAATCACTAAAATAGCATTTAAAACAGCACTCACTTGAGCAAGTTCTTTACCATTTAAATTTGCTCCAATTTCTAATCGTTTAATTGATGGTGTAATATCAACTAGTTTAGGAATGGGAATTGTGTGATTTAATCGATAAATATGAGCCCCGTCATCAGTTTCATCAAGCCATCCGTTAACAGTCTCTGCTTCACTACTAGGAAGCAATTGTTTTAACTCTTTTTTACCATTCTCGGTCGCTAAATAATCACCGATTTTTTGCTTAATTTGCTTATATTCTAAAGTATCTAGTACTTTTTGATTCATTTAACCACCTATTCTAAAAAGTAAAAATTTGACCCAGGCCATTGACTAATAATTGTGCAACAGTTGAATCTTGATATGCAAAGGTAATCCAGTTGAGCTTAAATAGTAAAGCAACATCGATAACAATTGTAATTACTAATAAACAAATTATTAAACTAATCATTGCACCTAAAAGTGCATTTAATTGACGAAGAATGGGTAAGGAAACAATTCGATCCAAAAATCGGGTAAATAATCTAACCATCATTAAAACAATACTAAAAACAATTATAAAACCAATTCCATGCCACATTCCGTGATTTGAATACACCTTGTTAACCACAAATAAATTAAAAAAGGTCCTTAACCAAGTTGCAACTACATCGGCTAAATCACTTGCAATAATTAAAGCAAAAATTAATCCAATTAAACGTAAGAATTCATTTACAAAGCCACGATGATATCCGCTAACTAAAGCAAAAATTCCTAAAATTAAAATAATAATTGATAAAATCATTTTTCAGATACCTTTTTTCTTAATTCATCAAGTTCTAGTTGTTTATCTAACTGATCAGAAATCGCATTAAACGCTAATAAAATTGCAGCATCTTCATCGCTAATTCGACTAACTTGTCCCTTAATTTTATTAAGTTCATCATTTAAAATTTTGGTGACTGCTGTCATGTGTTCTTTGGAAGAAGTTCCTATCAAAGTAAAATCTTTATTCCCAATTTTAGCTTTAAATCTCTTTTTGTTATCCAATCTAAGTCCCTCCAGTAATAATTTAATTTTATCATGAATATACAAAAAAGGTATCAACATAACTGCTGATACCTTTTCGTTTTAATGATTCTTAATTATCATCTTCTGGAGCTAGAAATGTGTTCAAAGTTTCTTGTACCATTTCCCATTCTGCATCATCTTCGATTGGCTCTAAATCGCCATCTTCTGGTGAAGTAGGATCAGTTCCCTTTGGTAATGCATATGCTTCAATATTAATGTCTTCGTTTCCTTCTTCAGAAGCTGGATACATTAAAATATATGAACGATCATAATCTTTTGATTCAAAGGTAAATAATTCATTATAAAGAATTTCATCACCATTTTCGTCAATTAAAGTAATTTGTTCTGGTTCATTATTCATTTTAGTCCTCCTTTTTATTGCATATTTTTATCTAAATAGCCTTGCAAAATTAATTCTGCTGCCACTTTATCAATTACCTTTTTTCGTTTGGTCCTTGACACATCGGCTTTTTCAATTAACATTCGTTCTGCTTCGACCGTCGTTAAACGTTCGTCTTGAAACTCGACTGGTAAATGAAAGAAAGCTTTAACCATTTTACCATATCGTTTTGAAGCCTTAACTCTAGGACCCTCAGTATTATTCATATTTTTAGGTAAACCAATAACTACTCTCTGAACATCGTATTCCTTAATTAATTCTCCAATTCGATCTAGTCCGAACTCTTTTTCATCTTCATTAATTCGAACAATTTCAATTCCTTGTGCAGTCCAACCAAGAGCATCACTAATTGCAACTCCAACCGTTCTTGAACCGACATCTAATCCCATTATTCTCATATTTTATCCAATCTTTATGTTTAGAACTACAGTTATTTTTTAATTATTTGTTGTTCAACCATTCTTTTGCTGCTTGCAAGGCATCATCAATTCCAGCTGGATTCTTTCCACCAGCTTGGGCAAGATTGGGTCTACCGCCTCCACCACCTTGAATGTTACTTGAAATGGCTTTAACGATGTCACCAGCTTTAATTCCAGCTTTAACATTTGCTTCATCAACAGCAACTAATAAGTTAGCTTTGCCATCAGTTCCTGTTCCCAGAACCAAAATGTTTGAATATTTTTTATCACGCCAAGTATCAGCCAATTCACGAAGTTGATTCATGTTACCACTCTTTAGCTTGCCAGTGACAATTGAAACTCCATTGATGGTTTCTGGATGATTAAACATATCGCTTGCTTCTTGATTAGCAAGTTTAGTTTCAAGCGATTCTTGTTTACTTTCAAGATTTTTAATTTGTTTAAGCATCTCTTTAACTCTTGCAGGAGTGGCAGCATTATTAGCTGCTTTAACTGTTTGAGTAACTTTATTTAAAAGACGTTCTTCATCATTTAGGTAGTCAAAAGCTGGTTTTGCTGTAACTGCTTCAATTCGACGAATTCCAGCACCAACTCCAGTTTCTGAAGTAATCTTGAACAATCCTAGTTGGCTAGTATTCTTTACGTGGTCACCACCACAGAATTCAACGGAAAAATCACCGGCTTTAACAACCCGAACTTGATCGCCATACTTATCATCAAATAAGGCAATCGCACCCATCTTTTTCCCAGTTTCTTTATCAGTAACTACAGTTTCAACAGGAATAGCTTCAAAGATTTTTTTGTTAACTAAGTCTTCGACTTTCTTCAAATCTTCCTTAGTTACAGAACCAAAATGGGTAAAGTCAAAACGTAAATAACCTGGTTTAACTAACGAACCAGCTTGTTCAGTATGACCGCCTAAAACATTCCGCAAAGCTTGGTCTAACAAGTGAGTAGCGGTATGATTACGTTCAACACCAGCATGGAATTGGCGATCAACAACTAATTTGTAATGAGCACCTTGTTTTAATTCCCCAAGCACCTTAACCGTGTGCAAGTTTTGACCATTTGGAGCATGTTGCACATCTTCAACAGTAGCAACTAAATCGCCATTTTGGTTATAAATGTTACCAGTATCAGCAACTTGACCACCCATTTCAGCATAGAAAGGTGTTTTATCAAAAATTAATTCAGCTTCGCCGTTGCTTTTATCAACTGATTTAACCAGTTTTTCGTCAAAAATAATATCGTTTAATTCAGCATCATCAACCGTTAAATCAGTGTAACCAACATATTCGCTTGGAGTTTTGATTTCAATTAAAAGATCACGTTGAACTTTCATTGAACCTTTCTTACTCCGAGCGTTACGAGCCCGATTTCGTTGATCTTCCATTTCAGCATCGAAAGCTTCAGCATCAACTTTAAGACCACGATCACTAGCATATTCTTCGGTTAATTCTAATGGGAAACCGTAAGTATCATATAGTTTGAAGGCTGCTTTACCTGAAATTTCCGTTTTACCTGCTTGCTTAGTATCAGCAGTCACTTCATTTAATAAAGCAATTCCATCATTTAAGGTTGCATTAAAACGATCTTCTTCACTTTTAACAATCTTTTGAATATATTCACTTTGTTCTAAGACCTTAGGATAATGGGATTTCATAATTTCACCAACTACAGGAACTAGTTTGTAAAGAAAAGCTCCATCAATTCCTAATTGATGTCCATTAACTGTGGCACGACGAAGTAAACGACGAATAACGTATCCACGACCTTCATTTGAAGGAAGTGCGCCATCGCCAATGGCAAATGTAATGGCCCGAATGTGGTCTGCAATTACCTTAAAGGCAACATCATCATCCGCATTATCACCATATTTTTTATGGTCACTAAATGATTGCGTTTTTTCAATCAAAGGCATGAACAAATCAGTTTCAAAGTTCGTTGGTGCATCTTGGAAAACAGAAACTACTCGTTCAAGTCCCATCCCCGTATCAATGTTTTTTCTAGGAAGGGGTTCATATGTACCTTCTGCCGTATGGTTAAATTGTGAAAACACAATGTTCCAAACTTCAAGATAACGTTCATTTTCCCCACCAGGATAGTTTTCTGGATCATCAGGAGCCAAATAATCGTATTTTTCACCACGATCATAGAAAATTTCTGAATCTGGTCCTGAAGGTCCTTGACCAATATCCCAAAAGTTATCTTCCACAGGAATTAAATGATCGGGTGCAACTCCGGCTTTTTCCCAAAGTTCTTTAGTAGCCTTGTCTTCTGGATAATAAGTCATGTAGAGCTTATTTTTATCCCAGCCAAACCAATCTGGACTAGTTAATAATTCTAATGCCCAAGGAATAACTTCAGCCTTAAAATAATCACCAACGGAAAAATTACCGAGCATTTCGAATAAAGTTTGATGACGAGCGGTCCGACCAACGTTTTCAATATCATTAGTTCGGATACTCTTTTGGGAACTAGTCATTCTCGGATTATCTGGAACCACTGATCCATCAAAATATTTTTTCATCGTGGCAACCCCTGAATTAATCCAAAGTAACGTTGGATCATCATGTGGCACTAATGAAGCGCTAGGTACAATTGTGTGTCCCTTTTCCTTGAAAAATTCGAGGAACATTTGTCTAATTTCACCGCTACTAAGCTGTTTCATTTTACTTCCTCCAATAAATAAAATTAAATAAAAAACACCATTGCACACAAAGACGTCTACACGCGGTACCACTTTGTTTGCAACGATGTTTATCGTTTACCTCTCATAAATCTCTATAACGCGAGAACCGTATTTCAAATCAGGTAGCACTAAATAAATTTGTTTTTGATTGCTCTCACTATCCAATCATCGCTGCACAAACTCCTCTATTAGTATGTCCTTGTTGAAAATTATAGCTATAAAAGATATGAGTGTCAATTATTGATAACGTTCTGAACTACGTTTCTTTTGTTTCTTACGTGAACGAATTTGACTACGTAATTCAATCTTACGATTTTGGTCATCTTTATTTTTAATTGCTCGTTTGATTTTTCGTTTATACCCAGGCTTAACATTTTTCTTTTTCTTGTTAATCATGGCTAACGTTGACCCATCAAGCTTTTCATGATGGCCTTTATACTTTTCCCGACGACGTCGATCATAAGTATCAACAACTTCACCATTTTTGATTTCTTTAGGTTTAAATTTAATTCCCATTTTTTCTAATTCAAGCACTTTGGTATCTTCATCAGGACCGTAAAGAGTAATGGCAATTCCCTTCATTCCTTTACGTCCAGTCCGACCAACTCGATGAACGAAGTATTCATTATCAGTAGGAATATCATCATTAATGACATGAGAAACCCCATCAATATCAATTCCACGGGCTGCTAAATCAGATGCAACAACGAACTGGTAATCAAGATTTTGGATTTGCTTCATCACACGTTTTCGAACTCGGGGTTGCATACCACCATGAATCTTGGCAACTTTTAATCCCTGACCTTGAAGATATTCTTCAATTTCATCTACTCGTTCACGAGTATTGGCAAATATCAAAGCCAAATATGGATTCCCCATGGTCAATAATTTATAAATCAAACCGTTTTTATCTTGACCCTTAGTTGAGATTAACCAGTTGTCAACATCTTTATTGATGACCGTTTCCGTTGGAATATCATCCAATACTGGATTTTTCATGTATTTTTTTAAAAATGGCTTTAATTTTGGTGGAATCGTAGCAGAAAAGACCATCATTTGAATGTCTTTTGCCATGGCCGCTGCAATTTTATCAACGGTTTCCAAAAAACCAAGGTCAAGAGTCATATCGGCTTCATCAATTACTAATTGGTTAGCTGTATTGATATCTAAATGACCGGCTTTAGATAAATCTAAAATCCGACCAGGAGTTCCAACTACGATTTGTGGTTGTTCTCTTTTTAATTTTTCAATTTGTTTTTCTTTATCAGTTCCACCAACATAATTGGCAATATGAATTGTTTCTGAACTGAAACTGGTAATTTGTTTTACATTTTCATAAATTTGATAAGCTAATTCCCGACTTGGGGTTGTAATTACGATTTGTGTTTTCGGATTATCTGCGTCTAACTGGTTAATTAAAGGTAGTAAGAAAGCATGAGTCTTACCACTCCCAGTTGCTGATTTACCAATTACGCTTTTACCATGACGAATGGTAGGAATTACTTTAGCTTGAATTGGTGTTGGATTTTTAAATCCTAAGTCATTAATCGCATCGTTGATAAATGGCTTAAAATTATAATCCTTAAAAGATGCACTCATTAATTTTTACCTTTCTTGTTATATTCTTTGGTTAACTGGTCTAATTCGGCCACAACCTGTTTTATTTCATTTTCATCTTTAGCTACCGCACCACTAGCAAGAGCATGACCTCCGCCATTGTGTTGTTTTGCTAATTCATTAATTGAAGGACCTTTGGAGCGAAGTCGAATTCGGTAATCTCCTTCTTTTTGTTGAACAAAGATTGCCCAATCAACTACCGAACCAATGTTACCAGGTAATGGAACAACTGAAGAAGTACTATCATCACCTAGTTTGAGCTTTTCAACTATTTCATTAGTTAAAATAATGTAAGCAGCTCCGCTTTCTGAAATTTTAAGATTTTGATATACATAAGCAGCTAAATGAGCTAAAGGAACATCAATTTCATCTTCACGTTGCGCAATTTCATTGAGTGAAAAATCAAATTTGGTTAAGCCACTAGCAACTTTAAAAGTATGACTAGATGTTGATGGATATTTAAAACGTCCTGTGTCCCCTACAATTCCAGCATATAAATCACGGGCACCATCATCTGATAATTTCATTAAAGCGTTAGCAGCATAAAGATCATAAATCATTTCAGAAACACTAGATGCTTCTGGATTAACCCACATCAAATTACCAAATTCGTCATCATTAGGATGATGGTCAATTTTAAGTAAGTATTTACCTTGATTAAACCGATTATCATCAACTCGGGGTTGATTAGCAGTATCACAAACAATCACTAAAGCGTCTTTGTAATCTTCGTCAGATACTTCATCAGTTTCTCCTAGCCAGGCAAAACTTTTATATTGTTTTCCTACGCAATAAACTTTTTTATTAGGAAAAGTTGCTCTAATCAAGTGACCCAGTCCCATTTGTGAGCCTACAGCATCAGGATCAGGACGTTGGTGACGATGAATGATTATCGTATCGTATTCACTGATTTTTTCAAAAATTTGTTCTTTAATATTCATATTATCTACCTTCTATAAAAACTCTTAATAGTTAAGTATACCTTATTTTTGATACAAAGGTAAGTTAATATTTTGAAAACTTAAATTTGCCAGATTCGTAAGCGTAATTCCTAGCAACCGAATCCCTTTAGATGGATCGGGAAGTTCTTCGAAAATATCAATTACTTCGTTATAAATTAGTTTAGCATCATTTTCGATAAAATCCGCTTCAGTAATACGTTTAGTAATCGTTGTAAAGTCACTATATCTAACTTTTAAAACCACTGTTTTTCCGTGTTTTTGGTGCTTTTGTAAGGAATTTACTACTAAGTCAGCAATTTTACTCAATTCTCGTTCAACGTCCACCATACTATTTAATTCATGGGGATAAGTACGTTCTTTTCCAATTGATTTGCGTTCACGCTGATATTCAACTTTCCGATTGTCGGATCCTCGAACTCGTCGATACAAAATGTAGCCAAACTTACCAAATTCTTTAATTAAAAACATTTCTGATTTTTGATACAAATCAAATCCGTTATTAATGTTTAAAGCTTTCATTTTTTCAACTGTTTTCTTTCCCACACCACGGTACTTTTCAATTTTAAGGCGCATCAAAAAGTCATGAGCATCATCTTCGCTAATTACTGTCACTCCAGCTGGTTTCCGATAATCAGAAGCCTCTTTTGCTAAAAATTTACTATAAGAAATTCCGGTCGAACACGTTAAATGTGTTTTTTCCCAAATTTCACTTTGGATTAAATGAGCTAAATAAATAGGATCATCAATTTTCTTTTTATTTTCAGTTACATCAAGATAGGCTTCATCTAAAGCAACCGTTTCAATCTTATCAGTGTATTCATGAAAAATATCATGAATTTGATCAGAAACACTTCTAAATAATTCAAAGTCTGGTGCTTTGAAAATGGCTTTGGGACATAAGTCTAGTGCTTTACTGGCTGGCATAGCAGAATGAATCCCATACTGACGCGCTAAATAATTGGCAGTTGTAACTACCCCTCTTCCACCAGTCGTCCGCGGATCCTTAGCAATTACTAATGGTTGCGTAACAAATTCTGGATGTTCACGTTGTTCAATTGAAGCAAAAAAGGCATCCATATCAACATGAATGATTTTTCTTGATGCATCAATTTGAATATAACATTCAGTCATCTGAATACCTCCTCTCACTTTAGAACATACGTTCTTTATAAACCAATAAAAAAAGCCCTTTAAGAGGCTTTTTATTTTGCTTCATCATCTGTTTTTTCAGTTGCTTCAGCTGGTTTTGCTTCTGCTTTAGGGGCAACTGTAGCTTCAGGACGAGTTACATTGGCAATGGCATTTAAATCAAAATCTAAATAAATTCCATCGCAATCAATGGTAACTAAACCTTTAGCACGATCAATGTTGCTAACCACACCGTGTAAACGGCCGATTGTAATAACGTGATCACCTTTTTGTAAAGATTTTAAAGTTGCTTGATGTTTTTGTTGTTGTTTCTTTTGTGGTCTAATCATGAAGAAATACATTAAACCAAATAAAACAACTAAAATTACAATTGAACCATATTGTTGCATATTATTTCACCTCAATTAACTTACTACTTATATTTTACCAAAATTGACTTATAAACACCATAAATCTAACTTATTCATTTGGATATGGAATTCCTAAATGTTGATAGCCTTTTTCGGTTACCTTCCGACCACGTGCAGTTCGTTTTAAATAACCTTTTTGTAATAAATATGGCTCATACATTTCCGCAATGGTGTCAGTTTCCTCACCAATATTAGCAGCTAGCGTATTTAACCCGACTGGTCCACCTTGGTAATACTCAATCATTGTTTCTAATAATTTAATATCTGTTCGATCAAGTCCACGATTATCAACTCCCAAAGCAGTCAATGCTTGATCAACACTTTCAATATCAATTTCACTTTTACCCGAAACTTGAGCAAAGTCACGCACTCGTTTTAACAAACGATTGGCAATTCGCGGTGTCCCTCGTGAACGTAAAGCAACCTCATGGGCACCTTCATCCTTGATCTCAGTATGAAAAATTTGAGCCGAACGTTTTACAATTTTTTCCAAATCAGCTTGATTATAATAATTCATGTGCTCCACAATTCCAAATCGATTTCGGAAAGGAGCATCTAGTAACCCAGCACGAGTCGTGGCTCCAATTAAGGTAAATGGAGGTAATGCAAAATGAACAGGATGAGCAGTTGGTCCTTGTCCGATTACAATATCAATATAGAAATCTTCCATAGCTGAATAGAGCATTTCTTCAACTACTTTTGGTAAACGATGAATTTCATCAATAAATAAAATATCACCCGGTTCTAGTTCGTTTAATAAGGCGGCTAAATCGCCGCTTTTTTCGATTGCTGGACCACTGGTAATTTTTAAACTAACATTCATTTCATTAGCAATTACCATTGCTAAAGTAGTTTTTCCCAAACCAGGAGGCCCATATAATAATACATGGTCTAGCGATTCTTCACGTTGTTTAGCGGCTTTAATATAAACGTTTAAAGAACGTTTGATTTCAGCTTGACCAATGTATTGGGCAAAAGTTTGCGGACGTAAAGATTGTTCTAGTGAGTCATCTTGATCCGTACTCTGCGACACAATTCTATCATCTTCCACATTTTACCTCCTTACTTAGTTAACATTTTCAACCCATTACTAATATATTGATCAGTAGTTGTGCTTTCATCTAAAGCAGCTAATTTAGACTGAATTTTTTCAACACTCTTATGTGTAAAGCCTAATGCTTCCAAGGCGTTTAATGCATCGTCAAGTTTTGGATTTTGACCGACAATAGGGTTACTTTCACGAATATTCAAATCTAATTGGAGATTCTTATCAATCTTATCTTTAAGATCCAAAATAATTTGTTGAGCCGTTTTCTTTCCGATTCCTGGAAACTTAACTAAGAAACTAACGTTTTCGGTCTTAATGGCATTAATTAAACCAGTATTGTCATTACCTGCCATAATAGCTAGCGCACTCTTTGATCCAATTCCAGAAACATTAAGAAGCTGTTCAAAAAGCTGTTTATCATCTAAAGTTTCAAAACCATACAAGGTCATTGATGAATCAGTTACACTTTGATGGACATAAATTTTTTTCTTAGTATGAATGTCTGTTTCAAAGTGATAAGGATTAGCTACATTAACTAAATATCCTACTCCGTTAACATCAATGACAATATAACGGTCTGAAATGTCTGTCAATTCTCCATATAAATATTCGTACATCAATCATCACTCATTTCGTTTTTATTCCCATCCATCTGATTCATGGGGGTCTTGAATTCTCTTAAACATCGTTTGTAAATCACTGGGAGAAAAATGAATTAACACTGGTCGACCATGGGGACAATTAAATGGATTTTCACATTTATGCAAATTATCTAAAAGAGCCTGAGCCTGTTTGTGGTCCAAATGATGATTGGCTTTTATAGCCTGCTTACAGCTGGTCATAATTGCTGCTTGCTCTCTAAAGGAAGCCGTTGAAAGTTTGTTATTTTTAAGCACCCAATCAATCATTTCTCTGATGGTCTTTTCTTCTTGACCTTTTTCAAACCAAGTCGGGTGTTGGTGAATCACAAAACTATTGTTGCCAAACGGCTCAAGTTTAATACCCACTGACTCAAGCAAATCGAATCGTCCTTTAATTGCCATCGCATCACTTGCAGGATAATCAAGTACAATTGGAACTAATAAATTCTGTTCATCAGTTGAAATCTCACCAACTTGTTTACGAAACTTTTCGTAATTAATCCGTTCTTGAGCAGCATGTTGATCAACAATATACATTCCATCATGACTTTCGGCAATCAAATAAGTTCCGTGAACTTGCCCAATAAAGCGTAACCGAGGGAAACGTTCTGTTTCGTCATGTTGTTCTGCGTTACCAAATGGTAGTTCGGGACGTTCATTTAAATAATAATTTTTGAATGTTTCAACATCAGAATTAACTAGGTCAGACTTAGTTTTAATCATTACTGGTTCGGCATTTAGTTTTTCTTTTTTCGCATTAATTGATGAAATTTGACCAACAGTGCGATCAATTTCAATTGAACTCGTTAACGTTTCAGTGTCATTAGTTTGCTTTTCTAATTCATCAAAATTTAACGCCACTTCCATCGTATTGTGTTCTGAAAGTCCCCGTTTTAAAGATTGATTATCCAAAGCATCAGGAATCAAATTTCGTTGACTTAAAGAAGCGTAAATAGACTTTGAAATAAAATCGCTTAATTCTCGACTATCTAACAATCTAACTTCCTGCTTAGTCGGATGCACGTTCACATCAATTAGACTAGGATCCATTTCGACGCTAATCACTGAAACTGGATAACGTCCCACCATCAATTTTGAACCATATCCATCAATAATGGAATGATTCAAAGCATAGTCTTTTACAAAACGACCATTAATAATTACTGAAATATACTTACGACTGGCCCGTGTTAATTCAGGCAAACTGGTATATCCAGTTAGTTTAAACTTACTATTCTCATTTTCAACTGAAATCATTTTTTTCATGCTAGGATTACCATAAATTCCCGCAATTACCTGTTGCATATTATTTCGACCAGAAGTGCGTAATAATTCTCGTCCGTTATGCTGTAACGATAAGGCTACCTCTGGATGACTCAAAGCCAAACGATTAACAATATCGGTAATCTTACTTAATTCCGTAGCAGTTGATTTTAAATATTTTAATCGATTGGGGGTATTAAAAAACAACTCATTGACTTCAACTGTAGAGCCTCGTCGAATTTCCGCTGGTCCTTGTTGCACTAATTTACCACCATGAATATGAATTTCACTACCCTCATGTTCACCATCAGAAGTTTTCATCGTGATATCTGAAATTGCAGCAATACTAGGAAGTGCTTCACCACGGAACCCTAAAGAATGAATCTTAAATAAATCAGCTTGATTATTAATTTTACTAGTTGCAAATCGTTTGAAAGCAAGTTGAACTTGATCTGGGGCAATTCCGCTCCCATTATCAGTAATTTTGATTTGTTTTAGACCAGCTTCTGTAATTTCAACGTCAATTCTACTACTACCAGCATCAATTGAATTTTCAACTAATTCCTTAACTACTGAAGCAGGTCGTTCAATTACTTCACCAGCTGAAATTTGATCAGATAAAACATTTGATAATTGATGGATTTGCGCCATTTCAGTTCCTCCTTACTTTTCGTTTAATTTTTGTTTCCATTGATAAACTAAATTCATAACTTCCATTGGATTTAAACTCATTAAATCAGTTTTCTCGATTTCATTCATGATTTTAGTTTCTTTTTTGCTTAAATTACTTTTTTCTGCAGGTTGTGTTTCAACTTTGAATAGTTCCAATTGTTGTTCTTCAGCAGCTTCTGTTTCAACTGAAACTGATTCAGGAGTGATTGCTAAATTAGCATTTCTTCCGGTCTCTTCATCATTATTTTCAAAATGATCTAACACCGATTGGGCCCGTGCCAATAAATCAGTTGGAAGTCCAGCTAATTGAGCCACGTTAATTCCATATGATTTATCGGCCGCCCCATCAAGAACTTTATGAAGAAAAACTAAGTGACCATCTTTTTCTGAAGCCCCTACGTGTACATTTTTTAGTTGTTTTAATTCATCACTTAACCCAGTTAATTCATGATAATGGGTCGAAAACATGGTCTTAGCATGTACTTTATCATGTATATATTCAATAATGGCCTGCGCTAACGCTACCCCATCATACGTTGAGGTTCCTCGACCTAGTTCATCAAATAAAATCAAACTGTTTTCTGTCGCATTTTGAATAGCTTGGTTAGCTTCTTTCATTTCTACCATGAAAGTACTCTTACCAGAAATTAAATCATCGGCTGCTCCAATTCGCGTGAAAATTTGATCAAAAATTGGCATCACAGCTGATTCAGCTGGAACAAAACAACCCATTTGCGCCAAAATTACAATTAAAGCGAGTTGGCGCATATAAGTACTTTTCCCCGACATATTGGGACCAGTAATTAAAAGAATTTTAGTCTTTGCATCCATTAAAACATCATTTGGCACATACTTTTGTGAACCCATCACTTGTTCAACCACTGGATGACGAGCATTAATTAACTTGAGTAACTTATCATGATTAAACTTGGGCTTTACAAATTGTTCTCGTTCACTAATCGTTGCAAAGCTTTGGAGGACATCAATGCTAGAAATTCCACTAGCTAGTTTTTGCACGCGGGGAATTTGTTGCTTAATTTGTTCTCGAATTTTAGCAAAAATTTCATATTCCAAACTACGTGATTTTTCTTGGGCTTCTAAAATTAAAGATTCTTTGGCCTTTAATTCTGGGGTTGAAAAACGTTCTGCATTAGTTAATGTTTGAACTCGGTTGTAACGAGAATCATCGAGTTTTGCAATGTTCCCTTTAGTAACTTCAATGAAGTATCCAAACACTCGATTATAGCCAATTTTCAAATTAGAAATCCCAGTTAATTGACGTTCTTTCGCTTCTAAATCAGCTAACCATTTCTTCCCATTTTGCATTGCATCGCGATATTTATCAAGTTGATCATTGTACCCCTGTTTAATGATGCCACCATCTTTTACTGAGATTGGTGCATCTTCTACGATAGCTTCGTCAATTAACTGATAAACATCATGAACATCATCTAATCTTTCATAGATTTGTTGAAATTCTGGAGTGTCCAATTGATTTAAAACATGTTTAATTTTAGGAATTTGATCTAATGATGATTTTAGCTGAATCAAATCGCGTGCATTTACCCCACCCAATGAGATCCTTCCAGCCAATCTCTCCAAATCATAAACCTTAATTAAGGCTTCACGTAATTCATTTCTTTCGTAATAATTATCTAATAAAGTTTCAACCAAGCTTTGACGAGCTTCAATCTCTTTTTGCTTAATCAAAGGCCGTTCAACCCATTGTTTTAATTTACGTCCGCCCATTGCGGTCTTGGTATCATCCACCACCCAGAGTAAAGTTCCAGATTTTTTGCCCGTACGAATATTTTTCAATAATTCCAGATTATATTGTGAATTATAATCAATTTTTAAATATGAATTAGGTTGATATTGACGAGCTGGTTGAATATGAGAAAGACTGCGTTTCTGCGTTTCTGCTACATAACTTAAGAGAACATTCAATGATAAACGGAGTAATTCATTATCAATATTAGTGATAATTTCACTACCGTTTTCTTCATCAACTGAATTTTGTGGGGAAATTAAAATTCCTAATTTTTTGAAATTATCGATTAAGTTAGTACTGATACTATCATCAACAACAATTTCCTTTGAACTAAGATTGATTACTTCGTTCAAAACAGCATCCGCACTATCCAATAACGTAACCTTTAATTCACCAGTTGAAAGTTCAATGTAAGAAAATCCGTACTGATCAAGTGTGGCACTATAAACCACACTTGCTAAATAGTTATTATCTTTAGCTGTTTCCGAATTATTGTCAGTTTGGGTACCGGGAGTTACTAATTGAATAACTTCTCGTTTAACCATCCCCTGAGCTAACTTAGGGTCTTCAACTTGTTCGCAAATTGCAACTTTGTATCCCCGGTCAACCAGAGTATCAATATATCCTTGTGCAGCTTTATGTGGAACCCCACACATTGGAATTGGATTTTCGGCCTTATGATTTCGTGCGGTTAAAGTTAACTCTAAAAGTTGTGCACCCTTAACTGCATCTTCATTAAATAATTCATAAAAATCGCCAATTCGATAAAACAAAAAAGCATCGGGATATTGGTCCTTGATTTTTTGATATTGTTCCATCATGGCTGTATTCTTTTTTGCCATCGAATCCTCCTTAAAGTTAACTTTGATATGGTTGATATTGACTAATCATAATTGGTCTTATTTTTTTAGCATGTCCATCTTTCTTATCAACGTCAATTAAACAAGCTGATAAAATTCCGTCACCGTTTGTTTCTACTTCAAAACGATTAGGACGAGAAGTTAAAAACTTATTGATGACTGGTTCATATTGCATTCCGATCACACCGTCATCAGGGCCAGTCATTCCAACATCAGTTAAAAATGCTGTTCCTTTTTTTAAGATATGTGCATCATTAGTTTGCACATGGGTATGCGTCCCAACTACAGCTGAAACCCTCCCGTCAAGATACATTGCCATTGCTTTTTTTTCACTTGTGGTTTCTGCATGCATATCAACAAAAATAACTGTGAATTTTTCTGCTTTTAAATGCATAATCAATTCGTCAATTTTTGCAAATGGATCATCGGTTTCTTCCATGAAAATTCGTCCTTGCAAATTAATCACAGCCGCTTTAACTCCATTAATGTTTAATTCACAATAACCATTTCCAGGTACATCTTTACCTGGATAATTTAGTGGTCGAATTAGTTTTTTCGTATCGTCAATAAAATCAAAAATGTCAGCGTTATTCCAAGCATGATTACCTAATGTAACCACATCCGCTCCGTCCTTCATAATTTGCTTAAAAAGTTTTTCATTAATTCCACGACCGACTTTAGTTGCGTTTTCACCATTTACAATTGTTAGCTGGGGCTTTAAATCTTTTTTTAATAATGGTAAATATTGATCTACCATTCCCATTCCCATTTCGCCAACTACATCACCAACAAACAAAATTTGCATTTTTTCTCCGCCATTCTAATTTACTTATATATATCCATTTTACCATGGAAAAAAGCAAAATAAAAAAAGACCACAACGGGTCTTTTTATTTTGCATAATCAACTGTACGTGTTTCTCGAACAACCGTCACTTTTGCGTGACCAGGATGATCCATTTCATTCTCAATTTTATCTTTGATTTCTCGTGCCAAAACGATAGCTTGCGAATCAGAAATTTTATTTGGTTGAACAATTACTCTAATTTCACGTCCAGCTTGAACAGCATAACTCTTTTCAACTTCTGAAAAACTGTTACTAATATCTTCCAGTTTTTCCAAACGATGAACAAAACTTTCAAGGGAGTCACTTTTGGCTCCCGGTCTTGCAATCGAAATTCGATCAGCAACTTCAACTAGTTCAGCAACCATACTATGTGGTTCACTACCAGGTTCACCTAAACGAATTGAATCAATTACAACTGGATCTTCACCATATTTTTTGGCGATATCAATTCCAGCATCTACATAAGATTCATCCGTTACGTTTGAAGAAGCTTTTCCAATTTCATGTAATAATCCAGCGCGCTTTGCTAATGTAACATCTTCACCTAATTCGGCTGCAAAAACTCCAGCTAACTTGGCAACTTGAATTGAACGTGATAAAACATTTTGCCCATAAGAAAGCTTATATTTTAATTGTCCGACTAACTTAACTAAATCAGGATTCATAGAATGAATTCCTAAATCAAAAATCACATT
The DNA here is from genome assembly GCF_001436035.1 of Fructilactobacillus sanfranciscensis DSM 20451. Taxonomy (GTDB): domain Bacteria; phylum Bacillota; class Bacilli; order Lactobacillales; family Lactobacillaceae; genus Fructilactobacillus; species Fructilactobacillus sanfranciscensis. Next base: position 38,748 of record NZ_AYYM01000001.1, read on the forward strand.
TCCACCAGTTTCTTGAATCAATTGATTGAGTTCTTTTTTACTTTTCTCAATCATTTCTTCAATTCGAGCTGGATTAATACGACCATCTTTGATCAGCTTTTCAAGCGCCATTTTAGCAATTTCACGTCTAACAGGGTTAAACCCACTTAAAACAACCGCATTAGGAGTATCATCGATAATTAAATCAATTCCTGTAAGTGTTTCAAACGTTCTAATGTTGCGACCTTCACGACCAATGATTCTACCTTTCATATCATCATTCGGAAGAGTAACAACTGATACAGTAGTCTCAGAAACAATGTCAGCTGAACTTTGTTGCAAAGCTTCAACAATTAAATTTTTGGCATCACGAACAGATTCTTTTTTAGCTGCTTCGTAATTTTGTTTAATCATTTGAGCTCTTGTATCAGCGAGACCCTTTTTAGTTTCTTCGATTACTAAATCTCTAGCTTCTTCTTGTGTTAAGGAAGAAACCTTAGTAACCTCTGCTTGCCTTTTTTCAATAAGTGCATCTGCATCTTGTTGTTTCTTAACCAAGACTTTTTTCTCATTGCTAATTTTTTCTTCCTGACGATTAAGATTATCCTCACGCTTTTCAAATGCTCGATCTTTACGATCTAATAATTCTTCACGCTTTAATAGATGATCTTCTTGACGTTGAATATCAGCACGACGCTTTTTAAGACCTTTTTCCACACGAGAACGGTAAGCATTACCTTTTTCTTTAGCTTCTAAAATAGCCTCTTTTAAAGCACTCTTTGCTTTCTTCTCTGCATCAGAAATAATATCATTAGCATTTTTGTGAGCAGCATCTAATTTCTTTTCAACTACCCGTTTATGAGTATTTTGACCAATTAAAAATCCAACAATTATAGCGATAGCGGCGCTTCCAATAATAGCAAAAACCATCATTTTTCCTCCGTACCACTTAATTAATTCTTGATTTAAAGTCAGTTTAAAAACCGACCACCTTTTAAGTTTAATGTTAAAAAAATTAAGTGTCAACTAAGTATACCAAAAAAGGATAACATTTTTGTTATCCTTTTTTGTAAATCACTTTAAATTGTCATATATTAATTTAAATCCTGTCTTAGTTGCATAATCACGAACTTCATTTCTCGCTTTTGCAAAGTTAACACTTTTAGTAATTACCTGACCATTTGGTAACGCTAAACCAACCCAGAAAAATCCAGCAGGATGTCCTTCTAAACTATCTGGTCCAGCAACCCCAGTAAATGAAACCCCAATATCAGTTTTCATTTTATCTTTGGAATTCTTTGCCATATATTCGGCAGTTTCAGAAGAAACAACCCCGTATTTTTTAATTATCTCAGTTGGAATATTCAATAATTGTTCTTTAGCATCGGCAGAATAAGTTACGAAGCCACCTGGGAATACCTCAGACGCTCCTGAAACATTTCCAATCCGACTTTGGAACATTCCACTTGTTAATGATTCTGCAGCTGTAATTGATAATTCTTTGTTTTTTAACAAATTAACTACAACTTTTTCAAGGGAGTTATTATCTCCGTAACCATAGAAATATTGACCAACAATCGCTAAGACACGCTTTTCCATGTTGTCAATTAATTCTTTAATCTCAGACTTAGTTTCTCCACTAGCAGTGATTCGAAGAGTTACTTCATTACATTTAGCGTAAGTTGCAAGGGTTGGATTAGTTTGATTATCAATTAGTTCTTTTAAATCCTTTTCTAATTCAGTTTCGCCAATTCCAAAGAAACGAAGTACGCGTGAGTCAATTAATGAACTACCGCTGGTTAATTTAGCTAATTTTGGCATAGCAAAATTAGTAAACATATATTGCATTTCTACTGGTGGCCCTGGTAATACCAAATAATCACATGCATCAGTTTTTAAAAACATTCCGACAGCAAAACCTTTTTCATTTGGTAAGATTTCAGCGCCTTCAATGTATTTAGCCATCATATCAGCATTACTTGGTTTTCCAAGAGCATATGTTGCATAGAAATCATTAATTTTTTTTAATGCCTTTTTATCAATTTCTAAATCTAGTCCTAAATGTTGTGCCAAAGATATTTTTGTAATGTCATCTTCCGTTGGACCAAGTCCTCCGGTTAAAACAACTAAATCACTCCGACTTTCGGCCAAACTGATAGTTGACTCTAAACGATCATAATTATCACCAACTGTGTCTTCAAAATAAACATCAATTCCGAGATTAGCTAATCTTCTGGCAATAAATGGTGAACTAGTATCAACAATTTCACCAAGTAAAATTTCTGTTCCAACAGTAATTATTTCTGCATTCATACCCCCAATATCTCCCTAATTAAAATGAATCGGAAAATACTTTCCGATTTTTATAAAAATACTCAATTCCTGAATAAACCGCAGCAATTAATGAAATATATAAGCAAATTTGGCCAGCAGGAATATCTATATTGTCAAAGAAAACATTGTTCAATAATAAAATAATAATTGTAATCATTTCAAAGAATGTTTTTACTTTACCAGACCAAGCAGCAGCAATTACTTCTCCATCATTTTGAACAATAATTAATCGTAATCCAGTTACAGCAAGTTCACGACAAACAATAATTGCAGCAATCCATGCAGCAACGTTTTCATTTCCACTACCAACTAACATAATGAAAGCCGTCATTACAAGCATTTTATCTGCTAAGGGATCAGCGAATTTGCCAAAATTAGTAACTAAATGTTGCCGACGTGCAATTTGACCATCTGCAAAATCAGTTAGAGAAGCAATAATAAAAACAAATGCCGCTAACAATTGAGCAATTGGAATCAAAGTTCCTGCCAACATAATGCTACCTAAATCCATTGGAACAGCCAATAATATCAAAAATACTGGAATTAAGAAAATTCTAAACATGGTTAATTTATTTGGTAAATTCATTTTTAAAGTTCCTTTCTTTATTAAAGAAAAAACGACCCATTTTTCAACAGATCGTTACTTTGTAACAAAACTAGTTGTTAAATTTAAGATTCATTTGTCTTTGAGTAGCACTTTGACCTTGTGCTGGTGCAGACATTACAACCGCTTTATTATTCAATTTAACACTAGAAATTGGCGCATTGTTCAATGAAATATTTACTTCTTTAGTGTCTTTAGGAATGTCAACAGAATGGCCAACAGTTGGAGTTAAACTACCTGTCCAAACTTGGTTTCCATTAATTTTAACACTAGCTGTAGTAAATCGAGTAGCACTCAATTCTAATTTTGAAGTATCATCACCTGTCTGTACTGTAAAGTCAGAAGTACTATCTTTAACTGGTTCAACCTTAGTCTCACCTTTTTTCAAGGTAGTTTTCTTTGTTACTTTTTTCTTTGCAGGTTTCTTTTTTACATCATCATTAGAAACAGTCACTTTTGAGTTTGTTGGTGCAGAATCACTACTATCATTATGGGTTTTAACAACCGCAAACCCTACTACGACCAATACGATAACCACAATTACTGCAATCACACCTAGTGGTAAATACTTACGAAAGTCCATTTTAGCTTTGGTTTCTGTTGGTGTTGGACGAACAACCCGAGAAACTGTGAGTGCTTGATCTTTAACTGGCTTAGCATCAGACTTAACTTCACCAGTAACATTATTATTTGGCAAGTAATCCTCAACAAATTTATCACCGTTTAAACCAACAGCGTTAGCGAAGGTTTTAACAAAAGCTCTAACATAAAATTTACCAGGAAGGGCTTCAAAATCATCATTTTCAATTGCCACTAAATATTTTTTTTGAATCTTAGTGTCTTTTTGAACTTCATCAATTGAAAGTCCAGCCTTTTCTCTGGCAGATTTTAGTTTCTCCCCAATATTCATCTTTGGGTTTAAATTTTCTTCTGTCATTTTTTCAACTCCAATTCATTTAATTATTGTCAGTATATCACAATGAAAGCGATAAAAAATTTAGTTTATCTTAAATAATCACGTTTCTAGTGGTCTGACTATTTTCAAAAAAGTTTTTTGCTGCATCAATGATTTCATTAAAAGATAAATTCTTAATGATTTCTACTTCATCATATACATTGGTAAAATCGTTCAACCGATCTCCCATTTGATTAGCAATTCCTGGAATTGAATCCATCAAAGCAAAATGATCGCCAATTTCTTCATTTTTGATTAATTCAAATTGTGATTCAATTTTTTTTGGATTAACTAAACAATCATTAATTTCAGCTAAAATAATATCACAAAATTTTTCTGTCTTTTTAGTATCTTCAGCAAAAATCAAGAATTGATACCCATCTTCAATATCAAAATCAAATCCAAAAGAATCATTAATAATTTGATTGTCATATAATCGTTGATATATATCAGAATCTTCTGAGAATATTAATTCCAAAAACATGCCTAACGATAGTTCATAACGTGAAAATGTTCTTCCAAAAAAATTGATTTGTGGTCCCCGAATTCCAAGACCAACTTTAGGGGTTGAAAGTTTCATCGTTGTTTTTTTATATGGAATAACTAGAGAATTTTCAATTTCTTGGTTTACGATTTTTTTTAGATTTTCGATTGAATTATTAGTGGTTAAATTTAAAAAATGTCCCTTTACTTCAGAGATTATCTTAATAACATCAACTTTTCCCACAACAACCAACGTCATATTATTAGGAACATAATATTGATGATAAGTATCATAAAGTTCCTCTGGTGTGATTTTAAAAATTGACGATTTACTTCCCGCTATGTCAAAGCTTAACGGTGATTCACTATATAAACTCGCAATTGTATCAAAATAAATCCTAGAACTAGGATCATCTTGATACATCATTATTTCTTGTCCTATAATTCCCTGTTCTTTAATTATTTTTTGCTCGTCAAAATATGGATTTTCTACTAAATCCAACAATGTTTTAAAGTTGTCATCAAAATCTGTCGTTGCTGAAAAAAGATAACTAGTTTGATTAAAACTAGTAAAAGCATTATTTTCTGCCCCATACTTAGCGAATCGATCACTACTATCATAATTTTTTTTATCAAAAAGTTTGTGCTCAATAAAATGTGCAATTCCTGCCGGTAAATGCTTTATTCCCTGATTTTTACTAATCACGGTATTAATTGAGCCAAAATCAACGGATAAACTAGCATAGGTTGAATTAAAATCAGGTTTAGGATTAATAATCACTTTTAATCCGTTACTAAGGGTTTCTTGATAAACACATTCGTTAAATTGTTCATAATTAATTTTATTCATCATCTTCCCCTTTCAATAAAAATACTGACTTTAACTCTAGCTTTTTTGCAACTAAGGCAATACTTCTTTTATTAACGGATTGAATGCCTTCAATCCAATCATTTTTAGTAGTTTGATTATCAACTAAGGCATTAATAAAAAGATTATTTAACAATTTACGTTCACTATCAAAGTTAGTTAAATAATTTGAAATTAGCGATGTTTTAATTTTATCAAGCAAACCTTCAGAATAATTTTCATCAATTAATCTTTTTATTTGGGATTTAATCATATCTTGAACTTTTTCCGCTTGATTCCCATCAATTCCACTTTGAATCATTAAATAACCTAACGTCGTATTAAAACTACTTGAAATATAATATGCTAAACTTTCTTTTTCTCGAATATTTAAAAACATTAAAGAAGAAGCAGATCCACCCAATAAAGAATTCATCACAAGAGCATCATAATAATCAATGGATTTAAGACTAACTGGAAATTGATACATTAAATTTAATTGTGATTGCTTTTGTTGGGCCAATTCCGTTTTGTATACTACCGAGCGTTGATCTGGTCGAGTTTTTAATTTAACTTTTAAATTAGCTCGTTGAGAAAATTTAAAATGGTCTTGAATAGTTGCAATTTGGCTCTCATCTAATGATCCTTGTACTGAAATATACACTTCATTATGTGTAATCATTTCATGATAATATTCAGCTACGCGTTTAGAGGTGATATTTGCAAGTTTATCAACATCTCCAAAAATTAATTTGGCGTTTTGTGGGTCATTAGCAAAATACATTTTTTTAATTTGACGAGCGGCATAATATTTTTTATTATCACTAAGATTGTTCAAGTAATCGACCAAATTGTCACGTTGTAAATTAAACAATTCATCTGGATAAATTCCATTAATTAAATATGGATGAAAAATAATCTCTTGTAAAAAGTCACAAATTTGATTCACTAAATTAATTTTAGTTTCCAAAAAATGTTCATTAATAAATGTAATTATAATTCTTAGTACAACTACATCTCCAACTTTAAAAATATTAGTTCCAAAACGTGCTCCATATAATTCTGCGAGTTTTCGCGCGACTTTTAGCTTTGAATTATATTTATTACTGTAATTTTCCATCATTTCAGCAACCATTGTCCGCTCAGCCAAATTATCATTAGCCAATGGTTCAACAAAATCAATTGAAATAGCCACATTTTTGAACTTATTTTGCTTTTCAAAATTAAAGCGAACCCCTGATGTTATCTCTTGTTGCATATTTTCCTCCAAAATAAAAATTCCTTAGATTTTATTCTAAGGAAATGATTATTATTACTTAAATGCTCCTTTAAGTTTTTTCCAAAAGCTTTCTTTTTTTACCTTGATTTGCATTAAAGGAACAGTTTCTCCAAGAATTCTTCGAGCAATGTTACGGTATCCTTCAGAAGCTGGATTATCAGGATTTAATACGATTGGTTCACCATGATTTGAAGTTGCAATAACTTGATCATCATCAATAACAATTCCCAATAATTTAATTCCAAGATGATGTGTAATTTCGGAAACATCCATTACATCACCATTATCCATCATATTAGGACGAATTCGATTAATAATTAATCGTGGAGCTTCCTTCATTGGATGTTTTTCAAGCAATCCAACAATTCGATCTGCATCACGAACAGCTGAAATTTCAGGTGTCGTAACAATAATTGCACAATCTGCTCCAGCAACGGAATTTAAGAATCCTTGTTCAATTCCGGCAGGACAATCAATCAAGACATAATCAAATTGTGGTTTCAACTCATCAACAATTTTTTTAACTTCAGCTTCAGTTAACGCATTTTTATCAGTATTTTGAGCTGCAGGAAGTAAATAGAAATTATCACCAAAACGTTTGTCTTTAACTAATGCCTTAGTTAAAGACACTTCATCCTTAGCAGCATCAACAATATCATACATGATACGATTGTCTAAACCTAAAACAACATCAAGATTACGTAATCCGATATCTAAATCCATCAAACAAACTTTTTTGCCCATTAATGCTAAGGCTGTCCCAATATTAGCGGAGGTAGTAGTTTTACCCACTCCACCTTTTCCAGACGTAATTACGATGGCTTCACCCATTGTTATATTCCTCCAATTCTACTAAAGAACTTTGGACTAATTTCTTTGATATTATCTAGATTGCTATACGAAATTGTATGCAAACCATTAACATAAACAACTGTTCTCAAGTCCTCTGAAATTTTTTCTCTATTATCTTCAATGATTTCAATTTGTTCACCAATTCTAACTTGTTGAGCATTATGAAAATTACCAACGGCTAATTTAGATTCATCAACTGGAAAACCAACTTGAACAATTCCATCTACATTACCCATGCAAAATAAATTCCCATTAGTGATTAATTTTCCACCTTTATGAATCTTTCCTAGGAAAAGAACATCACCTTTAATTTTTAAATCCTGACCATTATGAATGGTTTGATCAATAATAGTGACCCGATTTTCATCGCGTAAATGATAAGCTTCATCATTAGACATAACATCAGCTTTAAATTCATTAATAAAAAGGTTATCTCTTTTATTAACTATATCACGTAATGTTTGTTTTTGTTCAGCCGACAAAGCTCGATTACCAGTAATGATATCAAACTTCATTCCCTTTTTTTCTGAATAATCAGAACTATGTACGAGTTGGTCAAGAAGTTCTGTAAATTCGGTTTTGATAGTTTCAAAATTCTCGGAATCATCTAGTGTTATTTCAAATCCATTTTGTGTTCCTTTTAATACAACACTCTTCATATTAAGTAGCTCCTATTTTCTATATTTATCAAATAACAAACTGATTGGAAAATAGAGTACCAAGAAAATTACTAAATTTAGTAATAGGGTTGGTCCAAATGCATAGGCAAAAAAATGAATCCCAGAAAAATAGACTAAATGACTCATTCTTCCACCTGTATAGCCCAAAACTAATACGATAATAATATCAATTAGATAAATCATTATTGAACTATAAATATTTTCATCAACGTACTCTAAAATCAGTTTTGTTACAAGGACTACAATTGGAAAAATAAATGTATAGATTCCTAAAACACCAATGTAATAAGAGTCATATAACAATCCAATTCCAAATGTCCACCAATATATGTGAATATTTTGCTTACGGTCACTAAATAAAATTGTATAAATTAACCAAGTAACCGTTAAATAAGGAACCATAGGAAACTTACCTGCTAATAGATATGGAAAAGCATGCATTAATGCTCCTTCCAAGTAAAAGGAAATAAACAAGCCGATGATAAAGAGCAAATAATGTCTAGATTTTTTCAACATATGCAGTGCTCTCCTTACTATTTCTTACCAATTACTGTTACTACATCAATGTTTCTAGTATCAGCAGCTGGTTTAATGTTAATTTGTTCTGAAGTTCCATCAGCGGCACTAGAAACTCCTGTAACTGTTCCAATGAAAAGTCCTTTAGGAATGACACCACCAAGACCATTTGTCGTGACTTTAGCACCACGCTTGATTTTATCCTTTGCAGTTAAATTACCCATTTCCAATTCATTATTAGCGTTATTATATCCTGAAATTAAACCATTAACCATGGTTTTATTTCCTTTAACTTGAACCGCAAAATGACTAGCTGAATCTCCACTATCAGTAATTAGTTCGACTTTACTGTTAGTTTTGTTAACTTCAACAATTCGTCCAATCACACCTTTATCAACAATTACCGACATGTTTTTTTCAATTCCAGCAAGGGCTCCTTTGTTAATGACAATTTGCTGTTGCCAATTTGAAGGAGTTCTTGCAAGCACTGATGCATTAATTGCAGTATATCCAGTTAAAGTTTCGTTTAAATGTAATTGTTCTTTTAAATCTTTGTTTTCGTTAGTCAAAGCTTCATTACGAGCTTCAGTAGATTGAAGTCGACAAACTTTAGATTTTAAATAATTGTTTTCGCTATAAGTATTGATTAAATTATCAACCGACCCAAATACCTTATCAATTCCATTAGCAGGAACGGCGATTACTCGATCACCTATACCGACGACATCATTTCCAAATTCTTGGATAAATATTGGCATAGCACGATTATTTCTAACAGCAGCTGACCCACCAATTAAACCGACACTAGCAACTAAACCAACCACAAAGATAACTAAGTTACGGCTAGAAAAAAACTTATGCATAACAATCCCCCAATAAAACGATAAAACAAATAAGCGGGAAATCCCCGCTTATTTTAAATTATTTTTTCTTCATAACTTCAATGCTCTTAAGTGATTCACCAGTCCCTTTAACAACACAATCCAATGGATCTTGTGCAACCGTTACAGGTACTTGCGTAGCGTCAGAAATTACTTCATCAAGGTTTTTAATTAATGCACCACCACCGGTTAAAACAATTCCGTGGTCAACAACATCAGCAGAAATTTCTGGAGATGTAGCCTCTAAAGTATCCTTAATAGCACCAATAATTTCCAATAAATCCTCATGAATAGCAATTGCAATATCTTCGGCAGTAACTTCAGTTGATTTTGGTAAACCAGTTAATAAATCACGACCACGAACAGTTTCATTTCCCATTTCTTTTGCTTTTTCGATTGAAGCAGATCCTGCTTCAATTTTTAATCTTTCAGCACTAGGAATTCCAATGAGTAAGTTATAGTTTTTTCTAATATAAGAAACGATTGCTTCATTCAACTTATCTCCAGCCATGCGAACCGAACGTGAAGAAACAATTCCACCAAGTGAAATTGTTGCAACATCTGTTGTTCCACCACCCATATCAACAACCATACTACCAATTGGATTCATTACAGGAAGTCCAGCACCAATTGCAGCAGCACATGGTTCTTCAATAACATATGCATCACGAGCTCCAGCCACCCTTGCAGCATCAATTACTGCACGTTTTTCAACTGTAGTAATTCCACTTGGAACAGAAATCATCACGTATGGTTTATTACCGCGACCACCTAATGCTTTTTCCATGTAGTATTTAAGCATTGATACAGTAGTATCATAGTCAGCAATTACTCCATCACGCATTGGACGAATAACCTCAATACTTGCAGGTGCTTTTCCGGTCATGGCTTGAGCTTCATTACCTACGGCTACAATGTCGCCTGTCTTAGTGTTTTTAGCAACTACTGATGGTTCACGAAGAACAATTCCTTTTCCATCAACGTATACTAAAGTATTTGCAGTACCTAAATCGATACCAATATTTTTATTTCCTAAACCTAACAAAACGTTCATCCCTTTATAATTATTTATTTTTGTTTTTTTATATTAATAGCCTAAGTATACCATAATGTTAAATTTTTTAAGGCTTAATTCAAAAACGAAAAGTTTAGCTTTTCCTTAATTTTTTTAATAAATATTTTCTCACTTCAGAAATAAACAATAATGATCCAGTAATTACAACCATCCTATGTGCAATATTAGCATCTTTTTTTTCTAATTCACTAATAATTTTTTCCCATTGCGGATAATATTTAACACGACTCTCATCTGCAAAACTAAAATCAGCCACTTTTCGGTTTTCATCTGGTACAAACGATGTTAGATATAAATTAACATTTGGCATGGATTCCAAAATTGATAGCATTTGTTGATATTGTTTATCAGCAAAAACAGCCATCACTAAATCAATCTGATATTTTGAATATTCCTCAAGACTTTCTTTTAATTTTTGAATTGCAGGAACATTATGAGCACCATCAATAATAGTTAACGGATTTTGATCAATCGACTCCATTCTTCCAATCCAAGTTGTCTTTTGAATTTGCCTTTTAACATTAGTAGTAATCTGACCATTATTTAAATTAAAGCTATTTTTGTTTAACTTAATGAAAGCCGCAATTGCAACTCCAGCATCTTCTATTTCAAATTGACCTAACATCTCAATTTTGATTTGGTTAATCGTCAAATCTGCACTTTGATAATTAAACATTTGCTCCCCGTTAGCTTTAACTGAAAAATCTTGGTTAGCAATGACTAATTCACTGATTTTTTTAGTTGCAATTGCTTTAATCTCATCCAAAGCCTCATTTGAAACCTGGCCTACAACTGTTGGTGTTCCTGTTTTAATAATTCCAGCTTTTGTGCGAGCAATCTTTTGAATCGTATTCCCTAATAATTTCATATGATCCATCCCAATTGTGGTAATGATGGTCATAATAGACCTATCATCAACATTAGTAGAATCATTTTCGCCACCAATTCCAGCTTCAACAATTGCCAAATCAACTTTTTGTTGAACAAAATAAAGATACATAAGGGCTGTTATAACTTCAAATTCGGAGGGAGCTAGTTCACTATCAGATTTATCAATCTCTTCAATAACTGGTTTTACAAAATTAACTAAAGCTAATAAATCTTTATCAGAAATTGGTTTCCCATCAATACTAATTCGCTCATTAAATCGAATCATAAATGGAGATGTAAAAGTTCCCACCTTTTGCTTGATTCCCATTAATAAATTCATTAAATAGGCAACTACAGAACCTTTTCCATTTGTTCCGACAACATGAATTGCGGTAACTTGACGTTGGGGATTATCAAGTTTATTTAATAGATTCAAAATCCTTCTTTGTGTTGTTTCTTTTTTCAATCGTGGTCGTGAATGAATGTAGGCCACAGCATCTTGATAATTTTTCAACAAATTATTAACCTTTCAAAAAAGCCCAGCTACTTAGCTGGACTTTTTATTTTTGAATAGCAGTTTTAATTTCAGCTAAACGTTTCTTAGTAGCAGCTAATTTATTTTCGTTGTCGGTCAACTTACCTTTTTCTTCATCAACAACTTTTGCTGGTGCATTATTAACAAATTTTTCGTTTGCCAATTTATTCTTTGCACGAGCAACTTCTGCTTCAAACTTCTTAACTTCTTTTTCAAGACGCGCAGCTTCATCATTTAAATCAATTAATTCTGCAAGTGGAATACTAATTTCTGCATCAGTAATCACAGAAGTCATTGATAAATTAGGAACTTTAACATCCGCACCAATTTCAAGCTTGCTTGGATGACCAAAACGATCAATGTATTCACGGTTAGCTTCAAAAACATCTTTAAGTTCAGGATTATTAGTTTTAACCAAAATATCAACTGGACTACCTAATGGAGCATTAGCTTCAGCCCGAATATTACGAACTGCCTTAATCAATTCAATCAAATGATTCATATCTGATTCAGCTTTGTCATCCACAAAATTTTCGTTTACAACTGGATATTTTGCAGTAACTAATGAATCACCCTTGTGAGGCATTGATAACCAAATTTTTTCGGTAACAAATGGCATTACGGGATGTAAAAGACGCAAGAACTGATCAAGTACGTATGCCAAGACATTTCTCGTTTTGGCTTTAGCTTTTTCATCATCACCAGTAAGAATTTCTTTACTCATTTCGATGTACCAGTCACAAAAATCATTCCACATAAAATCATATAAGGTCCGGTTAGCTTCACCAAAGTTATATTTATCATAATTTTCAGTGACATTTGCAATTGTTTTATTTAAACGAGAAAGAATCCATTTATCTGATAAATTCAAATCAGCTTCATTAGGAACTTCTGGTGCGTCCATCTCTCCTAAATTCATAATTACATAACGACTGGCGTTCCAAATCTTATTAACAAATTTCCAAGATGCATCAACTTTATCATAACTAAATCGTTCATCTTGACCTGGTGTAGTTCCCGTTGATAATGACCAACGTAAAGCATCGGCACCATATTTAGCAATTACATCCATGGGATCAATACCATTTCCAAGTGATTTACTCATTTTGCGACCTTGTTGATCACGAATAAGTCCATGAAGTAAAACATCTTTGAAAGGACGACGCCCAGTGAAATGCAAACTTTGGAAAATCATTCTAGAAATCCAGAAGAATACCAAATCATCACCCGTAACTAAAGTTGAAGTTGGGAAATAACGTTTAAAATCTTCTGAATTTTTATCAGGCCATCCCATGGTAGTAAATGGCCATAAGCCTGATGAGAACCAGGTATCTAACACGTCAGGATCTTGTTCCCAGTTTTCAGAATCTTTAGGTGCTGACTCTCCAACATACATTTCTCCTGTTTCTTTGTTATACCAAGCAGGAATTTGGTGACCCCACCATAATTGACGCGAAATACACCAATCGTGAACATCTTCCATCCATTGTTTAAATGTATGTTCAAAACGTTTAGGCACAAAGTTAACTGCATCATCAGTATCTTGGTTCTTCATAGCAGCTTTAGCTAGTGGTTTCATTTTAACGAACCATTGAGTAGAAAGTCGTGATTCAACTTGAACTCCAGTTCTTTCCGAGTGACCAACAGCATGCACGATTGGATCAATTCTTAACATGTATCCTTGATCTTCAAGATCTTTAACCATCGCTTTTCGAGCATCAAAACGATCCATACCTTCATACTTACCAGCATTTTCGTTCATCGATGCATCTTCATTCATCGTGTTAATTTCAGCTAAATCATGGCGTTTTCCAACTTTAAAGTCATTAGGATCATGAGCTGGTGTAATTTTAACCATCCCAGTTCCAAATTCAATGTCAACGTAATGATCAGCAATAATCGGAACTTTACGGTTTACTAAGGGAACGATTACTTCTTTACCAACTAATTCTTTATAACGATCATCACTTGGATTTACAGCAATTGCTGTATCACCAAACATCGTTTCTGGACGAGTTGTAGCAATTTCAATATAGTCTTTACCATTGAAGGTGGTTCCATCAGCAAATTTATATTTAACGTGATAGAATGCCCCTTTATCGTCTTTGTGTTCAACTTCGATATCTGATAAAGCAGTTCTAGCTTGGGGATCCCAATTAATGATGTATTTAGCTCGGTAAATTAAGCCTTGATTATATAGATCAACAAAAACTTTACGAACGGCTTTTGACACATTTTCATCAAGAGTAAAAGTTTCACGACTGTAGTCTAATGAAAGACCCAGTTTAGCCCATTGTTGGTGAATGGTATCGGCAAATTTGTCTTTCCATTCCCAAACTTGATCAATAAATTTTTCTCGACCAAGGTCATAACGGGAAATTCCTTTTTCACGTAACATTGCTTCAACTTTGGCTTGGGTTGCAATTCCAGCATGATCCATTCCGGGAAGCCAGAGTGTATCGTAACCTTCCATCCGTTTTTGTCTGATTAGCATATCTTGTAACGTGGTGTTCCAAGCATGACCTAAATGCAACTTTCCAGTAACATTTGGTGGTGGCAAAACAATGGAATATGGTTTAGCTTTCTGATCACCGCTAGGTTTAAAAACACCAGCGTTAAGCCATTTTTGGTACATCCCTTTTTCAACTTCTTGGGGATCGAACTTGGTAGACATTTCTACTTCTTTTGACATAACTTCACCTCATTTAATTTAAATAAAAAAGCACTCATCCTATTAAATAGGACGAATGCTCGCGGTACCACCTAAATTGGATTATTTAGTCAATAATCCCAACTCAAAACGAATAACGGTCGGTACCGGACATAGTTATTATTAATTCACTATATCTGCTCACAAGCTACAATTAATGGTTACCTTAAGAATCTCTCACTACTATTCTCTCGCTGAAAGGGATTACCATTAATCCTCTTGCTCAATGCATTTATATTTACAACAATAATACTCAACAAATTAGAATTCGTCAACCATTAAACTATTTTTATAGTAATTCTGCAAAAACGTCTTTTTGGGCGTTTAAGTAGTCATCACCAACATGAATCTTGGTTACTTTAAGATTTTCAAGAGCCATTTTCATTAAGCCTTCAACATCAATATTCTTTTCAAACTTGATTGTTTTATCTAAATCAGGCTTAGTTTTAGGTGATGGTGGCGTAAAAATCGTACAACAATCTTCAAATGGCATGATTGAAAGATCATAAGTATCAATTTTACGGGCAATCTTAATAATTTCGGTTTTATCTAACGAAAGCAATGGACGCAAAACGGGTAATGATGTCACTTCATTAATTACTCGCATACTTTCAATTGTTTGTGATGCAACTTGACCTAATGATTCACCGGTAAAGACTCCATTACAATGACGATCCAAAGTAATTGCTGCAGCAATCCGAAGCATCATCCGTCGTTGAATGGTCATTAAATAACCCTCTGGAACCTTTTCTTTAATATCTTCTTGAATTTTAGTAAAAGGAACTTCAATAAAATCAATGGTCCCACCAAAAGCAGTTAACTTAGCCGTTAAATCCTTTGCTTTCGCTAATGCTTGCTGACTAGTATATGGAGGGCTAAAGAAATGAATCATATCGACTTTGACGCCCCGCTTCATTGCCATATATGCGGCAACTGGGGAATCAATTCCTCCAGATAACATCATCGTTCCTCTTCCACCTGTACCAACAGGTAAACCTAAAGCCCCTTGAATGGTAAGACTAGATAGATAAATTCCAGTTAGCCGAACATCAACTCGCAAGTCGATATCAGGCTGCTTCATTTGGGCGTTAATTCCTTCAATGTTATCTAAAACATAGCCACCAACGCCGTTATCAACTCCATAAGTATTGAGGGGATAGTCTTTATTTTGACGCTTAGTGGTAATCTTGAAGGTTTGTCCCTCTTCATATTGTTCGTTAATCATTTCAAGCGCTGTTTTTTGGATATCTTCAAGCGTTGCATCTTTGGACAATCTTACAACTGGGGAGTAGGTCTCAATTCCAAAGACTTTTCCAATCGCATCCATTACTGGAGTAGCATCATTGCCATTTAAAATGACATGGAGTCGATCTCGTTGTGCTAAAACTTCAATTCCTTCAAACTCAGTTAAAACATCACGTACATTTTTACCTAATTGACGAATAAAATCACGCCGATTTTTTCCTTTGGTGGATAACTCACCGTATCGCACCATAATTTCGCTATATTTCAAATCTTCACTTCTTTTCTATAAAATAAACAACAATTAACTTAATTTTTTAAATTGATCATACAGTTTATCAAAAACCTGATTAAATTTATCGGCCTCTGCTAATTGGTTATGATCTCCTAGGGAAATCCGAACTGCACTTTTAGCTTCTGATTGTGGGACGCCCATTGAATTTAGTGTACCAGATGTTACCCCTTTTTTTGAAGAACAAGCACTAGTCGTGGAGATGTAAATTCCTTCTTTTTCAAAAGCATGAACGATTGTTTCTCCCTTCACTCCTAAAATAGCAAAGCAAAGAATATGATGAGCAAAATGATCATTTAATTTAGAAAAAATTCGTACCTTATCAAGTTTAATAATATGATGATAAATTTTTTCCCGAATTGCTTGTTCTGTAACAATGCTTTCATTCTCATGGTCTTTAACAATTCGAACTGCTTTAGCCATTCCAACAATTGCTGGTAGATTTTCGGTCCCACTTCTTTGACCACGTTCTTGACCACCACCATCCATCAATGGATTGATTTTACGTCCATTCTTTCCATAAATAAATCCGATTCCACGAGGTGCATGAAATTTATGTCCAGAAAAGGTAATAAAATCTACCCGATCATTAAAAATCAAGTCATGGATTCCTTTAGCCATTCCTTGAACTGCATCAACATGAAAATGAATCTTGGGATATTTTTTCAAGACTTCTGCAATCTCAGCAAGCGGTTGAATTGAGCCAACTTCATTATTAACTGCCATGATTGATACCAAAATAGTATCTGGACGAATGGCTGCTTCTAAATCTTTAGCAGAAACGCGTCCCTCTTCATCAACTGGTAAATATGTTACGTCGAAGCCTAAATCTTCTAGGGCCGCAGCAGAGTTTTTTACAGCCGCATGTTCAATTTGGGTAGTAATGATATGCTTTCCAAATTCACGTTTAGCCATTGCAGTTCCCTTGATGACCCAATTATCACCCTCAGTACCACCACTAGTAAAGTATATTTCAGCTGGAGCAACGCCCAAAATATCCGCAATTTGTTTACGTGATTGTTGTAATAAATTAAATGATTTCTCACCGAAATTGTGCAAACTAGATGGATTTCCCCAATAATTTTCACTAACTTTTTGATAAGTATTTAATACATCATTATCAACTTTAGTGGTCGCACTATTATCAAAATAAATCATGATTTCCTCCAATTTTTATAGAAAACGAAACCAGGTCGAGACATCGACCTGGTAATTATTATTTTTTAGTAGATTTTGCTTTGTTATCATAGTACCGATCTTCGATTTTTTGATATGCACCAGGTTCAACTTTATCAACCGCATTTGCAATGGTAGCTAAACTATCGGCATACCGAAATTTGTGATCAAAGAAGTCTTTCGCCTTAGCTAAGGCTACATCAATTTCAGGAGCATTCCCTACATAACGATTAGCATATTGCATCACTTGCTCTGCCAAGATTGATTGATCAATCAAATCATCTGTTTTTTCTTGTAATGAATCTCGATCTGATTTGATTTGTTCGAGTTGTTTTTGAACATCATCCATACTAATTTTAACTTTATTCATAGTTGAACTAAGATGGTTAATTTCATCTGCAACAACACCAAAATAGTCTACATAATCATCAGAAATGCCAGGCAAATTCAAATTTTCTATTTTTCTTTGAATAGCATGTAATTCTGCATTTAAATCATTTAAAATTTGATGAGCTTTTTTCTCTTCAGCACTAAACTCAGAAATCGAATCGTTTAAAGCCATCTGTTTCTTTTCAATTGTAGTTAGTTCAGTTTTGAAAGTCTCAAGATTTTTTGCGATTCTAGTATAGATTGCATTACCATCATTAATTGAATTTAAATCAGTTTCGTGTTGTTTACCAATTGAATTTATTTTACTACCAAGTTGTTGCGTAATCTGAATTTCACCATGCTCTAAAGAATAATTATGACTCAATTGTTCTAATTCATCGCTTAAAGCCTTATTTTGATAGTACGCGTGTTCAATAAACTTACCAATTTGCTTAATTGATTTATCAACTTTCTTACGAGCATTAATTTGCACTTCCATTTTTTCATACAAATCATTAATTCGTTTATTGATTTGTGAATCCTGATCCTTAACAAACTCAATATCTAAATGTTCAATATTAATGATGTTGTCATTTACAGATTGACGTAGTTCTTTCAAAGAAATTTCAAAATCATCATCTTCAAAAGCAAAACCCTCTGATCTCATTTTTTGATATGCTTCTGTAATTTCATTCAGTTGATTATCAAATTTAACATGATTTTCTTGATATAAAGCTGGAATTGTCTTAACCATATCTTCTAAATTAACAGTTGCATGATTTAAATCAACCAAAATTTTTTCAGCGTTAGCATGGTCACCCTGCTTAGTTAAATTAGAAAAATCATCAAAAGTTTCTTCAATGCTAGATAAGCGTTCTTCTAGCGCATCAAGAGCAGGACCAAAATCACCATTTTTTGTTAACAAAATTTTGCGTAAACTCTTATAACGATTTTCTAGATCAGAAACGGCAGCTCGATGCTCTTTTGCTAACTTAAAAGTTTTATTTAAGGTTTCCTCAACATCGTCTAACTCAGTAGCAATTTTTTCTAAAAGATTTTGTGCCTCATCTGATGAATCTCTAGTTTTAAGTATATTAAAACTATTAGAACTATTTTCAACACTCATTAAAATTGAATTTAATTGTGGCAATTCTTCTTTAATAATCTTATTGAATTTTGTTTCAGCAGCATTAATTTTATCTAAAGAGTCTCCAATTAATCCAATCTGCTTTAGCTGATTAAATTCATCTTCTAGTTTCAAGCTTTCAAAATGTTTTGTTTCAGTTTCCATTTTTTTTGCTAGCTTCAAAAGGTGTTTTTGATAAGTAACAATTGAGATGTAAATAATCACTATAATTACAACGATACCAATAAGTGCATTAAGCATGTTATCCGCCCTTTTTATTTTTTATGTATTTGACTCTTTAATGTAGATTATATCATAAATAATTGATAATAATTGTGATTTTATTCAAACAAGTCGTTGCATTCATTGACTTTTATAAACCACACGCGATATAATGTAATTTGTGTAAAATAATGCAGCAGTGCACGGTAAGCTCGTCAACATATTCTTGCTATTTGATAGTCTAATTAGTAACCCACGGCTGCTGAGGTGAACGTTCAGAGGAATATGCACGAATACTAAGTGTGCATCATTTATTTTACTCCAAAAAAATTTATTGGAGGATTCATTATGTCAAGATATACAGGTCCAAGTTGGAGAATTTCTCGTCGTCTTGGAATTTCATTATCAGGTACTGGTAAAGAATTACAACGTCGTCCTTACGCTCCTGGTGTTCACGGTCAAGGCCGTCGCCAAAAACTTTCAGAATATGGTGTTCAATTACGTGAAAAGCAAAAAATGCGTTACATGTATGGTTTGACTGAACGTCAATTCTACGCTCTTTTCTTAAAAGCTGGTAAAATTCGTGAAGGTAAGCATGGTGATAACTTCGAAATCAAACTTGAACAACGTTTAGATAACATTGTTTATCGTTTAGGTTTAGCAACTACTCGTCGTCAAGCACGTCAATTAGTTAACCATGGTCACATTACTGTTGATGGTCAACGTGTTGATATTCCATCATACGAAGTAAAACCTGGTCAAGTTATTTCTGTTCGTGAAAAGTCAAAAAACATGGCTATTATTACTGAAGCTGTGAATGATGTTGTTAGCCGTCCTGCTTACGTATCTTTTGATGCTGATAAGCTTGAAGGTTCATTAACTAGACTTCCACAACCAGATGAATTAAATGCAAATATCGATACTTCATTAGTTGTTGAATACTACAACCGTTAAAATAAAGTATCAAAAAAAGCAATCTCATTTGAGATTGCTTTTTTGTATGCTCTTTTTCAATAATGTTACAATTAAAATACCAACATAAAGGAGTTACAAAATGACAGTTGAAAATGAAAATGTGCAAAATCGCTTGGATCAAGCAATGAATGGTGGAACCCCAAAAATAAATCCCGATGAACAACGACGATATTTAGGAACCTTTAAAGAACGGGTTTCCTTAGCAATTACAGATTCTGAAGTACTTAACCCTGAAGCAATTGCAGAGGTTGAAAATCTAATTAAGAATGATAATAATTTAACCATTAAAATTAATGGAAACATTTCCCCAAATATGCAAAGTCCATACATTAAAATTGCCACTCAAAACAACGCTAAATTCACCTTAAACACAGACAAAATTTACGGAACTAATCCTAATGACTATGCAGTTGTCGTTGCTGCCAAGGATGCAATTAATCAAGAAGATATTGAGTTTCATGAAAAAGCAATTCCTTCAAAACCTAAAGAAGAAACAAAAAAAACATTTTGGCAAAAACTGTTTAACAAATAAAAAGGAGTAATATGCAAAAACCATTAGCATATCGAATGCGGCCAAAAAAGATTGATGAAATAGTTGGTCAACAAGACCTGGTCGGACCCGGAAAAATCATTCAAAGGATGGTACATGCAAAAATATTATCTTCTATGATTTTGTATGGTCCACCAGGCACTGGAAAAACTAGTATTGCTAGTGCCATTGCCGGTTCAACTAAATACGCATTTCGGATTTTAAATGCCGCAACTGATACAAAAAAAGACTTACAAATTGTGGCTGAAGAAGCAAAAATGAGTGGAACAGTAGTCTTACTTCTAGATGAAATTCATCGACTAGATAAAACCAAACAGGACTTTCTCTTGCCATTACTAGAAAGTGGTCAAATTATCTTAATCGGTGCAACTACAGAAAATCCATATATTAATATCAATCCTGCCATTCGTTCTAGAACACAAATCTTTCAAGTTAATCCTTTATCATATACCGATATTCAAAAAGGAATCGAAAGAGCTCTAAGGGACAAAGAAAACGGATTGGGTAATTTAAACGTTAATCTTGAACCAGAAGCAATGAATTTCTTATCAAAAAGTACAAATGGTGACTTAAGAAGTTCTTTAAATGCCCTTGAATTAGCAGTTAAATCAACCGCTCCAATTGATGGTGAAATTAATGTCACACTTGTTGATGTTGAAACCTGTTTACAAAAAAAAGCTTTAACACAAGATAAAGCTGGAGATGCACATTATAATGTGATTTCTGCTTTACAAAAATCAATTCGTGGATCAGACGTGAATGCTGCACTTCACTATGCTGCTCGTTTAATCGAAGCAGGTGATTTAAATTCTTTAACAAGACGTTTAATGGTAATTGCATACGAAGACGTTGGTTTAGCCAACCCTGCTGCTTGTGCTAGAACCGTCACTGCAATTCAAGCTGCTGATCGACTTGGTCTTCCAGAAGGTCAAATTCCGTTAGCTGACAGTATCATTGAATTATGCTTGTCACCAAAATCAAATTCTGGTTATGTGGCAATTAATGCTGCAGTAGATGAAGTTAAATCAGGTAACTATGGTGAAATTCCTCTAGCAATTCGTGATGCACATTATAAAGGTGCTGAGAAACTGGGAATAGTTGGTTATAAATATCCTCATGATTATCCTAATGGCTGGGTCGCTCAACAATATTTACCTGATAAAATTAAAGATGCCAAATACTATCAACCCAAAGAAAATAGTAAATTTGAAAATGCACTTTCAAAACAATATAAACGATTAAACGATGCTAATAAAGGAGCTAAAAATGGCAATTAAAGTTTTAATAATCTTATTTTCCGCCCTTTTATTTGGAAATGGAATCTACTTTTTAAAACATATCTCTACACCCTTTTTAATGTTTAAACCACAAAAAAATCCATTATTGAGCAAAATTCTTAAAATCAGTGGAATTTGTTTGATTTTAGTGGCATTACTAGGTTTTATGGCAGCACTAACTAATAGTTTAATTATGATTGTAATTACATTAATTTTAGGCTGTATTTGTTGTGCCATTCCAGAATTATTAATCATGCAATTTATCAACAAATAATTGGATTTTAAATTTATTAAGCTTACAATTAGGTAAACAAACTAATGAGGTGATTGTAATGTTACAAGAATATCGTAATATTTTAGTTCCAGTTGATGGTTCTTATGGGGCTGAATTAGCTTTTAAAAAATCAGTTGCGGTTGCTAAAAGAAATAAAGCACATCTTCATATCGTTCATGTAATTGATACTCGAACATTTCAAGATATTTCTAGTTTCGACACTTCGATTATTAATGAAGTTACAGAAAAAACTAAAGTTAATCTCGAAAAATACGTTGTGAAAGCTAAAAATGAAGGACTAGAGGAAGTCGATTACTCAATCGAATATGGTGCTCCAAAAACAATTATTGCAAAGGACCTTCCCGAACAATTAGGGACTGATTTAATTATGATTGGTGCTACCGGACTAAATGCTGTTGCACGTCTATTAGTAGGTTCAGTTACTGAATATGTTACTAGAAACGCAGCAACAGACGTTCTTGTTGTTAGAACTAACTTAGAAAATCAATTAGTTAGCCCTAAAGACGAAAAAAAACATACTAATTAAAAAACAAACTTAATTTTTCTAAATTGCTGTATGAATATAAACCTTGTAGTTGTTCTGCTTGGTTAAAATATTCAGCAGCTTTTTCTTTTTGATTTATTTTTATTAAACAATCACCAATTATATTGTAAAAATCACGAAGACAGTAGAAAGAATGGCTCTGTTTTAATTTTTTAACTACTAAATTACTTTCAATTAAGCAAATTTCTGGTTCGTCAATGTTATCAATGATTGCAAGTAAAGTAATTGCGAAACGAATTGTTTGACGAAATTCATCTACCTTATGTTTCTTTTGGAAACAAATATGTAATTCTTTAATAGCTAATTTTAAATAGCATTTAGTTTGTTTTCTTAAATTTAAATCATGATATGCTAATGCAATTCCTAAATATGACCAACCAATTACAATTTGATTGTCCCGAGTTTGATGTTTATTAATGGCTAAATTAAAATTGCTAATGGAATCATCTTGATTATGGTTTACAAACAAATCAACAAATCCAGAATTACATTCATACCTGGCTAATAAATTCTTAGTATCTAAATTTTCATATTTAATTTGATTTAATCGTTTTTGAGCTTTTGAAAAATTGTGAATTAATAGATTTTTTTCAATTTGCTTTAATTTATGATCACCATACTGGTAATTAAATTCGTTTTCTAAATCATTAATATCTAAATTCAATCTTTCAAAAATTTGTGGTACACTTTCCCATGATTTAAAACATCCCTTGTTCTCAAGAGTACTTATTGTTGCTTGGGTACAGATGCCCTTTGCTAACTCCGTTTGTGACATATGGATATCTTCACGACGACGCTTCACTATTACACTTAATTTCTGAAGCATTGACTTTGATGGAAAGATAATCATAAATAAAATTCTCCTGTCTGTTTTATAAAATTAAAGTTCAATTTTGAACTATATAAATAAAAAATTCAATTCTTGCTAAATAAATATCAACGATATAAATATAATTACGCAAAAAAGAAATAAAAAATTTTAAATAACCATTTATTATTTACCAAATTAAAACATCTCCGAATTTAATTAATTTCAGTTAAAATTAATTATCGAAGATGCTTTTATTTACCTGTTTAATATTATAGTTTCAGTGTCTAACCTACTTCTTTTTAATTAATTATTTGTTTGCATCATAAACTTTTTTTTGATCACCACTATTTAAAGGGATAAAATCATGGGCAATTTTAGATTGACGTTCAAATTCTTCAAATGCTAATTCAATTAATTTATCAATTAATTCAGTATAACTAATTCCTGAAGCTTCCCATAGTTGAGGATAAAGCGAAATATTCGTAAAACCAGGTAAAGTATTTATTTCACCGAGATATGGGGTGTAATCTTTTGAAACTAAGAAATCAATTCTTGCCATACCTTTTAACTCGAGCGCTTTAAAAGCTTTAATTGCCATATCAGTGATTTCATCTGCAACTCCAGATGGAAGAGCTACGGGAATTGTAAATTCAACTTTACTAGCATCAACGAACTTATTGTCATAAGTATAAAAAGCATCGCTAGCTGGAACCTTAATTGCCCCAACTTTAGAACCCTTAGGATTTTCATTACCTAAAATTGAAATTTCAACTTCTTCAGGACCTTCAATTGCTTCTTCAACTAAGACCTTTGTATCATAACGAAGTGCATCCTTCATTCCTTCAGCATATTCACTTTGGTTTTCAACTTTATGAATTCCAATTGATGACCCTTGTCGTGATGGCTTAATGAACAATATTTTTGAATTTAGTCGTTCACTAATTTTCTCATAATTCCAATCATGATCATTTTCTGGGGTAACAAGAACATAATTAGTATTTCTTACGCCAACAACATCAAGAATTTTTTTTGTAATATCTTTATCATAAGCAATACCAGAAGCTAGACTACCACTACCAACATATGGTTTTTGCAATAGGCGTAATAGACCTTGAATTGTACCATCTTCTCCCAAATTACCATGAATAATCGGGAAAAATACGTCAATATTCTTTTCCTTATTTAAATTGATAATGGGTTCTAAAGGATTACTTAAATCCATTTTGGGTACTACTTCATTAACTACTTCGGTTTCTTCTTCTCCATCAAAAACTCGAAGCGAATCTTCATTACTTAAGATAATTCCATCTCTGGTAATTAAAAATAAACTAACATCATATTTATTTTTATCTACAGCTTCATAAATATTATGTGCTGAACGTTTTGAAACATCATGTTCAGATGAATCTCCTCCAAATAATAATGCTAAATGTAATTTTTTATCTGTCATTCTTCTAACTCCCGTTCATAATTTCTGGAAACCTAAGTATATCATTTTTTGATAATTTTGATAATAAAAAAAGTATGTTAAACATACTTTTTTATGAAAAATTTTTAATTGTGCTAAACATAGAACTCTTATTATGATATTGCATTGACATAATTAATCCGATACCAATCATATTACCAATCAGTGCAGAACCACCTTGACTAATAAATGGTAATGGAATTCCAGTCATTGGAATTAAATCAATACTCATTCCAATATTTTCAACCACATGGAATAAAATCATCATAATTACCCCAGTTGAAATATATGCATAAAAAACATTTTTTGTTTCAAATGTAACTTTAATCATATTGTAAATTAATAAAAAGTACAACAAAATTAACATTGTTCCACCAATGAAGCCAAAATTTTCTCCCATTACGGAAAAAACCATATCTGATTCTCGTACTGGTACATATACATGAGAAACGTTAAAACCTGATCCAGTTAATCCACCAGATCCGATTGCTTGCATACTTCTCCATAGTTGGAAAGCTGTGTTGCCAGAATCAGAAGAAGGATGTAACCAACTATCTATTCTAGCAAATTGATAGGCTTGGAAACCAAGTGAACTTAAAATCGAACGTCCACCGGATGTGACCACCATAGCAATTGCAGCACCACTTATTCCAAAAAACACTAATAAACCAGGTCCTAAAATTTCCCAAGAAATTCCAGAGACAATTAATAAACCACCAAGAATTGCAATGAAAACAATTGTAGTTCCAAAATCATTTTGTAGTTTTAATAATACAATTACTGGAAGTGTCCAAAGAAACATTTTTCCAATTAGATTCCAATCATTGCGTAACGTATGATGTGGATACTCTGCATTATGTTGTGCAATAATCCGGGCTTCCATCAATATATAGGCTGGTTTCATAACTTCAGAAGGCTGAAAAGTAAATGGTCCCAGTGCAAACCAACTTTTAGCCCCCGTTTGAATAAAGTACGCTCTACTGTATAGAAATAAAACAACAAACAAGAGAAATAAACCAAAACCATATATATATGGTGCGATTTTCCAAAGTTGTTCTGAATCAAACTGCATAACAATTACAATTGTAATCGCACCAATTACATACCAAATAATTTGTGAAATAACAGCTTTTAAGACAGAAACTGTTCCAGTATCATGATATGCAGCAACATAAATTGATCCAATCCCAATTAAAGCTAACAATAGAACACAAAAAATTATTCTCCAATCAATTCTGTTATCGTTTTTTACTTGTAGTCTTTGAAACACGATAAACTCCCCTCAGTATCAGTAATTCAAAAAAGGACTATCTTTGATGCAAATTAAATTCTCTAATTACTTGATGAAGAGCTTCTTCTTCATTTTTTTCATGAAAGGTATTTTCTCCAACTATCACATCAAACTTACCGTCATTTTCAGAAATAGTTCCAACAGTTTGATTATTTATTTGTACAAGACGAACATTTTCATCGCTTGAATCATTAATAACCTTAATCTCGATTTCTTTTTGCTTACGTGACATATTTTTCTCCTTTAGAAATAAATTATTAACTATTTGGTTGTTTCTACGAACACTAAAATAAGTTGGAACTGGATCATATCCGCCTTTTACAAATGGATTACATCTAATTATTCTAGAAAGACCCATTAAAATTCCAAGAAAAAAACCAAATTGTTCAATTGCTATTTGCATGTAATTTGAACAAGTTGGTTGATATCTACAACTAGCTGGTGTATAGGCAGAAACATATTTTTGATAAAGATGAATTATGAAAACTGATAATCTTTTCAACACTTATCCTAGTTATTATTTCCAAAGAAACTAAAACGTTTTTTATTTGCTTTTGGTGCTTCTTTATCCATATGATCTAAAAGAGCACCAGCACCTTTAGCAACATTTTCAAGTGGATCGTCTGAAATAATTACAGGAACAGTTAATGCACTAGAAATTACAGTATCAATATCAGTAAGCATTGAACCTCCACCAGTTAGCATTACACCACGATCAATAATATCAGCTGCTAATTCTGGGGGAATTGTTTCAAGTACACTTTTGGCACCATTGATAATAATTGAAATGGTACCATGGAGTGCTTCTGCAATTTCTTTATTATTAATTGTAATTGAGCTTGGCATTCCAGTGACTGAATCACGCCCACGGACTTTCATTTCTTTGATTTCAGAAACATCTAAGTCAGCAGTTCCAATTTCTTTTTTGATATTTTCAGCGGTATGTTCCCCAATCACAATGTTGCGATTACGTTTTAGGTACTCCACAATATCGCGATTCATAACATCACCAGCAACTTTAAGTGATTCACTAGCTACAATGTCACCAAGTGAAACAACTGCAATATCAGAAGTACCACCACCAATATCAATTACCATGCTACCAGTTGGTTCAAAAATATTCATTCCCGCACCAATAGCAGCAACTTTAGGTTCTTCTTCGATAAAGACTTCTCCACCAACTGCTTTTTGAGCGGCTTCAATAATCGCTTTTCTTTCAATATTAGTAATATTAGTTGGGGCACAAATCATTACTTTAGGTTTTGAAACAACCTTTTTAACATTTAATTTGTTGATAAAATATGTCAACATTGATTCAGTAACATCAAAATCAGAAATAACTCCATCCTTTAAAGGACGAATTGCTTTAATATTTCCAGGTGTTCTTCCAACCATTTCGTATGCTTCTTTACCCACAGCTAAAACTTTGTTAGTTTTAGTGTCAACAGCAACGACAGAAGGTTCATTAAGCACGACGCCTTTGCCAGTAACAGAAACAAGAACATTGGCAGTTCCTAAATCAATACCAATATCTTCAGCCATAATTTTTCTTCCTTTCAATTCTCAATTTAATAATCAAATTATATCATAGTAATAAAATAAACTATTTTTCTTTTTATTTTACTCTTTTTATATCAGCACCTAATTTACGTAATTTTGCTTCAATATCATAGTACCCTCGATCAAGGTAATTAAGATTAGTAACCGTGGTTTTTCCACTTGCAACTAAACCAGCTAAGATTAGAGCAGCAGCAGCTCTTAAATCAGTCGCTGAAACTTCGGCCCCTTTAAATTGAGTGGGTCCATGCATCACTACGACATTACCCTTAATTTCATACTTAGCATTCATTCTACGGAGTTCATCAAGATGCATAAATCGATTCTCAAACACATTTTCAGTTAAAGTACTTACACCATTAGCAGCAAGCTGCAAAATAGTCATTTGAGGTTGCATATCAGTTGGAAACCCAGGATATGGGGCTGTTTCAACATCAACTGGTTTCAAAACATCTGGACCAATAATTCGAATCCCATTTTTTTCTTGTTTAACTGTAACTCCCATTTCGCGAAGTTTAGAAATAAATGGAACACTGTGTTCTGCAATTGCATCTTCAATTAAAACATTACCTTGCGTTAATGCAGCCGCTGCCATATAAGTTTCTGCTTCGATTCGATCTTGAACCACTGCATGTTCAACACCGTTGAGTGCTTTGACTCCTTCAATTGTAATTGTATCAGTTCCAGCTCCAGAAATTTTTGCACCCATTTGGTTTAGCATTTCAACTAAATCAACAATTTCAGGTTCCCGAGCAACATTTTTAATAACAGTGGTTCCTTTTGCAAGAGTCGCTGCCATCATAACGTTTTGGGTAGCTCCCACGCTAGGAAAATCAAAGTAAATATCAGTGCCAATCAATCCATTTGGAGCAGATGCTTCTACGTAACCATCTTGAAGTTCAACATGGGCACCCATTGCTTCAAAGCCTTTTAGATGAATGTCAATTGGACGAGAACCAATTGCACATCCACCAGGAAGTGATACTCGTGCCTTTCCTAGTCGAGCCAATAATGGTCCTAATACGACAATTGAAGCACGCATTTTTGATACATATTCAAATGGTGCTTCTGAAGTTAATTTTCCAGTTGCATCTACTGTAATAATATTATTAGTTTCATCAAAGTTAACTTTTGCATGCAAACTTTCTAAAACGTCATTCATAAGATGAACATCTGAAAGAATCGGACTATTAGTTAATACTGATTCACCATCACTAGCTAAAATCGTCGCTGCTAAAATTGGTAAAACTGCATTTTTAGCCCCTTCAATATGCACATTTCCAGTGAGTTTATGCCCACCGTGTAAAATAATCTTTTCCACGAAACTATCCCCTAGGTTTTAAAATAATAAAGTTAAATTTTTTATGTTTTCAATAAATGAAAGAAAAAATGAACTACAAAGAAAACCAATTGCAATTGAAAACATTACAATTAAAACTTTTCCTTGTTTTTCTTGAATTGGTAAAAACCGTTCGAAATGAACTCCTTGTATTGCCCAAAATGCTAAAAGTACAAAAAAAATCTGACATACGACATCAATTAAGGCCTGAATTCCAAAAATATTCATTCTTCTTTTCCCTCCAATTATACCCCTATAATAATATCACAATTATTAAAGAATGTCCTTTATACCAATGGTTTTACAGTTTCTTAATAAAATTAAAAATCAGCAAACAAAAAGCGACTGAATTCATAAAAGAATTCAGTCGCTTAGCATTAGAATAAACTAATGTTATTTTTAATTAATGCTCTGAAATATCAATACGGTTAATCGCTCTTCGTAGGGCAACTTCGGCACGTTTCATAGAATCAGTATCATGAGTCTCATTGGCTTCTTTAAGGTGAGCTTGAGCACGTTCCTTTGCACTTTCAGCACGAGCAACATCAATATCACCTTTAAGTTCAGCACTATCAGCAACAATAGTTAGCTCATTATTAGAAAATTCAACAAATCCGCCATTTACAGCTAAAATATCAGAATTTTCTGCAGACTTAATTTGCGCAGAACCAATTTTTAAAGAAGCAATCACTGGAATGTGATTAGCCATAATACCTAATTCACCTGATTGTGTCTGAACAACTGCAAGTGAACATTTATCATTTGAATATACTTCACCATCAGGAGTAACGATACTAACGGTTAACACTGAACTATTATCAGCCAATTAGAACCCTCCTTATTTGTTGGCTCCTTGTTTAGATTCGTTGTATTTAGCAACTACATCTTCAATTGGGCCACAGTTTCTGAAGAAATCTTCAGGTATTTCATCGTACTTACCTTCTAAAATACCTTTAAATCCTGCAACAGTATCCTTAACAGGTACGTATTTACCAGGAACTCCAGTAAATGTTTCAGCAACAGAGAAAGGTTGTGATAAGAAGAATTGAATTCGACGAGCACGACCAACAATGGTCTTTTCTTCTTCAGATAATTCATCCATCCCTAAAATTGAGATAATATCTTGAAGTTCACGATATCTTTGTAATTCGCGTTGTACTTCACTAGCTACCTTAAAGTGTTCATCACCAACAATGTTAGGATCTAAAGCAGATGATGTTGATGCTAAAGGATCAACGGCTGGATAGATACCTTGTTGAGTTAATGAACGTTCCAAGTTAGTGGTTGCGTCCAAATGGGCGAATGTGGTTGCAGGAGCAGGATCGGTATAATCATCAGCTGGAACATAAACAGCTTGAATAGAAGTAATTGCACCCTTTTTAGTTGATGTAATTCGTTCTTGAAGTTGTCCCATTTCAGTTGCTAACGTTGGTTGATAACCTACGGCAGATGGAATACGACCTAACAAAGCTGAAACTTCACCACCTGCTTGAGTGAATCGGAAGATGTTATCAATGAATAATAGCACATCTTTACCTTCTTCATCACGGAAGTATTCAGCTAATGTTAATCCTGTCAATGCAACACGCATCCGGGCACCAGGTGACTCGTTCATTTGTCCATACACCATGGCGGTTTGTTTCAATACTCCGGAACCTTTCATTTCGAAGTACATATCGTTACCTTCACGAGTTCTTTCACCAACTCCGGTAAAGACTGAAATTCCGTTATGACCTTGGGCAATATTGTGAATTAGTTCTTGAATTAAAACGGTCTTACCAACTCCGGCACCACCGAACAATCCAACCTTACCACCTCGAATATAAGGGGCAAGTAAATCAATAACTTTGATACCAGTTTCAAGGACTTCAGTTGATGGATTAATTTCATCAAACTTCGGTGCTTGACGATGAATTCCCCATCGTTCAGCATCCGGTCCAAATTGTGGTCCACCATCAATGGTTTCACCTAAAACGTTAAATACTCGACCTAGAGTGTCATTACCAACAGGAACTTCAATTGGAGCTCCTGTATTTTCAACTTCCATTCCACGACGTAAACCATCAGTTCCGTCCATGGCAATTGTTCTAACTACTCCATCACCTAATTCAAGTGCAACTTCAGTAACTAAGACGTCGTTTTCACCTTTTTTAACTTTAAGAGCGTCGTTGATTTTTGGTAATTCACTATCTAAGGGAAACTCAACGTCGACAACCGGTCCAATAACTTGTACAACTTTACCAGTACTCATTATGCGTTAATTCCTCCTCTTTAGTGATTCAATGCTTCCTGACCACCAGTAATTTCAGTGATTTCAGTAGTAATAGCAGCTTGTCTAGCTCTATTGTATTTTAATTCCAAACTTGAAATTAAATCGCCAGCATTATCTGTAGCAGCTTTCATTGCCATTGAGCTTGAAGAATGCTCGGCAGTTTTTGCATCTAAGATAGCTCCATAAACCAAACTTTCAGTATATTGTGGCAAAATAGCTTCTAATACTTCTTTTTCAGAAGGTTCGACGTCATATTCAGCTGATAAAACTTCTGTCTTAACAGCTGATCCGGCACCATTTGCACCGTCCATACTTTCTTCAACAGCTTCACGGTCCATTGGGAACAATTTTTGTGCTTTAAAATCAGAACGAATCCGATTTACAAAGTGATTGGAACAAACGTATAGTTCAGTAAAGACACCATCTTCGTACATCTGACTAATTGCTTTAACAATTTCCTTAACTTCACTAAACGTTGGAATATCAGAAACACCGCGATATTCGTAAGCAACATCAGCACCATTTTTTTTATAGAAATCAGCACCATTACCCCCAACTGCAAGGATTAAATAATCTGCTTTGTTCGGAGTATGCTTTTCGATGAAGCGATTAGTTCCACGAATTGCATTACTATTGTAGCTTCCAACCATTCCACGATCCGATGTAATCACTAAGTATGCTGTCTTAGACTTACCACTATCAGCACTTGAAGGTTTTTGGTTGTCTAACATATGAGTATTAGCAAGGTGCATCACAACTGACTTAATCTTAGAAACATATTGATCATATGTTTTTGTTTGACCTTGGATTTGGTTTAACTTAACCGTTTGAACCATTTCCATTGCTTCCGTGATTTTACGAGTACTTTTTGTTGATGCAATTCGATGCTTAACTTCATTCATTGATTCAACCATGACTATGACCTCCCTTCAAGTTATTTAGCTTCTTCATCTTTAACTGATGGTTGGAAAATGTTTGCAAATTCTTCGATTGCTTTATCCATATCAGCTTGTTCTGGTAATTTACCAGTGTCTTTAATTTGTTTCAATAAATCAGCATGTGAATCATCGAAATAACTAAAAATTTCAGCTTGATATCTTAGTACATCATCTACTGGTAACTTATCTAAGTAACCATGTGTCAAACAGTAAAGAATCAAAACTTGTTTTTCAACTGGAATTGGATCATGAAGTTTTTGTTTCAAAACTTCAACCGTTCTAGCACCACGATCCAACTTAGACTTAGTAGCTTCATCAAGATCTGAACCAAATTGAGCAAATGATTCAAGTTCATGATAAGAAGCCAAATCAATTCGTAAAGTACCAGCAACTTTCTTCATGGCAGGAATTTGAGCATCTCCACCAACCCGAGAAACAGAAGTTCCGGCATCAACAGCTGGACGATCACCAGCATAGAACATGTCAGCATTCAAGAAAATTTGACCATCAGTAATTGAAATTACGTTGGTTGGAATATAAGCGGAAACATCTCCGGCAAGAGTTTCAACAATTGGTAAGGCAGTCATTGAACCACCACCAAGTTTATCACTCAATTTAGCGGCACGTTCTAGTAAACGTGAGTGGGTATAGAAAATATCACCAGGATAAGCTTCACGACCAGGAGGACGTCTCAAAATCAATGAAAGTTCACGATAAGCATTAGCTTGTTTAGTTAAGTCATCAAAAACGATTAAAACAGACTTACCTTTATTCATGAAGTATTCACCCATTGTTGCACCAGCATAAGGAGCTACGTATAACAATGGAGCTGGTTCTGAAGGACCTGCTGAAACAACGATTGTGTAATCCATTGCTCCAAATTTGTTTAAAGTATCAACTTGTTGTAAAACAGTTGAATCTTTTTGACCAATAGCAACGTAGATACAAATCATGTCTTGATCTTTTTGGTTCAAAATTGTATCAATTGCAATTGAAGTCTTACCGGTTTTACGGTCACCGATAATCAATTCACGTTGACCTCGACCAATGGGAACTAAAGCATCAATAGCTTTAATTCCAGTTTGAAGTGGTTGATCAACTGATTTACGTTGCATAATACCTGGAGCCTTATGTTCAATTGGTGCAGTCTGGGTGGTATCAATATCACCTTTACCATCAATTGGTTGACCTAAAGCATTAACAACACGTCCAACCATAGCATCACCAACAGGAACTTCCATGATACGTCCGGTACGTTTTACTGTATCGCCTTCACAAATTCCAGTGTAATCACCTAAAATAACGATCCCAACATTGTTAGTTTCAAGGTTTTGCACCATTCCGTAAACTCCGTTTTGGAATTCAAGCAATTCACCAGATAAGGCGTTATCAAGACCATAAGCACGAGCAACACCATCACCAAGATATGTAACAATACCAGTCTCGTCTACAGTAAGGTCATCTTTATAGCCTTCTAATTGTTTTCTAATTAGAGCACTGATTTCTTCAGCCTTAATGCTCATAAAAGTTTCACCTCTTTATTGAAAGATATCATTATTTTAATAATAACCGCTTTACTTGTTCAATCTTAGTACGAATACTTCCATCAAACACCACGTCCGATGATCTAAGAATTACACCACCGATAATATCTGGATTATTTTTTGTAGACAATTCAACTTTTTTAGCATTAATTCGTTTACCGAATGACTTAGCTAAATTATCCTTTTCAGTATGACTTAATGGAATTGCAGTAGTTGCTTCTGCTTTTACAATTCCATGTTTTTCATTATATAAATTATTAAATTCATCAATAACTGCACCCAAATCATTAATACGATGATATTCGAATAACATGTTAATCAAATTTTTTACGTATTGTGAAGAAACGCTAGCAACCAAAGGATTTAATAATGATTCTTTTTGCTTACCATCCAAAGCAACTCCGCTTAACGCAATTTCCAATTCTGGATCTGCACGAAGTACTTCTTGAAGCGCATTCAATTCTGCTTTGGCAGTGTCAACCTCGTTGTCACTAGCTAAAGCTTCATAAAGCGCTTTTGAATAACGTTTGGCAACATCAAGCTTAGTTAGACTCATTATTACCCAACCCTTCAATATAAGAATCAATTAATGCCTTTTGATCATCAGCATTTAAGCTCTTCTTAATGATTTTGGAAGCAATTTCAATAGATAAATCTGCTACGTCATTTTTAGAATCGGCAAGAGCATCTTTCTTTTGTTGCTCAATATCTGCTTGTGCTTTTTCTTTAAGCGATTGAGCATCTGAACGAGCTTCTTCGATAATTGAATCACGACGCTTGTCACCTGTTTGTTGAGCTTTATTAATGATTTTGCTAGCTTCTTCTTGTAAATTAGCAAGTGCATCTTGGCGTTGTTTTTCTAAGTCAACTGCTTTATTTCTTGCTTGCTCAGCTGTATCAATATCATTTGAGATTTTGTCAGCACGATCTTGCATCATTTTTGTAACCGGTTTCCAAGCTACAACTTTGATACCAAACATTAAAATAAGAAATAAAGCCGCATAAAATAGTGCATCACCAATGTTAAATTCAGCTCCAACAATTAAATGTGTAAACATCTATTGACACCTCCTTTTTCAAAAGTAGAAAAACGTTACTACTTGTTCATTACTAACATAGCAATAACGAAGGCTAAGATAGGCATAACTTCAATCAAAGCAACCCCAATGAACATGTTAGTTCTTAAAGTGTTTGAAAGTTCTGGTTGACGAGCCATCCCTTCAAGCATCTTAGAAATTAAAATTCCGTCACCAATACCGGCACCAATAGCGGCACCACACATAGCGATTCCTGCTGCAATAAGACCCATGAGTAAATCCTCCTATTTTTTATTCCTCAACAACTAGTTTGTGAGCAACATATACACATGATAAAGTTACAAAAACATAAGCTTGGATACAACCAATGAAGACTGAAAAACCTTGCCAAGCTAATTCTAATGGAGAAGAAACTAAAATCATTCCAACTCCACCAGAAAAGGCCATTTTAGCAATCAATCCTGCTAATAGTTCACCAGCAAATATATTACCATACACCCGAATACCCAAAGTTAAGAAATTAGTCAACTCTTCCATCAAGTTAATTGGTAACAAGTATGAAATAGGTTGCATATAGGTTTCAAAATGTTTTTTGTACCCGAGTTTCTTAACACTTGAATATTGTGCAATCAACAATGACATTAAAGCAAAAGCCATTGCTACAATTGGGTCTGCGGTCGGACTTTTAACATAAACCACTCCGCCAACTTCAATATGTAAAAACAATCCCAAAAGATTAGAAATTAATATGAAGTAGAAAAGTGTAAATGCCCAAAGCCCATAATCCTTGGTTGAACCGCTTGGCATTGTAGACTTAATAATTCCATTAGTAAAGTCAATCATATACTCTAAGAAATTTTGTTTTCCTTTTGGTTTCAATTGAATTTTTCGCGAACAATAGAAAACTAATCCGAAAACAATTAAAGCCACAACAATACCAGAAATCATATTTCCAACGTTAAAGGTTAACCCAAACAATTGGAAAGTACGAGTCTTGTCCACAATATATCACCTCTTTTTTCCTTTCATTTTAGTGAACGGTAAGGAAAATAGATGCAGTAACTTACCACCCATTCTAGAATGTAATTAAAAAAATCACAATCTAAAATAACTAAAATTATACTACTGTCTTAATTATAATTCAAAGGCAAATACTTCAATTTTTAATACTTCTTTAAAATATAGAAAAAAGTAGAAGTCAGATAACTTTTACTTAATTTTAATTATTTAGTCCCAAATAAACGATCTCCAGCATCACCAAGACCAGGAACAATGTATCCATTTTCAAGTTTATCATCTAAAGCAGCCGCGTAGATATCAATATCTGGATGAGCTTCTTCAAGTGCTTTAACCCCTTCTGGAGCAGATACTAAACAAACAAATTTAATGTTTTTAGCGCCACGTTTTTTTAGGGCATCAATTGCCATGATAGCTGACCCACCAGTAGCGAGCATTGGATCAACAACTAAAACTTCACGATCACTAATATCTGATGGCAATTTGCAGAAATATTCATGTGGTTCCAAGGTATCTTCATCACGGAACATTCCAATATGACCAACTCGAGCACTTGGAAGTAAATCTAAAATTCCATCAACCATTCCAATTCCGGCACGAAGAATTGGCACAATTGCAACTTTTTTACCAGCTAATTCTTTAGCATGAGCTGTTCCCATTGGTGTTTCAATGTCAACATCTTTTAAAGGCATATCGCGAGTTACTTCAAAAGCCATTAAATTAGAGATTTCGTTAACTACTTCACGAAATTCATTTGTTCCAGTGTTCTTATTTCTAATAATACTTAATTTATGTTGGATCAATGGATGATCCATAATGTGAAATTTACCCATACCAAACACACTCCTCTTTTTTATATTATTTTAACACATTACTACTATTTATCTAGTAATTGGGTGAGTTGCACACATTGCCTCAACTTCAGTTTTAACTTCATTCAAAGCGGTTTGATTATCATAGTTTTCAATTGCTTTAATAATTAAATCTGCAACTTTACGTGAATCTCCTTCACCAAATCCACGAGACGTAATCGCTGGAGTTCCAATTCGAACTCCACTAGTGACAAATGGACTTAATTTTTCGTTAGGAAGAGCTTCTTTGTTAGTCATAATTTTTACAGAATCTAATAAATTTTGGGCTTCTTTTCCATTTAATTTAGTTTTAGTTAAATCAATGGTCATCAAATGATTATCCGTTCCACCAGAAACCACTCTAATAGTTCCTGATTTTTCAAATTCATCTGCCATTGCTTGAGCATTCTTAATCACTTGTTTTGTATAATTTTTAAATTCAGGTTGCAAATCTTCGTAAAATGCGGATGCTTTACCCGCAATCACATGTTCAAGTGGACCACCTTGAGAACGTGGGAAAACAGCAGAATTTAATTTTTTAGCATTTTCAGCTTGTGAAAGAATCATTCCTCCGCGAGGACCACGAAGGGTTTTGTGAGTAGTCGTGGTAACTACATCCGCAATTCCAACTGGATTTGGATGTAGACCAGTTGCCACTAATCCAGCAATATGGGCAATATCTACCATTAAATATGCTCCAACCTCATCTGCAATCTTACGAAATGCGTTCCAATCAATAATTCGACTGTATGCTGAAGCTCCCGCAACAATCATTTTAGGATGAACTTCATGAGCAATTTTACTAATTTCGTCATAATCAAGTAGTTCAGTCTCATGATTCAAACCATATGAGTAGGATTTATAAATTTTACCTGAAAAACTAACTTTTGCACCGTGAGTCAAGTGACCTCCAGCATTCAAATCCATTCCTAAAATAACATCGCCGGGCTTTAAAAAAGCAGCATAAGCGGCTTCATTTGCTTGCGACCCAGAATGTGGTTGAACATTCACGTATTCAGCACCAAATAGTTCTTTAGCTCGGTTAATCGCTAAATTTTCAACAATATCAACATCTTCACAACCACCATAATAACGGTGACCAGGATAACCTTCAGCATATTTATTAGTTAATACAGATCCTTGTGCTGCTCTAACCGCATTAGAAACGATGTTTTCTGACGCAATTAATTCAATGGTCGTTTCCTGTC
The DNA here is from genome assembly GCF_001436035.1 of Fructilactobacillus sanfranciscensis DSM 20451. GTDB lineage: Bacteria > Bacillota > Bacilli > Lactobacillales > Lactobacillaceae > Fructilactobacillus > Fructilactobacillus sanfranciscensis. Next base: position 76,749 of record NZ_AYYM01000001.1, read on the forward strand.
GTTGTTTTTCAGCTGCAATAGCATCCCATAATTCTGGATCATCTTTCAAATAATCATAACTCATACCGCTTTACCTCACTTTTAAATTGGGGAATTGTTTAAATAAAATTGCTTATTCAAATTATACTTGGTCAAAATGCTTTTGCCCAGCGGATTTGCTCAAGCGATTCATATATGCCTCACCCAAACCTTCATTGGAGAAGCCCTGAGCTAGAATCGTCTTGATTTTTGGATTCAAATCGAACTCACGTAATCCTGCAAAGAGTAAATGGCTAGCTGATTTAATGTCCATACCAAGACTAAAAATTTTAGTATTCTTAGGCCAATTATTGTTAGTAATCACATCATCGGTGGCTAAAATTCCTACCATTTTTTTTTGTGATTGAATCCATTCAATCACTTTTTTCCATTCATGTTTTTCATCGACAATCTGAACGTCAGCACTAGGAGAATAATGTGTGTACTTCATTCCTGGTGCCTTGGGAATATCATTTTTGCCCACTTTCTTTTCTGAATCATCAACTTTACCAATCACTTCTTCAATCTTTGCTTGAGTTACTGCTCCTGGTCGAAGAATAGCTGGCGTTTTTGTCGACATGTCAATCACTGTAGATTCAACTCCAACTTCAGTTGCACCGGCATCTAAAATTCCAGCAATCTTACCATGTAAGTCATGATAAACGTGTTCAGCTAAAGTGGGACTTGGTTTTCCAGAAGTATTTGCTGAAGGGCCTACTAAAGGAACCCCTGCTGTTTTAATTAAATCAATTGTAGCTTGCTTATCTGGATTTCTGAAGGCAGCTGTATCTAAACCACCCGTAACTTTTTTCGATAAAGCATTAGGCTTAAGCTTCAAAATGATGGTCAATGGACCTGGCCAAAACGCTTTAATCAATTTCTTGGTTTTTTCATCGAGTGGTAAAGCATACTTTTCAACTGTTTTTACATCGGCAACGTGAACAATCAAAGGATTATCACTAGGACGACCTTTAGCCTTATATACTTTTTCAACCGCATCAACGTTCGTAGCATCTGCCCCTAATCCATATACCGTTTCAGTTGGAAATGAAACTAAATTTCCCCGTTTAATTTCTGCTGCAGCCTGATCAATTTGATTAGGTTTAAATATTTTAGTTTCCATTATTATTCTCCTTTAAATCCATTTTAATCATACGATCATGGCCAGCTAAATCTTGCCGTAAAATAGTATCAGCCGTTTTATAACTATCTTCTAATAACTTAATAACTGACTGTCCTTGATGAAATCCAATTTCTAAATATAATGAACCACTATCAGTTAAATAATTTCCAGCCTCTTTAGCTAAACGTTCATAGATAAAGAGCCCCTCATGTTTAGCAAAGAGCGCTAATTGGGGTTCGTAGTCGATTACATCTTGATCCATCAATCTTTTTTCATCATAAGCAATATATGGAGGATTTGAAACAATTACATCAAATTTTTTACCAGCAAATTTTGCTAATAAATCACTTTCAACAAAATTAATTTTAACACCATTGAGTTGCGCATTTGATTTAGCAACTTTTAAAGCATCCGTCGAAATATCCGATGCCGTAATTTGCCAATCAGGTCGTTGCTTTTTTAATGAAATTGCAATTGCACCACTTCCAGTCCCAATATCCAATACTTTCAGTGGTTGCTTAGAATAATCTGCTAAAATCCATTCAACCAATTCTTCCGTTTCTGGTCGTGGAATCAAAACGTTTTGATCAACTTTTATCGGATAACCATAAAAATAAGTTTTTCCAATAATATATTGAGCTGGCTCACCATTAATTAAACGATTAACGTTATTAATAAATTCTTCACGTTCTTTTACCGTCATCTTAGTTCGATAATTACGTAATAGAGTGGTTAAATCCCAGTTCATTTGACTTAACAATAAAAATTGAACTTCATCAGTTTCAATATTTTTATCCTTTATACACAAAGAAGCCCATTTTAGGGCTTCAAAGAATGTGACATCTTGCTTAAGCTTCGTTGTCATTTAAGTGCTCCATTTTTTCTGCTTGATCAGAAACAATCAATGCATCAATGATTTCACCTAAATCGCCGGCCATCACTTTATCTAATTTGTTTAGTGTCAAACCAATTCGGTGATCGGTCACACGGTTTTGTGGATAGTTGTAAGTTCGAATTCTTTCAGAACGGTCACCTGTTCCAACGGCCGACTTACGTTGAGCATTATATTGATCTTCTTCTTTTTGCTTATAATAATCATAAACCCGAGCCTTCAAAACGTTCATTGCTTTAACCCGGTTTTGTTGTTGTGATCGTTCGTCTTGCATGGCAACCACAATTCCGGTTGGCAAATGGGTCATCCGAACAGCTGATGAAGTTTTGTTAATATGTTGTCCACCGGCTCCTGAGGAACGATAAACATCGGTCCGAATATCACTTGGATCAATTGTAATATCAACGTCTTCTTCTTCAGGCATCACGCCAACCGTAGCTGTCGAAGTATGCACTCTTCCAGCCGATTCAGTTTCGGGAACTCGTTGAACTCGGTGAGCACCATTTTCAAATTTGAGCTTAGAATAAACGTTATCACCAGTAATCATCAATACAATTTGTTTAAAGCCCCCAACTTCAGTTGGAACCTCATCAATAACTTGAACTTGCCAACCTTGAGTTTCGGCATACTTAACGTACATGTTGTACAAATCACCAGCGAATAAACTAGCTTCGTCTCCCCCAGCTGCTCCATGGATTTCCATGATAATATTCTTATCATCATTTGGATCCTTAGGAATTAACATGATTTTTAATTTTTCTTCCAGTTCCGTTTTTTGTTCTTCTAAATCAGAAATTTCGGCTTTTACCATTTCATTCATATCATCATCAAGTTTTTCTTTAAGCATTTCTTGATCATCATTGAGTGATTCCGTCACTTCTCGATATTTTTTATATGTTTCAACGGTCTCACGTAAATTACCCTCTTCTTTAGATAATTTCATGAATCGTTTTGTATCTGAAATAACTTCAGGATCACTGATTAACTCATTAACTTCTTCGTAACGGTCAGAGACAGATTGTAACTTATCAAAAATCTGATCCATTTTATTATCGGCCATTTTACTCCTCTTTCTTTCATTTATTGTTTAGGTGGATGATTATAATGTTCTCGACAAACAGGATAATATGATTCATTGCCTCCCATTACAACTTGTTCGCCCTCATAAACTGGTTTTTTATCATGAAAACGAAGATTCATTGTGGCTTTTTTTTCACAGAACCAACAAATGGTCTTCATTTCCTCTAGCTTATCAGCATAAAGTAAGAGATACTTTGATCCCTCAAACAACTGATTTTGAAAATCGTTTTTTAGTCCAAAAGCCATTACCGGAATATCTAATTCATCTACGACTTGAGCCAACTCTTTAATATGATGTTTTTCTAAAAATTGTGCTTCATCAATTAAAATACAACTCACTCGATCATTAATTTCACTTAATCGATTTTGGACTAGTTGCATTGCATTTGCATCTGGTTTAATCGCAATTGCAACTCTTTCTAAACCAATTCGAGACGCAATTGTGCCCTCTTTTTCTCGTGTATCTAAAGCACTCGTCATTAGAATAACTTTTTTGCCCTGTTCCTCGTAGTTATGTGCTACCTTAATAATTTCAAATGACTTTCCACTATTCATGGCGCCATAACGAAAGAAAAGTTGTGCCAAAATATCACCTTTTTCTATAAAATACTCTTAGTTTTATTATAGCTAATTTTTTATCTTTCTGCATTCGTAATTTAGAATTGTTAATATAACGTAAAGATATCTCTAATTTTAGTTTAGTTGTCGGTTTTATGCTAAAATCAAAAGTATTGGATTGTAAAATATTTTAAACTAAGGATGTGAGCGTTAATGACTTTTAAGAGTGATATCGCAACTCTAGCAGGAAAATCTTCATATTGGTTTTTACATACCTTTATGGGTGGTGGAAGTTCTTTACCAGGTAAAATCACCACTAAGATTGACCCAAATGTGTTAACCGAACTTGGAAAAAACTACGATGTAATTATTGTTAGTGGAACCAACGGAAAAACACTTACTACTGCATTAATCGTGCAAGTATTAAAAGAAAAATACAACGAAATCTTAACCAACAAAAGCGGTTCAAACATGATTCAAGGAATTGTTTCTACCTTTCTTGAAGCTAAAAAACCACGCAATGGGCAAAAACCAATTGCCGTTATTGAAGTTGATGAAGCAAACGTTAAGTTAATTGTTGAACAAATTAAACCAAAAATGTTTGTTTTAACCAATATTTTCCGAGATCAACTTGATCGATATGGTGAAATTTATACGACATATCAAAAAATTCTTGATGGAATTGAATTAGATCCCAGTGCAACCGTAATTTCAAATGGTGATGAACCAATTTTCAATTCAGTTGAACTTCCTAATCCACAAATTTATTATGGATTTGAAAATCAACTAGCATCTGGCAATTTTAAAGCTCATGCAAATACTGACGGGATTATTTGTCCCATTTGTCATCACATTTTACATTACCACTATTTAATTTATGCTAACTTGGGTGATTACTTCTGTCCTAACTGTGGTTACCATCGTCCAGAATTAAAGTACAAAGTTACCAGTGTTGAAAATCAAACTCCAGTTGAATCAAAGTTTGATATTGACAATCATCAATATCAAATCAGTGTGGGTGGAACCTACAATATTTACAATGCCTTAGCTGCCTATGCAGTTGGTCGTGAATTAGGAGTTACTCCAGAACAGATTAAGCATGCTTTCGATGCTAATGAAAGAATTTTTGGACGCCAAGAAGAAATTCATGTTGGCGATAAAGATGTCACAATTATTTTAGTTAAAAATCCGGTTGGAACTAATCAAGTGATTGATTTGCTAACTACTGAAAATGAACCATTTTCGTTTATGGCTTTGCTAAACGCTAATTATGCTGATGGAATTGATACTAGTTGGATTTGGGATGGTGAATTCGAAAGATTACCAAAGATGAACATTCAACAGTTTGAAACTGGAGGTTCTCGCTACAAAGATATTACTTTCCGTCTAAAAGTTGCTGGTGTGCCTGATGACAAACATATCGTCCAACCAGATTTAGAAAAAGTGGTTGATGATATTAAAAAAATGCCAACTAAAAAGGTTTATATCTTAGCAACCTATACTGCAATGATGCAAGTTAGATCTATTTTAGCTAAGCGTGGTTACATTAAAGGAGGACAAAACTAATGACAATGAGTATTAGAGTTGCTCATCTTTATGGTGACTTAATGAACACTTATGGTGATATTGGAAATATCTTAACCCTTCAATTCTATGCTAAACAAATTGGTGTGGAAGTTACCTCTGATATTGTTTCTTTAGAAGAGGACTTTAAAGCAGATGACTATGATTTTGTTGTCTTCGGTGGTGGCCAAGATTTCGAGCAAACTGTTGTGGCAGATGATATTCAATCTAAAAAAGCTGAATTAATTAAGTTTATTGAGGCTAACAAACCATTTGTTGCTGTATGTGGTGGTTATCAAATGCTTGGTAAATATTACGTTGATGCTAAAGGTCAAAAATTACCTGGAATTGAAGCCATGAACCATTATACTGAGCAACAACATGACCATCGTTTTATTGGTGATGTTGTCATCGAAAATGAAAAAAACGGTAACAAATATCATGGTTTTGAAAATCATCAAGGAATCACATTCTTAGGTGAAGATGAACATCCGCTTGGAAAAGTATTGCAAGGATACGGTAACAATGGTCAAGACGGTACTGAAGGTGCTGTTCATAAAAATACAGTTGGAACTTATTTTCATGGACCAATTATGGCCCGTAATGGTAACTTCGCTAAATACATGTTGTTCCAAGCTCTTCAAAACAAATATCCTGATACAGACTTTACTGAAATGAAAAAACAAGTTAAAACTTACGAATATTAAAAAATAGACCTGAATTTTGAATTAATTCGGGTCTATTTTTTTGTAAACAAAAAAGGTCCCCGTTAGGGACCTTTTTGCTGGAAAAGAGTAGTTCCGTTATTTTATAACATATTGAGTATACCATAAGAATTATAGTTTTCAAGAATTAGAAAATTAATATCATACGGGATTATTAGGAAGCATCTCATCAAAAATAAAAAGGAGGATACAGGATTTGAACCTGCGCGCCAAGTATAAGCTTGGTTCGCCGGATTTCGAGTCCGGTGCATTACCACTCTGCCAATCCTCCATACTAAACTACTTAGACGTATCTAAGTAGTTTTTTTTAATATTTCATTAAACTAAGAATATCGTACCCTTTTAGTTTATCACGACCATGGAGTTCTGTTAATTCAACTAAGAATGCAGTACCAACTACCACACCACCAAGATCTTCAATTAATTTGATTGTAGCAGCTAAAGTTCCTCCAGTTGCTAATAAATCATCAGTAACGAGTACTTTTTGACCTTGTTTAATTGCATCTTCATGAAGATAAAGCGCAGATTGCCCATATTCCAGTCCATAAGTTTCTTTAGCTGTCTTACCAGGGAGTTTCCCTTTCTTACGTGCAGGAGCAAATCCAATGCCTAATTCATATGCAACCGGACATCCAACAATAAATCCACGGGCTTCTGGTCCTACAATTACCTCTGCACCAATTTTTTTAGCGTAATCAACAATTTCATTTGTAGCTTGCTTATATGCTTCTCCATTTTCTAATAAGGGAGAAATGTCACGAAAAAATACACCTGGTTCTGGAAAATCAGGATAACTAGCTATGTAATCTTTTAAATTAAGTGCCATCGTTTGGTACTTCCTTTCACTGCTTATTTTGCATTTCTTGAATTAAATTAATTAATGCGTTTTGGTTTAAACTAATCAGTTGATTCTCAAGTTCAATTTCTTGTTCTCGTTGTTTATATGTAGACGCGCTACTTAATGGATGCTTATTAGGATTATCAACCTTATTCATTATTCCATCTTGAATGGTTACAAAACCTAATTCATCAAAAACTTTAATCATAAATACTAAAGAAGTCTGATCAATTTTTAAATCTTTACACATTTCTTTTAAATGCTGGTTTAATTTTACATTTTGATGAACATTAACGAACTTAAATAGTTTAGCATATTGTTCTCGTTTTGGCATACCAAATGATCTAAGTTGTTGAGGTTTATATAGATATAATACTATTTCATGTGCATCAATTTTATTAATTAACGTTTTAAAATCATCTATATTCTTAGGACAATCAACAATGATTATTTTTTTATGTGGATTTTTCGAGTCAATCTGATTTGCTAATATTGCTGTAGACTCATCATTTAAATAACCGGTTAATTTATTTTTCAATTTTTCGTTAAAGAAAACATATTCACCAGGTTGCTTAAACATTTGTTGTACTAACTTATTGGTACGTTGATCAATCACAACACAACCGTCTACTTTTAAGTCGTCAACCATAATTTGTAAATTAGTTCGACCACGAAATTCATTTTTACCTAAAGTTCCAGCAACCTTTAAATTATTAGATAATTTTTGGATTTCTCTTAACTCAGAACCAACTCCAAAATCAATTGCTCCAATTTTACTATGATAACCTAGAATTTCAAATTTTAAATGAGATTTATCAGCACCAATTGCTGAAATACTACTGAGATTATTAGGTTTAATTGCAAATTCTGGTTTTGGATTATCAACTCCAAAGGGACTTAAAACGGACAAATCTTCATAAAGATGATCGTTAATATCATCCGCATTAACTTCATAATCAATGATTAAAATTGGCTTGTGATTAATATCTAATTTTTCTTCAGTTGCTACTTGTTCTATATTATTAGACACCTCTTTAATCTTATCTAATGATATCGTTAATCCCACTGCCATTTCATGACCACCAAAAGCAACCATTTGGTCACGGCTTCGATCTAAGGCTTTAAATAAATCAAATCCAGCAATACTTCGTCCTGAACCTTTAGCAACTCCAGTAGTTTCATCTATTCCTAATACAACAGTTGGTTTATGATATTTGTCAGAAATCCGACTAGCAACAATCCCTAAGACGCCAGTTTGCCAAGCTTTTCCAGCAATTATTAAGATCTTACGCTTTAAGTTTTCCGGGGTCTCAGCTTGTTGTTCCGCTTCAACCGCTATTTGAGCCACTAATTCTTTTCGTTGTTCATTTTTCTTTTCAGTTATTTTAGCTAACTTATCTGCTTGAACTTCGTCATTGGTAGTTAAAAGTTCAACACCAGAAGATGCATCCCCCATTCGACCTAAAGCATTCAAAGAAGGTGCAATTTTGAATCCAATATCTTCTTCACTAATTTTAGGTAATTTTAATTTTGCGTGCTTAATTAATGATTTTAACCCCGGTCTTTCAGTCAAATGAATTACATTTAGTCCAAATTGAACTATAGCACGGTTTTCACCTGTCATTGATACCAAATCAGCAACTGTTCCAATTGCCGCTAAATCAATTTTTTCTTGTGGAATTTCATCATTAAGCGCCGTTGCAACTTTAAATGCAATCCCTGCACCTGATAAATACTTAAATGGATAATCAGGACTTAAATCTGCATGCACAATTGCATATGCATTAGGCAATTTTTTTGGCAATTCATGATGATCAGTAATCACTACATCACACCCAAGTTTATTTGCTTCTTCAATTGCATCAAATCCAGATACTCCATTATCAACAGTCACAATTAAAGTTGTTCCGTCAGAAATAATCTTTCGATAGGCATCAATATTTGGCCCATATCCGTCATCAAACCGGTTAGGGATATAGTAATTAACGTTCGCACCAATTTCCTGTAAAGTTTCATACATAATTGATGTACTAGTTAACCCATCTGCATCATAATCACCATAAATTGTAATTTTTTCGCCTTCTGATACTGCCATTTGAATTCTTTCAACAGCTTTATCCATATCATGAAGCAAAAAAGGATCATATAAATCAGAAGTATCTGGACTCAAAAAATGACGAATTTTATCTGAATTATCATATCCACGATTAATCAATAATTGAGCGATTAATTGGCTGATGCCAAGTTGAGAAGCTAGGTCTTCAATTTGCTTTGGTTTCGCGTGATTAGCTTTAATTTGCCAATCATATTTAGAAGATAACACTGCTCAACCTTCTTTCAGTTTTATTTTTCTTCATCTTCATTATCAGGGTTTTCCTCAGTAACTTGTTTTTCATCTTTTACTTCAGTTTTCACTCCAATTTTTGCTTCTAATTCTTCAATTTTGCTTTGAAGTTGTTTAATTTCTTTTAAATTAGCTTTATTTTGACGATTGTTTTTGAATGATGAAATTGATGAAAAAAGAAAAATAAGCAAAGTACCTAAAAGTAAACTTACAAGTACAATTAAAATTAGTGGCATCTTGATAGTTGCAAATCCAAAATTAACTGCTGTGTCTTCCATGTTTAATAAAACAAAAATTGCAATTAAAATTACAATTAACAAACTTGAAATTACATAAACTTGTTTTTTCATTTTTAATCTTCTTTCTTTTCAAATGGAATATCAATAAAATCAAAATCTTTAACAACTTTAGTATTGGGGAAAATTTCACGTGCTTGATTTTGCAATTCACGTGCCATTTTAGCCGTATAACGTGCTGATATATGTGTTAACAACAACCGCTCAACTCCACTTGATTTCGCCATAATGGCGGCTTGTACGTTGGTAGAATGATAATAATTACGAGCTAGCTTAGCCTCTCCTTTACCAAAAGTACTTTCATGAACAACTACGTTTGCATTTTGTGAAAGCTGTTGAATGTTTGGTGTCTTACGTGTATCACCTAAAATAGTTACAATTCGACCCTTTTGTGCCGGTCCAATGTACTCTTTTCCATCAATCACGCGCCCATCTGAAAGTTGAACTGTCTCGCCTTTTTTTAATTTACCATAAATTGGACCAGCTGGAATATCATCCGCCTTTAATTTATCAACCATTAATTCACCTGGATGACTATGTTCAACGACACGATATCCCCAAGATTCAACTTGATGTTCTAATTTTGCAGCAATCACTGTAAATTTTGGTCCTTCATAAATTATTCCTGGTTCATCAAGCTCAACATAATTAATTTTGTAACCCAATTTAGTTTGTGAAACTCTAAGTGATACTTGAACAAATTCTTTAATTCCTTTTGGACCATATATTGTAAGCGGTTCGTCTCCGCCTTGAAATGACCGACTTGAAAGTAAGCCTGGTAATCCAAAAATATGATCACCATGAAGATGGGTGATGAAAATTTTATTGATTTTTCGTGGTTTTAAAGTCGAACGCAAAATCTGTTGCTGGGTTCCTTCCCCACAATCAAACAACCATACCTCATTAATTTCATCAAGTAAGCGTAACGCAACACTTGAAACATTTCTAAACTTACCGGGAACTCCTGCCCCTGTTCCAAAAAACTCTAACTGCATATTTTCTACCGTTCCTTCTAGGAAGCATTCTTTTAATTTAAATTCGTATAATCTGCTATATAATTATTGTAGCATAAGAAAAGTGCCAAAAATAGAAATCAGGTGATTATCATCAAACTTAGTGAGTTCAAAGTTTCTTCACAAGATTTAGATCGAGCAAGAACGATTTTCATCCAAAATCAATCGACTATTTACCCAGTCACTAATTTAAGCATTAATAAACAAAGATTAATTTTAGGGTCGGGAAAAAAACAAAAACCACTAAACCTTAATCAGTTTAATCAGCAAACCATGAAATTCGACAAGAATCTCATACTTTATCTTGATAAACCTGAAAAACTAAGAATTTTTGGTTATCGTTTAGAAAACGATCAAATCATTTTCGGCTAAAAAAGTAGTTAACAACACTGGTTAACTACTTTTTTCTTTTAATCCATATAAGTAAAAGTGAAATCTAAAATACCAACTAAATCACCATCTTTTGCACCAGCAGCACGAAGCGCATCATCAACGCCCATTCCTCTTAACTGACGAGCAAAACGCATCATACTTTGATTATGATCTGTATTGGTCATCTGGAATAGTCGTTCAATTTTTTTACCAGTTAACATCCAAACACCGTCTTCATCACGATGAATTTCAAATGGTCTTTCTTCTTCCTTAGCAGTGTAAAGAACATCACCATCGTTATCTTCTTGAAGTTGACCTTCTTCCACAAATGGAATCTGAGGAGTTTTAGATAATAAATCACCAGTATCTCTAATCAATTGGTCTAGCCCTTGATGAGTAACTGATGAAATTGCGTCTACTTTAATTGCAATTTTATCATCATGCTCTTTTAGTTCTTTTTTAAATTTTTCAAGATTTTCTTCTGATCCTGGTAGATCCATCTTCGTTGCTACAATGATTTGAGGACGTTTCAACAATGATTCATCAAAATCACCAAGTTCTTTGTTAATTTTAACATAATCATCATATGGGTCTCTGCCCTCATTACCACTCATATCAACTAAATGGAGGATTACTCGAGTTCTTTGAATGTGACGTAAAAACTCAAATCCGAGCCCAACACCTTGAGAAGCTCCTTCAATTAATCCAGGTAAATCGGCAATTACGAAATCATTTCCATCATCATTACGAACAATTCCAAGATTAGGAACTAACGTCGTAAAATGATATTCCGCAACTTTAGGTTTTGAACTGGTAATTGTACTTAGTAAAGTTGATTTACCAGCAGATGGAAAGGCAACTAGACCAACATCCGCTAATAAACGAAGTTGTAAATTAACTTGTAACTCTTCACCAGGTTCACCATTTTCAGCAATTTCTGGAGCTGAGTTTTTCGCAGTTGCAAAGTGGGTATTCCCACGTCCCCCACGGCCACCACGAGCAATCACTGCTTTATCACCTGGCTTAGTTAAATCAGCAATTACTTTGTCATTTGCTGTATCAAAAATTGTTGTTCCTTCTGGGACACGAATAATTAAATCATCGGCACTGGCACCTGTCATTCGTTTATTTCCACCATTACCACCATTTTGGGCTTTAAATAATTTTTTATACTTAAAATCCATTAGGGTGCTCATTCCAGGATCAACTGTGAAGACAACGTCTCCCCCACGACCTCCGTCACCACCTGAAGGTCCACCATTTGGAACATATTTTTCGCGACGGAAACCAACCATTCCATCGCCACCCTTACCGGCTTTAACATTAAATTTAACTCGATCTACAAACATATTTTCTCCGTTCTATTACATCTTACGCATTACTGCTTTGGGTTTCGAATTTTGGAAAGTGAGCACAATCGTTTGCGCCACTGTTTTTGAAATTCCTAATTCCTGTAAATCAGGAACACTTGCTGCTTCAATATTTTTCATAGAACCAAAATGACGCATCAATTTATTTTTCGTCTTTGGTCCTACACCTTTGATACTGTCTAACCTTGAAGTCATTGAATTTTCACTGTGTAAATCATGATGAAAATTAATTACAAATCGATGCACTTCATCTTGAATTCGTTGGACTAAATAAAAAGCCTGGCTTTTGGGATTTAGATAAATATGTTGATCATCATCACCAAATAATAAATCAGCGGTTTTATGTTTATCATTTTTTACCATCCCAGCAACTGGAATATTTAGGTTTAATTCATTTTCTAACACATCTTTAACTGCGTTCATTTGAATAACCCCACCATCCATTAAAATCAAATCGGGCATTTCAGCATGTTCTTTTAATAGTCTGGTGTACCGACGGCGTACAACTTCACGAGTACTTGCAGCTTCATCCGCATGGTCAACTGTTTGAAGTTTATACTTACGATAGTTCTTTTTATTGGGTTTCCCGTCTTCAAAGGTTACCATTGCAGAAACTAAATCAGCCCCATCAATATGAGAATGATCAAAAGCTTCAATACGATGAAGAGAAGGTAAATCCAAAGCTTTACTTAATTCTTCCATAGCTCCAGTGGTCTTACGACGATTCATTTCTAATAGCCTAAACTTCTCATCTAAGACATATTTAGCGTTTTCACGTGCCATTTTAAGCAGCGCTCTCTTTTGTCCTCTAACCGGAGTTCTTGCAGGAATATCAGTTAACTTTGTAATCACATCTGTATCAATTGTACCAGGAACTAAAATCTCACGTGGTTTTACTTGTCCCTGTTGCTTATAAAATTGAACAATAAAGTTTGTCATTTCTTCTTCTGGAGTACTTAAAATTGGAAAAAGACGCTTAGTTCTTTTCATTAGTCGTGCTTGACGAATATAGAAAACTTGAATTGATAACCAACCATTATGAGCATAATAATTGAAAACATCACGTTGTGTATAATCATGTGAAATAATTTTTTGTTTTTCTACTGTAGCTTCAATGTAATGGAGCTGGTCCCGTAATTCAGCAGCCCGCTCATACTCCATTTTATCAGAAGCATCCTTCATGCGCTTTTTTATAATTCGTTTAGCATCTGCCACATTTCCATTCAAGAATGATTTAATCTTCTTGATTTGTTCATTATACTCTGATTCAGGAACATCTTTAAAGCATGCTCCCAAACATTGACCCATGTGGTAATAAAGACAGGCCCGTGATTGCCGCCCGTTACAACGGCGAAGTGGGTACATTTTTTGTAAAAAATGCATGGTTTCATCAGCTGCATAAACATTTGGATAAGGACCATAATAAAAGGCACCATCTTTTTTAACATAGCTAGTTACTTGAATTTGGGGATCTCTTTCATTAGTTATTTTAATGTACGGATAACCGGTATTCCCATTTTTTAACCGAACATTATAATATGGACGATATTTTTGAATTAAGGTTATTTCTAGCAGAAAAGATTCTTTGTCAGTATCTGTAATAATCGTTTCGTAATCCGCAATATTTTCAACTAACTTTGCCCGTCTACCATACTGTTTACTTTTAAAATATGATCGAACCCGATTTTTTAAATTTTTTGATTTACCCACATAAATAACTTTTCCTTCATCATCTTTCATGATGTAAACTCCCGGTTTTTCAGGTAAAAGTTTTAATTTATTTTCGATATGTTCAGATGCCATATTGGTCCTCCTTCCGTTTTTATCCATTACCTAAATTATAATGACTTTAAGTCAACTTGTATAACTAAATGACAATTAATCAACTTTTTGCTATGATGTAGCAAAGGAAGTGATGAAATGGGTTTACACATTAATAAACAAGCAGACTTAGACGCCATGTTAAATAAATTTGCCAAATTCAACCCTAAAAACAATTCAAATTCTAATCAAGTTGAAAGCGAAAAAGAAATTGAAGATAAACAAATTGAAGCTAAAGAAAGAAATAAATTTTTTAAGCGTGACCAATCTAAATAAACACAAAATCAGCTGTTAATTTAACAGCTGATTTTTTTACGCTTTAATTTTATTTTCAATCCAATTCCAAATCTGGTCTTTACCTACTTTAGTTTTAGCAGAAAACATCACTAATTCTTCATCGGGTTTTAATTGTAATTTATTACGTAAGATTGTTTCTTGGTGCTTAAATTTACTCTTAGGAATTTTATCAACTTTGGTTGCTACGTATAATACTGGAATATTATAGTATTCTAACCAATCTCGCATTTGTAAATCAAATTCAGTTGGTTCGTGACGACCATCGATTAAACTGATTACTCCTCGCAAAGTATCACGTTGAGTTAGATAAGTTTCAATCATGCTGGCCCATTTTTCACGTTCTGTTTTTGAAACTTTAGCATACCCATAACCAGGGACATCAACAAAGTATAACTTATGATTAACTTCATAAAAGTTCAAAGTTTGTGTTTTACCAGGTTGTCCTGAAGTATGTGCGTAATCACGCCGATTAATTAATACATTAGTTAATGATGATTTCCCCACATTAGACCTTCCCAAAAAACCAATCTCTGGATAACCAGTTTTGGGATATTGTTTTGGATCAACGGCACTCATGACTAAGTCTACATCGGTAACATTCATTGTGTTTTCTCCATTCGACTCTTATTTAGCACTTTTAACGTCTTTTTTTAAAATTAAACGTGGTTCTTCCTGCTTATTAACAGAAGCTTTAGTAATAATAACCTCAGCTACATCATCTCGACTAGGCAATGAAAACATTACATCTCTCATTACGCTTTCGATAATTGAACGTAAACCACGAGCACCAGTATTTCGTTTAATAGCCTGTTGTGCCATCGTTCGAAGAGCAGCTTTATCAAAGGTTAATTTAACCCCTTGAAGAGCTAGGAGCTTTTGATATTGCTTTACTAAAGCATTCTTAGGTTCAGTTAGAATTTTAACTAAATCTTCTTCATCAAGCTTATTTAAAGCAGTTAAGATTGGAAGACGACCAATAAATTCAGGAATCAATCCAAATTTCATTAAATCTTCCGGAATAACTTTTTGCATGATATCATCATCATTTGTAATTACAGTATGAACTGAATCAGTTCCAAACCCAATAGTTTTATTTCCTAAACGTTCACGAATAATATCTTGGATTCCTGGAAAAGCTCCACCTACAATAAAGAGGATGTTTTTTGTATCAATTTTAATGAATTCTTGTTGTGGATTTTTACGTCCACCCTTTGGCGGAACATTTGCAATAGTTCCTTCAAGGATTTTAAGAAGTGATTGTTGAACCCCTTCACCAGAAACATCACGGGTAATTGAAACATTCTCGCCTTTTTTGGCAATTTTATCAATTTCATCAATATAAATAATTCCATGTTCAGCACGTTCAACGTCGAAGTCAGCGTTTTGTAATAATTTTAAGAGAATATTTTCGACATCTTCGCCAACATATCCAGCCTCTGTCAAAGTTGTAGCATCTGCAATTGCAAATGGAACGTTAATAATTTTAGCCAACGTTTGGGCGATATAAGTTTTTCCTGAACCAGTTGGTCCAATCATTGCAATATTGCTTTTTTGAATTTCAGTTTCTGATTCAATAGTCTTATAGATATCTGAATCACCTTCAGTATCTTCTTGATCACGCTTTGCTAATTCTTTAATTCTCATGTAGTGGTTATATACAGCGACTGCTAATGTTTTTTTAGCCTCAGTTTGTCCAATTACATATTGATCTAAACGATCAACGATTTCTTTAGGAGTTAAAACATCAATTTCTTCATCTGCACTTTGGGATTTAATTTCAGTATCCATAATTTGTTCACATAAATCGATACACTCGTTACAAATGTAAACGCCAGGACCAGCAACAATTTTTTTTACTTGATCTTGGGATTTTCCGCAAAATGAGCATGTAACTGTTTTGTTTGTTTCATCATCAAACATATAAAAAATCTCCTCATTTTTATCTAAGTCATTTTTTCAACTCTCAAAACTATACCACAAAGATTTAATGTTGCAAAAGAGTTGGTTTGAAACAAAAAAGTCCGTAACGATAATCGTTAAACGGACTTTTATTTAAAGTAATTAAACTTTATTTTTCATTAGATGAAGAAGCATTCTTAGAAACTTGCTTTGCGTTGTCAACAACAACAGAAACAGCTTTTTGAATACCAATATCGTGTTTAAGCATATCATCAGATAATGCACCACGAACGGCTTCTTCTTTCATACCATATTGTTTAGCTAAGTCAGCAACTTCAGCATTTACATCATCTTCCGAAGGATTGATTTTTTCAGCTTTAACAATTGCTTCTAACACTAAACTAGTTTTAACACGTTTATCTGCCCCAGCAACGAATTGTTTCTTCAAATCATCTTTTGAAGTACCTGTCATCTTGAAGTACATATCAGCAGGAATACCTTGTTGTTGGATTCCAGCTAAGTATTGATCCATTTGACGTTCAACGTCTTCATCAAGCATAACTTGTGGAATGTCTTTTACAGTTGCATTATTAACAGCAGCATCGATAGCATCATTTTCGATTGTATCGTGAGCAGCTGCTTCTTTTTGTTCTTTTAATTCAGTCTTGATTTTTTCTTTTAATGCTTCAAGAGTATCAACGTCTTCGTCAACATCTTTAGCAAATTCATCATCAAGTTTTGGTAATTGTTTTTCTTTCACTTCGTGAATCTTAGTTTCGAAAAGTGCTTCTTTACCAGCAAGATCTTTTTGTGGATAATCAGCAGGGAAAGTAACCTTAACTTCAACATCATCGCCAGCTTTATGACCAACTAATTGATCTTCAAAACCAGGAATAAATGAACCTGAACCTAATTCAAGAGAGTAGTTGTTAGCTTTTCCACCTTCAAAGTGGTTACCGTCAACTGAACCATCAAAATCAATAATTACTGTATCACCATCTTTAGCAGGACGATCAACTAAAACAAGTTCAGCTTGTGATTGAAGCATTGAATCTAATTTAGCATCAATGTCTTTCTTGTATACGCGAGTGTTTTGTTTTGGAACTTCTACACCTTTATATTCACCTAATTTAACATCTGGTTTAACAGAAACATCAGCCTTAAGTACCCAAGGTTTACCTTTTTCCATTGATTCAACACTAATGTTAGGTTGACCAACTGGATCAATTCCTGCCTCAGCAACTGCTTCAGCGTAAACTTCTGGAAGCATGATGTTTAAAGCATCTTGGTACAATGCTTCTTCACCATACATTTGGTTAAATACTTGGCGTGAAACTTTACCTTTACGGAAGCCAGGTACTTTAATGTTTTTCTTGTTCTTATCAAAGGCTTTATCTAAACCTTCCTTGATTTTATCAAGGTCAATTTTAAAAGTTAATTCACCTTTATTTAATTCTTTTTTTGACCAATCAGCCATTTTAAATTCCTCCAACATGAAAAATAATAAAACTTTTTCAAGTAATTTATATACATCTATTATTCTAACTTATGCACAATAAAATGTAAACATATTCGAAGTAAACAAAAAAGACCAAAGACAAAGTCTTTGATCTTTTTATAGATACATATTAGTCGTCAATACTTGTAACAGTACCGGCACCAACAGTGTGTCCACCTTCACGAATAGTGAATTTAGTACCTTTTTCGATTGCAACTGGTTTAGTTAACTCAACGTGGAATGTTGTGTTATCACCAGGCATAACCATTTCAGTACCTTTATCTAATTCGATAACACCAGTAACATCAGTGGTATGGAAGTAGAATTGAGGACGGTAGTTTGAGAAGAAAGGAGTATGACGTCCACCTTCTTCTTTACTCATGATATATACTTCAGCAGAGAATTTTTCGTGAGTTTGAACTGAACCAGGTGCAGCAAGCACTTGTCCACGAACAACTTGTTCACGGTTAACACCACGAAGTAAGGCACCAATGTTATCACCGGCTTGACCTTCATCAAGAGTTTTTCTGAACATTTCAATACCAGTAACAGTAGTCTTCAATACGTCTTCAACAAGTCCAACGATTTCAACTTCGTCACCAAGTTTAATAACACCACGTTCGATACGACCTGATGCAACAGTACCACGACCAGTGATAGTAAATACATCTTCGATAGGCATCATGAAAGGTTTGCTTTCGTCACGTTCTGGAGTTGGGATGTATTCATCAACAGTATCCATCAACTTCATGATTTGTTCTTCGGCTTCTTTGTCACCGTTAAGGGCTTTAAGAGCTGAACCACGGATAACTGGTGTGTTGTCACCATCGTAACCGTATTCTGATAATAAATCACGAACTTCCATTTCAACTAAGTCGATAAGTTCTTCATCATCAACCATATCAGTCTTGTTAAGGAAAACAATGATGTAATCAACACCAACTTGTTTAGCTAACAAAATGTGTTCACGTGTTTGTGGCATAGGACCATCAGTTGCGGCAACAACTAAGATGGCACCATCCATTTGAGCAGCACCAGTGATCATGTTTTTAACATAATCGGCATGTCCAGGAGCATCGATATGAGCGTAGTGACGCTTTTCTGTTTCGTATTCGATGTGGGCAGTGTTGATAGTGATACCACGTTCTTTTTCTTCTGGAGCAGCATCGATATCAGCAAAATCTTCAGCCTTAGCTAAACCTCTGTCTGATAAAACTTTTGAAATTGCTGCAGTTAAAGTAGTCTTCCCGTGGTCAATATGGCCAATAGTACCAATATTAACGTGGGGTTTTGTTCTTTCGTAATGTTCTTTTGCCATTATGAAACCCTCCTATTATTTTCGTAAGACGTCCTTTGGAGAAACCCAAAGTATCTTTACTTGTAATTATACTACAATTACTCGAAAAATAAAGTGGTTATCTCAAAGAATTCACTAACATATTATATAGATTGAAACTAAATTTGTAAACACTAATCGCTAATTTAATTAGTTAACTAGTGTTTGCATGATCGAATCAATCAGACTCAACCATTTTAGCACATCTTTATCAGAAGTTGTTTTTGAAACATCTCCAAACATTTTCTGCATAATTACTTCAACCCACTTGTGGGGCTCAACAACCACTTGATCAATATATGGAAACAAAATTTGCATATCAACTTTAATAATTACTTGTAATTGAGCGGCTTTAATTGGATCTTGCTGTCCAATTGTTTCATTTACCTCTCTTTGAATTTCTTTAAAAGCATTAGTTTGTTCAACATCCGCAACTTCTTTTGGAATTATTTGATGTTTAGTATTATCAATCCAAATAAAATCCACCGGTTCGTCAAATTCCAGCCTCATTAAATTATTTAACAATTGCATTCGCCAAACCGGATTAACATCTGGATCAATCAAACTGATTTTACTTCCTGCTAAATATTGTTTTATTGGAAGTATTTCTGCATCCTTAATCACTTCTCTTTGACGATCTGCTGAAAAAGCTCCTAAATGCATAAATTCTCTTGCATTGCTTGCAATAGAATTTGGCTCCTTCATTTCATATTCTTTTTCACTTTGCTCAATTTCCTCTAATAAATTAATCTTATCTTCATTTTGCAAGCCAGTTGCAATAATTCTCAACTGGAGATAACGATGATTTTTTTCATAAATACGAGTTAGTAATTCAAAGTTTTGCTGCAAAAAAACATCAAAATTATCTTCTACAAATCGGTTTGCACCAACGTATTTCTGGTCCATAAATAACGTTTCACCAAGTAACAAAACTACTTGTTGATCATCTGTTTCATCATACAAATCTAACAAAATATCTGTAGCAGTATTAAAGTCATGGTTTTTAACTTCATCCTTGGCTTTTTTAAATTTTTCTAATTGTTTTTCATTCATTATGACTCCTCTTCATAATTAAAAAGAATTGAGCAAATGCTCAATCCTTTTTAATTAGTTTTTATTATTATTTTTAAATCGACGATGATGTTGATTAACTTCCATAATTACTGGAAGAATCACTGGACGACGATCAGTTTTCTTGTAAAGGAAAGAACTTAACTTTTCACGAACATCTTGTTTTAAATGACTCCAATCAAAATCTTTATTATCAAGATTATTTTGCACCGTTGTTTCAACTAAATCAGATGCTTCTTTTAAAAGAGCCCGATTTGATTGATCATAAACAAAACCACGTGAAGTAACTTTAGATCCTTCAACAATTTCTTTCTTTTTACGGTCAATAGTTACAACCGCAATAAAAACACCATCTTGAGAAAGCACATTTCGATCACGAAGGACAATATTTCCAATATCACCCACTCCAATTCCATCAATCATTGTATCAGAAGCAGAAACAGCTTGAGAAAGGAACATGTCGTCACCATCAAATTGAATTACATCGCCTTTGGCAGGAATAATAATGTGGTCGCTAGGAAAACCAGCATCAATTGCAGCTTCACGTTCAGCTGCTAACTGACGATACTCTCCTTGAACCGGAATTAAGAACTTAGGATTTATCAAACTAATCATCATTTGAATATCACTTCTACTTGCATCACTAGATAAATCAAGTTCTTCATCAATTGATGCCACTGTTCCATCGGCTTTATAAACCATATCTCTAGTTTTTGCCCAAGCATTATCCATTGCACGTAATGGTGACGTAGCCAACAATACTAAATCTCCTGGTTCAATTCTAAGTTTCTTATTACGTTGACTAGCCATTTTTTGAAGTGATAGCATCGCTTCACCTGGTTGTCCAACGTGAAGTATGATTGTTTGATCAGGTTTCAATTTATCTAATTCTTCAATTGATGGAACAAATATTTCTTGATCTGGAAGTTTTAATTTTCCATTTTCTATGGCAGTATCAATCATAAACTTAGATTTTTCATTAGCAACGTAAATCATTCGACCAGTTTTAGCTGCCGCATCAATAATTTCTTGAAGTCTTAAAATGTGACCTGATAAACAAGTAATAATTACTCGTTTATTTTGATAATCAAAATTATCAATTAAAAATTCTTCAACCTTCTTTTCATCAGCCGCCTTAGAGTTATCTTCAGCATTTCTAGCATCACAAAGTAAAGCTAAAACATTTTTATTTGAAACTTCAGAAATTGATGCATAATTAGTCCGATATTGTTCTGGAACGGTTTGATCAAACTTAAAGTCACCAGTGTAAACAACACTACCTTGTTCAGTTGAAATAACAATTCCAACTGCATCTGGGATTGAATGAGTAACTCCAAAGAAGCTAACCGTTCCATCATCAAAAGTTATTTCACTTTTATCATTAATAATATGAAAATCATCAAATTTTTTCGATTGACGATTTTTCTTAACTAATTTTTCCGCAATCTTAATTGAAAGTTCTGTACCAAACACTGGTACATTAAATTCACTAAGAAAATATGGTAATGAACCAATTGAATCAAGATGTCCGGAAGTTAAAAATACTCCAACAATCTTTTCTTTGTTATCCCGGAGATATGAAAAATCAGGGATTACATAGTCAATTCCTAACATATCATCTAAGGGGAACTTAGAACCACAATCAAGAATAAAAATACTACTTTCATTCACTTCAACAGCAAATAAGTCTTTGCCTTCTTCACGCACACCGCCCAGCGGTATGATTTTAATATTCTTTTTCATTATTTTTACACCTCAATATATTACAGTTACTGTTTTAATTATTATCAATTATGCACTCGTTCAAAATATAACATGTAACTTTAGTGTAACATATTTAAGTAAAAAATTGGTTAAAAAAAGGATGAGGCAAAATGCCTCATCCTTTTTAAAGTTAAGATTAACGACGTAATCCTAATTCTTTGATTAATTCACGGTAACTTTGAACATTTCTCTTACGTAAGTAAGTTAATAAGTTACGACGGTGACCAATTTTTTTCATAAGTCCGCGTTGTGAATGGAAATCCTTTTTGTGTTCTTTCATATGTTCGTTAATTTCGTTGATATCTGCTGTTAAAACTGCGATTTGTACCTCAGTTGAACCAGTATCTCCTTCATGTGTAGCGAACTTTTTGATAATTTCAGTTTTTCTTTCTCTAGTTAAAGCCATTATGCTTTACCACCTTTCAATAAAAATCCCTCAGTTCTGAGTATTACGTCAGTGACTCGTAAAACTAAGAACCAGTTACTTATTAAATATACAACATTCTAAACAAAATTTCAAACAAATCTTAGCTTGTATTGCAATTATAGCTGATATTTTGTATAATTAGGAATGTTAAAACTGTGAAGTTAGGATTAATTTCACTATGTGGAGGTGAAAAAAATATGCCAGTTATTAAATCAGCTATCGAACGTATGAAGACTAACGAAATCGCTCGCAAAAAGAACGCTTCTGAAAAGAATCGTATGAGAACTGCTGTTAAAGAATTTGAAAAAGCTAGTGCTCAAGGTGTCAGTGATCTTGATACTTTCTACCGTAAAGCAGTTGCTGCAATTGATCATTCAAAATCAAAAGGTCTTATTAAGACTAACAGTGCCAATCGTAAGAAGTCTCACTTAGCTAACATCATGAATAAATTATCATAATAAAAAAGAACTCACTTAGTATGAGTTCTTTTTTTGTCCTAATTCTATTGCAAACATTTCGAAAAGTAGTTCCGGATTATCGGTGCTACTTTTTAGTTTACATTCAATTTGAACCAAATGTAGGTAAGCGTCCTTTAAATAATTCAAAGAAAATCTTTGAGTTGATTGCATTGCTAATTTAACTCGATAAGGATGAATTTTTAAAGTTGTCGTCATCATGTTTTGACTATAACTATGTTGCATCAATATCTTAACCTGTAACAATAATCGAAAATGACTCTCTAAAATAGCATTAATTTGAATTGGCTCTTGTTTTTGTTCTAGTAATTGATGAAAAAAATGGATTGCTTGAGTCGTTTTACCAGTTACAATGTAATCTACTAGTGCAAAAACATTTTGATCTAATGACTTTGAAACTAACTTATCAATTACTTCAACTGTAATTTCTTTTGAATCTTTACAATAAATGAAAATTTTCTGTAATTCATTCATCATTTTGCTTAAATCACCTAATGTACGTGCATAAAATTCGTTCATTGCATCTGAATTAATCTGATAACCTTGCATTTTTACTTGGTTACGAACAAAATCAATTGTTTCACGTTCAGAAAAATCATTTAATGTAATCATTGAACTTTTAGACTTCAGTTTTTTAACAATTTTTTTTCGTCCATCTAATTTATCATAAGGAGCTAATATAATTAAAACAGTTTCAATCGATGGATTATCCAGATACTGTTCCAATTCTTCAATATTATGTTTAATCTTGCTTTTAGAATGACTACCACTTAAAAAATAGGCATTTTTAATTAAAACTAATCGTTTTTCTCCAAAAAATGGAATCGAGAGAGCATCATTAATTGCCACAGATAATGGGGTTTCTTCCATGTCAAAAGTAGCAAAATTCATAGTTTGCTCTTCTTCTGGAATAATCTTTTTAATTTGTTTCATTACTTCATTTTCCCAATAATCATTTTTCCCTGTGATTAAATAAACAGGTTCTTGATTTTTTGAAATCGTTTTTATTTTATCAATTAAGGTCATTTAAATCCCCCTTCCATTTTGTTGTAAAATAACTTTCAAATCTTGAATAACGATATGAAATCATTCCATCTTTTTGCGTGCTAATTAATTTCACTTGTTCTTTTTTCATTGTGTCTAACGTTTCTTGATTAGGATGTCCATAACGATTATTTCTTCCAGCTGAAATAATTCCAATTTTAGGTTTGATTGCTTGAATAAACTGGGGATCAGAGGCTGTTTTACTTCCGTGATGACCCAATTTTAAAATATCCGTTTTCAAATTAGGGTATTTACCTAAAATTTTTAATTCATCTAGTCGATCTAAATCCCCTGTGAATGTCCAATTCAAATTATTAATTTGACTATATAATACCATTGAATCTTCATTTTTTCCTAATCCAGCAATAAATGGATGAATAACTTTTAGCGGTGTTCCAAAAATTGTATCTCCATCCCTTACACTAACAAGTTTAAGATTATTAAATGGTTTAATTTTCTTCATAAAATGTTGGTTATGCTCCATACCAAATGGAATATAAACCCTATCAACCTTCATTAATTTCAAAAAAGAAGGTAAATCCCCAATATGATCGGCATCTTGATGACTTAAACAAATATTATCAATATGATTAATTCCAATGCTTTTTAAATATCTAATTGAAGTATTCGGTGCTAAATAAACATCTTTTTGTCCTTGTTTAACAAAAAAATTAGGTTTACCTCCGGTGTCAATTAAAGTAACTGATTTGTTAAATGGTTCTCTAAGCAAAATACTATCACCTTGACCAACATCAAAAAAGGTTACTTCACCACTAATAGGAAAATGAATAATACAATACATCCCTAAACTAGAACAAACAATCATAAATAAATATTTTATTTTGGCATTTTCCATGTATAGTAATCCACAAGCAATCATAAAAATCACAAAAATTATCCATGGCTTACCAAATGTAATCTTTCCTGGAAAAGATGATATTAAAGTTGTAAAGTGATCAAAACTCATTAAAAAATAATCAACTAAATTAACGCCAGGCAAATTAAATAAACTCAGACCAAATCCAACTAACACTAATGGAAAAATTACGACAGTAAAGAATGGAATAATCAATAAGTTTGCTAATAATGATAACGCATGCCATTCGTACATATAATAAATAACAATTGGAAAACTAACTAATTCTAATAAAATAGTTCTCTTTAAGTTTCCAACATTTCCTGTATAAATCAATGCTAAAGACAACCCATAGGAAAGTTGACAGCCAAATTCCAATAAAAGCATGGGATTAATTAATAAGTTAATCATCAAAGCTACGGACCAAATGTCTAGTCTAGTAAAATAAAGTTTAAATTTACCAGCTATTAAGCGTTCCTCGATCATTAAGATTGCACGAATTAATCCCACAGCTGAGCCAGCAATTATAGAGTAAAATGGCAATCCAATAATCATTGCCCATTGAACGCGTTCTCGTTTGATATACGACAATGACGTTAGCATTAAAATTAAATCAATCAAAAAATAAACATGCATTCCTGAAATACTAAACAAGTGAATTAATCCAAGTTGCTGAACACCATCCATCTCTTCTTTAAAATCGGTATTTTTATAACCCAACACCAAACTTTGAACATATAATTTCAAGTACTTGGGTAATCTATCAGATAATTCTAGTCCACAAAATCTAAATTGATGAACATTATCAGTTAATGAAGAATTGGTAATTTCAGTTTTACTTTTAAGAGTAGTTATTTTTATTTGACCATAAATTCCTTGCTGACCATAGAACTTTTTTGAATCAAACTGATTAACATTTGGAGCAATTTCTAAAACGGTTAAATCTCCAACTACCTCTAGTTGTGTTTTCTGTTTGATTTTTCTAATTAAATCATTTTCTGCCTGCGTCTTCATTGTTCCAAAACACAAAACAGATTGTTTTGCTTCAGGTAAATAAGCTAAAACACGAAACTGATTATCATGTATATGTAATTCATCAGGTAAAATATCTATTTTCATTGTTTTAGAAGATTTACTTAAATTTTCCATTATTGTTTGTTTTTGCATTTCAGATCGATAATACATACAAAAAAACAATAATGGAATTAATGTTAATAAAATATTTTTCCAAAAAAATTCTTTGATTTTCAAACAATAAATTCTACATAAAACTAATCCAATTCCAATGATTCCATATAAAATTTGATTTGCAAAAATTAATGATATACATCCCCACAGCAAAGCACTAAATACATAAAAATTCTTTTTAATTATTTATCGAAGGATAAGTATTCACTAAATGGTAAATTATAAACTTGTTCTCTTTCAATTTGAACCTTTTCAACTTTAACGTGTTCCTTTTTTAACAGTGCTTCGGCATATTTACTATTATGATATTCTCGAAGATACTTGATTGTCTTAATCCCAGCTTGCAACAACATTTTTGTACATTGTAAACATGGAAAATCTGTAACGTAAATTTCAGCATCATCAGTCGATTCACCAAATTTTGCACATTGCAAAATTGCATTCATTTCGGCATGAATGGTTCTTTGACAATGTCCATCGACCATATAACAGACTTCATCAATACAATGAACATCACCAGAAACCGACCCATTGTACCCACAAGCAATTACTCGTTTATTGCGAACGAGGACTGACCCGACTGATAAACGCTCACAGGTACTTCTACTAGCCACTAAAATTGCTTGCAACATAAAATATTGGTCCCAAGGAATTCTTTTCTTCTTCATAATTATGCTCCTTCACAATTCGTTAATTACTATAATTATAGCAAATCTAATCAAACTGATACGGATGGCTTTAAATTAGCTACAGTTCTTTCCCCAAATCCTGGCACATTTTTTAAATCATCAACCGACTTGAAAGGACCATTTTGTTTTCGATAATCGATTATTTTTTCGGCCTTTTTTTGTCCAATGCCATTAAGTGTTTGAATTTTAGTAGAATCCGCTTCATTTAAATTAACTTTATCTCCACTAGATTTTGAATCTAATCCGGCATTATCATCGTTATTACTTGATTCAGTACTTCCAAGGTTAGTAACAGGTGTCCCTATAACTTCTCCTTGAATTGGAATATAAAGTATTTCCTGATCGGTTACTTTTTTTGCTAAATTTACATGATTACGATCTGCATAATTATTAAACCCTCCTGCCATTTTTATTAAATCAGTTCCACGCATATTAGTAGATGCTTGATAAACACCTGGATTAATCACAGCTCCTTTTACATCGACAAAAATTTGTTCATGTTGATTTGATTTTACGGCATGCTGATTGATTTCCTTACTACCATTAGATTTTGATTGAACCTGAGTAGTTTGCTCTGATGTAGCAGTTGCTTCAGTATTTTTATTAATAAAACAGTAGGCAACCGTCAATACAATACAAATCAACAAACCAAAAATTATTTGAAATTTATATTCCTCGATTGCTTCTTTAACTTTTCCAATATACTTATCCATCTTTCTCCCCTTTCTTATTATATATACGGAAAAATTGGAAATATACGCAAAAAAATTGATAAACAACTTTGTGTCTATCAATTTTATAAATCATTATTAAGTTTTAAATAATTCAACACGTATGCTTTAACGGAAGGTTATAATTCACCTAAAAAATTTTGCTCCCATAGTCCTCTTTGAATAATTGCATCTTTTCTTTCATTTTCTTTAAAGCGCTTTAAATATTGTTTCCCTTTAACATTAATACTAGCTTGCCAATAAATATATTCACGTCCATCTTGGTTTCGATTAACTAATTTTGTAACCCCGACAATCCCGCTTCTGTTTCGTTTGCCGATTTTATTATGGCTAGCTTTAGCAGCTGATTTTCTTAAAATCTTCATTTTTTCATTAAGTTCTTCGTTAATCAAAATTCCCGACTCCAATCATTTAAAATCAAGTTTAGCGATATTATTTTAAAAGCAAGTCGTTATATTTATCGGTTCGTGTAAAAAATTGTTTTGCATAGGTACAAACCGGTTCAATCATAAATTGATGTTCTTGAGCATAATTAATAATTTCTAACATTAATTTACCTGCAATTCCACGGCCTCGATATGATGGATCAACGAAAGTATGGTTAATTGATACAACATTATTGCCAATCGTAAAAATCAGTTTCGCAATCACTTTACCATCTTTTTCAGTATAAAAACGGCCGGGCTTATATTCAAATTTCATCTATAAAAAGCTCCTTTCAAATTTAAATATTTATAAAAACAATTTTTTATCAGCTAAAATACTACCAGATACTACAATAATTATAATTTTAATTTTTGCTTATCAGCTAAACTAATCGTTGAAACTAATTACAAAAGGCATTCCTTGATTAGTTATTGGTGCTCTATCTAAAAAATCGTCCCAATCGTAAACGTCATATTCATCTTTAAAATTTAGTTCATTACACCTAATGATTTGTTCAACTGCATAATTTGTGGAATCTAATTTATCATTTGTTATTGAATAAAATCGAACATTATAAACAAATTTTTTGTTCATATTAGGACTAATTTCATATTTAATCTTAAAATCATCAATCGAAAAAGTACCAGTGATGATTTCGTCACGGTCCTTGGGTTTTTTTAAACTAATATTTTTAATTTTCATAAAACATGCCTACCCATTTTTATTTTAATTGTTTGTTAATATAACGTTGCAATTATCATTTGTAACTGTATTGTATACCCAAAAAACATTTTATCGTTTAATTTTTTGAGTTCTTTAAATGTATTAATTTTTTTATTAGTTGCAAATCTTGTGTTGTGGATTATTACAGCTTGTTTGTGGGGAATTGATAAATTGATGAAAAAACCAGCTTATAAAATTGCCTGGTCTGACTGTGGTCAAGTTATTTGTTTTATTGATACAGTGATATTCATCTTTAGTTTCATTTTATACCCAATCATTTTTGTTTTAGGAATATATTTACCTAGTGAGATTTTATTAATTTTATTTATTTTTATTCTAATAACAGCATTCATCGGTGGTGTCATTTGGAAATTTTTAAATAATAATAATTAATTTTTTCTTAATCAGTAATGTTCAATGCATCAATAATTTTTGGTTCAATCTTTAATGGAGAAGTTACTGGAGCATAGCGATGAATCAAGTTTCCCTTTTTTCCAATTAAAAATTTAGTATAATTCCATTTTATATTTCCGTGACCAGAAAGTCCTTTTAAATAAGTAAAAAGTGGAGATTCCTCATTTCCGTTTACTTTTATCATTTCTGTCATTGGAAACGTAACCCCATAATGTATCTTACAATATTCATCGATATCTTTACTATCAAGTTCTTGATGAAATTGATTAGAAGGAAACCCAATTACTTCTAGTCCTTTTTGATGATATTTTTTATACAAATATTCAAGATTTTTTAATTGAGGAGCAAGCCCACATTTACTAGCCGTATTTACAACTAAAATAACTTTATTTTTAAATTTAGTAAAATCAATTTCTCGACCATTCATTTCTTTAATTTTAAAATCGTAAATTGAATTTAAAGATTTTATTTCTGCCATTTTACTTTTCTCTTTCTATTTTTTAATGAGTAATGAGAATCACATCAAAAATAACACTCTACAAGTTATTTTCCAACTTATAGAGTGTTATTTTTAGTGATTATTCAAATAATTTAGTGCATCTTTAAAATTTCTAACTGGAACAACTTTCATATGTGGTGCATATTTTTTAGCCGTTTTTTTAGCAACTTGGTAATTAGTTTCTTTTTCGTCTTCCATCGCTAAATTTGCTTTAGTTGGTTTTACATATGGAGCAAAGAAAATTTGTGCCCCACTGTCATTTGCTGCAATAATTTTCTTATCAATTCCACCAATTTCACCAACTTCACCATTAGGAGCAATCGTCCCTGTTCCTGCAATTTTACTAAACGAATATGACTTTTGTTCAAGTTGACTGTAGATTTGTAAAGCGAACATCAAACCACCTGATGGTCCGCCAATTTCACCAGGATCAACTTTAATACCAGGGTTTGTTTTAACAGTCATATCGTCAGTCATTGTCATTCCAACTCCATTAAATCCAGGGACAATTTCTCGTTTTTGACCCTTTACTTCATGGTTTTTACCATTACGTTTGAATTGAATCGTTAAAGTAGCATTTTTGGGTAAACTTTTAATGTAATTAACATATTCAATACTTTGCTTAAGTCGTTTACCATTAATCGACTCCACTAAATCAGTTGGTTCGAGTTTCCCTTTAAAATCAGAATTAGGCAACAATGATAATACATAAACACCTTGGTAACTTTTAGCTACTTGACGATGGGCATTATGATAACCAACGTAAATCGCATTATTTATTGCGGTATTCATGTAAACATTTTGCACATTACTAAACTGTTCATCATTTTGTCCACCAGTAATTGATTTAGTGCTTTCAATTGATAGATGGGGATTAAACTGCTTTTCTAAATATGAAAACGGATGGGCTTGCGAAATTGAAACTGCAGTTATCATAAACTTAGTTTTCTTTAACTTTTGTACATTTTCAATTTTAACCATTGGCTGTAATGAAATTGCTTCACCTGGAGCTTCAACAAGCGCATTTATTGGCCACAAAAATAACCATAAAAGAAATAAGATTGAAACAGTTAAGCATAATAATATTTTATGCTTTTTAATAAATTTTTTTATTTTTTTCATGTTTAACCTTCACTTTCAATGCTGATAAAACTGGTTTAGGAACAAATTTAGAAACATCACCATCAAAACGAATAATTTCTTTTACCATAGATGATGAAATTAATTCATAATCCTTATTAGCAAAAATTAATAGTGTTTCAATTTGGTTATCTAAAAGACTATTCAAATTAGCAATTTCTTTTTCAAAAACAAAATCACGAGAATCACGAGTTCCACGAATAATTAAATTGGTACCTTGACTTTTAACGAAATTAGCAGTTAATCCGCTATATTCAGTAACTGAAACATTTTTGATGTCAAAAACCGACTTTTTAATTAATTCGACTCGTTCCTTATCAGAAAACAAAGTGTTTTTATCTAGATTATTTCCAACCGCAACTACCACTTCATCAAAAATTTGTGCAGCTCTTTTTATAATATTCAAATGACCATTTGTAATTGGATCAAAACTTCCAGGATAAATCACTTTTTTCATATTTAATTCCTATTCTTCTGCTTGATAGATGGTAATTACTGTTAGTCCATAATCTTTTTGTTTAATTAAATCATAATTTGAAACTTGAGACAAATTAGTTTGATTGTCAGTCTCACAAATTACAATTCCTTTGGGATTTAATAAGTTATATTTTTTAATTTCAGCTAACTGCTTAATCATTTGTTGAGCTGCATAAGGCGGGTCTAAAAAAATATAATCAAATTTTTCACCCTTACTTGCTAATTTTTTTAAAGCCTGTTCGGCATCCATTTTTAAAACTTTAAATGAGCTTTGCTCTTCATTAGTTATTTCAATATTTTTTTTAATTGTTTTAAATGCTGCATATTGTCTATCAACTAACACAGCATGCTTCATTCCACGTGAAATTGCTTCAATAGCTACTGCACCAGATCCAGCGAATAAATCTAAAAATGAGCCTTCAGTAAAGTATGGACCAATCATATTGAATAGCGATTCACGCACTTTATCCGTTGTTGGCCGAGTTTTAGTTCCAGGAACTGGAGAAATCTTTCTTCCACCAAATTTACCAGAAATAATTCTCATAACTATTCCCCCTCTAATGCATTAAGGTTTAATTCATTAAGTTCTTCAACTAATGCAATTGTCGGCGTTTTTTCAACCCGTTTTACAAAACGTTGTTTTTTTAACTCTTCAATAATGTCATCTAAATCATCACGATTAACAAATAAAATTACATAATGCATTTTTTTTGAAATAAAGCGAATATCACCAAATTTTTTTAAATTTTTTGATTGTTTCAATGAAAAAATTGAAACTAGTAATTCTGCTCGATCTTGAATATTTTCCAAATTACAATCTCCTATTATTTTGCGTGCGACTCTGTTTTTCAATACTACTAATTTTTAATACTAAAGCAAAACAAATACTTAATGTGAACATACTAGATCCACCATAACTAATGAATGGAAGAGTTACCCCAGTTAAAGGAACTAATGCAATCGCACCACCAGCATTAAATAAAGTCTGAATTGTAAGATATGCTGCTGTTCCATAACAAATTGAACTATACTGTAAATTATTTGTTCGTTGGCCAATCTTAATCATACGTACAATCATAAGATAAAGTAGTCCTAGCACAAATAATATTCCTACTAATCCAAATTCTTCAGAAATGATTGATAAAATAAAGTCAGTATTAGCTTCAGGTAAATATCCCATTTTTTGAATACTATTACCTAATCCACGACCGAAAAGTCCTCCGTTACTAACAGCATAAAACGAATTAATTAACTGAGCTCCTGACGTCTGGGCATGTAAAAATGGATTATAAAATGCCACAATTCTTTGTAACTGATAATTATGTATATTCTGACCATGTTTAGCCAAAAATTCAATTCCAAAATAAAAGACAGGCACGAGTAAAATTATAATAATTGTACAAGCTCGTAAAGTTTTCCAACTTCTCGTTGCGGCTAGTAACATTACAAAAACAATAGTAAAGTTAATAATTGCTCCACCCATATCTGGTTGAACAGCAATTAAAAATAAAATAACTCCTGGAATGGCAAGGGGCTGCCAATTTTCTTTAAATGATTTACCTAATCCATCCATGTCAATGGTAGTTTGTCGCTTACGTAAAATAAAAGCAAAGAAAATAATAAAGAAAAACTTACAAAATTCAGCGGGTTGTAAACTAAAGAAACCTACTGAAATCCAGCCAGCAGCCCCATTAATTGTTTTTCCTAATAACTTAACGTACAGTAAAGCAACCATGAGAATCCCAAAAAGATAAATTACAAATCTATGCGATAAAATAAGTTTAAAAAAGAATTTGTTAACACAAAAAATAATGCCTAATCCAATTATAAAATAAAAAGTTTGTTTTTCAGCAAGTGTTTTCGCTTCTCCTTGACCAAATGATAATCCAATTCCTGCACTAGCAGAATAAACCATTACAATCCCAAATAAGCATAAAAATATATAAGGTATCATTAAATACCAATCAATCTTAGATTTGTTTTTCATAACTATCCCCAACGAGTTTATTTTTAAGTGATTATTATTATTGTACTAGTAATTACACCTAAAAAAAAGGACTACTCAAATGAGTAGTCCTTTTAAATTTTTCTTAACTATTTTTGTGTTTATTTTTCTTAGCTGCTTTTTCACGTTCACCAGTATTTAAGATACGTTTTCTCAAACGAACATGTTCAGGGGTTACTTCACAAAGTTCATCTTCATTTAAGAATTCAAGTGATTCTTCAAGTGTTAAATGAACTGGTGCTTTAACCTTAGCAATATCTTCAGAACCGGCAGCACGAACGTTGGTTTGATTACGACCACGAGTGATGTTAACTGAAATATCATTGTCACGTGAGTTTTCACCAACAATCATACCTTCATAAACTTCAGTAGCTGGATCAGTAAAAATCTTACCACGATCTTGAACAGCCATAATTGCATAAGTAGTAACTTTACCAGTGTTGATTGATACTAAAGTACCATTACGACGACCTGGGTTCCAGTTTTTAACTACAGGTGCGTACTTTTCAAAAGTATGGTTCATAATTCCGTAACCATGGGTAATTGAAAGGAATTGAGTTGAGTAACCAATCAAACCACGTGATGGAACTAAGAAAGTCATACGTGTTTGACCATTACCAACGCTTTCCATGTTTTGCATTTCACCTTTACGTTGTGAAAGTGTATCAATAATTGAACCAGAGTATTCGTCAGGAGTATCAATTTGTACAGATTCAAAAGGTTCAGATTTAACGCCATCAATAGTTTTGTAGATAACTTCAGGACGAGAAACTTGAAGTTCGAAACCTTCACGACGAAGAGTTTCAATCAAGATTGACAAATGAAGTTCACCACGACCAGAAACAACCCATGAACCTGGGTCATCAGTTTCTTCAACACGAAGTGAAACATCAGTATGAAGTTCTCTTTCAAGACGATCAATTAATTGACGGGCAGTAACTAACTTACCTTCTTTACCAACAAATGGTGAAGTGTTAGTACCAAAGGTCATACGCATAGTTGGTTCATCAATTCTAAGGATTGGTAGTGGTTCAAGTGAATCTGGAGAAACAACTGTTTCACCAACATTAATATCTTCCATACCAGAAACGGCGATTAAATCACCGGCCTTAGCTTCATTAATTTCAACTTTGTTCAATCCAACAAATCCCATGATTTTTGTAACACGGAATTTTTGTTGTGAGCCGTCAAGTTTCATAACAACAACGTTGTCACCAACTTTGATTTTTCCACGGAAAACACGACCAATTCCAATACGACCAACGAAGTCATCATAATCAAGCATTGCAACTTGGAATTGTAATGGATCTTCTGAATTATCAATTGGAGCGGGAATGTTTTCTAGGATAGTATCAAAAATAGGTTTCATAGTGTGTTCTTGATCATCTAAATCAGGTGAAAGACTTGAAGTTCCATTCATAGCTGAAGCATAAACAACTGGGAATTCAAGTTGACTTTCATCTGCACCTAATTCAATAAATAAATCAAGCACTTCATCAACAACTTCTTCAGGACGAGCACCTGGCTTATCAATCTTGTTAATTACAACAATTGGAGTTAAGTGTTGTTCCAAAGCCTTTTTCAATACGAAACGAGTTTGTGGCATTGTACCTTCAGCTGCATCAACAACTAAAAGAACACCATCAACCATTCGCATGATACGTTCAACTTCTCCACCAAAATCGGCATGTCCGGGTGTATCAAGAATGTTAATTTGTTTACCATCGTATTTAACGGCAGTATTTTTTGAAAGAATAGTAATACCACGTTCACGTTCAATTGGATTTGAATCTAACGCACGATCTTGAATTTCATCATGACCGTCAAGGGTATCAGATTGTTTCAATAATTCATTAACCAAAGTCGTCTTACCATGATCGACATGGGCAATAATTGCAATATTTCTAATATCGTCTCTTGTTTTCAAAAATGTTTCCTCCTCAAAAAGCAGTTAAAAGCTAGCAATCCAATTCTGAACTAGTAGTCAGATAAAAAAGCCGTGACACTGTCACAGCCCCATCAATACCTTGAATATTAATTTATTAATCGTTTTGCGCTCTTTTTATCGCTATAAAAACTATATTCGATTATAGCACTAGATTTATAAATTAGTCAATTGAACTAGTAACAATTAGTCCATTTGTTTAATGTTTTTTGTCTTTGGATGTTCCTGAGCATTTTTTAATACTTGATAAATATCTAAATTAGAATTTTTTTCAAAATCACGACGTAAGTTATTTTGTTCAGTCCGAGCTGGATTAATTTCTTGAAACCGTCGAAAACTATCGATTAATTTTTGACGATTAACCCCATGTTCATCATAAGCTCGTTCGATATTGCGGAAAAATTCAGTTACATCAATTAATTCTTGCATTGACCAGTCTTCAACGATTGGATATGCATAATTTTGATCAGTTTTTTTTGCCATTTTTATTACCTTTTTTTATGTTTTCAATAATATCCATTGACCATTCAGCATCATGAGTCAATTCTTCCTGTTCATTATCTGCTAGTTGTAAATTAATAGAACGAAAAATTCCAAATTGATTAACCAATTTGGGTCCTAAGCTCAAACTCAATTTATCATTTTCTTTCTTTAAACTAGTAACAGAACAGATTAGAGAGTTTTCACCATAAACACATGTTAATAAACGCATCACTGCTTTGCTTTGAATCACAGAGTTAGAAACAATCTTATGATTACCAATTTGTTCACTAAAATTATTAATAATTTTATCATCATAGTTCTTACTATCATCTGCAATGTATGAAAGTAATGTTGAAGGACCAATATAAACTCTACTCCAGGCAACTAAATTGTGGGTATTGAGTCCTAGCGTATTGACGTTAATATCGTCACCGCTCACATTAAATTTTCGTACCAACGCTTCTCTTAAAATGATTTCTTGTGGAAGTGTACCCAAGCCAATAATTTTTTCAACATCTAAACCTGAAAAATAGGCAGCAAAATAAACAAAAATTTCATCATGTGGACAGTCAATCATAATTTTACCATTAAAACCACGACTAATAATGTCATTAATTGCCATTCTAAATTGCATCAATGGCTCTCTTATATTTTCAGCGATTGTTGAGGCATCGATAATTTCTGGATCATAGAATGGATCATCAGGTAGATAAATCATCCCATCAATTTCGCCTAACTTTGCATCTAATTCCATAACTTCAATCCGAAAGTTATGACACATTTCAGTTGCCAAAATTTCATTCGTATAAATTTCTGGATTGTCTAATAAGATAGTAACAGGCGTGTCTTTAACTTCCATCGCACTTAAAAGATTAGAAATTCTTTGCTGATCACCTTTAATAATTATTTTAGAATTTAAAATGATAACACTCCTCAAAAAGATAAATTGTATATGTTATTATAAAATAACATTCGGTTACGAAAATGCAAACTTTTTTAATTAATTATCTCACTTACAATAAATACGAAATTACCATATAATTAAATTGTAAGATTATGAAACGAATGGAGGTAATCTTTTGTATTTAATGAAAGATATAACTAGAGATGGAAATCCAGTTTTAAGAAAACAAGCCGAAAAAGTACAATTTCCATTAAGTGATGAAGATCGTCAGCTTGGTGAAAAAATGATGGAGTATCTTGAAGTTAGTCAAGATGATGCGTTATGTAAAAAGTATCATTTACGTGCGGGAGTTGGATTAGCTGCCCCTCAAGTTGGGGTATCAAAGCTAATGGCAGCCGTCTTAACTCCCCCAGAAGGTGATGATGAGAAATCACCATTTAAAGCAATCATGATAAATCCTGTGATTGTTTCAAATTCTGTTCAAAGAGCTGCATTAACAGTTGGTGAAGGATGTTTATCAGTTGACCGTGATATTGAGGGATACGTTCCGCGTTCCGATAGAATTACTGTTCGCTATCAAGATTTAGAAGGTAATGAACATAAGGTACGGCTAAAACACTACCCTGCAATCATTGCACAACATGAAATCGATCATCTTCATGGAACATTATTTTACGATCATATTGATAAAGCCAATCCATTTAGCCGCTCGGATGATGAAATTTTTATTGATTAACTTAAAAAGACCTACAGTTGTAGGTCTTTTATTTTTGGTCAATTTTTTTAATATCTTTAACGTATTCTTCGGTTGCATCATTTTGTTCATCAGCAACATCAAAGGTTAACAAATGATCGTTCAACCAACAATCAGTAATAATCAATTTATGTGCAATTTGCTTAATTTCATGAGGTTGTTTTGCTAAAGAACCTTCTAAAATAAATCTAATTTTCAAAAGTTCCAAATCACTTTGAATCTGATATTTATATTCATAAACCATTACGCCCCTGCCCCAAACATCTGTAAGTACAGTAGAAGAAATGAACTGATAAAAATTAATGTTTTGTTTTTGGGATTGCAAGTCACTTACCATTTTAAATACAACTGCATCAACATGGTCTTTATTAATTGCTTGATACTCTTTTTCTGGATTAATTACAAAAAAATGATGTAAAACACCGTAAATAAATAAGGCAACGATTATTCCAATAATTATTTCAAAAAACATTTTTATTACTCCTTCATCATAATTAATCAGTACGCTTAATACTACCATGTAACTTGATAATCGTCGAAATTGTGTATTATATACTTAAAATTTAGATTATGGTAAAATTGAAACAGTAGTCGAATTATTCGACATTAAGATCGACAAATAAAAAAGAAGCAAAAAGGAGTAATCATAATGATCTACAAAGTTTTATATCAACCTAATCCTCAAGAAAACCCTAAACGTGAATCAACAAAATCACTTTACTTAAACGCTAACACAGAAGCTGAAGTAAGAGATTTAATTCGCGATAACACAAGTTACACAGTTGAATACATTCAACCACTTGCGGGCAAACACTTAGAGTTCGAACAAAAAGAACCAGGTTTTAAAATTACGGAGTTTAAATAAAAATGAATAAACTAAACGTCAAAAATAACGAAACTGCAATTTACGGCGTTGGTGGACTTGGTGAAATTGGTAAAAATACTTATGGTGTTCAATTTCAAGATGAAATTGTATTAATTGATGCTGGAATTAAATTCCCCGAAGAAGGTCAACTAGGAATCGATTACGTAATTCCTGATTACCAATTTTTAGTAGAAAACCAAAGTAAAATTAAGGCATTAGTTATCACCCATGGTCATGAAGACCATATTGGTGGGATTCCCTTTATTTTACAAGCTATCAATGTACCTGTTTATGCCGGTCCTCTAGCTCTAGCTATGATTAAAGGTAAGCTTGAAGAACATGGAATGCTCAAATCAACTGAGCTACATGAAATTAACGATAAATCAGTACTTAAATTTAAAAAGACTAGTGTTTCTTTCTTTAGAACTACTCATTCAATTCCTGATACACTTGGTGTTGCTGTTCATACTCCCGATGGTGTAATCGTTGAAACTGGAGATTATAAATTTGATTTAACCCCGGTTACAAATACTCCACCGGATTTACAAGCAATGGCTAAATTAGGTGAAGAAGGTGTGCTTTGTCTAATGGCTGATAGTACCAATGCTGAAAAACCAATTTGGACTAAGTCAGAAAGATACGTTAGTGACTCTGTCCGTAAGATTTTTTTACGAGTTCATGGCAGAATCATCTTTGCGACCTTCGCTTCTAACCTTTCACGAGTTATGACTGCCATCGATGCAGCTTACAAAAACGGACGTAAAATTGCTGTTTTTGGTAGAAGTATGGAATCTGCAGTAGTTAACGGAAGAGCATTAGGCTACATTAAAGTTCCCGACAGTGCATTTGCTGATGCTTCAGAACTAAAATCATTACCTGCTGATAAAGTAATGATTTTATGTACTGGTTCTCAAGGTGAACAAATGGCAGCTCTTTCAAGAATTGCTAATGGAACTCATCGACAAATTTCAATTGAACCAGGTGACACTGTAGTTCTTTCAAGTAACCCAATTCCTGGTAACGTTTTAAGCGTTAACCGAGTTTTAAGCGAACTTGAAGAAGCTGGTGCTCACGTTATCAAGGGTTATGAAAATAAAATTCATACTTCTGGTCATGGTGGTCAAGAAGAAGAAAAACTTAT
This sequence comes from Fructilactobacillus sanfranciscensis DSM 20451, assembly GCF_001436035.1. Lineage (GTDB taxonomy): Bacteria > Bacillota > Bacilli > Lactobacillales > Lactobacillaceae > Fructilactobacillus > Fructilactobacillus sanfranciscensis. The sequence goes on from NZ_AYYM01000001.1 coordinate 115,814, forward strand.
GATTCGTTTAATGAAGCCTAAGTTTTTCGTTCCTGTTCATGGTGAATATCGGATGCAAAAAATTCATATTGGTCTTGCTGAACAATGTGGAATTCCTGCTGACCACTGTTTCATCCTTAAAAATGGTGAAGTTCTTGCTCTTACCAAAGATACTGCCCGTTTAGCTGGTAGTTTTGTTGCAGGTGATGTCTTCATTGATGGAAATGGTGTTGATAGTGTTAACAAAAACGTTATCAAGGATCGTCAGCTTCTATCAGAAGAAGGTTTAGTGGTCGTTGTTGCGACAATTAATCTTAAAGATAAAGAAATTCAATCTGGTCCCGATCTTCTTTCTCGTGGTTTTGTCTACATGCGCGAATCTGGGGAATTATTAGATCAGGGTCGCAAGTTAGTTTTCAAAACAATTAGAAGAACTATGGACACTCAAAACGCTGATGAAAAATCAATCAAAAAAGCAATCGTTAACGAACTTTCAAACTTCTTGTTTGAAAAAACGGAACGACGTCCTTTGATTTTGCCAATGTTAATTATGAATGACAACAACAAATAAATAAAAGACTTACTTTTTTCGAAAGTAAGTCTTTTATTATGGACTAAATTATTGAAAATAAAAATCTCATCAAAATGAGATTTTTTTATTTATTTTTCTTTTACAATTTTATCAATCGCTTCAAGTTCATCTGTTGTAAAGTCTAAATTATCTAATGCTTTTAAGTTATCATCTAAATGGTTAACCTTTGAAGCTCCAGTAACAACACTCACAACTGTTGGATCACTTAATAACCAGGCCAATGACATTTGTGCTAAAGTTTGATCACGATTCTTAGCAATTTCATTAAGTTTATTCAACTTAGCAATTGCTTTATCTTGACCATTTTCAAGAATAAAGTTATTCGTCCAGTGAAGATGAATATCTTCTGGAATCCCTCCAAGATACTTGCTCGTTAATAAGCCTTCAGCTAAGGGACCATATGCAACAAATCCATCATGATTATCAGCAAGTGCTTTTAAAGTACCATCATTTGCTGGTTCACGATTTAACATGTTATATGAACTTTGGTTAACCACAAATGGGGTATGTAATTCTTTGAAAAGTTTAATCATCTTTTCAGTTTGTGGACCATCGTAATTAGAAATTCCAATATAAAGTGCTTTACCTTGACGTACCAATAAATCTAAAGCTTCGGCAGTTTCTTCTAAACGAGTATTTGGATCAAAACGATGTGAATAATAAATATCAACATAATCCAATCCCATTCGTTCTAGACTTTGATCAAGAGCAGCCGTCAAAGTTTTCTTTGAAGAAAAGTTACCATAAACACCGGGCCACATGTGAAAACCAGCTTTAGTTGTGATAATTAATTCATCACGATAAGGTTTTAAGTCTTGTTGATAGACTTGACCGAACATTCTTTCAGCTGCACCAGAACCAGGACCATAGTTGTTAGCCAAATCAAAACTAAAAATACCACGATCAAAGGCGGCTAACATAATTTTTTGGCTATCTTTAAAGTTAGCATCGTCCCCAAAACTATGCCAAGTTCCAAATGACAAAGCAGGCAATTGTAAACCACTATTTCCTGCTCTTCTTACTTTCATATTATCGTAACGATTATCGCTTGCTTTAAAAACCATTTTTATCCTCCATTAAAATAAAACATGAGTTGATTCATCATTTTGAATCAATTTTAACGCTTCACCAATTAACTTACCAACTGATAAAACGGTTAGTTTATCTAATTTAAATTTTTTAGGAATTACAATTGAATCAGTAACAATTATACGAGCAAGATTATCATCACTCAAGTTTTCTAATGCCGAGTCAGAAAAAACAGGATGTGTGACTGCTGCGTAAACATTTTTAGCACCAGCTGATTTCAAAACATCTGCGGATACTTTCATCTTTCGACCGGTAACAATCATATCATCAATAATGATCGCATTTTTTCCCTTAACATCACCAATAATTTCTTTTGGGACATAGGTATTTGATTCTGGATCTCGATTATCAACAATTGCTAAAGATAAGTCTAAACGATCAGCAATATTACGTGCTCTTGCTACCCCGTTGTGATCAGGAGCCACAACCACTGCATTATCATCCAAGTGTTCTTCATGCAAATATTCACTCATCAAGCGATCAGTTCTTAAATGATCAAGTGGAATGTCAAAGAATCCCTGAATTTGGGCAGCATGTAAGTCGAGAGCAATTACTCGATCAGCAGCACTGTTTTGTAAAAATGATGCAATTAACTTAGCTGTAATTGGAGCTCTTGCTTCTGTTTTCTTAGTTGATCTTGAATATCCATAATATGGAATTACCACATTAATTGAATGAGAACTAGTCCGCCGAACAGCATCAATCATAATTAATAGTTCCATCAAATTATCATTAGCCGGATTAGTAATTGATTGGACAATGTAAACATCGTCTCCCCGAATACTTTCATCAATGGAGATCTTAATTTCACCATCACTAAAATGATTAATGGTTGATTTACCTAGTGGCATTCCACTAGTAGCAGAAATTTTTTCTGCTAAAGGTTTGTTAGAATTTAATGCAAAAATAATTGGTTTGTGTTTTGTATTACTAGACAATTTAAAATCCCCTCAATGTAAGTTCTTTACTAACTTCATTATAATCAATTTACTCCAACTTTTCATCCATAAAATCGTTAGGTTTCACTCCATCCATTCCAACCATTGGATCAATTTGATTAGAAAGAATTTTGGCTTCAGTTAAAATATACTTATCTGGTTCAGCATCCTTTTTGGGCTCCTCTGATTCAATATCAGTTGAAACTTTTTTATCCACTAATTCTGTTTTTTCTGAAACTGGTTTTGGATTAAAAATTTTATCTAAGCGTTCTCTTAAAGATGTCTTTCGATTACTAGAAACACGTGAAATACATTCAGCAAAGGAATTAACATCTCCGACCATAATTAACTTTTGAGAAGCTCTAGTAACAGCGGTATACAACAAATTTCTTTCCAGCATCCGCCGATATTGAGGAACAATCGGTAAAATTACCATCTTGAACTCACTTCCTTGAGCTTTGTGGATGGAAGTGCAGTATGCTAAAGTCAATTGGTTCCAATCATTTCTCGTGTAAGAAACTTCAGTTTGGTCAAAGGCAACTACCAATTTATCAAGATACTTTTTCTGATCTTTATTTATTTCAATTCCAACTACCTTACCAATGTCGCCGTTAAAAACGTTATCTTCGGGTGCATTAACAAGTTGTAAGACTTTGTCCCCAATTCGATATTTAACGTTTTGATATTCAACTTGCTTTTGCTGCTCACCTTTTGGTGGGTTCATAATTGCTTGAACGTCATTATTTAAACGATCAATTCCTGCTTCACCACGATACATCGGAGCTAAGACTTGAATATCAGTTGCTGTAAACTTTCTTTCTTTGGCTTTGGCAACCACTTGGTCAATTACTTTTACAACTTGGCTAGTATTACACTGAATAAAACTACGATCTTTTTCTTTATCTAATAAAGTTTGGGGAATTTCCCCATTTTTAATTTCATGAGCCAATTGAATAATTGTTGATCCATCACCTTGACGATGAATTTGATTTAATTCAATTTTGGGAATTACTTCCGAACGAATTAAATCATAAAAAACCTGCCCCGGTCCCACTGATGGAAGTTGATCTTTATCTCCGACTAAAATAACCTTCATTCCAGTCGGAATTGATTTCATTAATTTAGTAAATAATTCGGTATCGACCATCGACATTTCATCAATAATCAATAATTGCCCGTCAATATCATTCCCGTCTTCTTCATCATTTCCATTCAAGCCCAATAAACGATGAATTGTAGCAGCCGGAATACCAGTTGATTCACTCATTTTTTTGGCAGCTCGCCCAGTTGGAGCAGCTAATAGAACCGGAAATGCATCATCTTTGTATTTATTAACGTCTAAAGATAATTTGTTAACTTTTGCAAAGGATTTAACAATTCCATTAATGATGGTCGTTTTTCCAGTTCCCGGTCCACCAGTTAAAATAAAAATTTGATTCTCTAACGCAGCGTTAATTGCGGCAATTTGAGAATCATCATATTTTATTTTAGCTTCATTTTCAACTTCGTGAATGGTGGTTTTGTAATCTTTTGTAGAACTTTGCTTATCATCAATAATCCGTTTTGCATTTTCTGCAATTTTCCACTCATCATCATATAAATATTTAAGATAAATTTTTCCATCGTCAACTTCGATTTTATGGTCTTTAACTAACTCTTTTAGTTCTTGAGCTAACTTTTGATTATCGATCTGTTGTTGTGGATCAGTATCCAGGATTTCAAAACTAGCATTAATCAATTCCTTTGAATTAGAGTAAGTATTTCCGTTTCTAATTGAGAGCCGAGTTAAAGTCGTTAATAATCCAGCTCGCAATCTTCCTGCTGAATTATATTCAATTCCTACTTTACTGGCAATTTGATCAGCTCGTTTAAAACTAATATTTTTGATATCTTCAACCAATTGATAAGGATTTTCTTGGATTACTTCCAAGGCTTTTTCATGGTATTTTTTAAAAATTGCAGCTGCTAAAGCACTTCCAAATCCGTATCCATTTAACCCAACAATCACTTGCTCAGCACCGTTATTATTCCGTAAACCATCAACAATCGTTTGGCTTTGTTTGGAATTTAATCCGACTTTTTTAATCGTTGTAGGATCTGAAATTATTTTTTCAATTAAATCTGTTCCAAGAGTTTCAACCACTTTTTGGGCGGTTTTTTGACCAATTCCCGGAAAATCATCACTCGCTAAGTACTTTATCAATCCCTCAGGTGAGCTTTGACTCGCCCGTTCATAGTTGTCCGCTTGAAATTGTTTCCCGTAACGAGGGTGGTCAACCAATTTTCCCACAAATCGATAGCTAGTTTCTTCGGCAATATCTGCAAAATTACCTGTCACCACAATTTCCTCTTCAGTCCAATCAGTGTTAGTTTTTTCAACCTTCACCAATAAAACTTTATAAAAACTATCTGCACCCTCAAAAAAGGTAGTAACTACCTTCCCAATCACAAATGGTTTTTCCGCTTGATTATTATTCAATTGTGGTTCGTCAAAAAGGTTTATTGATGTTGGCAATTTAAGCTCCTATTTATCTTGTTTTTCTTTCCGAATTTGAATAAATTTTTCAATATCACTTAGTTTTCCTTGTTCTTTATCAAAATAAAGCTTGTCATATTTTTCTGCATTCTTAAAATATCCTTCAAACGGTTCGCCTAAAACCATCGCAATTAAGCCTTGGTTAAAATTTGCTTCACCGTTATGTGGATTACTTTTTAAAACCAAATCATAGTACCCCTTGGCCTGTTTAAAATCACCTAAAGCAATTAAACACTGTCCGATTAATAAATTAATGGACGGTTCTTGTTTTGCGGTTTCTTGAGCAGTTAAAAGGAAAACAAGTGCTTTTTTGTAATTCTTTTGTCCCATATAACTTTGAGCTAACATTACATACGCATCTGATTGTAAATTTTTGTTCGTTACTTGTTGAAATTGTTGAATTGCTTTTTCAAATTCTCCAGCGGAATAATAAACATTCCCTAATCCATAAGTTAAAACGTTTTTGGCTTTTTTACTTTGATTTGCAAAAAGTCCTAAGGCTTTCATTAGTAATTCTTCAGCTTGGGTATAACTTTTCAATTGAATCAAAAAGGCACTTAAATCATAGTAGGTCCGATAATCATGCGGATGATTATCAATATCTTTTACTAATTTGTGAAGGGTTTCTTCTGCTTGTTTTTGTTTTTTATCATTATTCATAATTAGCCTCTTAAACTAAATCTGATTTATCTAATTTATGCTTTAAGTATCCAGTTTCATTCCATTGTTTCATGGTAAAAGTTCTACCGGAGTCATGCGTTTCAATGATGGTAGTACTAGTGTTAGCTAGTCCCCCACGTTTTCGTAAATCTTTTAGAGGAACTCCCACTAAATCATTAATTAAAGCATTTAAAGCCGCCCCATGACTGACAAATAAAATATTATCATCGTCATTGAAATTTTTCGCTACTTCCATAACTTTACTTCTCATTCGCTTAATTAATTCGGGAAAGGTTTCTCCCCCAATTTCACTGGGGTCATAAAGATCGGGATGATTTCTAAAGTTATCGAAAGTTTCCGGGAATTGTTCCTTTGCTTCTTCAAACTTCATCCCTTCCATTTTACCTAATTTAAATTCCTCTAACCGATTATCTAACGACAAGGGGACATTATTATTAAGCTCAGCTTTAATGTGCTCTGCTGTAATTCTAGTTCGTTTAATCGGACTTGCATAAATGTGCTTAAATTTAACTGGGTTAAGATATTTTCCAACTAAAGCCATTTCAGTATAACTTTGTGGTAATAGAGGGGAGTCTCCCCCAGCACCCTGGTAGCGGCTTTCAAGGTTCCATTCAGTTTTTCCGTGTCTAACAAAGTATAAGTTCATGGCTTCCATCCTAAATATTAATATACTGCTATTATGCCAGTTTATTCATTGATAATCAAAAAAGCTCGACTGAAAAGTCGGGCTTTTACTTATACATATTGTAATTCTTTTTGGTCTTTAAACGCAGCATCGATTGTTGCATAACCAAGACATTCATCACCATCATAAAACACCACGGCTTGTCCTGGAGTAACTGCTCGAGCTGGGTCATCAAATTCAACTTTAACTTGTTTTCCATCATCTGATAAATGCACTGTCACTGGAACATCGGTTTGACGGTAACGGAACTTAGCGGTACAACGAAAATCGTTTCCACGGTCGTTACCATCTACCCAAGAAACATCAGAGGCGGTTAAATAATCAGCATAGAGGTATGGATTTTCGTAACCTTTGCCAACGTACAAAATATTCTTAGAAAGATCTTTTCCAATCACGAACCAGGGACGATTATCTTGTCCGTCTCCCCCAATTCCAAGCCCTTTTCGTTGACCAATCGTGTAATACATCAACCCAACATGTTCACCTTTCACTTCTCCATTCATTGTCATCATCTTACCTGACTTGGCAGGAATATAGTTACTAAGAAATTGGTTGAAGTTGTTTGGTCCAATGAAACAAACACCCATTGAATCTTTTTTGTCAGCTACATATAGATTAGCTTCATGAGCAATTTCCCGAACTTCCGGTTTAGTCATTCCACCAATTGGAAACATGACCCGATCAAGTTGTTCTGCAGATAATTGGCTTAAAAAATATGTTTGATCTTTGTTTAAATCAGTAGAGCGTAACAAATGGTTCTTACCATTTTCGTCTCGTTTTAATTGTGCATAATGTCCCATCGCAATGTAATCTGCACCTAAATCCATTGCATAGTCTAAGAAGGCTTTGTACTTTACTTCAGTATTGCATAAAACATCAGGATTTGGCGTTCTGCCTCGACGATACTCATCAAGGAAATACGTAAAGACACGGTCATAATATTCTTTTTCAAAATTAACCGAGTAATATGGGATTCCAATTTGATTAGCAACATGTGCAACATCTTTAAAGTCTTCTGTAGCGGTACAGACACCATTATCATCAGTGTCGTCCCAATTCTTCATGAAGACCCCAATTACATCGTATCCTTGTTTTTTGAGCAAATAAGCAGCTACTGACGAATCAACTCCCCCACTCATTCCAACAACGACACGGGTTTTACTATTATCTTTCATAACATCACCATCATTCTTATAGATTCAGAAATCCACGATTTGAAGGTCGTAATTCCAGTACAATCTATCATACGATATAGAACGACCGGCTTGCAAGTGATTATAATTAATAAAAAAGAAAACCACGAATGATTTTCTCAGTTACTTATGATTTAATAAATACCTTTCGCAATATGAAATTATCCATCAAAAAATCAAATTGAGTTCTTTCATTTTCATACTTATCAGTTGAAAAAATATCAACTTCTTTCAACTCTGAACCATCCACAACAGATAACTTAAATGATTTTAAATCCTGTTTAATCATCACTTTTAGTTTAATTGATTTTTTAAGATAAGGTGAATTAGGATCTAATGAACGCTTAAATTCGAAATTACCATTCCGCGTTTTTGTAAAACCTAAATCACTTAAGGTAAATAATTTTAATTCAGAACTAAGTTGATATTGGTGATCATCACCCTTTAATCTTACTACTTCGTTAAATGCCATTATCTTGCCCTTCTTTTGTTTAAACGTTCTACAATTTTAGCTGTAGTTTCAATAAAACCATTTACATCCGCTTCAGTGGTATATCTACCAAAACTAACCCGAATTGATTCACTAACCCTTGGATTATCCTTACCATACATTGCAATTAAAACATGTGAAGGCTCTAAATTACCAGCGGTACAAGCTGATCCACCAGAAATTGCATAACCATCCAAATCAAGATTATTTTGCATGACATAAGTTGAAATTCCTTTAATCCACAAATTTAAAACATGTGGTGAACTATTGGTATCTAAACTTCCATTCACATCAAAATCAACCTTGTGAGCTTTCAATCCCGCGACAATTTGTTGTTTAAAGCCACGAAAACGTGTTTCTCGTTTGGCTTTTTCCGTTGGCGTTAAAGTCTTAACCGCCGCCGCAAACCCTGCAATTCCGGGCACATTTTCCGTCCCAGCCCTTCGCTTTTCTTCTTGATCGCCACCTAAAACAAAACTAGTGAATTTTAAACCATCTTTTCGGTATAAAAATCCCATCATTTTTGGACCATTAATTTTGTGGGCTGAAGTTGATAATAAATCAATGTGATCACGTTTAACATCAATATCAGTCAACCCATAGGCTTGCACTGCATCCGTATGGAACCAAGCTTGGTGGACTTTTAGCAACTCACCAATTTCATGAATTGGCATGATACTTCCCACTTCATTATTAACTGACATGATGGAAACTAAAATTGTGTCATCATCCAACGCATCCTTTAAATCATCCATTGAAATTTGCCCGTTTTCATCAACTGGCAAATAAGTAACACGAAATCCATGTTTCTCTAAATAATGCATAGGTTTTAAAATTGCTTCATGTTCAACAGCAGTGGTAATAATATGCCGTCCCAGTGCTTTTCGTGCTTCTGCCGTTCTAAGGACAGCCGTATTATCACTTTCACTCCCACCAGAAGTGAAAACAATTTCGTCATCATCGGCATTGATACTTTGTGCAATTACATGTCGACTATCTTCCAAAACTGCTTTAGCTTGCCGGCCCAATCCATATAAAGTTGAAGCGTTTCCAAATAAGTTTTTATATTTATCAGTTAATTCAGTCAAAACTTCATCTGAAATGGGCGTTGTTGCTGCATTATCTAAATAAACTTCACTCATAGTTAACCTTCTTTTTATTTTTCAAATAAATTCAAAAGCATTTGTGCTGATTGGTGTCCAGCTTGAACAAGAAATTCAGAAAAACTTTGATTGGCATCTTCATCACCAGTATCTGACATTGCTCGTACTACCACATAAGGTACATTAAATTGATGTGCAACTTGACCTACAGCAGCACCTTCCATTTCTCCAGCTAAGACATCGGGGAAATGTTTTTTAATTTCAGCAACCATTGCTTTTCCAGCAATAAATTGATCACCAGTCACAATCAACCCATAGTGAACATTCAAGCCACTATCAGTTGATGCATTACCAATTTTTTTACCCCACTCAGAATCAGCTTTAAATCGAGCTGGTTGACCAGGTAATTGACCCCACACTTCACCATCAGCCGTACAATTAACGTCGTGATAGGCTGTTTCAGTGGCAATGACAATGTCACCAACCTTTAAGCCATCGCCAATTCCAGCGGCTGATCCAGAATGAATCATTACATCAATCTTAAAATTGGTTAGTAATAAAGCAGCAGTGATTCCAGCTTCAACTTTTCCAATTCCTGATTTAACCAACACAACGTTTTTCCCATTAATCGTTCCTTTGTAAAAAGGAAGCGTACCAATTGTAATTTCTTCTTCATTTTCAAGGGCGTCTTTCAATTCCTTGATTTCCTCGTCCATTGCACAAATAATTCCAAATGTTTTCAAAATTCTACTCCTTTTTATTAACCCATAAATCGCATAATTAATAATACTAAAATCAATAATAAAGCTAAAATAAAAATTGCAACATTCAAACGGCGACCAAGTCGTTTTTGTTTAAATTCAGACGTGTCACGTTCTGAACGACTGCCTACAGTTGCTTGTCCAGAAAGATCTTTGTCCAACTCATCTTTAAAATGATTTAGTTTATTTCTACCAAAAATATGATGTTTTTTTAATTGTGATCTAGTTAGCCCCTCATTTTGTTGATCATTTTCGTCATTCATATCATTTTCCTACTTTTGCATTAATTCCCAGTATTGAATCGCCATAATCGTTTTACCATCAACAATTTTACCATCGTTAATTAATTTTTTTGCTTCTGGTAAAGTATATTCAACTAATTCTAAGAATTCACCATTATCACGTGGAAGTTCCTTTTCAACTGGTACGAGATCAGTAGCTAAGTATAAATACATATATTCATCGGCAAATCCAGCAGAAGTGTAAAAAGAGTATAACTCTCGAATTAATTTGGCATCATAGCGAATTTCTTCGTTCAATTCTCGCTGTACTGCATGCATTTCATTACCTTTGTCTCGTTCATCCAACTTACCAGCTGGAATTTCAAGTAAAACTGCTTTAGCAGGTTCCCGCCACTGTTTTTCTAAAATGATTTTATTATCGTCTGTAATTACTAGCATGGCAACTGCTTCTGCATGATGAACAACATCACGGTGAGCAATTTCACCGTTAGCCAAACGGACAGTTTCCTGTTCAACTCGAATGATTTCACCATCATACTTTAAATCACTTTTAATTTCGGTTTCTTTTAAAGCCATGATTTCCTCCATGCCTAAAATTAGGTTTTCCTAGATTATTAACGAGCTAATTCAATTTTAGCAGCTTGAAATCCGTGTTCGCCTTTTGCTTTAACAAATTTCACTACATCCCCAACTTGAATGGCCTTGGGTGTTCCTGAAATAATACCAGTAATATGCATAAAAACATCATTACCTTCTGGATCAACAATGTAACCAAATCCACGTGAATTATCGTAACTTTTAATTTTACCTTCCATCATAAACCTCCGTAAAAACAAAAAAATCGGGACAAAATCCCGATTTTTGATTAGTTATTCTTCAAAGCCAGTTGTGGCAGTTTCTGGGAATTCATCACGTACAATTTTAGCACATCGTGCACAAAATTCAGGATAATCCGCATCACTACCAACATCAGTCTTAATCAAACGACAACGTTCACAAACTTTACCATCAGCGTGTTGCACTTCGATAGCAAATTTATCACCAAAAGTAGTTACATCATCTTCAGCATCTTCAATTGATTTAATTTCAAGTTCGGAAACCATCAAAATTTGGGCAACATCAACATTTAAGTCAGCCAAAGCTTTTTTGGTATCTTCATCAACATATAAAATTAGCTTAGCTTCTGAAGGTTTACCAATTACCTTATCATTTCGTGCATCTTCCATGGCCTTTAAGACGTCTTTTCGGAAGTTAAGGAAATTATTCCATTCTGCTGTAACTTCTTTTTCGTTAGCAAAATGTTTTGGTTCTGGCATTTCAGATAATTGAACAAATTCTTCTGGTTCTTGCAAGAAGCCCCAGATTTCTTCCGTCGTATGTGGCAAGATTGGCGTTAATAATTTAGTTAAAGCAACTAATGCTTCGTACATAACTGTTTGCATCCCACGACGACGTTTGTCATTTTCTGCATCTATATAAAGAATGTCTTTAGCAAAATCTAAGTAGAAAGCTGATAGGTTAGCTGTTAAGAAAGTCATGATCTCTTTGTTAATTGCCATGAAATCATAGTTATCATAAGATTTTTTCACGTTTTCAATTAAGTGATTTAATTTAACCAACATATATTGATCAACGGAAGTTAACTCATCATATGAAATTGAGTCCTTTTCTGGATCAAAATCACTGGTGTTAGCTAATAAGTAACGTACTGTATTCCGAATCTTCTTGTATGAGTCACCAACGGTTTTAAAGTTACCCATTGAAACGCGAACATCAGCTGATGTATCAACACTTGTAACCCAAAGACGGATAATATCGGCACCCATTTGTTTGATAACCTCTTCAGGTGCAATGGTATTTCCAAGTGATTTACTCATCTTGTGACCTTTACCATCAAGGGTAAATCCTTGTGATAGAAGATTCTTGTAAGGTGCGATTCCATCGTAAGCAACACTGGTAATTAAACTAGAGTTAAACCAACCACGATATTGATCAGAACCTTCAAGGTATAAATCAGCTGGATAAGTCAATTGGGGACGTTCTGCTAATACACCTTGATGTGATGAGCCAGAATCAAACCAAACATCCATAATGTCGTTTTCTTTGGTAAATTTACCATGAGGAGAATGTTCGTTAGTATAACCATCAGGAAGTAAATCTTTGGCTTCACGTTCAAACCAAACATCTGACCCATATTTTGCAAATAAATCTGCAACATGGTCAATGACATCTTTATCCATGATTGGTTCGCCATCTTCGCCATAAAAAATTGGAAGTGGAACACCCCAAACTCGTTGACGAGAAATTACCCAATCCCCACGGTCACGAATCATGTTGTAAAGTCTTTGTTTACCCCAACTTGGATTGAAGTTAACTGTATCAATGGCATCAAGAATATTTTGACGAATCTTAGATACGGAAGCAAACCATTGTGGAGTTGCACGGTAAATAACTGGTTTCTTAGTTCTCCAGTCAAATGGATAACTATGCTTATATGGCATGTAGTATACTAATTGACCTTGTTCTTTAAGTTTATCTAAGGCAATTTGATTAGCATCTTCATAGAAAACACCAGCAAAATCAGGACCGGCTTCTTTGGTTAAGTAACCTTTATTATCCACTGGAGCAAAGATTGGAAGACCATATTGTTTTCCAATGATGTAATCGTCTTCCCCATAACCAGGAGCGGTATGCACAAGACCAGTACCTGCATCATTGGTCACAAAATCACCAAGCATAGTAACTAACTTTTTACTGCTATCAAATGGATGTTCAGCAAGCACATTTTCTAATTCTGCACCCTTAACGGTTTTAAGAACTTTAACGTTTTTCCAACCAAACATTTCTGCATCTTTATCTAATAATTCAGTATCTAAAACATATTTCTTAGGATCATCATCATGTTGTACAACCGCATAATCAAAATCGGCTGAAATTGTAATTCCTTCTGAAGCAGGAATCGTCCAAGGTGTCGTAGTCCATACGACCATGTATGTATCATCATTGTCTAAGACACCTTTACCATCAACCACTTTTTCAGCAAAGAAAGCTGATGGTGATTCGACATCATGATATTCAACTTCTGCTTCAGCTAAAGCAGATTCAGATGACCATGACCAAATAACTGGTTTTAATCCTTTGTAAATTAAACCTTTTTCTGCCATTTTCCCAAACACACGTACTTCAGCTGCTTCAAATTCAGGCATTAAAGTAAGGTATGGATTATCCCAATCACCTTGTAAACCTAAACGTTTAAATTCAGTTCTTTGCCGATTGACTTGTTTTAAAGCATAATCATGACATAACTTTCTGAATTCATTGGTCGACATTTTTTTGCGATCATAACCAGCTTTTTTAAGTTGTTGTTCGATTGGAAGACCGTGAGTATCCCATCCTGGAACAAAAGGTGCACGAAAACCGTTCATTGATTTGTAACGAACGATAAAATCTTTGGTAATCTTATTCATGGCATGACCCATGTGAATATCACCATTGGCATATGGAGGACCATCGTGAAGTACAAATGATGGTTTTCCTTCGTTTAATTTTTGACGTTGTTGATAAAGTTGGTTATCTTCCCAGAGTTTTTCTCGTTCCAACTCTTTTACAGGAAGATTTCCACGCATTTTGAATTTGGTTTTACCAAGATTCAAAGTATCTTTGATTCGCATAATTTTACTCCTTAAATGTACAAAAAGACTCCGTCTACAAGGGACGAAGTCTTCGTGGTACCACCCAATTTTAGAATCGCAAGCGATTCACTCATTGTTTACTATTTAATTATTATTAAAGTGATCTTCAATTTAATAGTGACTATTGGGCTTACACCGAATCCCAATTCGCTTAAGTATTAATAAATTGCTTTCCGTCTTTAATATAATGTTCTCACTTCACCACTAGGAAGAATAAGTACAGTAGGTTTTAAATAACTACTTTTTTCAATTCCCTTTGGTAAAGTTTGATTACTTCCAGAGTTTACACTTTGGATAACTCCATTGTCAAGGTTTTCAACAGATAATTTAATCGTATCTAAATTTTTATAATCAATTCCGTCAACTAAATCAGTCCACTCAGAATTTTTAGCAAAATCTAATTGACTTTCTAACATACCAATCATTTTTTGCCGGAAAGATTTCAACTGTTCGCGATAATCATTAGTTGAAATTGCTAATGCAGCTGTTTCTTTAGAGCTTTCAGTAATTGCTCGATTAGCTTCTGACGTAGCATTTTCAATTAGTTCATTCGCTTTGCTTTGAGCAACCGCAATTGTTTCTTCAGCATCTCGATTAGCTTGTTTTCGTAAATTATCAGCTGCTTCTTGGGCAACTAAAATAGAAGAATTTAAAGCATCTTTATGATTATCATAATTGGTTAACTCTACAGAAATTTTCTTTACTTTTTCATTTAACCGTTCATTTTCATCTTTTAGGATTTGATAGTCTTTGGTTACTTGATCAAGAAAATCATTAACTTCATCAATATTGTAACCTCTCATTTTTGTGTTGAACTTTTTCTTATGGATATCCTCAGCTGATAGTACCATGTAAATCCCTCCTTATTTGTTTTTTATAACTTGAAAAGTTACTTTATACTTATCTTTTTTTGAAAAACCGTTATTTGCAGTCATTTTAATTCGACCGTGTCCGCGAACTGAAATTAAATCGTGAACTGCAATATCATAATCCGGCTTATTATATGTAAACCAATTGAGACGCACTTTTTCATGCAGAATCAATTCTTTAGCAACATTTCGTGAAATGTGAAAAACAGCAGCAATAATGACATCCATTCTTAAAGATGGCAACGTTAAATTAACCACCTTTGAATCATCAATCACATTTAAAACTTCGTTATTTGGCATTGAAACTAATTTAACTTTAATTCGACCAACTTGGTCAATTGAATTAATCAAATAAGGCGCCATTGATTTTTCAACTACCATTTCCCATTTTTCACCATCAGTAATAATGTCACCTAAAACATTTCTTTCAATTCCGGCTCCCATTACGGTTCCTAAAATTTGATTATGTTTGAGAGTAGCAAATTTAACTGGGTAATCAACTTTCAAAATTGCCAATTCAAAATCAGCAGATCGTGGTGAAAAATAATCCGGATAAATTAAGCCACGTTTCATTTCCGAATTAATATAACCACCATTGGATGCTAATCTGAGGTTGGGGTACCGATTAACTAATGTTTGTAATAAATAAATCTCCCGACCATTTAAAAAATCAGTTAAGATCGGACGATACTCAGTGTTAGCACGTTCAATCCAGTCACTAGCTAATTGCATAAATGGAATTTCACTTTGCCGAAAATGTTGTTGAACGTTCTCGTTAATTTTCATTACATTGCCAATTTAATGAAAAAATTAGTAATTCCAACGACTCCATACTGGATAAACCATAAAGCAATAATTGCTACCATGGGACCAAAGCCAATCATTCCCAGATGGATAAAATTAAAATAATTAAGAAACGGTTCAACTAATCGATTAATTAAACGACCAAGCCAGGAATCACTTGCTCCTGGGAACCAAGATAATAGTGCCCAAATTACAATCAAAAAAATATAAACGTTAATAGCATAATACAATAAAGTTCCAATTAAATTAATTGCTGTAATCATTTTTATTCTCCAAACGTTTGTTAAATCGTTGCTTTACGTCACCATCAATCGCGAAATTTTTGGGTGCACAAAGATAAACATGTTCATCAATTTGTTGAATGCTACCATCAATTGCAAACACAGTTCCGTTAAGAAAATCAACAATACGACGAATTGTAGCTGGCTGAACATTATTCATTTTGATTAGAACAGCATTTCCATTCATTAATTTGTTTGAAATGCTTTTAGCATCAGCAAAAATACGTGGCTCCATAATATTAATCTGACTATCGGGAATTCTATTTTCTGTTATAGAAAAAACCTTCCTTGGATTAAGATTAGGTCTTCCATTAACATTTCTATTTAAATTTTCATAGTTTTCATTATCAGCCTCATCTGGCATTCCAAAAAAACTATTAAAAATATTTTTTGCCATGACTACACCTCACTACTAATTGTTACGGTATTTAAAATTAAATGGTGGAATATCATCATTTGAATTATCACCATTATCATCATCTTCAGAGGTTTTAAATGGTTCAAAATCCTTCTTTTCAACGTTAGCAAAACGACGATCAACAGTATCATTGTTCTGAGAATTATCTAAGCTAGGACTAACTGGTTTAGTTGGTTCAACTACTTGATTATTTGATTTAATTGAAGTGTTAAGTCCCGGTGTATTTACAATTGGATTTGAATCATCATCAATTCCTGTTGCAATCACTGATACACGAATTTCATCACCCATGTCTTCATTAATTGAAGTACCAAAAATAATGTTTGTATCATCCGAAGTGGCATCACGAATGATATTTGCAGCATCTTGTGCTTCAAAAATTCCTAAATCAGTTCCACCAGTAATGTTTAGCAATACTTGCTTAGCACCATCAATTGAAACCTCAAGTAATGGTGAATTAATTGCCTTTTTAGTTGCCTCAGCAGCTCTGTTTTCTCCAGTTGCTGAACCAACACCCATTAAAGCAGTTCCTTTGTCTTTCATAATGGTGGTAACATCAGCGAAATCAAGGTTCACGTATCCAGGACGAGTGATTAAATCAGAAATTCCTTGAACACCTTGACGCAAAACGTTATCAGCATCATGTAAAGCACCTAAAAATGTGGTCTTCTTATCGGCCATTTCTAATACTTGATTATTTGAAATAACAACCATGGTATCAACATTTTGTTTTAATGCTTCAAGACCTTCACTGGCATTATGTGAACGAGCTGGTCCTTCAAAAGTAAAGGGACGAGTTACAACTGCAACGGTTAAAGCACCCATGCCTTTAGCAATTTTAGCAATAATTGGAGCAGCACCGTTACCAGTACCACCACCCATTCCAGCAGTAACAAATACCATGTCAGAGCCTTTTAGAGCATTGGTAATATCTTCTTGACTTTCTTCGGCTGATTTTGCACCAACTTCAGGATTAGATCCAGCTCCTAGACCTTTGGTTAATTTAGGTCCAAGATTAATTTTAACTTCAGCCTTAGAATCATTTAAAGCTTGAACATCAGTGTTAGCAGCAATAAATTCTACTCCTTTAACACCATCTTCAATCATACGGTTAACGGCGTTTCCACCACCACCACCAATACCAATAACTTTGATGTTAGCTCCTTTGTTAGCATTTTGATCAATTGAGTAATCCATTATTTCATCCTCCGAGTCATTCAAAGAAATTCTTTAAAGCAAATCTTGACTTTGCCTTTTTGGATTTCTTATCATCTTTTTTTAGTTTTTTTAGTGAAGCAAAGATACCTTCATGATCTTCTTCATTTGTTCCAGTAACCTGTGGGGTTTCACGACGTGTTTGTCTTATTTCTTCAACTGTTTCATTTTCTTCAGTTAACGGTTCTTCTAAGTAAAAATTATCATCAAAAGCAGAACGAACAACCTTAATAATTTCATCCATCTTATTTGCATACTCTACTAAAGCTAGAGCATTTGCAAACGATGCATGCCGAATTCCCATTTGGTTAGGGGTATAAATTCGGACATTAACACCAAATGTATTTGCAGCCAATTCCGCAATTCCAGGCATTGAAGAAACACCACCGGTCATTACGATTCCACCAGGCATTCCTAAAGCATTAGCTTCAACAAGTTTATCACGTAGGCGTCTAAAGATTTGATCCAAACGAGCTTCAATAATTTGTGCTAGCAGTTTCTCTGATACGTTTTCTGGTTGACTTTTACCAACAATGTCAACTGGAAAATTGTTTTCAGCAGAAGCTTGGTCGACGTTAGCAAATCCATATTCATTCTTAATGTTTTCGGCATCTTTAAATGACGTACCAAGTACTGATGAAATATCTTTAGTAATGAATTGACCACCTTCATGGTCAACATCAACGTACTTAAGTTCATAATTATGAATGACAGCAGCAGTTGATTGACCACCACCAAGATCAATTAAAATTGTTCCAAAATCTTGTTCTGGATCACTAAGAATTGTCCGGCCTTCAGCCTCAGCACTTACCAACATCATATCAATGTTTAATCCAGCTTTTTCAACTGCTTTTCTCACATTATGTATAATTGTTTTGGGTCCGGTAATAATCCGACCTTCCAGTTCAAGATGTGATCCCACCATTCCACGTGGATCAAAAATTTGATCAAAACCATCAATTTTAAATTCTTCTGGAATTAAATCAATTAATTCGCGTTCTTGCGGAATATTATTAGTAATAGCGGCTTGCGCAACATCAGCAATATCTTGGTTATTAATTTCTTGAGAACTATCAGGAAGATTAATCATTCCTGAACAGTGACTAATTGAAATTTTATCAGCTGGCAATCCAACAACAACACTACTAATTTCAACTCCAGACTTTGTTTCAGCCTGAGAAATCGTTTTTTTAATCGCTTGAGCTGCTTTATCAATATCAACAATAATCCCCCGACTAACGCCAGCAGACTCTTCATTTCCAAATCCAATTACACTAACTAGTCCATCAACTTGTTGAGCAACAATGACTTTGATTGAAGTTGTTCCAATATCCAAACCAATGTAAATATCTGAATCATTCATGCTTTGGACCTCCTACTTATCTAATGGTACCTTTAACTAATATATAGCTTAAGTTTACCATATAACAGAATTTATTTTAAAAAAGTATACATTATTTAATTGGTGTTGCATATGCCCCATATTCCATATTTACAACACTTGGCCGTTTTAATGTTGTTTTGATGCTTGGATAATATGCCATTTTTTTTGCTAATTGATCATTTTGTAAAACAACTTGATTTCCATCGTTTAAATACACTTTAACTTTTTGAGGATCATCAACGGTAGTTTCTTTTTTTACTTCTTTGACATCTGCCTTTAAATCATTGGGCAATTTTTCATATTGAAGTAGAGTAGTCTTAATTCGTTTTTTATTTGAAAATCCCTGTAAAATAAGCACATTCTTTTTATTGTTAATCGAAGCGGGTTGCTTAACCGTCTCACCACGATCATTAACCGGATAATAATGACCATCGTGTTTAAAATATGCATAAAAATCATAAAATCTAATTTTCAAAATAGCTTCGTTATGCCCTTTCCAGTTGATTTTTACATTTTTTACATTAATATCATTTTGTTTAACCAGCTTAATAACTTTTGGTTCATTAAGCTTAACCATCATTAGTGAGTCTCCAACTTGAATTGGTAAATTATTTTTTAGTTGATTTTGATCTTGTAAAGCCTCAATGCTAATATTTTTCACTTTACTATATGGAGAAACAAAATATCCTGAAATTAAAGCAATTATTATAAAAAATAAACATAGTGGTAAAGCCGTTTTAAAAATAAGTCGACGTCGATACTTTTTTATTTTTTTATTTTTTCTTCCAACCCGTAATCGACTATTTTTTCTCACTTTTTTTTCAATATATTTATTTAAATGTTCATTTTCGATAGGATCATTAGAAAACTGCTGGTCTTCTTTCATAAACTCACCTACTTATTTACGATGACTAGCAATGGCACTCTTACAAACCTGAAGTAGTTGATCTGCAGCATCAGTAACACCCATTTCTTTTGCATTGTCTGCCATTTCTTTACGACGCTTATCATCATTCATTAATAAATCGACCTTAGATACTAAAGAATCTCCATTTAAATCAGCTTCTGTTTCAATAATTGCGGCAGAGTTTTTAACTAAACTCATGGCATTTTTAGTTTGATGGTCAGCAGTAACATATGGACTAGGAATTAAAATCGAAGGAATTCCTAAGGCTGTGATTTCAGCTAAGCTTGTTGCCCCTGCTCTTCCAACAATTAAAGCCACTTTAGGAAGAACTGCTGGCATATTAGAGATGTATGGCAAAATTTTAATGTTTTCATTAACTTTAACGTCCTTCAAAGCAGTTTTAACACCATCAAAACGATTCTTACCAGTTACAAAAACAACTTGATAATTTTTGTCATCAAAAGCTGGAATGGCTTGTTCGGTTGCACTATTGATTTTTAGAGCACCTTGGCTACCGCCAAAAATTAGAACAGTTGGTACATTATCTTGTAAGCCAATTTCTGACCAAGAAAAATTGCTTTTAATCTTAGCAACTTGCTGGGCACGTGGATTCCCGGTAAAAACTACTTTTTCTTCTGGAAATTGTGCTTTTGCTTCATCAAATGCAATTCCAATCTTATCAACATAACGACTAAGAAATTTATTCGTCCAACCAACTACACTATTTTGTTCATGAATAACCGTTGGAATACCCATTTTAGCAGCAGCATACAAAACTGCTCCAGATACATAACCACCTGTTCCTACTACTACATCAGGCTTGAAATCTTTAATTATTTTCTTAGCTTTATGGACACTTTCTAAAAATAAGTAAATAGTCTTGAAGTTATACATTGTTAGCAATTTACGCTTAAAACCTTGAATTTTTAAGGGTTTAAACTTTAATCCTTTTTCAGGAACAATATTTTTTTCAAGTCCCCGTTCAGAACCGACATACAAGACATCCGCATTTTTATCTTGAGCTTGTAATGCCTCAACTAGTGATAAAGCTGGATAAATATGTCCTCCAGTTCCACCACCGGATACAATCATTTTCATGGTTATTCCTCCTTTTTACCGGTCAACTTTTCAACGTCCTTTATATATTGATCTCCACGAATTTCAAAACTTGGAAATTGGTCCCAACTTGCATTAGCTGGTGACAACAATACAATTTCACCTGGCTTACTCATTTCGTAAGCTACGGGAACTGCTTCATCAAGATTATCGACCACTTTAATTTGTGGAACTCCAGCTTTTTGAGCACTATCTTTTAATAATTGAGCAGTTTCTCCAAATAGAACAATTCCATTCAAATGCTTTTTGAAATCTGGTTCTAACTTTTCAAAAGTATACCCTCGATCTAATCCACCAGCCAATAAAATGATTGGCTTTTTGAACCCTTCGATAGCCATTTGTGTTGCTTCAATATCAGTAGCTTTTGAATCATTGTAAAAATCGCGTCCATTTGATGAAAGCACAAACTGATTACGGTGCCGAACTCCACCAAAATTTTTAAGTACTTTTACGATTTCAGTTGCAGAAACTCCAGATAATCTTGCTACCGCAATTGCTGCTAAAGCATTTTCAACATTCTGTTCTCCTGGAATCCGAATGTCTTTGGCTTTCATAATGTATTCATCGCGAAAATATAACTTACCATCACGTTGATATGCGCCATCTTCATAATTACCTTTTACTGAAAAAGGAACGACCTTAGCTTTGCTACGTTTCGACAACTTACGCCATTCTTCACGATCAAAATTCATTACTAAATAATCATCCGCAGTTTGATTTTTTGTAATTTGCATTTTAGCATTAATGTAATTTTCTCGTGTTTTATGATAATCTAAATGATTTTCAAAAATATTAGTAATAACGGCAATATGGGGATGCAAAGTTGTAATTCCTAAAAGCATAAAACTAGAAAGTTCCATAACAATTTCATCATTAGAAGTTGCTTTTTCGGCTACTTTAGTAGCTGAAATTCCAATATTTCCTGCTCTGTATGCCTTTCCTTTTTCATTTCCTGCATTTAGCATTTCAGCAATCATTGTAGTCGTCGTCGTTTTCCCATTACTACCAGTAACGCCAATCAACTTGGCATTGGCAATTTCACCAGCTAATTCAATTTCAACAATTACTGGAATCTTTTTATCTTCAGCGGCTTTAACTAAAGGAACGTCATAATTAATTCCTGGATTTTTTATCATTAAATCAACATTATCAAGCAATGATAACGGTGATTTTCCAGCAACAACTTTAACACCAGCCTTAACTAGTTCATCAAAATCAGCAATTTCAGATGCTGGTTTAGCATCTGTTAAAGTCACATTAGCACCTAGTTTAATCAATAATTTTGCTGCATTAGTACCACTTAGTCCAGCACCAAAAACTAACACATTTTTATCTTTATAATCATTAATTTGTTTCATTTTAAATTCTCCTGCGGAATTATAGCATTACATAAACACCGGTAATTGAGGTAAAAAGCCCAATCAACCAAAATACAATATCAATTTTCCATTCACTCCATCCACTCATTTCAAATGAATGATGAATTGGTGTCATTTTAAAAATTCGTTTTCCAGTTAAACGGTAATAAGAAACTTGAATCATCACACTAAGTGTTTCAACCACAAACATTAATCCAATCCAAACCAAGGATAATTCATGGTGAAGCATAATTGAAACAGCTGCTAAAATTGCCCCTAAAGCTAATGAACCCATATCACCCATGAAAATTTTGGCAGGTTTATGATTAAACAATAAGAATGCTAATAACGATCCAACGATTGCTAAACAAAATGCCATTACTTCATATTGAGATTGAGAATAAGCAACAACTGCATAGGCCGCAAATGAAATTGCTGATAACCCACTAGCTAAACCATCTAAACCATCAGTTAAGTTTACGGCATTTGAAAACCCAGTTAGCCAAAAAATTATGAATAAGATATATAGGAAGCCTAAATGCAAATCACTTCCAAAGACATTGATTGCCATTGGAAAACCATTTGCCCAATACACAAGTGCAAAAATCAATGAACCAAAGATTTGTAATGCAAATTTTTGCCACGCCTTAAAGCCGTCATTTTGGTGATTAAAAACTTTAATACTGTCATCCCACATTCCAATCAAACCGAAAAACAAGAAAACAAATAATAAAATCATTAAATTTGCATTTAAATCATGGAACATAACACCATAAGCAATTCCAGTAATTAAGGTTGCTGTGATAAAACCTAGTCCTCCCATAGTAGGAGTGCCACCTTTACTCTTGTGCCAACTTAGTCCCTGAGTCCAAATAACTTGACCTTCCTTATGTGCTCTAAAGTACGAAATTAAAAATGGAGTAATACATAAAGTTAAAATAAACCCTCCAAGTAGAGGTAAAAGCCATTTCATAATTAAAAATTCCTTTCATATTTTGATTTAATTACTTAAATTAACATCTAATTGTGCATGCTCATCAAACTCATCATTTGCTTTAATACTTTGTGCAGTTACGTTTCCTTCACCATTAAACGATACTTTGATGTTGGTCAAGGATGCAAAGTCTTCCACTTCTTCACGAGACCATCCTGTTAAATCAGGCATTGTCATCCGACCATCGGTTAACAACATTACTCTTCGAGACAAGTCTTTTGGCGCGTCAGCTGATGGATTTTGTTTAACAACCGTATTTCCTTTTCCGATGACAACATTTTGAATTCCCTTAGAATTTAATTTATTTTGTGCTTCTGACACAGGATCTCCAGCTACTTTAGGAATTTTTGCGGTCTTTACTTTGGTAATTTTATTCTCCAACGCTTTTTTCATAACCACATTAAAATTATCACCCATTACTTTAGTTGTTGGGGTAGATATGTTTTGGGGTTGTTTCATTGTCACATACATAATATACCGCGGATGACTAGCTGGTACCATTTCGATTACTGAGTATAGATAACTAGAATTCCCATTACCATATTGACCACTACTATCAGTTACTTGAGCTGTACCGGTTTTAGCTGCTACTTTATAACCATCCATTTTAAAGTCTTGTCCAACTGCATATGGTTTATAAACCGCATCTTCCATATGTTTTCTTACTGAAATTGCTGTTGATGCTTTAATTGGATGACCAACAACCTTTTTAGAATATGACTTAACAACCTTTTTATTTTTTGAATCTGTTACTTTAGAAATAAATTGTGGTTGAATCATTTCACCATTATTAGCAATGGCCGTAAATCCTTGTAACATTTGTAAAGCTGTTACTTGAATCCCTTGTCCAAATGCAGTATTTGCCTGTTCAATTGGCTCTTTAAATTGAATTATTCCATGAGCTTGTTTATCAATTTGTGATGTATTATTTTTTAGTAATTGAAAACGGTTAATATATTTTTTCCAAGTACTTGCACCCATCAATTGTTCAACATGAGCCATGGCAACGTTACTTGACATAGCAAAACCTTGGTTAAATGAGATAATTCCCCAACCATTTGGATTCCAATCGGGAACAATTGCATCTCCAATTTGAAACTTACCAGATTGGTATGTAGCCTTCCCATTGTAGTGACCACTATCAATGGCTGAGGCAAGCGAAAAGACTTTCATAGTTGAACCTGGTTCATAAAGATCTTGGGTTAATGTATCTCGCCAAACATCCCCCAGTCCTTTACCAGTTTCTGGATTAAAAGTTGGGCGTTGTGAAGCTGCTACAATCTTTCCAGTTTTGGCATCCATTAAAATTGCATTCATACTTTTAGGGTTTGCTTCTTGTTGGGCCTTATTCATTTGATTTTCTAGCAACAACTGAAGACTAGGGTTAATTGTAGTATGAACATTATCTCCATTTTTAGCGGGGATTTCTTTGCTATCACCAGATGGAATTTTATATCCATAATTATCTTCTTGACTAGATTTAAATCCGTTTTTCCCTGTTAAAAATTTGTTAAACGATTGTTCAATACCCATTTGACCAACTAAATTATTTTGTTTCGTTTTAACATTCTGAATTAGCGACGCTAGTCCAACAATATGAGAAGCAAAAACACCGTTTGGATATAAACGAGCAGGTTCAGCAACAAAGTTTAAGCCCGTCAAATGATGGGCTTCAATTTTCTTCTTAGTCATCAAGCCAATATTCTTTCCAGCGTTACCAAACTCAACTTGAAAAGCTTTTTTATTTTTAGGGTTTAGTACCTTATATGCAGCATCATAAGAAACAGGTAAGTTTTCTGATAAAATCTTTGCTGTTTTCTTTTTATTCTGTACATATTCAGGTTTCCCAGAAGCACTTTTTTGTTTTTTACTAATTACAGCGTAAAGCGAATATGTGTTAGTATCCTCTGCCAAAGGATCATTGTTATTAGCAACAATCTTTCCACGTTGAGCTTGTATGATACTACTTCGGTTGTATAAAAGCTTCGTTTTATGAACTAAGTCAACTCCGTTTGCAGTTTTAAAAAGTGCTTTAGTCGAAAAAGAGCCGATAATCGCAACAAAGATTAAAGATACCGAAAACAAAAAGATTCTTCCAAAGTTTCTTCGATTTCTTGCGGCTTGTTGTTGATTATGCAGCTGATTTTGCTTATTTATCATCTTGTTACATCCCTTACGTTGGAATTGGTAATTGAAAGATTATCTTTTTTTACCACTTGATTAATAGCATCATTTTCCATTCCGTCTAATGTTTGGCTCATACTTTGATTTTCATCATTAAGCCGATTATTTTGTGATGTAATATTCTGTAAAGAACGTTGTGAAACGTTAATTGCATTTTTAGTTGAAACAATTGAAACAAGTAAAAAAAACGATACAAATACGCCAATTCCAATTAACATTTTTTCAAATACTGATAATGTTAATTGTCCATTTTCAATTGTAGTTACATTAGCCGGTTTTTGTTCGTGCGAAACTGTATATGTATGACTAGAAATTTCCTTTCTAGCTAGTCCGCCTTGTGCCATAGCCTAAATCCCCCTATTTAATTCTTTCTATAATTCTTAATTTTGCACTATGTGATCGACGATTTTCTAATTGTTCACCTTCACTAGGTAAGATGGGCTTTTTTTGGACCATCTTAAAATGAGGTTGCATCTCTTCAGGAATCACGGGAATATTGGGCGGTAAATTTTCGATAGTTGTTTTTTCTTTAAACATTCTTTTAACTAACCGATCTTCCAAAGGTTGAAAAGTAATTACACTGATTCTTCCGTGAATTTTCAAACGGTCAATCGCTTGCTCTAAAGATTCTTCTAAAGCTCCTAGTTCATCATTAACAGCAATCCTAATTGCTTGAAAAACTTTTTTAGCTGGATTACCACCATGTCGTCTAGCAGCCGCTGGAATAGCATTTTTAATAATTTCGGCTAATTCAGTAGTAGTATTAATTGGTTGGTCAGCTCTAATTCTTTCGATGCTTCTAGCTACTTGTTTAGAAAATTTTTCTTCTCCATATCGGAAAAAAATTCTTACCAGTTGTTCATATGGCCATTCATTAACTACTTTCCAAGCATCAAGTTTTTGGCGTTGATCCATTCGCATATCTAAACGAGCATCTTTTTGATAACTAAATCCACGTTCAGCATCATCAAACTGAGGCGATGAAACTCCTAAATCATAAACAATTCCGTCAACTTCACTAACTCCTTGTTCGCTCAAGTCTTTGGCTAAATTACGAAAGTTATCATGAATAAAAGTTAATTCATTTTCAGCTAAATATTTTTTTAGATGTTCTTTATTGTATTCAATTGCGTGGTCATCTTGATCAAACGAATATAAATGACCATTGGTTAGATGGGAAAGCAATAAAGCACTATGTCCTCCTCCTCCCAGTGTACAGTCAACATAAATACCATCTGGTTTAACCTCTAATCCATCAATTGCCTCATTCAACATAACGGTAACATGATTAAATTCTGTCATTTTTTACCTCCTTTTCTAAAAATCTAATAAATTTTCTGCAATTTCATTAAAGTCATCTTGAGATTCTTCTGTATATGTATCCCACTTATCCGCATCCCAAATTTCAAAACGCGTTGATACACCAGTTAAAACGCAATTTTTAACTAATCCAGCATACTTAACAAGTGAAGAAGGGAGGTTAACTCGTCCTTGTTTATCAATTTCACATTCAGTTGCTGCCGAGAAAAATAAACGTGAAAAAGTTCTTGCATCTTTTTTATTAAATGGTAATTTATCAACTTCTGCTTGAACTTTTTCCCATTCTTCAGCGGAATATCCAAATAAACATCCATCCAAACCACGTGTTATAACAAAAACTTGACTTAATTGCTCCCGAAATTTAGCAGGAATGATGATTCTGCCTTTGGAGTCAATATTGTGACGATATTCACCCATAAACATGGCAGCATCACTTTCTTCCTAATAATAATTTTAGTCTACCACAATCTGTCACTTTGAACCACTTTTCCCCAACTTTTTACCACAAAAATAAAATTTATAAAAAAAAGGACATTGAGAATAAATTCTCAATGTCCTTAAAAGACTTCTACACTATGATTTTTATGGCAAAAGATAAAAAATAAAAAAACAACCAATAAAGATCGCCAAATCGCCAGAAGGCAATCAAATATTTTTTTAGAACTAATTCTCCTCTTGAAAAAATTAAATAAATGATCCAAATAATTCCAATAATCATCCAAATAAAAATTAATATGGGTAAAAATGTATTTCCTTGACCATTAATTGTTAAGATTGGAATAGCAATAATTGCAAAAACGGGAAAAAGATCAATTAATTTAACACGATTCAAATACCGGTTATTCAACATCCTTTTTATAATGCTTAAAATTAAGCAACTAATTATTAATCCCAATAGTGGTTTACATTGGCTAGCAAATAATTCACTTAAAGTTTGTGGATATGAAATTAAACTCATAATTTACCTCATTTCATTCTCAGTTAGATAGTTGCAATGTCTTAAATCCAAAGTTAAAATAAAGAATATTAGATAACGAAAGTGGTGTTAACTTTGACAAAATGGCGTGATAAAACAACTTTTCAAAAGATTTTATACATATTTGTATGGATTATGATTATTATTACTCTCTTAGGTGTGATTCTTGTATCTGCATCTGCTGTATTTGAAAATATGTAATAAAAAAGACTGGAGTTTATGCCCCAGTCTTTTTTATTAGGAATCACTTTTAGATTTCTGCTTATAGACTGGACGCGGTGTACTACCTCGTTGTTCACCAATATAACCTCGATTGTACATATCATCAATAATCCGTGCCGCACGATTATAACCAATTCTAAAACGTCTTTGTAACATAGACGTGCTGGCCTTATGTTCATCAATCACAAAATCCAGCGCCTCATCAAAAAGTTCATCTTTTTCTTCGTCATTTTCTTCTTGTTTCATTTCAGCATCTGTTACTACCATATTATCATCGTAGTCTGGTTCACCTTCTGACTTAACAAAATCGACTACATTTTCGACATCTTGATCTGAAATAAAAGATCCTTGAATTCTGGTTGGTTTATTTTGATCAATTGGTTCAAAAAGCATATCACCCCGACCAAGTAATTTTTCAGCACCATTTGAATCAAGAATAGTTCTTGAATCTGTCCCGCTCGAAACAGCAAAGGCAATTCTAGATGGAACATTAGCTTTAATTAAACCAGTAATAACATCAACTGACGGACGTTGTGTTGCTAAAATCATGTGAACACCAGCTGCTCGTCCCATTTGTGCCAAACGAATAATAGCTGTTTCAACTTCATTAGAAACTGTCATCATTAAATCAGCTAATTCATCAACTACAACAACTATATAGGGTAATGTAGGAATATCTGTTCCATTTTTTGCATTTTCTTCTTTTACAAATTCATTATAAGTATCAATTTTTCGTTGACCAGTTTTAGCAAATAATTCATAACGTTTTTCCATTTCTTCCACAACTTTGTTTAACGCACGAGCTGCCTTCTTTGGTTCCGAAACAACTGGTGAAAGTAAGTGTGGAATCCCGTTATAAACTCCTAGTTCTACCTTTTTAGGGTCAATCAACATTAATTTAACTTGATTAGGGGTTGCTTTAAGCAAAATACTCGTTAAAATTCCATTTATTGCAACTGATTTACCACTTCCAGTTGAACCAGCAATTAATAAATGAGGCATTTTAGTAATATCACAAGAAATAACATTTCCATTAACATCTTTTCCTAGTGGAACACTTAAAACTTTTTCCATGCCTTTTTTATCTTGTGATTCAAACGTATCACGGAAAGAAACCATTGATATTTCACGATTAGGAACTTCAATTCCAATTAACGATTTTCCTGGAATGGGAGCTTCAATTCGAATATCTTTAGCTGCTAATGCAAGGGCTAAATCATCGCTCAAATTAACAATTTTACTAACTTTTACCCCAATTGCTGGGTGTAATTCGTATTCTGTAACTGACGGACCTAAGCTTACATTTTTAACTTCAGCATCAACACCAAAACTCTTCAAAGTTTTTTGCAAAATTTCCATATTTTTATCAATTTCTTTGATTTCTTTAGTTTGATCAGTTTGTGGAATTTGTGCTAATAAATCAGTTGAAGGTAACTCATAATCACCATCACTTGCTTGAATCTGTCTTTGAAAACCTTTTGTATTAGTTTGATTTTCGCTAGCCATGTTGATACTTGGTTTACTTTTTTCCACTTTGTTAGGATGCGGCTTAATTTCGCTTCTATTTTCTTCATCAGATTGAATTTTTTCAGAATCTTTTTCATCATTAAAGGTTGGTTGAATTGTTTTACCAATTTTGTTAGTAGATTTACTTTGATTAGTAACTTGCTTTTGTAGTTTTCGACGTTGGTATTTAGCATTAAGTGCAGCAATCCATTTTTTTGAGATATTAATAATTGATTTTGCCCAAGTTCCAACCGGAATTTTAAAGAATACAATCGTACCAGTTAACATTAATAAAATCGATAAACCAACAGCACCAGGAAACGAGATTAAAGTATCAAAAAGCTGTAATAATCCTGCACCAATCATACCCCCACCAACATTGGTAATCGTTGTACTACGAGAAAAATCGTCCATAATGGTTTGCCAAGTGATATTAATGAACTGATACTTTTGTCCTAAAATATTAAACATCATAGCTGATGCAAACAAAAGATAACCCACTAATCCAACAAGGACACCCCAAATAAAATGATCTTTAATTTTAGGTAAAGGACGCTCAACAAATAGAAACCCACCAACAATCGCTAATAAAACCCAAATTAACCGATACGCATTTCCAAATGGAATTCTAATTAAATTAGCAAACAAATTCCCAATTAAGCCGAAATTAAAGAACGCTAATGCACCAATTAAACCCAAAATTAATCCAATAAAATTGACTTTATTTTCTAATAAAAATTTAAATGAGCGATGAAAAAAACCTTCTTTTTTCTTTTTTCTACTTCTTGGTTTTCTCTTTGTTTTTCTTCTAGTCGCCAAAAAAATTCTCCTTACTTTTTAAATTCAGATAGTTTATCGTGTTCATAATTATGAACTTTATTGAGCCCCACAAAATTTTGTTGACGTAATGCTTCATAAATCACAATTGCTGCACTATTAGAAAGATTGAGTGCTCGGATATGTGAATCGTCTTGTGGAATTCGAATTGCTTGTTGAGCATATTTTTGTTCAAATTTCTCTGGAAGACCAGTAGTTTCTTTACCAAATAAGAAATATCTATCCTCTTTAACATCAGAATAATCATGATCTGTATAATTAAATTTTCCAAATTTTGAAACTAAAAATAAGTTTTGCTTATTTTCAACGGTCTCTAAAAATTCTGGTAAGCTCTCATGATAATTAATTTCTACTTTATCCCAATAATCTAGACCAGCACGTTTTAAATGTTTGTCATCAATGGTAAACCCTAAGGGCTTAATTAAATCTAAAACAGTATCAGTTCCCGCACACGTTCTAGCAATATTACCTGTATTAGCGGGCATAAGGGGTTCAAATAAAACGATATGATTTGTCATCTTGTTTCTCCAATTCTTTTGTTTCGGTAAACTTTAACACTTAATTATACCATGTTGCTTAAATTTAAATTTTACAATCTCTGAATTATAGTACAAAAATCAGTATAATGAACTTATTGGAGGGATTCAAATGACTTATATTGAACCATTAGTAGATTGTTTTCGTGATGTTCCAACTGCTACAAAACAAACTAAAGTACGAATTGCTTTAGCAAATAAAAAAATGACACCTAGTCGGGGTTTAATTGCCGCTTCAGTCACTTACACTCATGAACACCAAGTAAGTTTAGATGTTTTTGTAAATGCTAACTGCACAAGTAGCATATTTAACGATTCTGAAATAAAATTAATGGAGGATGATTTATTTCAATGCCAGGAACTTGGTGTAGACGGTGTGATTATTGGTGCAACAACCGCTGACCACAAAATTGATGAAGAAGCCATGGATATTTTAATTGGCGCATCAGACGGAATGGAAATGTTCTTTTCTCCTGCTTTCGCTGACATTGACGAAAAAGATTGGGATAAAAGCATTGCGTGGTTGATTGACCATAATTTCACTGGAATTGTAGCTAATCAAAATTTAAGTGCACTAAATCAGCACTTGCTAAAAGAAAATTCTCTTCGCTTAATACCTTTAACTAAAGGGGCCAAAGATTTAGCCGAAGTTGAAGCAGAATTTAAACCATTTATTTGCATTAACCAAAAATAAAAAAATGAGTGATTAGAAATTAATTTCTAATCACTCATTTTTTATTAGATCATTAAAATAGCTTGGGATTGGAGCTTTGACTTTAATCTCGATTCCATCTAAAGCATCCCAAAATTCTAATTGGTAGCTGTGTAGGGCTTGATGATCTAACACATCAGTTTCCTTTCCATATAGCCAATCCCCAATTAACGGATAACCAATGGTAGCAAAATGGACGCGAATTTGATGAGTTCTTCCCGTATGGAGTCTTATTTTAACTAAGGAATATTGATCATTAGTTTTATACTTCCAAAATTCCGTATCAGAAACTTTTCCGCCATCAATAACCATTCGTTCTAAAAATGAATCTGGCTTGCGCCCAATTGGTAATTTAATGCTGGCATGTTGATAAGGAATTCTTCCAACCAAGCCTGCAATGTAGCTCTTTTTAATTCGATGATTTTTGAATTCTTTGTCTAGAATGGAGTGGGCCAAACTATTTTTAGCAAAAATAACCGGCCCACTAGTTCCTCGATCTAATCGATTGACTACGTGAATTTTTCGACTTGGATAATCTTTACGCAAATAATATCCTAAAACTCGATTTACCATTGTGTCATTTGGATAAAGATGTGATGGAACAGTAGCCACATTCACTGGTTTATTAACAATTAAATAATTATCATTTTCAAATAAAATATCGATTGGCAAATTAGAAACATTGAGAATCTCATTTTGTGGTTCTGGAGGTAAAATAATTTCTATCTGATCACCATCTTCCAACATGTGATTAGTGTATACATTTTCACCATTAACTAAAGTTTGCCCACCATGAAATTTAATTCGTTTTAATAAGGTCCGGGTAACTCCTTTGTTTAGCAAAAAAGTCCGCAACTTTAAGCGATTAACATTCTCATTAGTCCATTTAAAACTAATCATTTAAATTATCACCAATAAATGAATTATTTACTCTTTCCCAGAAATGTGTATGCCGATATTTAGCAAAGTAAATTCGCCGTTTGGAAATCTTGTAAGTAATTGATTTAATTGGTCGATCCATAACCAAAAGTTGATCACAAGTCAGAACATTGTGAAGTGAAACTTGTGGGACAATCGTAATTGATTCAGTGGGGGGAATAATAATTGGTGATCCAATTGTTCGAAAAACCCGATTATTAATTGAAGCCATCTCAGCCATTTGAACCGCATTAAATTTTGGTGAAATAATTGCACCACCAACTGATTTATTGTAGGCAGTTGACCCAGTAGGCGTTGAAATACAAAGACCATCACCACGAAAACTTTCAAATAAATAGTCCTTGATATAGACCTTAGCAACCATCGTACCAAACATTTTTTTAATCGTTGATTCGTTTAAGGCTACCATATAGTCTGGTTTGCCTTCGTCTGAATAATTAACCTCAATATCTAACAAAGGATAACTGACACTCTGACCGTTATCGTGTTCAAGACTTTCAACTAATTGTTGGACTTCATTATCGCGCCAATCAGTATAAAATCCAAGGTGTCCAGTATGGATTCCAACAAATCGAACTTTTTCCGTCATATCATCATAATGGTGAAAAGCAGATAGTAAAGTCCCATCTCCACCAACTGAAATAACCACTTCTGGGTTGAGTTCATCCAATTCTAAAACTTTAGAATCATTCACGAGTTTTGATAACTCAGATGCTACTTTACTTGATGTTGGTTTATCATTTCCGTAAATTGCAATTCTCATTCTTTTTACCCTCTTGTTGATGCCGTTTAGCATCCTTTATTAATTCTTTTCTAATCTCTGACATTTCTTCATCAAGTTCGAATGCTGTTTCAGATGCTTCTTGAAGTCGTTTATTCACATTTTCTGGAAATACATCAGGATGTTTGTAATTTAATGAATGTTCAAGTGTTGCCCAAAAATTCATTGCTAATGTTCTAATTTGAATTTCAACTAAAATATTATGTTGTCCATCTAATAATTCAATCGGATATTTAAAAACAATATGATAAGAACGATAACCACTTTTCTTTTCATTATTAATGTAATCTCGTTCTTCTAAGATATCAATATCATTTCGTTTTCTTAAAATATCGACCACGGTATAAATATCATCCAGAAATGGACACATAATTCGGAGTCCACAGATATCTTCCATATCCTCTGTTAGGCGTTCTGGTTCAATGTTACGACGCACCATTTTCTCTTTAATACTATCAATTGCTTTAATTCGACTGGTTACAAATTCAATTGGTGAATGTTCATCCATTAATTGAAACTCTTCGCGAATTCCTCTTAATTTTATTTTCCATTCTTTCGCGGCTTGATTATATGGAAATAAAAACAGATTCCAATCTTTAATCATAAACACACCTCATTTCGGCTAATATTATATAATATTAATCATATCATATATAATAATACGTTATTTTAAGAAAATGCATGCTAATTCTTTGAAATTATCTAATAATTTGTTAATCTATATTATGCATGAAACTTATAATACTTATGATAAGGAGGAATAATTGATGTTTGAAGTTTACTTATTCGTTAACCCAGCTTGTTTAAAATGTTTGAATTCTGCACAAGAAGTAACGAAGGTTACTGAAAAACTTAATTGTAAGGTTTGTCTTAGATTTATTCCCTTTATCAGTCTCGGCTCTATCAATGAAGCCAATCTACTTCATATTGACTCTTATCAAATGACGATTGATTATAAAGCTGCACTTTACCAAGGGTGCAAAAAGGGTCGTCAGTTTTTACAATTAATTCAAGAATTAACCTTAGTTAAAAAAAGAAATTATAACGACGAATTAGCTTACCATGCCGCTTTAGCTGTTAATTTAGACTTAGATATGTTTAAAGAAGATCGGCTCTCTTCAATGGTTAAAGAAAATGTAAGTTCTGATCAAAAATTAGTGCAAGAAATGGGCATTACTAATCATGATAGTTTAGTAATGTTTGATTGTAATTCTAGTGAGCATGGAGTACTAGTTGAAAAAATCAATAATTCTCAATTAAAAGAATTATTCAGTGATGTTGTAAATCGTAACTCATTTTATAATTTAAAAACATTACCAAATTTGCGAGTTTTATAAAAACAGTAATTACATAAAAAACAAAATCCCGGTAATAATCACAATTAAGTGATTATTACCGGGATTTTTGTAATTCAAAAATAATTTTTAAATTAAGCTTTCTAATTCATCTATGCGTTGTGAGAATTTGGCAAATGCAGCTTCTAAATATTGACTATTAGTCATATCTACCCCTGCACGCTTCATAATATTAATTGGTGTATCTGAACTCCCAGATTTTAAATAATTTAAGTAAGCATCAATTGAATTCTGATTACCAGAACTGATTTTTTCAGCTAAAGTTGAAGCTGCACCAAACCCAGTTGCGTACTGATATACATAAAAATCATAATAGAAATGTGGAATTCTTGACCATTCAATTGCAATTTCTGGATCCGAAACAATCTCATCACCATAATATTTTTCATTAATTTCTTTGTACTTTTTACTCATTACATCCGCAGTTAATGATTTTCCTAATCTTCCCTGTTCGTGAATCCAATTCTCAAATTCAGCAAATTGTGTTTGACGAAAAATAGTTCCCTTGAAACCTTCTAAATATTGACTAAGAATGTATTTCTTCATTTCTGAATCATTCGTGTTAGCTAATAAATAGTCGGTAAGAATATTTTCGTTAGTTGTCGAGGCAATTTCAGCAACAAAAATTGAATAATTTCCATATTGATATGGTTGATTATGACTAGAATAAAAACTGTGCATACTATGTCCAGTTTCATGAATTAAAGTATATAAATTATCAAGATTATCTTGCCAGTTCAACAAAATGTATGGATTGGTATCATAAACTCCAGATGAATATGCACCAGTCCGTTTGCCTTTATTTTCAACTACATCAATCCAGCGATTGTCTAGTTCTTCTTGAACATGTTTTACATAGTCTGGTCCCATAATTTGAAGTGCTTGTAACATAATCTTTTTTGATTCAGCAAACGTATATTTAACATCTGGGTCTTTTGCGAGAGGCACATACATATCATACATATGCATTTCAGATAAATTTAGAATCTTTTTACGCAAAGATACATATCGATGCAATAAAGGTAAATTGTCATTTACCGTTTTAACTAAAGTATCAAAAACGCTTTCTGGAATTTCATTTTCATGCATAGCTTGTTCCCGTGCACTATTAAAGTGATGTGCTTGGGCTTGATAATTATTTACTGCAACTTCAGATGATAAAGTTGCTGCTAAAGTATGCTTAAACTGATTAAACACTGTATAGAACTTTTGAAAGGCTTCTTTTCTGGTATTTTGGTTGGTTGATTGAAGTAAGAGACTATATAATCCGTTTGATAAGCGTACTAAGTTTCCTTGATCATCTTTTACTTCTGGAAAAACAAAATCAGCACTATCCATCATACTGAATATTTTTTCAGGCGCGTTAAAAATATTAGAAGCACCTGACAATAATTTTTCAGCTTCAACACTTAGAACATGACCTTCATCTTTCAAAATCATCTTAAATAGACGATCATATTCGCTTAATTTAGGTTGCTTGGAAATGAAATTATCTATTTTGGTTTTGCCAAGATTAATAATTTCCGGATCAAACCAAGCTGTTGCTTCACTTAATTTTGTTCCTAGGGCTTCAACTTGTTCCATTCTAGCCTGAGCATCGTTATTGGAAGTATCCACGTCATTGCTAAGATGTGAATATACATATACGTTTTCGTAACGACGATTTAAATTCAAAACTTTTTTAACTACATTTAATAAATCATCTGCACTATTGCTCATAATACCAGATAATTGATTAATTGTTTTAGTCGCTTCTTTAACAGAATCTAACTCAGCAAGGAATGCTTGATTATCTGAAAAAATAGGGGTTAAATCCCAGGTTAAGTTTTCAGAAACCTGATCACGATTGGGGATACTTTTAACTGTCATAATAATGCCTCTTTTCCAATTTTTTGATTGCACCAATTTTATCATAAGTATCTCGATACCAAATGAAATTTTGACTCAATTTTATGTTTTCTCCCTCAATTTTCACATATTGTTGTTTTGCTAATAATTTTAAAAAGCTTAACGTTGGATTTTTAATCTTAATAAATAAAAATTCCTCATGATTAACTAGTTGATATAAATCTGACAATTTGCACTCTTGTTTATTTTCTAAGTATAAAATAATTTCAATTTTCCACTCTAACCAATTTCGATTTAAAATCGGTGAATTTTGAATCGGATAATAAACAATTAATGGACACCCAGTCAATAAGTGACCATTTTCATAGCATCTTTTTTGCAATTTTATCATTATAGTATCCTGCCACCGAACTTTAGTCTCAATAGACTGCGTAAGTTTAATTAAATTAGGCTGCAAATAGGTGTTTTGCTGTGGAGTTTTCATAAATTTTATTAACATTTGATAGTTATCAAATATTTTCAATTTGCATTGTATTTGATTACCAATTTGATAAATTTGATATTTCAAACAATATTGATGTTGAGAAGCATCTAAAAATAATAAATAAAATCCAACGCATTTTTGATAGCGGATAAATCTTAAAACTGAATAAGCATGCAAATTCTTCTTAAAATAATCCATCCCTAAAATCCAAATTGAATTAATTTGTCGAGATTGATAACCAATAACTCGTTCCTTTAGCCTCCGATTACTAATTGGGCTACATTGATATTCAAAAGCCAAGTTTCCAGTCAATAAATCAGGTCTTTGTTTCAAATCATTCAAATAAATTTCTAATTTAATTTTAGGATATTCTTTTATTAAATCCTTTAATAAATGTTGTTTACCTTTCAGATGTAACTGGGTTTCCCCCTCATTACCAACACAGTCAGATGAAACATAATGTGCAAAATGAGAAACCATCTTATGCCCTTTTTTTAGAATTACTAACTCATGACAAATGGGACAGGTATACTTTTTTTGCTTTTGGGCAAACTCAGCATTGATTAATTTTTCTTTGTAATGTGCAATTAACATTTCATCACCCTATCAAAGGTACGAAAAAAGACTAACCTAAATTAGTCTTTAGTTAAAATAATTTTTAATTGTAGCAATTGCTGAATCTTTAGTTATCAACTTAGCTTGCTTTTTAATTTGATCTGCATGAAATTCACTCAAATGACCATATTCATAAAACAATGACAAATGATTATCAATTAGGTCTAAACGATTTTTAACCTCTTCATACCCAACGTTTATTCCATCTGGAAGCAAAACAAATTTAAGGACTAGGTAATATCTATTTTGATTTTTATACAAATCGCTCGTATTTCGCATTCCAGGTAAATCAAGGCTACTTTGCAATTCATTAGTAGCATCAACCACTTTTTCAAAATCTTCAAAATAAATTGGAACAGTTCGAGTCATTGTTTTTTCATCAAACTCATCAATTGGTCGATTTTTTTCTTTGATTTCGTCAAATCTTTCTTTTGTTTGTTCTGACATAAATTTGACGTTCTTTTCAGCTAATTTGGAAACGACATTATTATCCTTGCTAATAATCATTTGAAAACCATCTGATTCTGGCAAGATTTGAAATGATACTAAATCATTATTTTGAAAATCGTGATTATCATCTACCTCTTCAAGGATTGAATAAAAGAAGTTTTCTACTTTATTTTTATCATTCATAAGATCTAAAATATTAACTTCTCTCTTTTTTAAATCACCTGATGTAATCCAAACTTTAATCGTATTTTCATTAGATCTTTCGTATTTCAATTTTATCCCTCTTAACTTATTTCAATTCTTTCTCCTACAGTTGGTAAAATAACTTTAATTTTATCCCCAGCAGCTTGTTCAGTTTGTTTTTTTAGCTCATCCAACTTATTTGATTGGGGCAAATGACTAATCATTAATTCATTTACATCTGCATTTTTAGCTAATTGACCAACTTCAGTCGAGGTCATATGCCAAATCGGACCAGTTTTATCACTGAAAAAGTTTGTATCTGCAATCAATAGATCAGCATCCTTTGTAAAATTGATTAATCCAGCAAAATAACGGGTATCAGCAGTATAAACAATGGTCTTACCGGTACTAATTTCTTTAATTCTAATCGCAAATGCAGGAACTGGATGAACAGTCTTTATAAAGGACAATTCGAATGGCCCAACTTTTTTGCTTTGGTTTTCTTCAAACCCTACTTTTTTAGTTGAGTTTGGCCAATCTAACCTATCAAAGTTGAATTTGTCTAATGTATGCCCATATATTGGCAATATGGACGTTTTATAACGTTCATCGTGTAATTGCCAATAATATTGCAAAACACCCACATCTGCGATATGATCAGCGTGATAGTGTGATAAAACAACAGCATTTAATTTTAATGGATCAATTTGATTTTCAAGTGACATTAATACACCACTCCCACAATCAAGTAGTAAATTAAATCCATCAGATTGAATTAAATAACCACTGGTACCTTTATTTTGAAAAGGATACCCACCATAATAACCTAACACTGTTAATTTCATTAATATTCACCTTCTAATACTTATTTCTTTTAACTTAGCGTACTTTATTTTAAACTTAATGTAAATAAAATGAGTGGGGGAACAATTATGATTAAACAAATTTCTGTAACATTCGGTTCTCAGAGCGTTTTAGATAAAATTTTAAATGATTATCCAGACCGTGAATTAGCCTTATTTTCGCCATCAATTAATGCCACTAGTTTGCAACTAGTTGACTACTCTGGAAAAGAATCAGTTTTCTCAGCTCCAGTTATCTATAATGTCGTTTCACATACTGGAAATGACGATTGGAATCATTACATAGATTACGTTGAAGTAACTCCAGATGCTCAACGTCGTAAAGTTCTTGATGCTACTGCTAGTAATTTTATGACCGACATCAATCATCCTGAAGGAATGTACAGTGCCTATTACATGACTTCCAATGATAATGCTGATAAAAGAATCTTTTTAACCCTTTGGAAGGATGAATATTCATTTCTTCAATGGAAAGATAATAAAATTAATAACTTTATGGCATTTAATAATTTCAAGGATGATTTTAGTATTAACTATCATAATTCAGGTTATGAAAGAGTTGAAAAATAATTATTCAATTTAAAGCGGTATTAGCGATTTTAAAGTTAATATCACTTTTTAATTTGAATAAAATAAATTCATAAATAAAAAAAGTCTCATCATAAATGACGAGACAAACGCAATTTAACTAAAATAGATAAAATTACGATAATATTTAATTCGTACGGTCCGTACGAGACTCGAACTCGTGATCTCCTGCGTGACAGGCAGGCGTCTTAAACCGACTGGACCAACGGACCAAAATTGCGGGGGCTGGATTTGAACCAACGACCTCCGGGTTATGAGCCCGACGAGCTGCCAGACTGCTCTACCCCGCGATAATAAAAATATTAAAAATGACCCGCACGGGATTCGAACCCATGTTACTGCCGTGA
>NZ_AYYM01000010.1 GCF_001436035.1 Fructilactobacillus sanfranciscensis DSM 20451
CTCTCTTAAAAGTTGTCTCAGAAATCAGCTTACATCCATAAAATTGATAACTCAAATAAAAAACAGGCCCGTCAACAATGACGAGCCTGTTTGGCTACCTAATGATCATAGACATTAGATTGAATCCGATTATTTTTCAAGTTTCGTTTCCGAATTTGACGGTACATAAATTCATATTTTTGTTTTGCTAACTCTGTTTGCGCAATGATTTGATCATCTACATCAGCAACAGCCATTTGTGTTTGTTGCGCTTGATTCCAATCACGCTTTAAAAGATTAATCGACTTTAATAATTCTTCATCATAAATCTGTTTAAAATCTTTTCTTTTATTAAATCCAAACATTTGCATTCCTCACATCTCAGTCCGACCTTCAACTGCTTTGAACAATGTCATTTCATCAGCATATTCAATATCACTACCGACAGACAAGCCCCGAGCAAGTCGTGTTACTTTAATTCCAGCCGGTTTCAACAAACGGGCTAAATACATTGCCGTTGCGTCACCTTCGGGAGTTGCGTTAGTTGCCACAATTACTTCTTGAATTGCTTCATTTTTTTGTAAGCGCTGGATTAACGAACTGATATTAATATCGTCAGGTCCTTTACCTTCCATTGGCGAAAGTACCCCATGCAAAACGTGGTATAACCCTTTGTAATCTTTCATTTTTTCCATTGTAGCAACGTCTTTCGGTTGCTCGACAACAAGAATTTTTGATTGATCACGATTAGGGTCAGCACAGATATCACATGGGTCATTTTCTGTGATATTGCCACAGATTGAACAAAATTTAAGCTTTTCTTTTGTATCAGTTAAAGCTTCAGCAAAATTAAGCACATCATCTTTGTTCATATCAATCGTATAAAAAGCTAACCGTGTGGCGGTTTTTTTACCAATTCCAGGCAAGTGCATATAACTATCAATTAACTTTGCAACTGGTTCTGGATATTGCATTTAATTTTCCTCTTTATAATCCAGGAATATTCATTCCTTGCGTAAATTGACCCATCTTACTTTGAGTAGTGTCATCAATCTTAGCTAAAGCATCATTCACAGCACTTAAAACTAAATCTGATAACATATCAGGATCATCTGGATCAATTGCTTCTGCTTTAATTTGCATATCTTTCATTCGACGGTTACCACCAAATGTTACAGTAACTAATTCTTCTGGTGAAACTCCTGTAAATTCACTGTTTTCGATTTCACTTTGTTGTGCTGCCATTTTCTTTTGCATTTCTTGGGCTTGTTTCATAATCTTACCCATGTTCATACCATTCATACCCATGTTAAGTTCTCCTTTAATTATCTTCTACTTTTACTATATCATTTCCAAATAATTCTTGGGCCTTTTCAACCGCTTCATTTTTGGTTTGTTGCTCTTCTGTTACATTTTCTTTTCCAGGTTTGGAATGTTTTTCCACTGGATTATTGGCTAAGTATTCTTTTCTAATTCCAGGCCACTCATCAATTGGAACAAATATAATGTCTGGAACTTTACCAAATACACGATCCATCGCGTTTTGTAACGCATCCATTAGATCATTATCAGTACCCGCTTTTTGATAAAGAAAAGCATAATTAAATGCTACTACGATTCCATCAGCACTTGCAGCTACTGGTTTTGAAACATGCATCAATGCCCTTTGAGTAACTGACAAGA
Source organism: Fructilactobacillus sanfranciscensis DSM 20451 (assembly GCF_001436035.1). GTDB lineage: Bacteria > Bacillota > Bacilli > Lactobacillales > Lactobacillaceae > Fructilactobacillus > Fructilactobacillus sanfranciscensis. Next base: position 1,663 of record NZ_AYYM01000010.1, read on the forward strand.
GGTTCATAACATCATCCCATTGACTTTGATATGCAGTTAAATTAGCACGGGTTGCTGACCCTAAAACCTTAGAAACTCTTTCAAAATCAACGGTTGCTTTGGGATTGTCATTTTTTGTGGCGGTTTCTCGAGGAACTGGTTTAGTCATAGTTTGAACGGGGGCTGCGTGCTTAACTTGTTCTAACTGTTTGGTTAACGCATCAATTTGCAACTGTAATTTTGAAACAACTTCTGTATCAACTGTTTTTTTAACATTTGGTTGGCTAACTGGAGTAGTTTCCGCCGGTTGATTAGCCAATTTAACTGTCAAAATATCGAGGTAAACATCTGGATGATAAGTTGAACGTAATTGACGCTGTACATCATTCATTGTTTCTACATAATAATAAACCTTAGAAGATTTGACCTTCTCAGCAATTTCTTTGAAATCATCACCAAGCAAACCTAATTCACTAGCTTCAACCATTTCTGAATCTTGTTTGTATAACAAAATATTTTGGCAATAATTAATTAGATCTTCAATAAACTGACTGGCATCTTTTCCATTATTTAAAATCGCTTGGACTTCTTTTAAACCAACCCTTACGTCACCGTTGATAATTGCTTGCATGTAAGCTTGCAAATCATCGCGAGCAACACTTCCAGTCACTTGTAAGGCACTGTCATAAGTAATTTCATCATCACTGTAAGAAAGCACTTGGTCCAAGATACTCAAAGCATCCCGCATTCCACCTTCAGCACTTTTAGCAATAACTTTTAAAGCACGATCATCGTACTTAATTTTCTTTGAATCTAAGATTTTCTCCATTTGTTCTAAGATATCTTTGGCTTGAATCCGTTTAAAGTCAAATCGTTGGACCCTAGAAATGATGGTAGCAGGAATCTTATGTGGTTCAGTTGTTGCTAAGATAAATATCACATGTTCAGGAGGCTCTTCCAAGGTCTTTAATAAGGCATTAAAAGCCCCAATGGAAAGCATATGAACTTCATCAATAATATAAACTTTATATTTTGCTTCAGTGGGAGCATATTTTGCCTTATCGCGAATGTTACGAATCTCTTCAACCCCATTGTTAGAGGCCGCATCAATTTCAATCACATCATTAAGTGAACCGTTGTTAATGGCAACACAAATGTCACATTCATTACAAGGTTCCCCATCTTTTAAATGTTCACAGTTAACCGCTTTAGCTAAAATCTTTGCAGTTGAAGTCTTCCCAGTTCCACGAGGTCCGTTAAACAGATAAGCATGGCTAATCTGGTCAGTTACCAAAGCGTTTTTTAATGTTTGTGTAATGACCTGTTGACCAACAATTTCATCAAATCGTTGGGGTCTCCAGACCCGATATAAAGCTTGATAACCCATGAAGAACTTCCTTTCTTTTTGTTTTTAGACTGTTACTATTATAGCTTGATTACGATTTAAATACCAAATTAATTGACATGAAAAAAACTTCCAGTCGAATGACTGAAAGTTTATAAGCATAAAAAAAGAAGCACAAGACAGAGAAAACTTAGTGCTGCTTCCTTCCGGACCTGACACGGTTCGTAATTCCATCTTTGCTTCATGCCTTGCGGCAAATACTATATTATCTTATTCTCTGTTTTTTGTCTAGTGATTACGTCGTTTTCGCTTACTTTTAAAAAATTTCTTCATTATATGAGCAGAATTATCTGCTTTTACTCCAGCAATTACTTCTACTTGATGGTTTTGTCGTGAATCAGTAAGGACATTATAAAGACTACCAACTGCCCCACCTTTTTGGTTCATAGCGCCGTAAACAACTCGATCAATCCGAGCATTTAAAATAGCACCTGCACACATTACGCAAGGTTCAATCGTTACGTAAAGCGTGCAATCAGTTAACCGCCAACTCTTTAATTCAGTACAAGCTGCTTCAATTGCAATGATTTCAGCGTGTTGCGTAGCCATTTCACTATGTTCACGTAGATTATGCGCAGTCGCAATCACTTTTCCATCTTTAACGATGGCAGCCCCAATTGGTACTTCTCCGATTTGAGCCGCAAAGTTAGCCTCACGCAAAGCAACTTCCATAAAATTTTGATCAATTTCTGTCATCTATTTAATCCACTTTTCTACTTAACAAAATGTAATAACCTTTGTCACGAGTTACAATTTCAACATTACCAAAAATCTTTTTCATTAATTTTTTGGCAGACGGTGCTCCTTGTTTTTTTTGTAATACAACCGTTAACGTTCCATCTTTTTCTAAATGATCGTATGATCCAGTAATCATTGCATCTACGACTTCTTTGCCTGCTCGAACTGGTGGATTAGTAATGATGGCAGCAAATTTACCTTCTACGTTTTCATAAACGTTCGAAGCAAAAATCGAAACATTTTCAATTTGATTCTGTTCTGCATTTCGTTTTGCTAAAGATAAAGCTAAATTATTTACGTCAACCATGGTAAAATTACGGTCTGGGTTATTTTTTGCTAAAAACAAACCAATTGGTCCATAACCACAACCTAAATCTAAAACATTACCAGCTGGAATGTTTTTTAAATCAACTGCGTTAATCAAAACTCGTGATCCATAGTCAATGGTGCTTTTAGAAAACACACCGTTATCTGAAACAAAACTAAGCGTGTAATTCAATAAGGTATATTCCCAATGTTTTTCATCATGTTGAACATCTGGATTTTCTGTGTAATAAAAGTTGTTCATGATAGCACGTCCTCAAAAATATTTTTTAGTTTCACACACTATATATAGCGTGTTTCTCAAGTGCACACTCCATATATGGTGTGTTTTCATTTGAAAGATTAAGTGTTCGTAGTAAAATCTATTATATCGTATAAACAGGAGATGAAGATTATGAATTCAATTACAGTATTTACTAAAAACAATTGTATCCAATGTAAAATGACTAAGCGTTTCCTTGAGGAACACAACATCGATTTCGTAGAAAAAAACACTTCTGAAAACCCAGAATTTGTTACCTACTTAAAAGAGTTAGGTTTCCAAGTAGTTCCAGTTGTTGAAGTCGAAGGTGCCGAATCATTTACTGGTTTTAGACCTGATTGCCTAAACAAACTAGTAGCAGAATTCGCTTAACATTATATTACCTATTATACACAACAAGGAGCACTAGGAATATGTCGCTAAAAGACCAAACTGATGTTAGTTATTATAGATTAAATAACGAGATCAACATCCCATCAAAAGATGGAAAAATTAGACTAGAAAAAGATAAAGAAGCCCTAGATGCTTTTATTAAAGAAAACGTGATTCCTAATACCGTAAAGTTTGATTCTTTAAAGGATCGTTTGGATTACTTAACTAAAAATAACTACATTGAAGCTAGCTTTTTAGAAAAGTATCCTTTTTCATTTATTGAAAAACTTTACCAATACTTAGAGGATCAACATTTTACCTTTAAATCATTTATGGCTGCCTATAAATTTTATGCACAATATGCCTTAAAAACAAATGATGGTAATCAATATCTTGAAAGATACATTGATCGGACTGCAATGAACGCCCTCTTTTTAGCTGACGGTGATCAAGAATTAGCAATGCGTTTAGCTGATGAATTAATTCACCAACGTTTCCAACCAGCTACGCCAACTTTCTTAAACGCTGGAAAAAAACGGCGTGGAGAATTAATTTCATGTTTCTTAATCCAAACTACTGATGATATGAATAGTATCGGAAGAACCATTAATTCGGCCTTACAACTCTCTAAAATTGGTGGAGGTGTAGGAATTAACCTTTCTAACCTTCGTGCTGCTGGAGATCCAATTAAGCACATTCAAGGCGCTGCTAGTGGAGTAATGCCAGTCATGAAACTGTTAGAAGACAGTTTTACCTACTCAAATCAATTAGGCCAACGTCAAGGTGCTGGTGTTGTTTATCTTAGTGTCTTTCATCCTGATATTATTGACTTTCTTTCAGTTAAAAAAGAAAATGCTGATGAAAAAATTCGAGTTAATACCTTATCTTTAGGACTAACCGTTCCTGATAAGTTTTATGAACTTGCTAAAAATGATCAAGATATGTATCTCTTTAGCCCTTATGATGTGGAAAAAGAATATGGAGTTCCATTCTCTTACGTTGACATCACTAAAGAATATGACAATTTAGTTGCTAACGAAAACATCCGCAAGAAAAAAATGAAGGCTCGTGATTTAGAAACCGAAATCGGTAAATTACAACAAGAATCCGGTTATCCTTACATCATGAACATTGATACTGCTAACCGGGAAAAACCAGTTGCCGGTAAAATTGTCATGAGTAACTTGTGTTCTGAAATTATGCAAGTGCAAACCCCATCAATCATTAATGACTTGCAACAGTATGACCAATTAGGGACTGATATTTCATGTAACCTAGGTTCAACAAACGTCGTTAATTTGATGAAATCAGATGATTTTGGTGAATCTGTTAACACAATGGTGCGTGCCTTAACCTACGTGACCGATGAAAGTAAAATTGATGTTGTTCCTTCAATTAGAAGAGGAAATGATTTAAGCCATTCGATTGGACTTGGTGCCATGGGTCTTCACTCATTTCTCGCTTTAAATCATATGTATTACGGTTCGCCTGAATCAATCGAATTTACTGGTGTTTACTTTATGCTCTTGAACTACTGGACTCTAGTTGCATCTAACAAGATTGCTAAAGAACGCGGTAAGTCATTCCATAACTTTGAAAACAGTAAATATGCAGATGGTACTTATTTTGATAAGTACACCGCCAAAGATTGGGGTCCCCAATCAGAAAAAGTTAAGGACCTCTTCAAGGGTACCTTTGTGCCTTCTGAAAAAGACTGGGAAGAGCTTAAGAAGTCAGTTATGACTTATGGTTTATATCATCAAAACCGGATGGCAGTTGCTCCTAATGGTTCAACAGCCTACATTGGTGACGCTACCGCAAGTATTGCCCCAATCGTTAGTCGAATTGAAGAACGACAAGATGCTAAAATTGGAACAATTTTTTATCCCGTTCCTTACCTTTCAAACGATACCCTTCCATATTATGAATCAGCTTATGATATTGATATGCGTAAAGAAATCGATATCTTTGCTGAAGCCCAAAAACACGTTGATCAAAGTTTAAGTATGACCCTCTTCATGCGTTCTACCATTCCTGAAGGGATGTACGAATGGAAAAATGGTCGTGATCCAAAGATGTCAACACGTGATTTAACAATCTTAAGAAATTATGCTTACCATAAAGGCATTAAATCAATTTACTACGTTAGAACTTTCACTGATAACAACGACACAGTTGGTGCTAACGAATGTCAAAGCTGTGTCATTTAGGAGGATTATATCAATGAATATGAACGAAATTTTAACGGGTAAGTTAAAGGGTAATTACAAAGCCATTAACTGGAATCGAGTTGATGACGATGTTGATGAAGCAACCTGGCACAAACTTACAGAACAATTTTGGTTAGATACCCGAGTACCAGTTTCTAACGATTTAAAAGATTGGCGTGAACTTGATGACGATCACAAATGGCTCGTTGGACATGTCTTTGGTGGATTAACTTTATTAGATACCCTTCAATCTCAAGATGGAATGGCATCATTAAGAGCAGATGCACATACTCAACATGAAGTTGCGGTATTAAACAATATTCAATTCATGGAATCAGTCCATGCTAAAAGCTATTCTACAATCTTTTCAACTTTAAACACTCCTAAAGAAATCAATGAAATTTTTGACTGGAGTGATTCTGAAGAATTTTTACAAAGCAAAACCAAAAGAATTTATAACCTTTATCATAATGATGAACACCCATTAAAAAAGAAAATTTCAAGTGTATTTCTAGAAACCTTTCTCTTTTACTCTGGATTCTTCACCCCACTTTGGTATCTAGGTCATAATAAATTGACCAATGTGGCTGAAATCATCAAGTTAATTATTCGGGATGAATCAGTTCACGGTACCTATGTTGGTTACAAATTTCAGATTCAATTTAATCAATTAAGTCCTAATGAACAAGCTGAACTTAAAGATTGGATGTATAACTTCCTTTATGACTTATACGAAAACGAGGTTAATTACACCCATCTTTTATATGATAAAACTGGTTTAACAGATAAAGTGCTTACTTTCATCCGTTACAATGCCAATAAAGCTTTAATGAACTTGGGTCAAGACCCAATGTTTCCAGATACTGCTGAAGATGTTAACCCCGTTGTGATGAACGGAATTTCAACTTCAACAGTTAATCATGACTTCTTCTCAGAAGTTGGAAATGGTTATCGTCTTGGTAATGTTGAAGCAATGTCAGATGATGATTATCTATTTGGTTCTTGGGAAGATAAACACAAAAATAAATAAATTTTAAATAGTAAAAGAGCCACTTCAATGAAGTGGCTCTTTTTTTAAACTATTTTTCACTATATTTCTTAAAATTAGTTTTAATAAAATCAGCTGAATTTTGTAATTTTTCTTTTTCCTCATCCGTTAAATTAAGTGATACATCATCTAAGACACCATCACGTCCAACTACCACAGGATATGACAAATAAGAATCATAGTCTTTTCGATAATTAGAGACTGGTAAAACAGTATGTGCGTCAGAAAGAACTACATTAGCTAATCGAACTGCTGCAGTAGCAACTCCATAACTTGTGTACCCTTTTCCTTTAAAAATGGTATAACCTCCATGACGGGCTTCGTTATCTAAAGCATCTAAATCTAAGTGACGTTCTTTTGCTAATTCGGTTAATGGCTTATCTAAAGCACGAACCGTTGACCAAGCAGTAAATTGAGAATTACCATGTTCACCTAGGTTATATCCTGTTACCGAACGGGAATCAAGATTTAGTTTTTCGGCGACAGCACGTTTCATTCGCGCTGAATCCAAGAGCGTTCCAGTCCCAATCACATGCTTTTTAGGCAAGCCAGTAATCTGCTGATAAAGTGAAGTAATCACATCAACTGGATTAGTAATGGCAATGATGATTCCATTAAAGCCTGAATCACGGATCTTAGCTGCCACGGATTTAACTTGTTCACTATTGTAAGCAAGTTCAGAAAAACGATCTTCTTTGGCACCATCATTCAAGCGGATATTTCCTAAAGCAGAAATAATTACATCAGCATCTTTTAAAGCGGCATAATCATTAACTGTGATATTAGTGTGAAATGGTAAATTGGGCATTGCTTCTCGAAAGTCAATTGCATCTGCATTTACTTTAGCCTCATTTTTATCAATTAAAACTAAATCGTCGGCAAAGTCATTTGTCACAATATAATGTGCTACTGTTGAACCAACGTGTCCATCTCCGATAATTCCAATTTTTCTTGTCATATTATAAATATCCTCCTATTATTATCATTGCTAATCATTTTAACAGTTTATTTTTAAAATACCATTAATTTTTAATGATTTCAGTTATTTGTTCGATATCTTGGGGTGTAGTACGGCAGCAACCACCGATAATGTTCGCTCCTTCTGCAAGCCATCGCGGTACTTCCTGTTCAAAAGTATCAGTATGAGGGACTGAAGTCCAAGTTTTAGTTTGCGGATCATAAATATCACCCGGATTAGGATAAACTACAATTGGTAAATCAGTGAGATGATGCATCAAACTTACAATGGGAGTAATATTTTCAATTTTGGTACAATTTACTCCAATTCCACTAATGCCTGATTGCTTTCCTAACCAAATAATTACATCACGTAAAGGAGTCCCATCACTTAAAGTATTTTCATCTTTCACACTTAAACTAATCCAATACGGAATTTTATTCGGTAAATCATTAATTATTTTTACCACAGATTTAATTTCTGCAAAATTAGGCATTGTATCAACGGAAATTAAATCAGACCCAGCATTAATTAGAGTTTTAATTTTTTCTTGATGAAACTTTTGGTATTCAGCAAATGATAAATCATATGCACCTGTATATTCTGCCCCATTAGCTAAATAAGCTCCGTAAGGACCAACACATCCAGCAACTAAACCAGCTGGATTAAAATCATCACGCGCTTGTTTAGCTAGCTCTACACCCTTTTTAATTAGGTCAAGTGCTTGATCGTGATTAATTCCAACTTTAGCAAAAGCCGCAACATTAGCTTGATAAGTATCAGTAATCGCAATGTCTGCACCTGCTTTAAAATAGTCCGCATGAACTTGATAAATTGATTTTGGATTATTAATCAAGGCATTTGCTGACCACAACAAATCATTGGTTTTTACACCTAATTTTTCTAATTCAGTTCCCATTGCCCCATCTAAGACAAGTTTCTCTTGTAATCGTTTTTCAACTGAAGTTTTAGTCATTTTTGATTTCTCACTTTTTATCATATCTAATTTTGATTTCATAAAAAACATAACAAATTACAACAAATGGAACGGTGTAATAAAGCGCTACCCTTTGATTAGGATCAACCCAAATCAATATACATGATAAGAAACATAAAATAAATGCTGCTAATGGTGTCCATGGATAAAATGGGGTTCGATAAACTAAGTCACGAACGTCTTTTCCACTTGCAACATAATGCTTTCTAAATTGTAATTCTGACAAGGCAATTGCCATCCAAACAAAAACCACTGCTAAACCAGAGATAGAAACTAGAACTAAATAAACTGATCCAGCCGCATATACCGCTGAAAATAGTGCAAAAACTCCTCCAATCATACTGGCGATTAAAGCATAAATAGGAATTTCTTTTCGATTAGTTTGCTTAAAAATTTTAGGAATAATTCCTTCATTTGCTAATGACCATAACATTCTTGTTGAGGCATATAATCCAGAATTAGCAGCCGAAATAATGGCAGTTAAAACCACAAAATTCATAATATCGGCGGCAAACGGAATTCCCATCTCAGAAAAGATTAAGACAAAGGGACTTTGAGTAACTCCAGCTTGTTTATACGAAATCAAGGAGCTCATCACGATCATACTCCCAATAAAAAAGAGAATTAAACGCCATAAAGTCGTTTTAATTGCTTTTGGAATTGTGGTAGCTGGATTTTTAGTTTCTCCTGCAGTAATTCCAATTAACTCAGTTCCTGAAAAAGCAAAGTTAACGGTTAACATGGTTGTGAATACTCCACCAAAACCATTTGGAAACAAACCATGTTCATAAAAATTTTTGAATCCAATCAGTTGATGGTTTCCATGAAAACTAAAGATTCCAAAAATGGCACCTGCCCCTAATAAAATAAACGCAACAATGACAGCAACTTTGATACTTGAAAACCAAAATTCGGTCTCAGCAAACCATTTTACTGAAAAAGCATTAATCGCAAAAATTAAAATCATGAATAACAAGCTCCATATCCAAGTGCCAATATAAGATAGCGACGACAAAACCAGCACTCTTTCCTAAATATTTTTGTGCATAAACATGAAATGATCCAGTTTCTGGCATTGCTACTGAAAGTTCTCCTAAACAAAGCATTACTAAGTAAACAATTACTGCCCCAATTAAATAAGCCAAAATTGTTCCAACTGGACCTGCTTCATGAATTGTATAACCAGAGCTTAAAAATAAACCCGTTCCAATTCTCCTCCAAGTGAAATCATTAGTACTTGTCGTGAGGTCATTGCCCGTGATAAATGATTTTTATGTTCTTCTGCCATGCTATTCTCCTTTAAGATGTATCAAAAACAATAAAAAAACACCCATCCTAATCAAAGGACGAGTGCGCTCGTGTTACCACCTTAGTTCATATATTTTTTTCAAAATATATCTCTATAAGTTACACCGTTTAAAATGGTATAACTTTGTAATGGTATCGGTAACAAACCCGCTATTAGCTAACTATTCACTAATAAAGTTTTTTAAAGCCCATTTTCCAAATTGCTATTTCATTCTTTCACACCAACCAAGAATTCTCTGAGAAATTTTCATTTGTACTTAACTTCTACATCAATTATTTAATTATTATTGTTATTTCAAACAAGTAAAAACGAATTGCCAAACGAATAAAGCAAAAATAATTCGGAATAATCCGAATTATTTTATTTTTTCAACAGTGGACGTTCGTTAACAATTTGAAGAAGCTGTAACATTGTGAACACAAGTGAATTATTTTTACGATAAACGAAATATTTTGATTCCCATTTATCGACATATTTTTGTTTGTAAGACCGAAGTCCTTGGAAACTATAGAAAGCATCCCCATATTCATAAATTAAATGAGCAATTTTTTCGTTAATAAAACTAAAACGAGAATTACCCACATTTGCTAACGGAGCCATTCCTAAGTTAAACCAACGATAACCTTCTTCTTTAGAATAATTAAACAAATTAATGAAAATTCCATCCATAATTCCCGAAGGTGCTTCTTCACTTGATCTCATTAAATCAATTGAAGTCATGGCATGATCCCCAGTTGGCATAATGTTAGCGAATGCAACAATTTTGTCATTTTCATCACAAATTACAGCGATTGGAGCTTGGTTAAGGTAATAAGGATCAAAGAATCCTAATGAGAATCCCTTTTCATCACGGCCCTCTAACCATTCATCTGAAATTTTCTTCAAATCATTCATAGTTTCAGCAGAAAATGGTGGATTAATAATTTTAAATTTAAAACCATCTCGCTCAAACTTATGCATTAATGCACGTTCACCACGATGTTTTTTACCGACTAAAGTAAATGTCTCCAAGTCAACGTGTCCTTCTTCACCAGCTTTGATGAAATCAAAACCTTTATCATGAAGTAACATCGTTAATGATTCACCAACTTCATAAAATACCAAAGTTAGATCAACATTATCTACATCAATCATAAATTTATCAATGGCTTTATCTAATTTAGCTTGATTACCAAACGGTTCACCCATCACAATTAGCTTATTAGCTTTTTGTTTGTACATAAACACAATCTGGTCTTCGCCATCTTCAGTATAGAAATACACCTTTTTATCGCGAAGAAAAACTAAGTGACTAACTTCATTTCCACCAAATTGATCAATTACTTTTTTTACCCGTTCTTGATCAAATGGTTGGTTCATCCAAGGAGTATCGGAGTAAGAAAGAAAACGAATCAAACCATAAAGGATACAAATGGCAATGATAAATCCAATTAATCCAATTACCCAACCTTGTTGTGAAGGAAGTAAATATTCATTCGACATTTTAATGCCACCATGATCATGTCCCAGCACAAAACCAACTAAACAATAAACTGCAAAAGAAACCACAAAGATTCCCGCATCTGTAATAGCTGCTCCCCAAGAGTATGTTAAGCGATCACGGTACATTCCCTTACGAGAAAAAATTAAACAAATTAAAATAAATGCTAAGAAAATCGCTAATCGAATTGGAAAGTCTTCTTTCCAAAGTGTATTTCCAATTGCAAAAAGCAAAAGAAATACAGTTGGCCAAAACGCTTTTTTAACTCGCAAACCTACTCCTCTAGCTAACCCAATTAGCAAGCATCCAATGATTACATTGGAAAGTTGGCTTAAGAAATATAAGGTAAATGGTGCCAAAGAATTATAAAGCGGATTTAACAAGACCATGTTAGGAACAGTAGCCAATAAAATCATCATAATCCCAGAAAAATACATAAAAATCGTAATAATTAACTGGGATGACCTTTGAATAATACTAGCAGGAATTTCATCTAAAAACTTGTTAAAACGGCCGGCTAATTCAATTCCAAACAAAAATGCTCCGATTCCAAATGGAATAAAGTAATAAAAAATTCGATAAAGTAATAGCCAAACGGTTGCAAGGGTTGGAGAGATTCCTAATTCACTAAGTCCAAGAATCATCATGGTATCAAAAGTTCCAAGTCCACCTGGAAGCATTGAAATAACTCCAAAAACATTGGCAGCAAAAAACATTGGAATCACATTCCAGATGTCAATGTGAAGATTCATAAAATCCCCAATCACTAAGAACAAAGCTACACACGAACCCCATTCTAAACATGATCCAAGAATTAATTTAAGTTCTCTTCGAATCGTTAAATCAGCAAAAAATTCAGAATTGCTAAATCTAGTAAATAAGAAAACAATTGGGAAATATGCTCCCCCACCCAATAACCAAATCCAATCTCCGGCAAAGCGATTTCCAATCCCAAAACCGAAAATCAGCACTAATGAAATTAAACAATAAGTTGACAATCCCGCAAGTAAAAATAGGGCCACTTTAGAAATTGCATAAACAATTTGTTTCTTACTAGCGTCTTTACTATAAAAGTTAGCTCGCAAGCTGGCTCCTAAAAAACCACCAAATCCAGCGATATTAGTAAAGGTGTTAGTTATCCAACCACTTTTTATTACATACAAAGGTTTAAACTTAACAGGTAAAAATTCTGTAAAAGTAAAATCATAGATTAGCATGGGAGTAACAGCAAGTAAACCCAAAATTGTTAAAATTAATAAGTGCTGTGGTGACTGTGAAGCCAAGCTTTGTTTCATTTGTTGTCCATTAATTTCTTTTAAAATACTATGGGCTTCAAATACAACGAAAGCTGCTACCACTATTAAAAAAATAATTTTAATTACATTTAGATACTTATTAAAGAAATCAATAAATTTTTTAAAGAATGCTTTCAAATGGTTCCTCCAAAAAATCTTCAAATAACGATAGGTAGTAAAAAAGGGATGTGTGATTTCACACATCCCTTTTATATAAAGACTAGTTACTATTTAAGAGTAACAGTTGCGCCTTGGGCTTCAAGTTTTTCCTTGATGTCGTTAGCTTCGTCTTCTGAAAGACCTTCTTTAACCATTGATGGTGCGTTATCAACGATTCCTTTACATTCTTTAAGACCAAGACCAGTGATACCTTTAAGTTCCTTGATAACTTTGATCTTACCAGCACCAGCAGAAGTTAATTCTACATCGAAAGTGCTCTTAGCAGCAGCGGCACCAGCAGCACCAGCAGCAGCAACTGGAGCAGAAGCTGAAACGTCAAATTCGTCTTCGATTGCTTTAACCAAATCGTTTAAATCAGTGATTGAAGCATCTTTTAATTGAGCAATAATGTTATCTTTTTCAAAAGCCATGTTAAATTCCTCCTAATAGGACATTTATATTTTTATTATTCAGCGTCTTCTTCAGACTTGCTGTCTGCAACAGCCTTAACGGCATATGCAACGTTACGAACAGGTGCTTGTAAGATATTTGCAAGAGTAGCAAGTAATTCTTCATGACTTGGTAATGTAGCAAATTCATTAATCTTTTCAATACCTGCAACTTCACCTTCGATAATTCCACCCTTGATTACAAGAGCATCATTTTCATCAGCAAATTTTTTCAAAATCTTAGCAGGTGCAACGGCATCTTCGTGAGAAAATGCAACGGCACTTGGTCCATTAAAGACTGATTTTAAATCATCATGACCACTTTGATCAGCAGCACGTTCTAAAATCTTGTTTTTAATAACCATAAGTTTAACACCACTATCACGTAATTCCTTACGTAATTCAGTGTCTTGAGCAACAGTCAAACCACGAGAATCAACTACAATTGCTGAAACAGCTTCTTCAAAGTCTTTAGCAATTTCGTCAACCTTTTTGGCTTTGGCATCAATAACTTCTTTTTTTGGCATAAATTTTCACCTCCCAATGAAATTTGGAACCTATAAAAAAATCCCTATGTTCGCCAAAACATAGAGAAAAGTCGTTAAACTCCTCGGCAGGCATTAATTAAGGCTTTAAAAGCCACCTGAGTCTTAGGCGAATCATATTATACTAATAATTTACCATAGGAAAATTAATTAGTCAATACAGGGATTTAATTTTTAGGTCAGTACTTTAAAATGATTCAGGTGAAACTTTAACACCAGGACCAAAAGTTGATGAAACAGAAATGTTTTGAATGTAAGTACCGTGAACAGAAGCAGGACGGTTTTTAACCAAAATGCTTTCAACAGTCTTAAAGTTTTCAACTAACTTATCTGTATCAAATGATTTTTTACCAATTGCAACAGCAATGTTACCATCACGATCAGTACGGTAAGTAACCTTACCAGCTTTGGCTTCAGAAACGGCCTTTGTAACATCCATAGTTACAGTACCAGTCTTAGGGTTAGGCATTAAACCTTTAGGTCCAAGCACACGTCCTAAACGACCAACTTGAGCCATCATATCAGGAGTTGAAACGGCAACATCAAAGTCCATCCAACCGTCCATGATCTTTTGTGCTAAGTCTTCTTCACCAACAACGTCTGCACCGGCTGCTTCAGCTTCTTTAGCTTTATCACCCTTAGCAAATACAATAACTTTTTGATCTTTACCAGTACCATTAGGTAAAACTACGGCACCACGTAATTGTTGATCAGCTTGTTTTGTATCAACGTTTAATTTAATAACAACTTCGATTGAATCATCAAAGTTGGCAACATCTAATTTTTGAACAAGTGCAACTGCTTCATCGACTGGGTATGCAATACTCTTATCGATTTGTTCAGCAGCATCTCTATACTTCTTACCTCTTTTACGAGCCATGTGATTTCCTCCTTGCAATGTGGTCCAACGGAATCAAGTTCCTCCCACTTCAAGTATTACCTTTTGATAATACAGCGACTACTACGGGTTTAGAATTAACCTTCGACAGTGAATCCCATACTACGTGCAGTACCTTCAATCATACGCATAGCTGCTTCAACATCAGCTGCGTTTAGATCTTGCATTTTAGTTTCAGCGATTTCCTTCACTTGAGCTTTGGTTACGCTAGCAACCTTCTTAGTGTTAGGTTCACCAGAACCAGATTCAACACCAGCAGCTTTCTTTAAAAGAATAGCGGCAGGTGGAGTCTTAGTAATGAAACTAAATGAGTGATCTTCAAATACGGTAATTACAACCGGAATAAGCATTCCTGCTTGATCAGCAGTACGTGCATTAAAATCCTTTGTAAATTCCATAATGTTCACACCAGCTTGACCCAATGCAGGTCCAACTGGAGGAGCAGGTGTTGCTTTACCCGCTGCAATTTGTAACTTTACAATATCTACTACTTTTTTAGCCACGAGACAAACCTCCTTAAGTCCGTGTGTGGTAAATGAAGATGAAATTTCTTCTCCCACGTTGATTATGCACAAAGTACACTGGAAAATTATAGCATAAGCAATCTCAGATTACAACAATTACTATGATTAATTATTTTCCAATGGCTTTACTTGCTTGAAATCTAGTTCGGTACTAGTTTCTCTACCAAACATATCAATATTAACTTTTAACTTACCTTTTTCATTATCGATACTAGTTATTTTACCTGAAAGACCATTGAATGCTCCTTCAATAATTGTAACAGTATCACCAACTTTACTATCCAAAGGTTGAATGTTTTGCTTCATTCCAAGTTGAGCCATCACATGTTCAACCTCTTCTGGAAGTAACGGATTTGGCTTTGAACCTTGTCCATGTGATCCGATAAAACCAGTTACACCTGGTGTATTACGAACAACATACCAAGCACGATCAGTCATTACCATTTGAACAAGCACGTAACCTGGAAAAGTCTTATCCATTACCACTTTTTCTTTACCATTCTTAACTTCATGCTTTTCAGTTTCTGGAACAACAACATCAAAGATGTAGTCTTGCATCCCCATTGAATCTCTTCTTGATTCAAGGTTTTCTTTAACTTTATTTTCGTATCCAGAATAAGTATGAAGCACATACCATTGTTTTTCAGCTGATTCTACCACTGCAATAATCTCCTTTACTAAATCGACCAAAATAAAAAACCTCGCGCAAACGAAGTTCGTGATTCAACTATAACAGAAAATTAAATAGTTATCTAGTTTAACAAGTTCTAAAGCTTAATAAGTAATGTTTGGACTGCCCAATCAATAATTCCAAGGAAGGCAGTGAAGAAAATCGTAGTCCCAATAACTGTAACAGTATCGGTTCTAGTTTGTTTAGCGTTAGGCCAAACCACTAACTTCATTTCAGCTACAACACTCTTAAAAAATTTCCAAAGTCTTATCATTAATCAAATCTCCTTAATGCGTTTCTCGATGAATTGTATTTTTACCACAATGTTTACAGTATTTTTTTAATTCTAATCGCGTTTCACGGTTAGGCTTTGCAGTAATGGTGTAATTACGTGAACCACAAATTGTACATGCTAATGCAACCTTTTTCTGTGACATAATTACACCTCCTTAATTAGCCTTAACTTTATCATCTAATTTCAGTTGCGTCAAACGGGTATGATCATCATATTTTCTGCGACAACGCATTAAAGCATTTTTTACTTTTAAAACTGTAACTTGTTCACGTTGTGCAATTTGCTCTGGGCTAAAGTGACGTAAAGAATCAGTTAAGACACATTTTTCAAATTTAGAACAGGTCCAACTAACTTGTTCAATTTGCTCATAGAATTCATAAATTTCATAAGGATTAAAAGCTGTCGTATCTGAAATCGTATCAGCATAATATTCCGCAAATCGATTTAAAGATGTTTGTGCATTAGTTGGAACTCGTTTTTGTGCCTTCCGTTTTCTAATCAAATCAAATAAGCGATTTTTCAAGCTAGCTTTGTAAAATGAACCAAAAGTCACTTTCTTACTAATATCGTACTTATTGACAATCTTAATTAAGACCATCGCTGATTCTTGACTCCAATCAGCCAAATCCATATCTGAGACATAAAATTCATGCCACAACTTTAAATAAACTGGTGAAAATTGTTGAAATAGTTGATAAAACCGATCACCATCAGTTTTGGCGTCAATAATTAATTGTGGATCACAGTTGCAAACATTGCTTGAATTCATATATGGAGATCTCCTTGTAAGTGCTTGATTAATAAATTACAAAGAATAACAACCTCTCACAAGCGAACAATTGTTCCAAATAGAAGACAGCTATCATACCAATTTTAGCTTATTTATTTTCTAATAAAATTGTAAATTTTTTCAAATAAAAAAGGACGAGTATTTACTCATCCTTTGATAATTTATCCCTTAATTGCGTCAACTTATCTAGCTGACCTTCATTAAAAGTTACCCGATTACCAGTTAAATTACTATTATAATTTTTTGCTTCGTTACGAATTTCTTTCTTGGTTCTTCGCACCGAAACTAACAATTCTTGTGCTGGTACTCGTAAAGCGCCTGCCGAAAAAATCGTCCATTGCTCTGCATGATCACTTGTTGCGACTTCAACTTGCATGAACAATGACTGCTCGCGTGCTGCCAATGCTTCAATATAGGTATCAGCAGTTTCATTTTTATTCGTCCAGACCACTTTAACGTTGTTAACTTGCTTTGATTTTGCTAATCCAGGAACATACATAGCGTCAAAAACGACGATAATTTCTTTACCACTATATTTTTGATATTCCACTAATTCACTGATTAACTCATCACGTGCTTCTGGCAACTTATTATCTAGTTTTAAGCGATTTAAATGTTCCCAATTTCCAATCACATTATAAGCATCAACAATTAGTAATTCAGTTTTAGCTAATTTTGCCATGATTATAATGGGTGTCGAGAATTAAAGCCTTGATACATCAATAAACCAGCAGCTACTGATGCATTCAAGCTTTGAATATTTCCAATCATGGGGATAGTTAACATTTCATCCACTTGTTTCTTTAATAATGGGGAAATTCCCTTTCCTTCACTGCCAATAATTAAAGCAGATGCCCCTTCGGCATTCCAACGACGATAATCAGTTCCTTGCATATCGGTTCCAAAAACCCAGACCCCACGATCTTTCAAATCGTTAACAGTATTTACCAAATTAGTAACTTTGGCAACGGGTACTCGTTCAATTGCTCCAGCTGATGTTTTAGCAACTGTTGAAGTTAAGCCAACTGAACGATGCTTAGGAATAATTACACCATGAACTCCTGCTGCATCCGCTGTTCTTAAAATTGATCCCAAGTTATGTGGGTCAGCAATATTATCAAGAATTACAAAAAATGGAGTTTCGTTCTTTTTACGGCATTCTCAAATAAATCATCAATCGTGGCATATTTAAAAGCTGCAATGGCTAGCATTACTCCTTGATGATTTTGGTGGTCAGACATTAAGTCTAATTTTGACTTAGGAACATTGGAAATCACCAAATGACGTCCTTTAGCTAATTTAAGAATGGTTTGAACAGTTTCATCATCCTTGCTAATCCCATTTTGGAGAAAAACTTTGTTAATGTCTTGTTCTTGATTTCTTAAAGCCGCAACGGCCGGATGACGGCCAATGATAAAATCTTCATTATTTTTCATAAACTACTCTCCCAGATTCAACTTGATTTATGCACCATTGTGCAAGTTCAGTTAATCTTTCTTCTTGTCCACTCAAAGATAAAAAACCAAATAAGGCTTCAAATCCGGTGGAAACACGGTAAGTTACAACGCTGGTATTTTTGGCATGGGTATAACTCTTAGCGTTACGTCCCCTTTTAAAGAAGTATTGTTCTTCTTCACTTAATAAATTATCTTCTTCCATCAAAGAAATTAATCCCGCCTGCGCTTTTGCAGATACATATTTAGTTGCCTTACGCTGTAAATGATTAGGCCGGGTAACTCCTTCATCGATTAAATGACGTCTAATGTACACTTCATAAACTGCATCACCAAGGTAAGCTAAAGCTACTCCATTTAATTGTTTAAATTCTATATTTTTATCAGATTCACTCATTAACGCTTATTTTCCCTTCTAAACCGAGTTCCTTGTGATGTATCCTCAAGGACAATTCCTTGTTCTTTCAATTCATCCCGAATCTCATCACTTCTTTGAAAATTGTGATCAGCTCGAGCTTGATTACGTTCTGCAATTAATTTTTCAACATCCGCATCATTAAAAGCTGTCGCACTAAGTTCAATTCCAAAGATTGATGACAATTGTTTCAAGCGTTGCATAATTAACTCAATCGTTTCTTTGAAAACAAATGGCCGTTCTGCATAAACGTTCCCTAATTTAGCAATCTCATAAACTTTTGCAATTCCATTTTGGACATTAAAATCATCATCCATGGCATCTTGAAAATCAGCTTGAAGTTGGCGAATTTCTTGGTCAACTTTTGGATCACCGTCTTCTTCTGCATCTTTTAAGCGATATTCCAAATTAGTATAAGCAGTTTGTAATTTCTTTAAGTTTGCTGTGGCCTCGTCTAAGCCAGCTTGACTAAAGCGAATAGGCCGACGATATTGAGTAGTTGACATCATAAACCGTAAGACTTGTGGGTCAATTTTCTTAATTAAATCATGAACAGTCACAAAATTACCTAACGATTTACTCATTTTTTCGTCGTCATCACCAACTGTCACAAAACCGTTATGCAACCAGTAATTAACAAACCGTTTGCCAGTCTTAGCTTCACTTTGAGCGCGTTCGTTTTCGTGATGAGGAAATTCAAGATCAATTCCACCACCATGAATATCAAAAGTATCCCCTAAGTATTTTGTTGACATTACGGAACATTCTATGTGCCAACCTGGACGACCTTTTCCCCAAGGGGAATCCCATGAAATTTCATCTGGCTTAGCTTTTTTCCACAAAGCAAAATCAATTGGATCTTCTTTTTTAGCTAGTTCATCGGCTGAAACATGTTGGCTAGCTCCACTTTCTAAAGTATCAAGATCTTCGTGTCCAAGTTCACCATAAGTTTTAAATTTACGTGCCCGATAGTAAACATCTCCATCAATACTGTAGGCATAGCCTTGGTCAATCAAGGCTTGCACAAATTTAATAATGTCTGGAATGTTTTCCGTTGCCCGAGGATTTAATGTAGCTGGTTCAACGTTTAAAGCTTTAGTATCTTCAAAATAAGCTTTAATAAATTTATCAGCAACCTCCGGAACCGTAATTCCGTCTTCTTTGGCTGCTTTAATCATCTTGTCGTCAACATCAGTAAAATTAGAAACATAATTTACATCATAACCAAGATATTCCAAGTATCTTCTAATGGTATCAAAAGCTACAATACTACGTGCGTTACCAATATGGATGTAGTTATAAACGGTAGGACCACAGACATACATATTCACTTTACCTGCCTGAAGTGGTTCGAAAACTTCCATTTCATTATTTAATGAATTATAAACTTTTAATCCCATAACTACCTCCTACGTTTTTCACTTAATGATATCATATCGACACTAATTTTTCCCAAAACAAAAGGCCTAGTATGCAACTAGACCAATCATTTTAAAAATATTTTAATTATTTGCTAATTTGATCAAGTGTTTGTTGTAAATGCTTCAAAGTCTTTTCGCGACCAATCAATTCAATTGATTCAGGTAGTTCAGGGCCTTCCATTTCATGAGTTACAGCAATTCGAATTGGCATCCATAATTGACGACCCTTAATCTTAGTTTCTTTTTGAATTGACTTAATGGTTTTCAAAATTTCAACTTTATCAAAAATTGGTAGTTCTTTGATTTTTTCGGCAAAGGCTTTTAAAACAACAGGAGCTGTTTCGTTTTCAATTTCTTCGAGTGCATCCCCTTTAATCAACTCAGGATCTTCAAAGAAAACATTAGCCATTTCATTAATTTGAGCCATGTAACTCATTTGTGGACGGTAAACATCAATCAATTTACGAGCCCATTCAATGGTTAAAGCATCTGGATTTTCTGGTAACTTGCCACCTTTAATTAATTGACGTAATGCCAAATCAACAATGGTGTCTTCGTCAGAATTCTTAACGTATTGGTTATTAATCCATTCTAGCTTCTTACTATCAAAAGTAGCTGGTGATTTACTCAAACGTGATTCATCATACATTTTAATGAATTGACGTTGGTTAAAGATTTCATCTTCACCCACTGGTGACCAACCCAATAACACAATGAAGTTAAACAAAGCGTCTGGTAAGTAACCTAATTCATGATATTGTTCGATAAATTGAAGCACTGTTTCATCACGTTTACTTAATTTCTTACCGGTATCGGCACTAATAATTAAGCTCATGTGACCAAACTTAGGTGCTTGCCAACCAAAAGCTTCATAAATCATTAATTGCTTAGGGGTATTGGCAACGTGATCATCACCACGGAAAACATGACTAATTTGCATGTTATGGTCATCCGCAACTACGGCAAAGTTATAAGTAGGCATTCCGTCACGTTTAACAATGACGAAATCTCCACCAATACTATCTGAATTAAAGGAAACATGACCTTTAACGAGGTCGTCCCATTCGTAAGTATGATCCTTAGGAACTCGGAAACGAATAACCGGTTTTAACCCTTTAGCTTCAGCATCTGCAATCGCAGCTTTGCGTTCGTCTTCAGTCATGCCGGCAAATTCGTATTCATAGTGAGGCATTACCCCACGAGCCTTTTGTTCTTCACGTTCGGCTTCAAGTTCTTCTTCAGTTTTGTATGAATAGTAAGCTTTATCTTCGTCTAAAAGTTTTTGAATCAAAGGATCATAGGTAGCGCGACGTTCTGATTGACGATAAGGACCAAAATCTCCCCCAACATCAGGACCTTCATCCCAGTCAAGTCCTAACCATTTAAGGTTGTCCAATTGACTCTTTTCACCATCAGCGACATTACGTTTTGTATCTGTATCTTCAATTCGAATGATGAATTTACCCTTGTAATGACGGGCAAAAAGATAGTTAAAAATTGCAGTTCTTGCGTTCCCAATATGCAAATGTCCAGTTGGACTTGGTGCATAACGAACACGAATTTTATTATTTGCCAATTAAATCTCTCTTTTCTTTATCTAGTCTAATTTAATTTTACAATTATTTGGCTTAAAAATAAAGCTGTGACCACTATTTCTTTAAAGCAACTTTCAAAGCTTCGCGGATGGTAGTAACTCCAACCACATCAATATCAAAATCCATTTTTAATCCATCTAAATTATGTTTGGGCACAATCACACGGGAAAAACCTAATTTAGTAGCTTCACGAATTCGTTGCTCAATTCGATCAACCCGACGAATTTCACCAGTCAAACCTAATTCACCAATATAACATTCTTTTGGATCAGTACTAATGTCTTCATAACTAGAAGCAATACTGATTGCCATTGCTAAATCAATTGCAGGTTCAACTAGCTTAACGCCTCCAGCAGCTTTTAAATATGCATCCTGGTTTTGTAACATCAAGCCTGCTCGTTTTTCCAAAACGGCCATAATCAAAGAAACCCGATTTCGGTCAACTCCTGTCGCAGTTCGTTGGGCATTCCCAAAGACTGAGGGCGTGATTAAAGCTTGGATTTCAACTAAAATGGGACGAGTCCCTTCCATCGCAACTACAATCGCGGAACCGGTAGCGTTATGCAACCGTTCTTCTAAAAAGATTTCAGATGGATTAGCAACTTCTTTTAGTCCTGTATCAACCATTTCAAAAATTCCTAATTCATTAGTTGAACCAAATCGATTTTTAACGGCTCGCAACAAACGATAAGCATGATGCTTGTCACCTTCAAAATACAAAACGGTATCAACCATATGCTCTAAAGTCTTTGGTCCAGCAATCGCTCCACCTTTAGTCACATGTCCCACGACAAAAATGGTAATATTGTTAGTCTTCGCAATGTTCATTAAATCAGCCGTCACGCCACGGACTTGTGAAACAGAACCAACTGCTGATGCCACGTCGCCTTCTTGCATCGTTTGCACTGAATCAATAATGACAACATCTGGTTTAACATTTGCAATTGCTTCCCGAATAGCCGTCATATCAGTTTCTGGGAAAACATATAAATTATCAAGATGCTTAACACCAAGTCGATCCGAACGCATCTTAACTTGATCCGCACTTTCTTCTCCAGTAACGTACAAAACTCGTTTACCATAATGACTTAATTGTCCAGAAACTTGTAATAACAACGTTGACTTTCCAATTCCTGGGTCACCACCAATTAAAACTAAAGACCCTGGAACTACTCCACCACCCAATACACGATTTAATTCGTTCGATTCGATTTTATAACGGGGTGCATCGTGAGCGTCAACATCATCAATTAAAGTTGGTCTTGATTTGTTCCCTTCAAATGAACCTCTGGTTACATTGGCTGTTTTCGTATCGTTTTTGGTAACCGTTTCTTCTTCAAACGTATTCCACTCACCACAGTTAGGACAACGTCCCAAATAAGTGGGTGAAACATAACCACAATTAGAACAAACAAATCGTGTCGATGCCTTTGCCATTCAAGTCCCTCCTTATTTTCCTGATGAACCAAATCCACCCGTTCTGGTTGCTTTTGGTCCCTCATCATCATCTGCCAGTAAAAATGGCATAAAAATTCCTTGTCCGATTCGTTCACCTTTTTTAATGTGACGATCCGTAATTCCAAAATTCATCATTTGGACAAATATTTCGCCTTCATTATTATCATTATCGTAATAATCTGCGTCAATCACACCAATTCCATTGGGAATAATCATCCCGCGTTTTAAAGGATTACTAGAACGATTAGCAATAATTAAAACTTCATTTTCTTGCATGTAAGCCTTAATCCCTGTGGGAATTAGATAGGGTTTTAATACTTTACGAGCCATTTCAGCATCAGTTTCTGATAAGTTTTTTCCCATTAAAATTACTTTGAGCGCCTTTAAAAGGCCTAATTTCCAAATTGATGGCAAAGTCATATCTACTGAACTAGCAAAATCATAACCCGCTGCATTTTTGGTAGCTCGTTTCGGTAATTCTAATCCTAACCCTTGATCTTTTGATACAATTTTGAATCCTCTTTTCATTTGTAAAGCTCCTAACCTTTAAATAATTGGATACTACCATTCTAACAGTGTTTACGGCCTATTTACATAACTTGACAAAACAATAAAATCAATGGAAAATAGCCTTTAGAATTAAACAAAACGAATGTTCAATTGAGGGGATAATTCATGGATAGTGAAGCCGTAAAAAAACAAAAAGCCGAAGTTGGTCGTGAAGCGGTCGACTTCATCAAAGATGGAATGATTGTTGGAATCGGGAGCGGTTCCACAATGTGGTACCTCGTCGAAGCACTAGGAAAACGTGTGCAAGCTGGTTTAAATATCGTAGGTGTACCCACCTCTAAATATACCAGAGAACACGCAGAAAGATTAGGCATTATGATGAAAAACGTTGACGAAGTTGATCACATCGATTTAACAATCGACGGTGCTGACCAAATTGACGAAAATTATCAAGGAATTAAAGGTGGCGGTGCTTCTCACCTAATGGAAAAAATTGTGGCCGTTAATTCTCGGAAAAACATGTGGATTGTTGATGAAACCAAAATGGTAAAAACTTTAAGCTATCCAGTTCCACTTGAAGTTATTCCTTATGGAAGCAAACAATTAGAAAAACGGCTTGCTAAAATGGGACTTAATCCACGACTTCGCTTAGACGAAAACCAACAACCAGTTTTAACAGACTCAAAAAATTATATCATCGATTTGTTCTTAGATCATATCGATGACCCCAAAGAATTAGCGTCAACACTAGATTCCATTACTGGAATTGTTGAACACGGATTCTTTTTGGACATTGCTAATACGATTATTGTTCAACATCCAGACGGTCCACAAATCATTAATGCACGCTAAATTATAAAATTAAGGTATAATAAAGCCAATCAATTATTTGGGAGGCTTTTTATTATGGATAAATCTATTGAACCAAAGAACATTACTCGTTATGCTAACAACCTTAACGAGTTAGCAGATGCTAATGTCGTACGTCGGGCCGTTACTCATAACGGTATTTTAAAATCAGCAGCTGATTATGAAGCAAACGCTACAATGGACCCAATTTTTTCAGTTGATGTTTCTAGTCAACACGTTGCTAATCAAAAACAAAGTGGAAGATGTTGGGTATTTGCTGCGCTTAATACTATGCGTACTCAAGTTGAAAACAACTTCAATGTGCCTAAAGATTTTGAATTATCACAAACATTTACATTCTTTTGGGATAAATTTGAAAAATCAAATTATTTCTTAAATAACATTATCAATACTGCTGACCAACCTTTGGACTCTCGAAAAGTTAATTTCTTATTAACTACTCCTCAACAAGATGGTGGTCAATGGGATATGCTTTGTGCCTTGATTGAAAAATATGGAATTGTTCCAAAGTCTGCTATGCCTGAGACTTACAACAGTAACATGTCTTCAGAAATCAACGCAGCTTTAAACACTCAATTGCGTCATGATGCTGTTATCTTGCGTAAATTAGTAAATGACGGTCAAAGTGAAGAAATTATTAACGCTAAACGTGATGATATGATGAATGAAATTTACCGGATGTTAGTTTTTGCTTTCGGTGTTCCAGTTGATAAATTCAACTTTGAATACCGCGATGCAGATAAAAATTATCACATTGACAAAGATTTAACTCCTAAAGATTTCTTCAAAAAATACATTAACTTAGACCTTGAAGAATACGTTTCAATTATTAACTCACCTACTGCTGATAAACCATTTAACAAAACTTACACAGTTGAAATGTTAGGTAACGTGGTTGGTGGAAGAGACGTTAAACACTTTAACCTTCCAATTGAAAGACTAAAAGAATTAACTATCAAACAACTTCAAGCTGGAGAAACAGTTTGGTTCGGTAGTGATGTTTCAATGGACAGTGATCGTAAAGCTGGTATTTTGGATACTGATTTATATCACATTGATGATTTAATGCACACCAACAACTCATTAACTAAAGCTGAACGCCTTGATTATGGTGAAAGTGCCATGAATCATGCCATGGTAATTACTGGTGTTGATTTAGTTGATGGTCAACCTACTAAATGGAAGGTTGAAAACAGTTGGGGCGATAAAGTTGGAGAAAAAGGTTACTTTGTGATGAGTGACGAATGGTTTAGCCAATTCGTTTACCAAATCGTAATTAACAAAAAGTACCTAAGTCCTGAAGAACGTGAACAACAAACTGAAGAACCAAAAGAATTAGCTCCTTGGGATCCAATGGGAACTCTTGCTTAAATAAATACGAAACTAGGTACCGATAACTTAAATTTGTTATTAGTACCTTTTTTAGTGAAACAAAAAGCACTTGAATTCAGCAGAATTCGAGTGCTTTCTTATTGATTTTTATTTTTCTAAACCTTCACGTCGATTACGAATTTTTAATAACCACCGGATTAACCCAATAATCAAACCGAATAAAATAATTACACTAATTATAAATAGCCAAGGAATTGAATGAGTAACTTTTGCATTTAAAACAATTGCATCCCGAACTGAAACTGTAAAATTTTTTTCTAAAAAACAAGTTTCACCTTTTACACCTAATTGTGGATCGGTACTTTTGATTTTAACTTTCATAGTATAAGCGCCGGGCGTAATTCTTTTAGTTAACCAAGGAATCTCAAACTTAAATTGACTATTTGGTGCAATTTGTCCATCAACTCGTGATGCTTTGGCAACAACATCATTAGTTCCTTTTTTAACCACCGTGCCTTTATAGTTAATTTGAGATAACATATCTGGATGATTATTAGTAATCATCGCATCAACCATATTATGCTTATACGTAGTGTCAACTTTAACTTTTTTCATAGCAATATTAGGAGAAGATGTTCCTTTGTTAATCCTGATTGCGATTGGATAAGCTATCTTTTTAGCATGATTAGGTTGGGCAACAATATAAATTCCACCTAGAATAGTTCCGTTAAAATTTTTAAACATTTCATTACTAGGAGTTTGAATATGAAAATTTAACTCGCGACTCTCGCCTGGCTTTAATGTAATCTTATTTTCATTAACATCATTGGCCGTTACGATTTGTTTAAAGTCGAATAAGTTCTTAACTGATTTACCTTTGCCATCATAACTAATTTTAGCAACTTTAGACGTAGTTGCTTGGTTTATGCTAGTCGTGAAATCAACTTTTTGATCATGACTTGGATTAGTTACTTTAATGACCAAATCTTGATTAATTTGATCTTGTTTATTAAGTCGAAAATCAAAAAAATTACTATTATTATTTTGAAATTTCAAATTTTTTGTTTGTGGTTCAACTTTTAATGTATCATTTTGCGATACGTTTTCCGCCTTACTAGTGGATTGAAAAGTTACAAATGATCCAACAAAGCTCAGTAAAAGTAATAATAAAAATGTTACTTTTTTTAATTTTTTAAGCATATTTTTCTCCATTCAATCAACAAACTACAAAAGTAAATTAGCAGTTTATACATATTATGGTAATAATTTACAATTTTTAACCATTTTTTAATACAACCTAATTTAAGATTTCCTTTTTCAAAATCCGTAAATCGTGATCTAAAGTATAAATGATTGGTTCTGCATTACCTACTTCAACCCCATCGATTCCTAAATCATCGATGTTCTCAAGATACTTAATTAAAGCTCGTAAAGAACTTCCATGAGCAATAACCAATTGATTATGGTTATTCATCAAACGAGGAGCAATTTCATCAATCCAATAAGGTACTAAACGTTGATAGGCCATTTTTAAACTTTCAGCCCGTGGTTCATCAATTCCAGCATCATGATAACGTCGCAAATCAGGCACCACTTCTAATCTTGGAGGAACTGCTTCAAAACTGCGTCGCCACATCATAAACTGCTCATCACCGACTTCAGCACGAACTTTTTGTTTGTTTTGACCACGCAATGCTCCGTAATGACGCTCATTTAAACGCCAAGTTTTATGTTGTGGAATCCAAAGCTGATTAATTTCGCTCAAAACAATGTTTTCTGAGATAATCGCACGCTTTAAATATGATGTATGGGCATCATCAAACTTAATTTGCAATTCATTTAGTTTGCGACCAGCTTCATGAGCCTCTCGTCTTCCCTCATCTGTTAAGGGAACATCACTCCAGCCAGTAAAAGTGTGGTTATAATTGGCAACACTTTCTCCATGTCGCATCAAAACTAACTTACTCATGTAATCAACCTCGCTGACTCTTTTATCCATTACTAACTATTGTAGCATATCTAAGCCCTTTATTTAATCATTCGTCTTGCTGTAAAAAAATAAATTTACTTAAATTTTTTAAGATTTTAAGACAGAAGTTTAGCATTAAACTATAATAAGAAAAAGCTTAATACATAACAGAAGGACTTATCATGGCAGAAAATGAAAATAATAATTTTACCCCTAAACGACGTTCTGGAACAAATCATTTTATTAATGATCCCAAAAAATTTAGTTATAATAAAAAAAATAATCATTTAAAATCAAATAATTATCAACCCAAAAACTTTTCAACTCGATCAAATGAAATTGAATATCATCCAATTAATTGGACCATTCTTGTAATTTTATTAATTATTATGATAATTGGCTTAATTTTTGGCTATCAGCAATATAATAAAGCACGTGATACCTTTGGTGATACTTACATGGCATCCCGAAGTTCTCGAAATGTTTCTAAAATTTTAAAAGAACGAAAACCATTCTCAATTCTTTTAATGGGGACAGATACCGGAGCATTAGGAAGAAAAGACAAAGGTCGAACTGATTCACTAATTGTTGCAACGGTTAATTCTAAAACAAATACGACAAAACTAGTTAGTATCCCCCGTGATACTAAAGTTGTTGTTCCAGGAGATCGAATGCCATATGAAAAAATTAATGCAGCTTATACAATTGGAGGGCCTGATTCAGCAACCGAAGTCGCTAGTAAATTATTGAATGTTCCCATTGACTTTTACGGAGTTGTCAATATGGGTGGTATCAAAAAAATGGTTAATGCTGTCGGCGGGGTTGATATTACCCCTAACCTAACCTTTAATTACGAAGGAATCAGTGTTAAAAAAGATAAAAAAGAACATATGACTGGTCAAACAGCACTTCAATATACTCGAATGCGGTATCAAGATCCTCTTGGTGACTATGGACGTCAAATTCGGCAAAGAGAAGTATTAGAACAGATTTTAAAAAATGGTTTGAAAATTTCATCAGTTACTAAATATAGTGACATTTTAAAATCATTAGATGGAAACATTCTCACCAATTTGTCTTTTGAAGATATGATGACGGCTGGTTCCGCATATCGTGGAGCAACTAAAAACCTTCAAGAAGATACTCTTCAATGTGACAACGCTACAGTTGATGGTGTCAGTTATCAAGTAGCACCGAATGGTGAATTGTTAAAAATTTCAAATGAGCTTCGTGAATCGCTTGGTTTAAAAAAATCTCCCACCCTTACAAAAGATCAAAAACACATTAATTCAAATAGCGGATCTAGCTCTGATGACAGTATTTTTACTGACAATACTAGCGTTAATAATAACGACGAATTAGTTTCAAATTAATTAAAATTCATCTGCAATTTTGCAGGTGTTTTTTTTTCTGCAAAATAAAAAGCAGTTCTCATAAGAGAACTGCTTTTTCTACTGCTATTAATGCGGCCAAGAAGATTCGAACTTCCACCGGGAAAACTCCCGACAAGATCCTTAATCTTGCGCGTCTGCCAATTCCGCCATGGCCGCATATGTAACAGTATTTAGTATATCAACAAATCATAAATAACGCAATACAAATCTTAAAATCAATTAGTGTGAATCAATTGTAATTTTCCGCGACACTTACTGCATACATATCTTTTAGTATCAATTCGACGTTGCCTTTGGTACTTTAGACCACACTTAGAACATTGATATTCGTATTTATAATTACGTTCAACTCGCGGTGCGTAACGACTACCGCCTACTTGATGTAATAATCGTTTAAATGACACTGTATTATGTTTACCAGAATGACCATTCATATGAAGATGATAGTGGACTAATTCGTGTTTAATAATTCCCACCAAAACTTCTTGTTGACTAGCCATTTTGGGATTGATATCAATGTTGTGGTCTTTAAGATGATAGCGACCCCCGGTTGTTTTTAACCGACGATTAAAATATGCACGGTGTGAAAACGGACGTTTAAAAAATTCTAATGATATATTTTCCACTAAATTTTGTAATTCTTGATCATTCATATTTACTCCTAGTCAATTTTTTTATAACCAAAGATAAATACGTGTTTAATTTTTATATCATTCCGGTTCTATCATAGATAATTGGATTCGTTTCCGATCTATATCAACTGACAGTACCCAAACATCTACAATATCACCAACTGAAACAATCATTGCTGGATCTTTAATGAATTTATTACTCATGTGTGAAATATGAACTAAGCCATCTTGCTTTACACCAACATCCACAAACGCCCCAAAATCAATTACATTACGAACCGTTCCTTGTAATTTCATTCCAGGCTTTAAATCATCAATTTTCATTACATCTGATTTCAATAATGGTGCAGGCATTTGATCACGTAAATCACGTCCTGGATTTTTTAATCCGTTTAGCAAATCAACTGTTAGTTGTTCATCTAAATCTAGTTTATTTGCTAATTCACTTGGATTAACATTATTTAGACTTTGAATAGCTACATCCGTCCCTAATTGATCAACTGATAAATCAAGTGCTTGTAAAATAGATTGGGCTTGATCATAACTCTCAGGATGAATATCAGTATTATCTAGTGGATTATTACCACCAATAATCCGTAAAAATCCAACCGATTGTTCATAGGCTTTGGGTCCAAGTCGTTTTACCTTTTTTAGTTGTTTCCGATTTGTAAAACTACCATTTTCTTCTCGATAATCAACAATATTTTGTGAAATTGCTGCTGATAATCCAGAAATATGTTCCAGTAATTCAACACTCGCTGTATTCAAGTTTACTCCAACTTGGTTAACCGCTGTTTCTACTACTCGATCTAGTTGTTTATCTAAATGTGTCTCTGAAACATCATGCTGATACTGACCAACTCCAACTGCTTTTGGATCAATTTTAATTAATTCGGCTAATGGATCTTGCAAACGCCGACCAATACTAATGGCGGAACGTTCCTCAACATATAAATCTGGGAATTCTTTTCGTGCATTGGAACTAGCAGAATAAACGGAAGCTCCTGATTCATTCACAATCACATAGTGAACTGGAAACTCAATTGCCTTGAGTGCATCTGCTACAAATAATTCGGACTCACGTGACGCGGTTCCATTCCCAATCGCCACCATTTCAACATGATATTGATTAATTAAATCGATGAATTGTTGTTTAGCGTGAGCAATTTTTGCTTCACTAGCTGGCTTAGTTGCGAAAATAATTTGTTTATGCAAAAATTTACCATTTTTATCCATAATGGCTAATTTACATCCAGTTCGATAAGCGGGGTCAAAACCTAGAGTTACCTTTCCTTTAATTGGTGCTTGCATTAAAAGATGATAAAGATTTTTTCCAAAAACTTCAATGGCGTGTTCCTCAGCAGTTTCCGTCAATTTTGCTTGAACATCACGAGTAATTGCTGGCCGAATTGATTTTCGATAGGCTTCTTTAACTGCATCTGCGACAAAGTCAGCTACTGACCCCATATGTTTGCCAATTACCGTAAAGTTTAAGTATTTCAAAATAACATCTTCGTTAACATCAATTTTAACTTGTAAAATCTTTTGTTTTTTCCCACGGTTAATCGCTAGCACCCGAAAAGAAGGAATTGTTTTAATGGTTTCAGAAAAGTCATAGTAATTTGCATAAACTTGATTTTCATCAAGTTCATCCGCCTTACTTTTCAACTTAGTCACAATTAATCCATTTTTTTCCGTGTAATTTCGAATCCATTCACGAAAAATTGCTACATCAGCAACTGATTGAGTAATAATATCAGCTACCCCACTTAAAACTTCGGTAACGTCATTCAATCCAACTGCCGGATTAACGTAACTTTCAGCTAACTGTTCTGGACTTTGGCTTGGGAACTTCATCATTTGATTAGCTAACGGAGTTAATCCCTGTTCGTCGGCAAGCATTGCTTTCGTCTTCCGTTTTTGTTTATAAGGAAGGTATAAATCTTCAACTACCTGAATATCACTAGCTGCTTTAATTTGGTTTTGTAATTGATCAGTTAATTTTCCTTGTTCTGCAATTTTGTTAATTACATCAATTTTACGATTACTAAGTTTTAATAAGCGTTGATAGGTATCTTGAATGTCGCGAATTTGTACTTCATCAAGGCTCCCCGTTCTTTCTTTACGATAACGGGCAATAAACGGAACCGTATTACCTTCATCTAGTAACGATAAAGTTGTTTCGATTTGATGTTGGTTTATGTCAGAAAGGTCCTGACTAACTTGTTTAATAATTTCTTTTTCCACTCCGTTACCTCCAATATAAAAACTCCGTCATAGTAACGAAGTTTTTAGTTGCTTATTTCCAAAATGTATCATAAACCGTAATTGGTGAATGACGTTTATGTTCAGTCTTCTTGTACCAATTTTCAATGGTAGCAGCAGCTTGCTCACTAACATCTTTACCCTCTAAGAAATCATCAATCTCTTTATAGCTTACGCCCAGTGCTACTTCATCAGGAAGTGCAGGCCGGTCATCTTCTAAATCGGCAGTTGGGGTCTTTTCATAAAGCTTTTTCGGTGCGTTTAAGGCTTCTAACATTGCTCGGCCTTGTCGTTTATCTAAACGCCAAATGGGCGTAATATCAGCAGCTCCGTCACCAAATTTAGTGTAAAAACCCGTGACTGCTTCAGCAGCATGATCAGTTCCTAACACAATTCCTTGATGAGCTCCCGCAATTGCAAATTGTGCAATCATTCGTTCCCGAGCTTTAATGTTTCCTTTGTTAAAGTCTGAAATTTTATCTCCATTAGCTTCTACAGCATTCAACATTGCATCCGTTGCAGCTTTAATGTTAACCCGTTCAACTTGGTCTGCACCAATAAATTCAATGGCTGCCATCGCATCTGATTCGTCAGCTTGTTCTCCATAAGGTAAACGAACTGCGATAAATTGATATTTGTCGTTCCCAGTTTCTTTGCGAAGTTCTGACATGGCCATTTCTCCAAGTTTACCAGTTAAAGTTGAATCTTGACCACCGGAAATTCCTAACACTGCTGTTTCTAAAAAAGAATTTTTTGCAAAATATGCTTTGATAAAATCAACACTACGCCTAATTTCAACTTGTGGGTCAATTTTTGGTTGGACCTTTAAAGTTTCAATAATTTCTTTTTGAATTTGTTTTTGTTTTTCGTTCATAAGTAATCATCCTATTGTAAACGTTTTTGTCCGCCATTGCGGATTTGTTTAATTAATTTAATCTTATTATCCCATGCTTCTTGTGAAAGGTCGACTGGATATTGTTCCGGATTAAGCATCCGTTTATACTCTGGCCAAAGTAAGCCACGAACCGTATCAGCATATTGTTTAGTTTCCTTTAAAGTTGGTGATTTATAAGTTAATTTACCATCCACAAGGATATCCTTCAATAATGGTTCAGCATTAAAATTAGTAATTGTTTTATTGATGTAAGTATATTGGGGATGGAACATGTAAAGCTCTTTTTCAACACGGGGATCTTCATTTGCTAAAGTTACGTAATCACCTTCGGATTTTCCATCTTTCTTTTCGGTAATCCGCCAAACTTGTTTCTTTCCAGGTGTCGAAACTTTTTCGGCATTATTTGAAAGCTTGATGGTATCAACCATCTTCCCGTCTTTATCTTCAACAGAAACTAATTTATAAACAGCTCCTAAAGCCGGTTGGTCAAAAGCTGTAATGACTTTGGTTCCTACTCCCCAGACGTTAATTTTAGCATGTTGCATTTTCAAACTGCTGATTGTGTATTCGTCAAGGTCATTGGAAGCATAGATTTTGGTGTCGGGATAACCGGCCTTATCGAGCATCTCACGAACTCTTTTAGAGATGTATGCCATATCACCCGAATCAATTCGAACACCATTAAAGTTAATCTTGTCACCCATTTCACGGGCTACACGAATGGCTTCTGGTACTCCACTTTTCAAGGTATCAAAGGTATCAACTAAGAAAACACAATCTTTATGCGTTTCGGCATAGGCTTTAAAAGCATCGTAATCATTTCCAAAGGCCTCAACTAATGAGTGGGCATGGGTTCCTGAAATTGGAATTCCAAATTCTTTACCAGCCAATACATTTGAAGTAGCATCAAATCCACCAATATAAGCAGCTCGAGTTCCCCATAAAGCAGCGGAAACTTCTTGAGCACGACGTGATCCAAATTCAAGAAGTGGATCATTGCCAGCCACACTTCGAATTCGAGCGGCTTTTGTTGCAATCAAGGTTTGATAATTAACAATGTTTAAAATGGCCGTTTCAACTAACTGACATTCTGCAATCGTTCCTTCAACTTGAACAATTGGTTCGTTGTTAAACACCAAGTCCCCCTCGTAAGCAGAGCGAATCGTTCCTTGAAATTTAAAGTTACGTAAATATTCTAAAAATTCATCAGAATAATCGCCTTCTTTACGTAAATACTCAATATCAGCATCAGTAAAGTTCAGATTTTTAATGTAATCAATGAAGTGTTCCAATCCAGCAAACACTGCATATCCATTTCCAAATGGCATGTCACGGAAATAAACTTCAAAAACAGCATGACGATTTTGCATATTTTTCGCAAAATACGTGGCCATCATATTAATTTCATAATCATCAGTATGCAAAGTAAGGTTTGCATTAACATCTATGGTTGACATTTTTTATTCCTCCAGAATAAAACAAAACTTTGTGACCAAATTATATGAACTAATTCTAACATTAAAAGAGCCAAAAGAAAAAACGCCGAATTAGTTTAACCTAATCAGGCGTTTATTTATTAAGATAAAACTCAAACCGTTGGGCAACATACTGCGTTTCCACAAATTCAAGTGGTTTTTTGTTTTTTAAATATGAAATTTGTTTTAATTTTAGAATTGGATCTCTTGGTTTAATTGCTAACATTTTTGCAACCCGATCATTAGCTAAAATTGCAGAAATGTATTGTTTAGCACTAGCTGGAATAATCCCTTTTTTAACTTCTAACGAACGATAAAATGATTCAGTAACGTCAACTTGCTTAATCCCTTGAATTAACTTTGCACTAACCGTTGTCGTCTCTAAGCAAATTGGTTCTCCATCACCTAAACGTAATCTCTCCATTCGTAAAACTCGTTCATTGTCTTTTAATTCTAGAGCTTGAGATTCCTTGAAAGTTGGTTCAATGATTTTATAGGATAAAGTTTTACTACTGGGGGTCTTTCCCTCAGTTTCCATTGTTTCTGTAAAACTAGAAATTCCAGACATATGTTCCTGGACCTTCTGACTGGTCACAAAAGTTCCCGATCCAATTGCACGCCGAAGTAAGCCTTCATCAATTAATGTTTGAACAGCTTGCCTTAAAGTCATTCTGCTGACATGATATTCATCCGCTAAACGTCGTTCGGATGGAATCCGAGAGCCAACTTTCCATACTTCATTCTCAATTTTTTGTTTAATGTCATTATGAATTTGAATATACACTGGTAAATCCATGATTCCTCCTATTGAACTACTCCCACTTA
>NZ_AYYM01000011.1 GCF_001436035.1 Fructilactobacillus sanfranciscensis DSM 20451
TTTATTGACATAGGAGCAATTTTTGTTACTAAGAAACATCAAGTTCACTTGGCATTTCTTTCATTATATGAAATACCCCATTTTTCCATCTCATTTATTACAGGTTCCAATGATTTACCCAACTCGCTTACTTGATACTCGGTTTTTGGAGGAACAACTGGATATATTTTTTTAGTTATAATCCCATCATTTTCCAATTCCTTCAACTGCAAGGAAAGCATTCTGTTTTAACAATTACTCATCTTTTTCAATAAATCATTGTATCTTAGAACTTTATTTTTAAATAAATGATATAAAATAACACTTTTCCACTTTCCTGAAATTATTTGAAACGTACTTTCAACGGGACAACCAGCTTCGCAATTATATAAATGTCTATTATTCATTTAAACACCTTCGTTTGTTTTATCTTCAATTCTACTATACTTTTGTTCGTATAGAAAAAGGACCTACCCTGACTCAACATCAGAGTAAATCCTTAAATTATTTTATTTAATCACCATTATAAATGGAGTTTTTGACAATTACATAATCAACGGTCTTCAAAGCAGAAAGATCACGCCCACCAGCATAAGAAACTGATGATTGAAGGTCTTCTTTCATTTCTTGAAGAGTATCGTAAATACTTCCTTTAGAAGTTACG
The DNA here is from genome assembly GCF_001436035.1 of Fructilactobacillus sanfranciscensis DSM 20451. Classification (GTDB taxonomy): domain Bacteria; phylum Bacillota; class Bacilli; order Lactobacillales; family Lactobacillaceae; genus Fructilactobacillus; species Fructilactobacillus sanfranciscensis. Next base: position 644 of record NZ_AYYM01000011.1, read on the forward strand.
AGCAACTTTTTACCTTCCACATTGTGGTAAGCACCTTTTTGGTATTCTGAAGCAGAACCAAAGTATTCTTTGAACACTTTTCCGTCTTTCTCAACTTTTTTACCAGGTGATTCAAGGTGTCCGGCAAACATTGAGCCAATCATAACCATTGAAGCACCGAAACGAATTGATTTTGCAATATCACCGTCAGTTCTAACTCCACCATCAGCAATAATTGGTTTCCGTGCACCTTTTGAACAAGCGTTGATGGCTGCTAATTGCCAACCACCAGTTCCAAAACCAGTTTTGATTTTAGTGATACATGCTTTCCCGGGTCCAATTCCAACTTTAGTGGCATCGGCACCAGCATCTTCTAAGGCACGAACAGCTTCAGGAGTTCCAACATTTCCCGCAATCAAGAAGATTGAAGGAGCTTTTTCTTTAATGTACTTAATCATTTTAATCACTGAATCTGAGTAACCATGAGCAATATCAATCGTTACGTATTCAGGAAAATCACCTGATTCGACTAATTCATCAATGAAGTCGTATTCGCCAGGTTTTACCCCAATACTAATGGAAGCAAATTGACCATGATCATGCATAGAACGAATGAAATCATGCCGCTTTTCTGGTTGGAAACGGTGCATAACGTAGAAGTAGCCGTTCTTTGCCAATGAAAGGGCTAATTCTTCATTAATTACGGTTTGCATATTAGCTGGGACCACTGGTAATTTAAAAGTCCGGTCGCCAAATTTCATTTCTGTGTTACATTCACTACGCGAGTTAACCACACATTTGTTAGGAATTAATTGGATATCTTCGTAATCAAAAACTTTCATGCTTTATTCTCCAGTCATAACGAACTTTTTCAGTTTCAATTATTAATATTATTCGCATTACTTTTATTATGTTATCCGAAAAATGGCAACAAATCAAGAATGTTATAATATAGTTCGTAAATATTAAAGGGTGAATTTGCATCAATTACTCAATATGTTAAAATTCAAACAAACAGAGTACTAGGAGTTCAACCATGAAGCCAAAATTTACTACGATAATGCTTTACCTAGTGATTATTTTTAATCTAGTTTTACTAACTGGAATTTTCAAACCAAAACATCATCAAAAAGTCAGCGCTAGTATGAATGAACGCTCTCAAATGACGATTGACGTGCAAAATCAACATCATTACAAAACTAATAAACACGGAAAGTTTGTCATCCATACTTCATTGGTAATTGGCAATCAAATTCATTTCCAAGCAACCAATCCTGAAGCTCAACTCAAGGTAGCTAAATCAATAAGTGATTACAAAACGACCGTTGTTTTACCCAAACAGCAAAACACAGATGTCACCATTTATTCGTCAGGTAAGGAACTAACTAATTCACATCCCATTACAATTAATGTAAAAAATAAACAAAAGGTAAAAAATGCTCCCTAATTAATTTCTAGGGAACATTTTTTTATATCTTAAATTTTTTGTGTAAATAATAAACTGGAATTCCTAACAACGTAATGGCTAATCCTACAATTGCTAAACCAGTTTGATTAATCAAGGTTGTTACAACAATGAATAACCCCCCGATAATCGCAACAATTGGCACTACAGGATACCACAATACTTTGTAAGGACGTTCTAAGTCTGGTTCGCGTTTTCTCAAAATAAACAATGATAAGAATAGGAGACAATTAAAAATCCACATTACGAAAACTAACATATCAGTTAGAATGTCAAAACTTCCGAGAATAATCATAATAATGGCGATTACTAAAATAAATAGACTCGCTACATATGGTGCTGCTGCTTGATTTAATTGCTTAAATTGCTTACTGAACAGTAACAAATCATCTTTCGCTAAGGCATATGGAATTCGAGCTCCTGTCATGGTGTAGCCATTAATGGTTCCAAAAACTGAGACCAAAATTCCAATCGTAACTAATTTCCCACCAAACTCACCAAACAACTTTCCAGCCACTTGTGAGGCAGTATTGGTATTACCCGCAATTGCATCAATTGGCATATTTTTCAAAAAGATCCAGTTGACCAATACATAAATAATCATAATAAAAGTTAAACCAACTACTACTGCTTTAGGGATATCCTTTTTAGGACTCTTCATTTCACCAGCAATATCACCAATGTTAATCCAACCTTCATAAGCAAACATTGTGGCAAGTAACCCACCTGAAAAGGCCGTTAAAAGATTAGCATGATTACTGGGAGCGACTGGGATAAATGTTACATCAACATGCCCTGGCATGCATAAACCAACCACTACGATTAAGAAAATAGGTATTAATTTAAAAATTAGAGTTATTGATTGCACCGTTCCTCCCACTTTTGACCCAAACGTATTCAAAAGAGTAATAATTCCAACCACGGCAATCGCAATCGGAATTGCAAGTCCCATGCTAAGATGAAGTAAAACAATCACTTGGGTAGCAAAAATAATTGCTAAGGCAGCCATATTAGCTGGAACGTAAATTAACATTTCTGCCCAACCAAGCAGAAAACCACTCAATGGTCCATAAGTATGGCGCATGTATTGAACACTTCCGCCAGTTTCTGGAATCGCTGCCCCTAGTTCAGCAACAGTTAAACCACCACAGATGGTTAAAATTCCAGCAACAATCCAAGCCAATAAAGTCAAACTAACTGAGTGGGTGGCACCCACGACACTAGCCGTTTTAAAGAATACTCCGCCACCAATTACCGTTCCCATTACCATCGCTAAGGCGGTAAACGGTCCTACACTTCGTTTCAATTTTTGTTCTGTCATTTTAAAACGCTCCTTTTTAACAAATAAGTAATAAAAAAACCTAGTTAGAGTGAACTAACTAGGCTTAAGATTCATTTAGATATTCGTAGCAACATCCGAGAATATTAATGATGACCTAGTTAGAAACTCGTGTATCTAACCAGGCAACTCAAACTAACCTTGCTTAGATACGACTTGCAAAGCAAAGCTAGAGGATGAGTTCAATTGGATCATCATTTTAAAATTCATGAGAATGTTCCTTTCTGCTTTTTATATACATGATTAAACCATTTATTTAATGACCCGTCAATCTTTATTTTTTGCTAAGTTCTTTAATTGACATCAAGGTAAAACGACTCACAATAAAGGTAGAAAAGCTTAATCTAACAATCAGTAAAGGAGAAATAAGAATGACTTTAACTTTTACACTAGCTCCGGATTCATTTAAAGAAAGTATGACGGCTAAACAAGTTTGTGATGCAATGGAACTTGGAATTAAACACATTCTGCCAGATGCTAAAGTTCAAAAAGTCCCTATGGCAGACGGTGGCGAAGGAACGGTTGATGCTTTAATCGCCGCAACGAATGGCCACAAAGAGTTTGTGACAGTGAATGGCCCGCTTCCTGGTCAAAAAGTAAAAAGTTATTTTGGAATTTTAGGTGATGGAAAAACAGCAGTCATTGAAATGGCAAAAGCCAGTGGACTTGAATTAGTTCCGCCAGAAAAACGAGACCCTTTTATTACCACTACTTTTGGAACAGGTGAATTGATTTTAGCAGCCTTAAATCATGGCGTTAAAAAAATTATCATTGGAATTGGTGGAAGTGCTACCGTTGATGGCGGAATTGGAATGGCTGCCGCTTTAGGCGTTAAATTCTATGATGTTAATCAGCAAATTGTTACGCCAAATGGTGCTGGTCTGAACCAAATTAATTCGATTTCCCTTAAAGATTTAGATCAAAGAATTAAACAAACGGAATTTGTAGTGGCTAGTGATGTCACTAATCCTTTAATTGGCAAAAATGGAGCAGCAACAGTTTTTGGACCACAAAAAGGTGCTCTTCATACTGGGGTAAAACAATTAGAAAGTGGCTTAACTAATTATGCCAATGTCGTGAAACAAACTTTAAACATTGACGTCAAAAATATTCCTGGAAGTGGAGCCGCAGGTGGCTTAGGAGCTGGATTAATCATTTTCACCAATGCTACTTTAAAACCAGGAATTGAAATTGTAATTGATGCAGTTGATTTGAAAAATAAAATCAAAGATGCTGACATCGTCCTAACTGGTGAAGGTGGGATTGACTTTCAAACTAAATTTGGAAAAACTCCCTTTGGTGTTGCTCAAGTTGCTAAATCATTTCAAAAACCAGTCATTGTGGAAGCTGGTTATCTAGGAGAAGGAATTGATCAACTTTATCATTGTGGGATTACCGCTATTTTTGGTATTTTAGGCCAAACTGGCGAACTAAAAACGGCATTAAAAAATGGTCCCGCAAATATTACGAGAACCACGGAAAACATTGTGAGAACTTTAAAAATTCAGCTTAAGTAAAAAATAAAATTAATACTCCCGAATTTTAGGTGGAACATATCCATCAATAAATTGTCCAATTTTAGTCAGTGATTCAGAGAAGAGTAACTTTTCTCGATCAGCTTTAGTTAAAAATCCCTTGGCTGTCATTTCATCGTACATTTTTTCTAGAGGACGATAATAATCAGCTACATTATATAAAACACAAGGATTATTATTATCACCAATGCGTGCCCACGAAAAGGCTTCAGAAATTTCTTCTAATGTTCCTGGACCACCAGGAAGTGCGATACAGGCGTCGGAAAGCTCAATCATCCGTCGTTTACGAATTGACATATTTTCAACGACTTCCAAATTGGTCGCACTTTCTAGGGCAGTGCCACGCTCCGCTAATTCCTGAGGTAATACTCCGTAAACTGTTCCACCATTTTGTAAAACAGTTTTCGCTAGTACGCCCATTAATCCAAATTTACCGCCTCCATAAACTAAGGCGTAGTCATTTTTCACTAACCACTTTGCTAATTTAATCGTGGCATTTTCATAAATTGCTTCGTTACCCATGGCTGCACCACAATACACGGCAATTGCTTTCATTGTAAATCCTCCTTAATTAATTACATAATCAACCACATCTCGTTATAATAGATAGTGCACGGTTAATTAACCTGTTGATTAAAAAGATTAATCGTTGATTCACTAATTTGTTGATCATGATGGAAAATTTTTACTCGCCAAGTTTGAATTTGATGCCCAACTTTAATTGGTTGGGCAATTGCTTGAATTTGTCCGAGTTTCATCGATCTGAGATGGGTGGTTTGAACATCCAAGCCAACTGCAACTTGTTTGCTAGTGTCCAGATTTTGGTTGGCACCCATACTGGCAGCTGTTTCAGCCAAGACACAACTAACTCCTCCGTGCATTACGCCATAGGGTTGTTGGTGTTCTGGTTTAATTTCCATCGTTAAAACAACTTCGGTTGGGGTTAATAATTCCGTCTGAATGTTAAACAAATCGATTAAGTTCACGGGTTAATCCTTTCAGCTAATCAGCTTTTTAATTCATCTTATACAAATAATTTTACAACAAAACAATTTGGAGGTCTTCTTTATGGTTAGCAAATGGGAAACAATTGAAAATGATTACCAAGATATTTTATTCGAACGAACAGGTAAAATTGCTAAGATTACCATTAATCGTCCTGAGGTACGTAACGCTTTCACACCGCTAACAGTTGAAGAAATGATTGATGCGTTTGCTCGTTGTCGTGATGATTCAACCATTGGAGCAATTATTTTAACTGGACAAGGTGATCTCGCCTTCTGTTCTGGTGGAGACCAAGGAGTTCGAGGAAACGGTGGTTACGTTGGTAAAGATCGAATTCCTCGTTTGAATGTCCTTGATTTACAACACTTAATTCGCATCATTCCTAAACCTGTGATTGCCATGGTTCGAGGCTGGTCAGTTGGTGGTGGAAACGTGTTGCAATTGGTTTGTGACCTAACCATTTCTGCTGATAATGGTAAATTTGCTCAATCAGGTCCTAAAGTCGGTAGTTTTGACGGCGGTTATGGCTCTGGTTTATTGGCCGATACGATTGGGATGAAACGGGCTAAAGAAGTCTGGTTCATGTGTAAAACTTATACGGCCCAAGAAGCTTACGATATGGGTTGGATTAACAAAGTCGTTCCCCTTGCTGATGTTGAAACTGAAACTCTAGCTTGGTGTGACACAATGTTGAAACGCTCACCCATGTCACTTCGTTTAATCAAAGCTTCTATGAATGCGGCTACCGATGGCTTAGCTGGAATTCAACAACTTGCTGGTGACTCAACGTTACTCTACTATACTAGTGACGAAGCCAAAGAGGGTCGTGATGCTTTCATGGAAAAACGGGATCCTGATTTTGATAAGTTCCCTAAATTCCCTTAAAGAAGGTTTGCAAGATGGATAATTGGCTAAAAAAGAGAGCATCATTAACACCAAAACGCATGGCCCTTTCCTATCATGAGCAAAATTGGACATTTGCTGAATTACAACAGGCTGTTTTAGAGACTTGTACTCATTTAGTCGGTCAAAAAGTACAAACCGCAAAGCGAATCGCCGTCTTGGGTAACAATACTCCCCAACTTTATTTCACCATTTTGGCCTTACAACAATTAGGGATTGAAATGGTCTTGATTAATAAGAATTTGGCATTACCTGAAATTGAATATCAACTTCACGATGCCAATGTTGATTTATTAATCTATGAAGATGAATTTCAAAGTAAGTTGCAACCATTGAAATCAATGACGCTAATTTCGTTAAATGATTTACACGATTCGATTAGTGCGGATGCCTCTTCTTTCATTAAAGATAAATTTAATTTAGATCAAGTTACTAGTATTATGTATACTTCTGGAACGACTGGCAATCCCAAAGGTGTAATGCAAACTTTTCGTAATCATTGGTCAAGTGCCATTGGAGCTGATTTAAATTTGCCAGTGACTGCTAAAGACACGTGGATATGTGCCGTTCCACTTTTTCACATTAGTGGCTTTTCAATTATGATGCGCAGTTTAATTTATGGAATGAACGTTCGTTTATATGAACATTTTAATCCTGAATTAATCAATCAAGACTTGCTAAATGGTAAGGGAACGATTATTTCAGTTGTTCCATATATGTTAAAAAAACTACTCAGTCTGAAAGATAGTGATTACAGTGAAAAATTTTCCTATATGTTACTAGGCGGTGGTGCAATTGATCGTAAAACTTTGGAAATCTGTAAGGATTCTAACATCAATGTCATTCAATCATATGGAATGACCGAAACTGCTTCGCAAGTTGTCGCCCTTAACCTTGCTGATGCCATCCGAAAACTTGGCTCGGTTGGTAAACCGCTTTTTCCTGTTAGTCTAAAAATTAAAGGTGCTACTAAACCAAATCAAATTGGCGAAATTTTATTGAAAGCTGATAATATAACTCCTGGGTATTTAAATCATTCAGTACCGATTACTAACAACGGTTGGTTTGCGACTGGTGACTTAGGTTATCTTGATGCAGATGGATTTCTCTATCTTAAAAGTCGTTTATCTGAATTAATTATCTCGGGAGGAGAAAATATCTATCCCCTAGAAATTGAAAATGTTATTAACCAATTTCCTAACATCATTGAATCAGCTGTAGTTGGCAAAGCAGACTCAACTTGGGATGCAGTTCCGGTTGCCTTCATTGTCACCGATTCCATGATTAATTTAAAAAAATTAACTGCTTATTTAACCAGTAATCTAGCGAAATACAAGGTTCCAAAAAAATTCATTGTAGTCGATAAACTACCTAAAACACATAACGGAAAGTTGCAGCGTAAAAAATTACAATCACAAATTTAATTTTAGGTGAAATAAAAAACTTAGAAAAACAGCCGATTATGATTTAATCATACTCGGCTGTTTTTTGTTACGTAATATGTGTCACATTACGTGAGAATAGCTAATATGTTATTCCCTAGGGAACATTTACATCTTACTATAAAATTTTTCACTTGTGAATAAATTCATTTTTAAAAAGGGCTGTAGTTGCTGCTGTAAGCGCTTACAATGAAGCCATTAAGAAGTTACTTATAATTTTCTTACGAACGAAGGAATCATCATGAAAAAATTTCATTTAAGTATTGCGTTTATTTTCATCTTTGGTGCTTTAGGTGGATTGCTATTCGGGTTTGATACTGGGATTATCTCCGGTGACTCACCTTTAATCGAAAGCAACTTCCATCTTGGAACTGAACAAACTGGATTCATCACTTCATCCGTTTTAATTGGTTCAGCAATCGGTGCCCTATCAATTGGGTTCGCCATTTCATGGGGTCCAATTGCTTGGTTATTAATTGGTGAAATCTTTCCACTATCTGTTCGTAGAATTGAAACTGCCCTTGGATCAGCAACTAACTGGTTTGCAAACTTCATTGTTTCACAATTCTTCCTTACTATCCTAGCTTTATTCCATAACAATGTTGGTGGACCATTCGCCATCTTCGCAGTGTTCTTATTCTTATCATGGTTCTTCGCGGCAAAATTTGTTCCAAAAACTCGGAACAAATCACTTGAATCAATTGAAGAAACATTAGTTAAAAATTACAACAATAAAAAAGATAATAAATAAACACAAAAAACGATTGAATAAAATTCAATCGTTTTTTTGTTGGACTATTTTATTAATTTCTCCAAAAAAATTGTCAGAATCAGTAAATCAGCGGATCCACCTAAACTTAAATTGTGAGTCGCGCATTTATCGCAGAGTTTTTCTAACCGGTCTTTATCTAAACGACCAGTCTCTTGATAATTAGTCACAATTTGTTGCGCATCCGTTTGTACCTGCGTTACCAAATCAGAATTATGCGCCCGTTTAATCAAATTACTATCATAATTATGCGCAATAATTGCCAACAACGCGATTAAATTTCGCTCATTTTGCGGTAATTGAGCTGATTCATAAATTGGTAAGCCGTACTCAATGACTAAGGGAAACCCGGCTTCGGTTTCTCCCCGAATTCCGGTTAAACCTAATTGTTGAAATTGCTTTTGGCCTGCAGTTAACAGACCAGTTGAGGCTTTTTCTAAATCATTTTTCACTAATCCTGTAGTCATTTGTTTTTCAATGTTAATTAAATCAGACACAGTATTAATTTTTTTTTGATTAGCGTAACCTAATGCCGTTACCATAATTCCTAAGATAAAGACGATTCCTTTATGTGTATTAACGCCATTGGTAGCCGCAAACATAGTCTTTTCTGCTGTGACTCCAATCGGACGTAATTGCCGAAATAATTCGGTTAAATCAGATTCTTGAAATTGATTACCCAAGTTCCAACAGGCTTTGAAATAAGGCATCATCGTCACCGAACTATTGATAAACGTATAGACATTCATATCAGTGTGCCCAGCATTACTAATGGGATCAACTAACCCTGGTTTCGGCCATGTCACCACTTCATATAACATTGCTTCCACTGCTAGATTAGTTGCTGTTTCGGCATTAGTGGCTAAGATCTTATCATTTTTAATCATCGATTTCCTCAGCATAAATTTCAGAGATTTTATTTTGGAGTTCTGCAACCGAATGTTTTCGACTTCGTGCACATTCTTTCGCGTTTTCGTTGCAAATCAAACATTTTCGGGTCTGCATTCCTAATTCAACTCGAGAATAATGGCCATGTTGTTTGTTTAAAACATCAATATCAAATAAGCGACCATAATTAAGCTGATCTTCAAATTCAATCGCTTGTTTTTTTGCTGACTCGGCATTCATCGTATTCACTAACAATAATTCTGGACCGGCATCCGAATTCAAAGCGACTTTCTTGATTGGTTGGAAGACTGGAACAAACTTAGTGGATCCTGTTTCAAATAAACTTTGTAAAGCAGCATTATTTTTAATGGGGCCGGGAATGTTTAATTTAATCGTGATAATTGTATCATTGGGATAGGTTTCCATTAATCGATTTTGTAATGCATTACGGTGATCTTTATTTTGCAGCACATCAGTAATTGATTGAGGCTTTCCTTCATTAAAAATTGTTTTCATAATACTCCATTCAAAAAGGATCCATCCGAACCTAATCAGATGAATCCTTTTTACTTTAAATTAATCTTTAACTTCTTTGATTGAATCAATAATACTACCATCACGGTATTCAACTAATCCAACTGTTTTGTCAGTGTAGTTAAGTGGTTCTTCTTGACCAACGATTTTTTGTGCTTTTTCAGCAAGTTCATCAATCGTGTAAAGGTTAATTCCAGGAATATCTGAAAGCTGTTCTTGAAGATCTTTACGGTTAGGGTTTACGGCAACACCGTAATCAGTAACTAAGACGTCAATTGAACTACCAGGAGTAACTGCTGTATCAACACTCTTAACGATTGAAGGAATTCTTCCACGAGTTAATGGGGCACAAATGATAGTCATTTTAGCCATGGCAGCATCTTGGTGTCCACCAACGGCTCCACGAATCACACCATCTGAACCAGTTAAAACGTTAACATTAAAGTTCGTGTCGATTTCAAGCGCACTTAAGATTGATACGTCAAGTTGATCAACCATGGCACCCTTGTTATCTGGATCAGCATACCAAGAAGCATCAATTTCTTGTTGGTTTTTGTTTTCTTTCATTGAGTTGGCAGCTGCCTTGTCAAAGTCTTGAACATCCATCAACTTACCAATTAAACCTTCTTCAAGTAAATCAACCATTGGTTTAGTAATTCCACCTAAACCAAATGAAGCCTTGATATTTTGGTCAATCATAGCGTTTCTCAAGTATCTAGTAACGGCTAAAGCTGCACCACCAGAACCAGTTTGGAATGAGAATCCGTCTTTGAAGTAACTTGAGTTAGTAATTACATCACTAACCATGTTAGCAATCTTCAAGTTCTTAGGGTCTTTAGTAAATCTAGTAGCACCTGATCCGATTTTATCTGGATCACCAACTTTATCAACTTCAACCACATAATCAACTTGGGTTTGTTTGATAGAAGCAGGAGCATTTGGATAGTCAACCAAGTTATCAGTTAATAAGACAACTTTGTCAGCATAAGCAGCATCCATTAAGGCGTAACCTAATGAACCAAAGGCTTCTTCCCCATACATACCGTTTGCGTTACCACAACGGTCAGCGTTAGGTACTCCTAAAAAGGCCACGTCAATTTTGATGTCACCATTTTCAATAGCACGAGCACGACCACCATGAGATCTGAAGATTACAGGAGTTTCAAGGGCACCGTGAGAAACGACATCCCCTAATTCACCACGCATACCTGAAGTAGTAATATTAGTAACCGTTCCATTTTTGATAGCTTTTATAGCAACATCATTCATGGCACCGGTTAAAGAAGAAGGAGCAAGGGTTAAGTTTTTAATTCCTTGTTTCATGATTTCTTCCATCACAGTATTGAAAATAAAGTCACCATTTCTAAAGTGGTGATGGAAAGAAATTGTCATTCCATCTTTTACGTTGTCTTTCACAATTTTAGCAAGGTCATTAGTTACTTTACCATCACCGTCTGAAACGCGGACTTTAGGAGCAGTTCTTTGAATAATTGGATGACCAATTTCAGTAGTTTCAAATGGTTTGTAGTCATATTTCTTCATTAAATCATCTGGTAAAATTCTTTCAAGTTTATTTTCCAATGTAGTGGCCTCCCTTATCTACTAATCCTGATGCTTTGGCAAGCTTCATAACTCTTTCAGCACGCAATGCAACTGGACGATCGACCATTTGACCACCCATTGCAATAACTCCTGAACCAGCAAGTCTTGCATTTTCGATTGCAGTAATTACATTCTTAGCGTTTTCAATTTGTGCCTTAGTTGGTGCAAAGACTTTATTGATAACTGGAATTTGGCGAGGGTTAATAACTGATTTACCATCGTAACCAAGTTCGTGAATGTATTCAGTTTCGTTGATAAGACCTTGAGTATTGTCAACATCAGTGTAAACAGTATCGAAGGCTGCAATTCCAGCAGCACGCGCAGCATTGATAATCATGTTACGAGCAAATTCAAGTTCTTTACCATCAGGGTAACGGTGAGTTTGTAGATCAGTGGTGTAATCTTCGGCTGATAAAGCAACCCCAATCATTCGATCAGAAGCTTTAGCAATTTCAGGAACGTTTAAGACCCCTTCAGCACTTTCAATGGCAGCCATTAAATGAGTTTGACCAACTGGGATACCGAATTGTTTTTCAGCAGCAATCACAAGGTCTTCCATTTCTTTAACCATGCCAGCATTTTCAGTCTTAGGAATTCTAATTACGTCAATTCCAGCTTTAACCATGGCTTTAACATCAGCTTCAAAGAAGTCAGTGTCAAGACCGTTAGTTCTAACAACTAATTCGGCATCGCCATAATCAACTGTAGTTAAGGCTTCGTAAACTAAGTTTCTGGCTGAATCTTTTTCGGCTAAAGAAACAGAGTCTTCCAAGTCAAACATAATTGAGTCAGCACCGTAAATTCCGGCATCTTTTAACATTCCAGCATTATTACCAGGAACAAACATCATTGTTCTACGTAAACGATCTTTTTTAAATGTCATATTATAAGACCTCCCAATCTGGTTCTTCACTAGTACCAAGTGAACGTTGAATTGCAGTGATGGTTCTAGCCTTAATTACACAATCAAGGGCACCTTGGTCAACTGCTTTAATGTTGATGTTTTCAATTCCAAATTTGTTAACAATTTCTTCAATTGTTTTAACAATATTCTTACCAAATCTTTCCTTTACATCAGATGTAAGGTCAATTTTAATGCCGTCGTTACCTTTACTTACTGTAACTTGAATATCTGATGATTCAAGTGTTCCAGCAATTGCTGTTTTTTTAATTTCCACTGATCTTCATTCCTTTCTTAATCCTATCCTGCAATACTTGCTTGTTTTTAATAATAAAATCATAAGTTGTTGGCGGAACCAATGCTTTGATTTTAGCAATTTCATCGTTAGCGATTGCTAAACGAACCGTCCGAGCAGAAACTATTTCACCATTATTATCATCACATAATCGTGGAATAACATTTACCTGAACATCGGGAGGCAAAATTTCTTCAAGTACTTCGTTATAAATCTTGGTCGTTCTTGACTCCGGTTCAGTTCCCAAATATCTGGTTGAAATTGATAATTGCTTAGCAATCCATTGCTTAAATACTAACGCATCAATGGTAGTTTGATAAACAATTTTGTCGTTTTCATAACTTAAAAAGTAAGCAGGAAAAGTTGCATAACTCACTAAATAATCTCCACCAGGAACAACTACGACATTATCTAAGTCTTTGGTTCCAGCTTTAATCATTTCCGTGCGTTCTTTGGTCGTAAATAATGACTTATCAGTACTTACTACAAAAACGTAAACGTGGTCACTGTTTTTAGCAGCTTGTTCAATCAAATAACGATGTCCATTAGTAAATGGGTTCGCATTCATGACAATCGCACCAATTTTTTCGGTGTCTTTAAACTTCGGTAAGTCTGCCAAATAACTGGTAATGCTTTGATCCCCAGTTTCCAAAAAGGCAGCATCATCACTTTTAACAATTAAAGAAAAGCCAACTTGTTCAAAACTCTTACAATACTTGGGTTTGGTAAACACCAGCACGTGGAAAATATCTTTTTGTGCTAAAATGTTGAGCAATTCTGAAATGACACGGTTAAATAACGCTCCGTTGTTACTACTTTTATTACAAACCGCAATGTACTTTAAAATATTACCTGCGTATGAACCAGTTGCAATTAATTGATTATTTTCAAATAATCCAATCGTTCCATCTAAAGGATCAGTTTCAACTGAACTAAAATTACCAATTCCGAGTGATTTTAAAAAAGCACTCCATTGTTCAAATTGATCTGGATCTTTTAAGTTGAGGTTTCTCAGTTCTAAATTATTCATTAATCACTACATTCCCATCAAAAGATACTTTAATGATTAGCACTGTAATCTTCAATTGACTTAGTAACAGTTGGTACAACCTTTTTATCAAAGACTCCTGGAACAATTTCATCAGGAGTTGGGTTTGGAATCAAGTCTGCTAAAGCACGAGCAACTACTTCTTCAATTTGATAAGTAACCTTCTTGATACCTGTTTCTAGTAATCCTTTAAATAATCCTGGGAAAGCTAAAATATTATTAACTTGGTTAGGGTATTTACCTGAACCAGTAGCTACGACAGCAGCACCTGCTTCTTTGGCAACCTTAGGATCAATTTCAGGAACTGGATTAGCAAGGGCAAAAATAATTGGATCTTTAGCCATGCGTTTAACTTGGTCAGCAGACAAAACGTTGGCAACTGACAATCCGATAAAGACATCTTGACCGTCAATTACGTCGTCTAAAGTATTTCCTTCTGTACCAATTGATTCTTTAGCAAGGTCAACTTGATATTTATTGTAGTTACTACTATCAGGTTTAACAACACCGTCAATATCAACTAAAGTAAGGTGCTTAATCCCTACTTTATTTAAGAGACGAGCAGTTGCAACTCCAGAAGCACCAACTCCGTTAATCAACACTTTTAAATCAGTCAACTTTTTGTTAACCACTTTAGCAGCATTAATTAATCCGGCAAGTACGACAATTGCAGTTCCTTCTTGGTCATCATGATAAACAGGAATATCTAATTCCTTGCTCAATGCTTCTTCTAATTCAAAACATTTAGGTGCGGCAATATCTTCAAGATGAATTCCGGCAAACGACAATGAAATTGCTTTAAGATTTTCTTTCATTGTGTTGGCATCACTAGGATTAATGGCAATTGGTAAAGCATCAACACCAGCTAAATCCTTGTATAGCAAGGCTTTTGCTTCAATAACTGGTAATCCTGCAGCAGGTCCAATGTTACCTAGTCCCAAAATAGCAGTTCCATCAGAAACAACCCCAACTAATTTACCACTCATTGTGTACTTATCTTTCAAAGTAGGGTCTTTTTCAATTACTTTAGAGATTTTGGCAACACCTGGAGTGTAAGCTTCACCCAATTCTTTTTTGTTTGAAACATCAAAATCAGATTCGATACCTAAAACTCCAGTATGTTTTGCATGTATCTTAAAAATTTCTTCATCCATTCAGTAATGACCTCCCTTTTTAGTATCCATTTTTATTATAAACTGCTTTGTTACTAATTTAATTATCCAAATAAGGAAACGAAAATCCCGGCCATTACTAACATAATTGCTCCACCGAGTCGGTTACCCATTTGAGCAAAACCGATTAAGTTCATCCGGTCACAGGCTGCTAAAACAGAAATGTTTCCGGCACCACCCATTGAGTTGTTGATCATACCAGCAGTAATTGCTGATTCGACTGGGTAAAGTCCAAATAATTTTCCAAGAAGAGCAGCTGCAATGGAAATTGAAATTAAACTTGTTAATACTAGAAGAACAAATTGCCAGGTTAATGAGTGAGTTAAAATAACTAAATCTAATTTAGTCAAACCAACCCCAGCCAATAGGGCATGTGTTAAGTTCTTAGTGATTGAACTACTAAATGTAACTGCTGATTCTTCATAGTATTTAGGTAGCCAACCAGTTGCTTTAACGATAATTACCAATAAAATCAAGAAAGCATATTCATTAATCTTAGGGAAAAGTCCGTTAAGCATAATTGCAATCATGAAAAATGAAAGAGCAAAAACTAATCCAACTCCCATTTTTTGGAAATCAATTTTAGGATTAATTCGAACTTTTTTATCAGTATCGCCAGGTAGCATAACGCCGTGACCATTAAACTTACTGTGTTCTGCTAATTTAGATAGAAGACCAGCGCCAACAATGGCAAAGATATTTCCTAAAATAACAGCAGGTAGTAAGTTTGATAAATAGTCAGCAGCAGTTCCACCCATAGCATTGTGATAAATTTGAGATAGCGGAATCGCACCTGCACCAATCCCTCCACCCATGACTGGGAAGGCAACGTTTAAAGCACCATATCTAAAACCTTTTCCAATTAATTGAGACATTCCAATTGTAACGAAGAAGGCAATAGCCATTGATAAAAAGGCCACTGGTAAAAATCTAATTGATGCCTTCAAAAGTACATTTCGATCCATTCCTAAAATGGCACCGACAATCAATGAAACAATGAAGAAGTCAATAAAATCAGTCTTTGTGACAAATGTATCAACTGTAACAACGACTGATTTAGGGACGATTCCCGTCAAAGCTAAGATTGCGCAACTGAATAATACAAAAACTGCACCACCACCTAAATAACTTTTAAAAATAGGAAGGTGTGAACCTAAGTAATATAAAACGTTTCCTAAAATAATCATTGCAAACAATGCACCCATCATATTCTTAGGTAGCAAGTTAAAGTTTAGAACTAATAAAAAGATTATTGCAGAAAGTGCATAAGCAATTAAACCCATTCCATCAATCTTAATACTTTCAAGTTTATTTACTATATTTTTCATAGCGGTATCCTCCAAATTTGTGAATAATTAAATAATTAGCCACCTAATTATATGTGTTATTAATCACAATGTAAGCAGTTCTATTCATAGATTACCACTAAATTTTACTTAACATTATTGTGTGAAACATATCGTGTAATTAACAAATAGTGATATTATTAAACTATTACTGAGGAGAAATTTGCAATGACCAAAAAACATAAAAAAGTTGTTTTAATTGGAAATGGGGCCGTTGGTTCTGCCTATGCATTTGCAATGGTTCAGCAAGGATTAGCTGAAGAATTTGTAATTGTAACTAGACATAAAGAACGAGCAGTTGGAGATGCACTTGATTTAGAAGATGCTACTCCCTTTACTTCTCCAACTAAAATATACGCTGGAGAATATTCTGATTGTAAAGATGCCGATTTGGTTGTCATTACAGCCGGTGCCCCTCAAAAGCCAGGTGAAACTCGCTTAGATTTAGTTAATAAAAACCTTAGAATTTTAGCAACCATCGTTAAACCAATTGTTGCTTCTGGTTTTACTGGGATTTTCTTAGTTGCATCTAATCCCGTTGATATCCTAGCATACGCTACTCAAAAATTATCAGGGTTCCCCAAATCTCGAGTAATTGGTTCTGGAACTTCTCTTGATACTGGTCGTTTCCAAGTCGCTATTGCCGATAAATTTAATTTAGCTCCCGAAAGTGTCCATGCTTATGTTTTAGGTGAACATGGAGATTCAGAATTCGCTGACTTAGACGAAGCTACAATCGGAAATGTTCCATTATTAGATTACGCTGCTAAACGTGGTGTATCTAAGGAAGATTTATTAGAATTAGAAGATAAAACTCGCAATAAAGCATACTCAATCATTAACAAAAAAGGTGCAACCTTTTATGGAGTTGCTTCTGCTTTAATGAGAATTTCACGCGCTATTTTACGTAATGAAAATGCTGTTTTAGCAATTGGTGCTCCTATTGAAGGCCAATATGGACTAGATGATTTATATCTAGGGACTCCCGCTGTCATTAACGCTCAAGGAATTGCTTCAGTTGTTGAAATTCCACTTAGTCAAAACGGAATTAACCAAATGCAAGCATCCGCTAAAGAAATTAAAGAAATCATCAAAGATAGTATCGAATAATTTAAACCAAGTAAAAAACTCGCACATCGAATTCGATGTGCGAGTTTTTTTATTCGTTAGCCTGAATGATAGTTAAGTTTCCTTTGAACCAATAATTTTTAATTGGTGTAGGCATGATAAAAGTCATTCCCGTTTCAATTTGGTATTCTTGATTATCACACACTAGTGTTCCTGAGCCTTCAGTTACCACATTAATTGAATAATGCTGGTGGATGATTTGCGTTTTCCCAACCACTTTAATTCTACTAATTTGAAAATATGGAGAACGTAAGATACTAGTGATGGCTGGATTATCGAAATCAACGACTGGCTGAGTAAGTTTTTCGTCAGGAATATGATTAGGAAAATTAGTAACTGCAATTGCCTTATCAATTTGAATAGGACGCTGTTTACCAGTTACAGGGTCGATTCTTGCAAAATCATAAAAACGTAACGTATTATCAGAACTTTGTTCAATTTCTAAAGCAACAATTCCAGCACCTAAAGCATGTAATGTCCCAGCTGGCACATAAATTAAGTCACCTGGTTTTACTTTAATCGTAGTTAACAGACTCCCCAATTGATGGTTTTTAATATCTTTTTGCATTTCAGCTGCTGATTGCGCTTGATGACCATAGTAAGCCACTGAATCAGGCTTGGCAGCTAAAATATACCAACATTCTGTTTTCCCATTTGGCTCCGCAAAAAACTTACGGGCATTTTCATCATTTGGATGAACTTGAATAGAAAGACTTTGTTGTGCATCCAGCATTTTAACCAATAAGGGAAATGATTGATCTGGACGGTGATTATCAAACAATTGTGGTTAATCATTCCAAACTTGTTTTAAAGTTTGTCCTTGATAAGGGCCATTAACAATTTGAGATAAATCATCGCCATATGCTGATGCCAACCAGGCTTCTCCGGTATTATCGGATGGAATGGCTAGATTGAATTTTTTTAGATTCGTGCCACCCCACATTTTTTGATGAAAAATTAGTTTTAAAAAAGTGGTGCAATTTTAGTTTGTTTATTCATAGTTATGCCTCTTTAGATTAAATTATTTTCTAATCAAGCACAGCATAACATGTAATCGCTTTCATTGTTTCTTTTTAGCCTATTTTTTGTAACCACTGTAACATTTCTTCATTAAATACAGCTGATTGTTCGACCATCACCAGATGACCTGCGTTTTCAACTGAAGTGGCTGTAACCTGACTTGATAAAGTTTCGCATAAGTTAGCAAATTTTGGATTGAAGTAAGGAGAATCAGCCCCACTGACAATTAAGAGGGGACAGTCCAAATGCACAATCACACTCCGCCAGTCTTGGGTGGCATGATCAATTAAAAACGGAAAGTTTAATTCTGCATCATACGGAAAATCAGCTTTTAATTGTTGAATTTGCTTAAAGATTTGATCATCAATATTGCAATGAGTGGCTTTGCCAAAGGGTTGTGCTAACTCAAAGTGGAAATCATCCCACGTAATGTCTTTAAACCCATATTGCCACGTTTCGTCATTAATCATTTTTGGACTTTGGTCAACATCAATAATCCCACGTAATTGGGATGAGCCAAATAAGGAAACATAGGCAAAAATCGTCGAGGCTCCCATTGAATTTCCCATTAAAAT
This sequence comes from Fructilactobacillus sanfranciscensis DSM 20451, assembly GCF_001436035.1. Lineage (GTDB taxonomy): Bacteria > Bacillota > Bacilli > Lactobacillales > Lactobacillaceae > Fructilactobacillus > Fructilactobacillus sanfranciscensis. The sequence continues at coordinate 19,590 of NZ_AYYM01000011.1, forward strand.
GGGGTCAGTAATTTCCAATTTTTGTTGTAACTCATATAAATCCATCGCATGCCGAGAAATTCGTAGTCCTTGATTGGTATGTTCTGACTTTCCTTGGTTACGGGCATCAATGTTAATTACCCGATAATGATTTTCCACTAAAGCAGCAATCGTTTTTTTCCAGTATTCTTTGTAGGCTCCGATACCTGAAAGAATCATGACTACCGGATCAGATTTTGCCCCAAAATCATCATAATCTAATTCAATTTGATCTGAAGTATAAAATTTCATTTGTCTATCCTTTAAAGTATGCTTTGATAACTGGTTTCATTTGCTTAAATAATTTCGCTTGATTAGTCGCAATTTTTCCATTCCTATTAATTTGGATCCACCCCTGTGAATCAGCACTAGCTAGTTTAATGTAATTAATTTCAGGATTCTTTTCCCGCAAATAATCAAGTGTATATTCACTATCTAAAACTTTATCAATCTTAGTGTTTAAACTAACGCTTTCTGCATGATTAAACAAACCCACATGTATGACATGGACGTGACAACGATCAACTAATAAATAGGCCAAATCCAAAAGAACTTGATTGTTAAAAATTTCTTTGCGTTTTAACTTGAAATAAGTAGCACTCATAGTGATGCTCCTTTCATTTAATTACTGATCATCATAATTTTTCCGTTTCAACTGACTAAAACGAATTCTCGTTCCAATATTTTTAATTCCATCTAATTGAAGATGATTTTGAATTCCACTATTTAACTTATCCAAAAGCTTACCCAATTGGCGTTGTTCTTCGTCATTTAAATAGTCTATATATTCGGGAATATAAAATAAGCTCTTTTTAGCTTCTTTACGTCCCTTTTCAGTTAACTCAATTAATTGTACTCGACCATCCGTTGGTGATTTAGTCTTGGTTAAATAGCCCTTTTTTTGCAGCTTAGTTACAAATTCATTCGTGGCTTGCACGCTAATGCCTAACCGCAGCGACAATTCCTTTTGCGAAATGTTATCACCCTCACTCAACGCAATTAAAATCTTATTTTGTCCTTTAAAGACCGGTGAATGTCGTTCTGCTTGTTCATTGGCAATATCTTGTAAAGCTGAAAACTCATATAATTTAGCTGCTAATCGGTGTTTTTCAAGCATTTCATCCATAGTCTCACTCCTCAATGATTTTCAATAGTTCAATTATACCAATCAAAATAAGATTCAAGCAGTAAAACAAATTTAACAATTTAATCAATGACCCTTAACATAATTAAAAAACAGAAAGGAAAACTTATGTCAGAAAAATATGCTGTTCAAGTTAACCATTTAAGTAAAACTTTTAACCAAAAGAAAGTCGTCGATGATATCTCATTTAACATTAAGCCAGGAGAAATCTTCGCCTTATTAGGACCAAACGGAGCGGGGAAAACAACCACGCTCAGAATGATGACCACCCTTTTAAAGCCAACTAGTGGATCAATTACCATCATGGGTTATGATACACAAAAAGAACCCCAAAAGGTCCGTTCCTTATTTGGGTTAACTTCCCAAGATGCCTCAATTGATAAAGATTTATCGGCTCGTGAAAATGGTCGGATACGGAACCCCAAATGAACTTAAAGCAAAAGTGGGAAATGAAAAATTAAACCTTAAGTTTGAAGATGAAAATCAAGCAGAAAAAGCCGTACAAAGCATTCAATCTGATTTAAAAGAAAAAGTACAACAAAATGGAAACTCAGTCGTCATTCCAATTAGTGACATCAATGAAGTTCCCATCATTCTTCATCAACTTACCCAAGCTAATCTCAAAATCAGTGATCTTAACGTTAAACAACCTTCAATGGATGATGTGTTCTTCGCTATGACTGTTGGAAAAGACTAATTAAAAAGGAGAAAAAATATGAAGAATCTAATTTCAAATACTGTAACGATTGCTTATCGCAATCTCTTAAAAACCTTACACAATCCCGATGAATTACTAGATGTCATCGTGCAACCAGTCCTCTTTATGTTGATGTTTGGTTATCTTTTCGGGGGTGCCATTGCGGGAAACGTGCATAATTATCTCCCAATTATTGTCCCCGGAATTTTAATGCAAGCTTTACTTTCTGCCGCATCAGGTTCTGGTACCCAAATCAGTGAAGACATGCATACCGGGATTTATAACCGATTTAAATCGTTGCCAATTTCAAACCTTGCACCGCTAGCTGGTCAATTAGTGGCTGATATCTTACGACTTGTCGTAGCAGCAATTGCCTCTTTAGCAACTGGATATCTCATGGGATGGCGTCCAGCTGCCGGTTTTGGCTGGGTAGTCATCGTCGTTTTGTTAGACGTTTTTCTTGGTTGGACAATCAGCTGGATCTTTGCTTTTTACGGTCTCATCGCTAAAAGCACGACCATGGTCGAAAGTATCTCTTTAATGACGATGCTAATTTTAATCTTTTTATCAAATGCCTTTGTACCAGTCAAAACTTTGCCTAATTTTATGAAAGTTATCGTACATTTAAACCCGGTAACTTACGTGATTAGTGCATCACGGACCATGCTAAATCAAGGAATTTGGTCAAACGAAGCCTGGATTATTTTTGGAGCTGGTGTTCTTATCATTGCAATTTTTGCTCCCCTAACAGTTTTGGTTTATAACCACAAAAGTTAATTATTTGGCTTGCAAACCTTCCACGTAAACAGTTTTAATATCATTTTGCGTAGTCGCGTACATTAGATTTTCAAAAATATCATCAGAAGTAGCTGGTTGGAATGGTTTAGGTTGATTTTCGACAATTTGTAAGTCAGCTAAATAACCAGGTTTAAGCTCACCAGTTGGTAGATTAATGGCTTTTGCTCCTCCAACCGTTGCAAGGTAAAAAGCTGTTTTAGCTGTAATGCGACTATCTGGAACCCCACGTTTTTGTGCATCAATTCTAGTATCGACTCCACTTTGCAATTGTTGTGAAGATAAAATTGACTGTTTCACATTATCGTACATGCTAGGTGAAAAGCCACCTGAAATATCTGTTCCTAAACCAAGATTAACATGATGATTTAAAATCCTTTTGACAGGTAAAATTCCATCACCAAAATACACATTTGAAATTGAACAATGTGAAACTGTAACCCCATTTGTTTCAAATAAGTTTAAATCAGAATCATTCAACAACGTTCCGTGGGCCATAATACTGCGATTATTCATTAAACCACATTCATCTAAAACAGTTGCGTCACGTTTTCCATATTTTTCCAGCGCATAACCATTTTCCCAGTTACTTTCACTACAGTGAGATTGAATGGGTAAATCATATTGATTAGCTAAATTAGCTAGTCCGCGTAAGGATTCCAGACTACAACTAGGTAGAAATCTAGGAGTAATTACTGGAGTTTGTTTAATCATATTCGTTTGATTTTGTTGTTGTAATTCATCAATAAAACGTTTGGTTTTAGCAATACTGTCAGCGGCGGATTTGTCAAGATAATATTCTGGATTCATATCAGGATCATCCATTACAACTTGTCCAATCAATCCCCGTTGCCGATTTTTATTACACATTTTCGCTAAAACTAGGTTTGATTCTGGATAAATGGTTCCAAAGTAGACCGCGGTGGTTGTCCCAAAATCTACTAAATTTTTCGTTAAATTATCATAAACTTTTTCTGAAAATGACAAATCTTGATACTTAGCTTCTAACGGAAAGGTGTATTCGTTAAGCCATTCATTTAGTGGCTTATCTAAAGCTAATCCTGCATTAGGCCATTGGGAAGCATGAATATGGGTATCAATAAATCCTGGTAAAAAATATTGATTTTCGGATAATTCAACTAATTTATTTTGAGACTTTGCTAGTTGTAAAAGTGATGCATAATCATCATCATGTTGATTGATAATTTTTTCAATTTTTCCTTGATCATTAACTACAATTAAAACCTGATTTAAAAATTCAATTTCTGTTTTGCTGGCTGAAGTATATCCCGATCCCTTAATTGCTAATCTCATTAGATAAACCTTTCTATAAAAATAGCACAATGCTTTTCGGCATTGTGCTATTTAATTTTAATTTATTTTTCTTCTTCTTGTAATCGTTTAGGCATAATTTGATTTAAAATCACACAAGCAATGGCTGCAACAGCAACTGGTGATTCAAGAACATATTGAATCATTTGAGGAGCCGCTTTAACTGTTGATGCTGGAATCAAAATCATAGCCATGGTAAGAATAATTGGCATTCCCACAACATATAGATCACGTTCAGTAGTGCGAATTCCTTTGATAACTTTCAATCCGTTTAACATGATTGTGGCACAGATAATCGCAAATACTCCACCAATTACAGGAGCAGGAATTGCTGATAAGAAAGCAGAAACTTTACCTAAGAATCCAAGGGCAATGAACCAAATTCCGGCACTAATGAAAACTTTTTTACTGGCAATTCCAGTAATTGAAATAACACCGGCATTAGTTGAATAACTAGTAACTGGGGTACTTCCAAGTAAAGCAGAAATAATACAACTAATTCCTTCACCAATGATTCCACGATTCCATTGTTTAGGAGTAATTTTTTCATCAGTAACGGCACTCATAGCGAACCAAGTACCAGTTGTTTCAGCCGTAATAACTGCGTAAATAACAATGAAAGTTAAAATGGCAGAGAAGTTAAATTGCATTCCATAATGGAAAACGTTAAAACTTGGGAAAGTGAACCATTTTGCTTGAGAAACAACTTTCCAATCAAAGAGTCCCATCATAGTTGCAGTAATTGTTCCAGCTGCAAGAGCTAAAATAATTGAGCCAACTTTAAAGAAATGTTTAGCTTTGGGGAAATAAAGACCCAAGAAAACTGCGAATAGAAGAACAACCCCTGTTACAGAAGCCAAAATAATGTTTTGGTTAATGTGACCAGGTGCCTTGAAGATATTATCATTTAAGGCTGCTGGCATTAAGGAAAGCCCCACACTTGTGATAATGGTTCCCCCAACAATGGAAGGAACTAGCACATTAATTACTTTTTGGAAAATTCCTGTCATTCCAAGTAAGACCATTAATAAGGCTCCGACTACTAATGATCCGATAACGGTGGCCATTCCACCTTTAGCACCACCACTAGCAAGGTAAACACCTACAATTGCACCAATTGGAACAAATGATGGCCCAGCAGAAATTGGCATTTTCATGAAGAATTTAGTTTGAAGAATCGTGCCAATTCCGGCAGCTATGAAAGTTGCTTGAATCAAACTCATTTTTTCAGCGACACCCATTGCCAATAATCCGGCAATAATTACAGGTGGCACATAAACATCCATTGCTAAAACGTGTTGTAAACCTAGTAGTATAGACTGTCCTGTTGGAACTTTATCATTTGGGCCATAAATTAATGAACTTTCACTATCTGTTTTCGCCATTGATCATTCCCCTTTTTAGTTAACGATTTTCAATAAGCCTATAATAACATTCGTATTTAATTTTGTAAACAAGCATTTTTAATATTAAATTTGAATATGTTTCGACTTTAAACGAATGATTGTAAAAAAAGAACCCTAAGAAGGGTTTTCTTAATTTATTAATTTAATTAATTGCAGCGACGTCTTTGTTTACCACTTGCATATTTCCATTAGCATCTGGTTGAGATTGGTAAATCGTTACTGATTTACCATCTTGAACGATAGTATACTGGTTTGAACCACTTGTAACAGTGTATGATCCAGGTTCATTTGAAGTCACATTTCCAGCTGGAATATTCATGTTAGAAATCATTTGTTTAGCTGCACCAGCACTTAACACAGTTGATGCTCCTGAAATGTTAGCTTTTTGGTTAACTCCATTACTAGTTGCTCTAGTTGAACTACTGTTATTAGCATTAGCTGCTTGAGTTGAAGCAAAATTATTACTTGTAGAACTTTGATTAGTGCTTGAATTGGTATCACTATTATTTGCATTAGTTTGATCAGCAGCTGAAGTGGTTGTAGTTGCTGAAGCTTGTTTATCTTTATCGGTTTTTTTCTTTTTAGAACTAGAATTGAGATCATTTGAACCGTCGTATGCTTTAGAATCTTTAGCAGTCTTGTTCAAATCACTTTTATTATTAGTAACCTGGTTGGCATTTATCTTGTAGACACCAAAACTGATACCTCCAATTAAAATCACGACCACTGCGATTGCAGCAATAATAATATTTCTTCTTGCATTATTTTTTAAATGTCTACTTGTCATTCTTAAGTCACCTTTCTTAACGACTGTTATTAGTTCATTGTGGTACTTATATCATGATAAATCAAGTCTAATTTAATCAATTTTATAATTAAAAATAGTCGTTAATTAAAATATATTCCGTATCTCATCAACTCCTATGATACTATAGTAGAATAACCGAAGATAGTACCAATAATTCTCCCAAAATGAATAGGATAAATACTTATGATTATCTTTTTACATGCTTTAGTTGGAATGGTTGCTTTTATCGGAGCCGGTGCTTTAGGAACTAGTTTTTCTGGTCAAATCAACCAACTTTCAACCCTTCAAAAATGGTCATTAATTACCACAGTAACCACCATTGGTTTAACTGCTGTGTTAGGACTTTACTCTGTTGCTGGAATTCCCGGTGCAGCATTATCATTGGTTCTTTTGGTAGCTTTTGAATACGTTTGTTTATTCAAAAGTGCTAAGGAAGATGCTTAATAAAATAAGATAGAGAAATTAAAAACCGTTAAATTGGATAATCCAATTTGAGGGGCCTCAATAAAGTTA
>NZ_AYYM01000012.1 GCF_001436035.1 Fructilactobacillus sanfranciscensis DSM 20451
CACAAGATTCTTGACGCTACCAAGATTCTCTTATACCTTGCTATTAAACTGGTGTAAATTAAAAAAACAAATTAATAGTTTTTTACCGCCATTTGCGGTTTAATTTAGCTATGATAAGTATGAGGTGATTTTTATGACAAAAAGCAAAATTTGGCAAATTAGATTATTTTTTCTAATTTGGCTGGTTTTTATTAAATTATTCATTAAAGATTCAATTTTTGGGTTTTTACTATTAAATACGTTTCTTGGTTACATCCCGATTGAAGTGAGTTTTCATATTGGCGATAAACCAAAACAAAATATTATTGTATTTTGGCTTTTAACTTTGATTTGGTTAATGTTTTATCCAAATGCTCCTTATATTTTAACAGATTTACTTCATTTATCATGGTTACACCCCAATGGTTTAAATGGTTTGTTAAAATTAGATAGTCATATTTGGTTCTTATACACTAGCCTCTTAATCAGTGCATTAACTTGTGCTTTCATCGGATTCTGGGGAATGATTAATGTTGCTAAGGCAATTAACAAACGTTTGCATCTCGAAAATCGGTTTGCTGATTTCATTATGACATCTTTATTGATTTTTTTGAGTTCGGTCGGCTTATATATTGGACGATTTTTAAGAGTACATACAGTTTACTTACTAGCAAATCCCAAATTCTACTTTAAGCTTTTCTTGAATATGTGGAATCAACAAATGGTGATTTTCGTAATTTTAATGACGATTATTCAATTAATTATTTACTGGATATATACAATAATTGCAACAGACAATTATAAAAAGGTTGAGAAATAAAATTTCTCAACCTTTTTTCTATGCTTTTCCGATAATCCGAACTTCCGTTTGTAAATGAATCCCTGAATCTTTAAAAACTGTTTCTTGAACATGTTTAATTACATTTAAATAATCAGTAGCTGTTGCATGATCAACGTTAACGATAAACCCAGCGTGCTTAGTTGACACCTCAGCACCACCAGAACGATAACCTTGTAATCCTGCATCATGAATTAACTTGCCAGCAAAATGCCCTACTGGTCGTTTAAATACACTTCCACAAGAAGGATATTCTAGTGGTTGTTTTGATTTACGTAAATAATTTAAGTGGTCCATTTCTGCTTGAATTAAAACTTTATTACCTTTTTCTAATTTAAAGGTAGCCGCTAAAACCACTCCACCGCTATCTTGAATACTGCTATGCCGATAACCAAAATCCAAATCATCGTGACCCATTTCCACAATGTTGCCGGTATTCGTTAAAACAGTTGCTGATTCCAATATGTACTCAGTTTCTCCGCCATAAGCACCAGCATTCATGTAAACTCCACCACCGATACTACCAGGGATTCCAGCAGCAAATTCCATCCCAGTCAAGCCTGCTTTTTGTGCAACTTTGGTAGCTTCAATATATGCAGCCCCTGCTTCAGCAATTACGTGATTTCCATCAACATGAATGTCATTCATATCAGTTAAAATCATCGTTAAACCACTGATTCCACCATCACGGACAATCAAGTTACTTGCATTTCCTAAAACAGTCATTGGAATTTGATTTTCGTTAGCAAACTTTAATAAGGTTTCTGCCTCTTGATAATTTTTGGGAAAAGCCAAATAATCAGCTTTTCCCCCAGTTTTGGTCCATGAATAATTTGATAATGGTTCGTCTTTTAATATTTTAATTTCTTTAAATTTATTGCGTAAGTCAATTGCCATTTTTATTTTCCTTTCGTTAAGCATATATTATTTTATCACTTAGGAAGAACGAAAACCATTCAACAATGCAAGAGTGCTATACTAAAATAATTAAGGGGGTTAAAATGATGAATTTTATTGCATGGAACGTTAATGGTATTCGTGCCATTTTGAAAAATAACTTTTATGAATTTTTTAATGCAGCAAATGCTGATTTCTTTAGTGTTCAAGAAACCCGGGTTTCCCCAGGAGAAGTTAAATTAGACCTTCCAAGTGATTATTATCAATATTGGAATTATGCTGAACGTCCTGGTTATGCTGGAACCGCTGTTTTTACCAAGCATCAACCACTTAAAGTAATGTTAGGGTTAGATGGTAATGATCAAGATCCTGAAGGACGCGCAATTACCCTCGAGTATCCTAATTTTTATTTGGTAAATGTCTATGCTCCAGCAGCTGGAGAAGAATTACAGAGATTAACCTTTAAAGAAGAATGGGACCAAAAATTAATTACATTTGTTGATAAATTAAAAGCGACAAAACCTGTCATTATTAATGGTGACCTAAACATTGCTCATGAACCAATTGACATTTATGCACCAGAAGAACATCGTCATGCAGCAGGATTTACAGATGCTGAACGTCAACAAATGACTCAACTTTTAGATAGTGGCTTCACTGATATTTATCGTGCAACCCATCCTGATGAACCTAACAAATACACTTGGTGGAGTTATCGTAGCCATGCCCGCCGAGACAATCATGGTTGGCGACTAGACTACTTTATCATTTCTAACAATCTTGTCAAAGATGTTAAAATTACCACGATTATGGATACGGTTTCTGGATCTGACCACTGCCCACTACAATTAATTTTAAATAATTTAACCACCGAATAGGAGCTTAATAGAGATGAACTTTGTCGCAATTGACTTTGAAACTGCCGCTAGCCAGCGTGCAAGCGCCTGCTCGGTAGCTCTGACCGTTGTTCGTGATGATCAAGTTGTAAATGAATTCTATTCGTTAATTAATCCAGAAACTGATTTTAATTGGCGTAACATTCAAGTTCATGGGATTCATAGTGAAGACGTTGCTGATGCACCAACTTTTCCTGAAATTTGGGAAATTATCAAACCATTTTTCAAACGGAATCGACTCGTGATCGCTCATAATAACCGTTTTGACAATAGCGTCTTAAGAAAAAGTATTGAACGTTATCGTTTACCGATGCCTCACTATCAAACCTTAGATACTGTCAAAACCACTCGCAAATTTTATCCCAACTTTGAAAATCACAAATTAAATACCGTTAGTGTTAATTTAGGGATTGATTTGGAACACCATCACAATGCTTTGGATGATAGTTTAGCTTGTGCCAACATCCTCATTCATGAACACCAACAATTTGGTGATGATGCCATTCGCCCCTTTGTCACAACAATCTAAAAAGAATCTGAAGATTTTATTAATCTTCAGATTCTTTTTTCATCCAAATTGTTTGTTTAGTTTCAGATTGATTTTTAAATCCTAATTTATGATAGATATGAATAGCCGGTTGATTATCCTTTTTGACTTCCAAATTAAGTTTAGTCAATTTACTGTAGTTAGTCTGCCAATTGATTAATTCATCAACTAACATGGTTCCTAAACCAATGTTTTGAAAGTCATTTAAGACAGCAATCCCGATTTCACCAGTATCATCATTAATTTGTTGTACAGTACCAATTCCAATTAAATTCTCATCAGCTGTAGCAAGTAAAATAATATTAGTTCCAGAACCATTTAACAATTCAATTTGTTGTGCTTCACTTTGCGGAGTAACTTCATCAATCTCAACGTCTAATTCAAAAAAATCAGATTCACTTTGAAGTTGTTTTAGTAAAGCTAACATTGCACTAGCATCAATTGGTTCAGCTGATCGAATTCCAACTTCTACTTCATTACTCATCTAAACTTAATGCCCCCGACGCTAAAATATCATTAAAATGTTGTCCTTTTGCTGTAAATTCAATTTCACGATTGTTATCACCTAACTGATCTTGACGCGTAAATTTAAGCCTCAAATAATTAGCTGGTAGTTCATCTTCAGCAAATTTCGACCACTCCACGACGCTCACACCATCACCATTAAAATATTCATCTAAACCAAGTTCATCGCTACCACCGACTTCAAGTCGATAAACATCCATATGATAAAGGGGAATCCGCCCGTCTTGATATTCACGAATAATGGTAAAAGTCGGACTTTTAATATTTCTTTTAATTCCTAAGCCATTGGCTAACCCTTTGGTAAAGGTCGTTTTCCCTGCCCCTAAATCACCATCAAGCAACACGACATCGCCTGGTTGTAACTGGGCAGCTAACTCCTCACCTAAACGCTTAGTTTGACTAGGGTCTGTAACTGTAAACTTCATTTTGCTTTAATCCTTATCTGCTAATGCTTGAGTAGCAGTAATAATTGATACTTTATAAACGTCTTCAGCATTACATCCACGTGAAAGATCGGAAACTGGTTTGTTTAAACCTTGTAAAATTGGTCCAATTGCTTCAAAACCACCCATTCTTTGGGCAATCTTGTAGCCAATGTTTCCAGATTGTAGTTCAGGAAAAACAAAGACCGTTGCGTGACCAGCAACTTTAGAATCTGAGTATTTCGCTTTGGCAACTGCAGGTACAAACGCAGCATCAAATTGCATTTCACCATCAATTGGCATTGCAGGATCCATTTCTTGAGCTAACTTAGTGGCATTATGCACTTTTTCTACCTCTGGACTCTTGGCAGAACCGTTAGTTGAAAAACTCAATAAAGCAACTCGTGGGTCAATATCAAATAGCCGAGCAGTTTTACCACTTTCAACTGCAATTTCAGCTAGTTGAGTTTCATTTGGGTTAATGTTGATGGCACAATCAGCAAAGAGATAACGTTGATCTCCCTTTTGCATTACAAATGAGCCACTAATTAAGTTAACACCGGGTTTTGTTTTAATGATTTGAAGAGCAGGACGCACAGTATCACCAGTTGGGTGAGCAGCACCTGAAACCATTCCATCAACATCATCCATATAAACCATGGTAGTTCCAAAATAATTAGGATCTTTAAGCCATTGAGCTGCTTGGTCAGCAGTAGTTTTTCCTTTACGTCGTTCAACAATTGCTTGTACCATTTGTTGACGAACTTCACCAGGAACATTTTCAATATCAACAATTTCAATGCCATCAAGTGATACGTTAAGAGCATCCGCCGTTTTCTTAATTTCAGCTTCGTTACCTAATAAAACTGGAATTGCTAAATCATCATTAGCTAAGCGACTAGCTGCTGAAATAATTCGTTCGTCTTCCCCTTCAGGAAAAACTAATTTAATTTTACGATCTTTAATTTTACTTTTTAAACTTTCAAATAAATCCATAATATTCTCCTATCGTTCCATTTCAACATTTTCCGGTAGTTGCCAATTGATTGGTCTTTCTCCCATAGCTTTCAAAGCAGCATTCGTCTTTGAAAATGGACGAGAGCCAAAGAATCCCCGATTGGCAGACAAAGGACTTGGGTGAGCAGATTCTATAACAATATTAGTATCAGTATTAATTAGATTAACTTTCTTACGAGCAGCATTACCCCATAATATAAAAACGACAGGCTCAGGTCGTTCAGATAATTGATGAATTGCATAATCAGTTAATTTTTCCCAACCTTCGTTACGATGTGAAAAAGCCACTCCATCTCGCACGGTCAAAACTGAGTTTAGCAATAAAACCCCTTGTTCAGCCCAGCTTTTCAAATAACCATGATTAACTGGTTTAATTCCTAAATCACTATCTAATTCTTTATAAATGTTTCGTAATGACGGTGGAATTTTCACACCGGGCTCTACTGCAAAACTAGTTCCAATTGCTTGATGTGGTCCGTGATAAGGATCTTGTCCTAAAATAACCACTTTCGTTTTGCTAAATGGGGTCCATTCGAACGCTTGAAAGATATGATTCATTGCTGGATAAATCTTATGATTCGAATATTCTTCCACCAAAAACTTTCGCAATTTTTGGTAATATGGTTTCTCAAATTCTGGCTCTAACACTGGCCACCAGTCGTTATCAATAAATCTTTTCACCCTTTTTCACCTCGTGAATATTTTAACATAGTTTTCACAAAAAAGTGATTGAACTCAATTAGAATTCAATCACTTTTTGTTTATTTATTTAACTTTTAAACTGACTAATAATGTTTCATTACTCGATCAATTTGACGTTTTTGATCACGAGCTTTAATGTCGTGACGTTTGTCATATTCATGTTTACCTTTAGCAACACCAATTAGTACTTTTGCAAAATTATGTTTCAAGTACATTTTTAGTGGTACCACGGTTACACCTTTAGTTTGAACTGCATCAGAAAGCTTTCTAATTTCTTTCTTATGCAAGAGCAACTTCCGATTGCGTAATGGATCATGATTAAATTGGTTACCTTCAGTATATTCATTAATATGAATATTTTGAAGAAAGGCTTCTCCATTTCTAAAAGAAACGAATCCATCTTTCAAAGTAACCCGACGTTCTCTTACAGATTTTATTTCGGTCCCGGTTAATGAAATTCCTGCCTCAAAAGTCTCTTCAATAAAATAATCATGACGAGCCTTTCGATTGGTAGCCATTACATTATCGTTATTTGGCTTACTCTTCTTTTTGACCATTTTAAAATCAATCCTTATTTACGTTTTTTAATTGTAAAACTATGTGATGATTTATTTCCATTACCACGTTTTTGGTCATGGCTATTATTGCTCTTGTGGTTATTAAAACGACCACGGGTATGATTTTGTTGTTTCGGTAAAAGATCACTAATTGGAGTCTTTTCAACTTCAAGAATTTCAAAATCAACAGAACTTTGGTCAACATCAACACCAACACATTTAACTCGAACATCTTGTCCAATCTTAAAGGTCCGTTTTGTGTTACGACCAACTAAAGCCATGTACTTAGGTACATATTGGTAATAGTCATCTTTCATTCGACTAATGTGCACAAGTCCTTCAACCGTATTTGGTAATTCGATGAAAAGTCCAAATTTCATTACTGAACTAATTACTCCATCGTATTCTTCACCAATGCGATCACTCATGTATTCAGCTTTCATCATTGCATCCACAGCACGTTCAGTATCAACAGCCCGACGTTCTGTTTCTGAACAATGAACCGCTACTTCACCGACAACATCAGCATATTTAGCTTTAGTTGTGTCATTAATTCCGTTTTCTTCGTAGTAATGAATCAAACGGTGAATGAACATATCAGGGTAACGACGAATTGGTGAAGTAAAGTGAGTATAGTATTTAGCACCTAAACCAAAGTGACCAACACATTTATCACTGTACTTAGCTTGTTGCATACTTCTAAGCAACATTACTGAAACCATTGCTTCTACAGGTTTACCAGCAACTTTAGATAAGATGTTTTGTAAGGTCTTTGGTTCAAGATGATCTGGATCAGCTTTAATGTTAATTCCAAATGCAGTTAAGAATTCAAAGAATTCCTTAACTCTTGTAGCGTCAGGCACTTCATGAATACGGTAAATGAATGGAACCTTAAGCTTATTGTAAGTTTCAGCAACCGTTTCGTTAGCTGCTAACATGAATGATTCAATTAAACGTTCTGCAGTTCCACGAGTTCTCAATTGAATATCAATTGGGTGTCCTTCTTTATTAACAATGATTTTTGCTTCATTATCATTAAAGTCGATTGCTCCACGTCTGCGACGAGCATTGTAAAGAATTTTATGCAATTCATTCATCGTTTCAAACATTGGAACTAAATCAGCATATTTCTTACGAGTATCTGCATCTTTATTTTCAATGATTTCGTTCACAGCGTTATAAGTCATCCGTGCTTTTGAACGCATTACACTAGGATGAACACGTGATTTAACAACCTTACCTTGAGGGGTAATTTCCATGTCACAACTCATACATAAACGAAGTTCACCTTCGTTTAATGAACAAATTCCATTTGATAAACGTCTTGGTAACATTGGAATAACTCGATCAGTTAAGTAACAAGAAGTCCCACGTTTGTATGCTTCACGATCAAGCATCGTTCCAGGCTTTACATAGTGACTAACATCAGCAATATGAACACCTAAATGATAGTTACCATTTGGTAATTTCCAAGCTGTAACAGCATCATCTAAATCTTTTGATTCTTCGGCATCAATAGTAACTAAGTCTTGGTCAGTAATGTCTTCACGACCCTTAGTTTCTTCTGGGAGAACATGATCAGGAATTGCATCAGCTTCTTGCATAACATCTTCTGGGAATTGTGATGGAACATCATGTGCATATACAATTTGTAAAATGTCGATACCAGGATCATCAACACTACCAATGATTTGCTTAGCAACCCCAACCATTGCATCGGGATGCTTTTCATTAGGATATTCAGTAATATCAACTAACACAACTTCACCAGGAGTGGGGTTAATTCCAGCATCAGTAACATAACATCTGTAACCAGCTAACTTTTTATCTTTTAATTTAATTTGACCAATGTAACCTTGATCATCTGTAGTTTTAAAGAATTCACCAACTACATGAGTGTAATGACATTCAAGAATTTTGATTACTTTTCCAACAGGACCACGGTCACTACCCTTTTCAGCTGGTTTAGTGATTTGAACTTCAACTCGGTCCATGTTCATTGCATTCATAGTGTCATCTGGTGCAATAAAAGCATCTTCTGAATCATCATCAAAACCAACGAATCCGAAACCTTTTGAATTTGAGTGGAATACTCCTTCAATTTTCAATTCACTAGGATTGATTTTGAAGTTTCCATCATGAGTTACAACAACAGCACGTTCTCTTTCAAGAATGACCAATTCTTGTACAATTAATTTGAAGGCAGCTGATCCATGATATTTCAATGCATCAGCAAGGTCTTCAACGCTATACGATTTTTCTAGGTGAGATACAAGTTCATTCTTAATCTCATTTTTTAATTTATTATCTTCCAATATTTTTTCCTCTTCTACGTTTTACTTTATGTAATACATACATTATAAATGTTTTAATTTTTTTCTTTAAATATTAAGCCCTTATAATACAAAAAAGCTCCTGTAATTAGACAGGAGCTTTTCTCTAATGCTGTGATATCCACATTAAAACTAATGCAATGGCAAAAAACAAAATGCCTAAGATTATCGTAACTCTTTGGATAAATGATTCAAATCCACGTGATTTTGATTCTGAAAATAAATCGCTAGCGCCACCAGTAAATGATGACATAGCATCGTTATTTTTTGATGGTTGCATCAAAACAGCGCCAATAATCAATACGCTAACAATCCATAATAATATCATTAAGAAGTCAGTCAACGAAAATTCCTCCTACCCAAGCAAAAAGGGTCTATTAACTCATATAATCATTATATCACAGGTTTAAATATAATGCTAATTAGCATTATTAGGCACAAAAAAGAACCCCTAGCAAAGCTAGAAGTTCTTTTTAAAGGGTATTACTATTTGTTCATAATGTCTTCACGTGCTTGACGTGATAAGTTATAGAATGAGTGAATACCTTTATATTCGGCAACTGAGCCTAATTGATCTTCGATTCTCATTAATTGGTTGTACTTAGCAATTCTTTCACCACGACTCATTGAACCAGTCTTGATTTGACCTGCATTAAGTGCAACAACTAAGTCAGCAATTGTAGTATCTTCAGTTTCACCTGAACGATGTGAGATAACTGCAGTGTAACCTGCTTCTTTAGCCATGTTAACAGCGTTAACAGTTTCAGTTAAAGTACCGATTTGGTTAAGTTTGATAAGGATTGAGTTTGCAACATCCATTTCGATTCCCTTTTCAAGGTAATCAGTGTTTGTAACAAATAAATCATCACCAACGATTTGTACTTTTTTACCAAGTTTTTCAGTAGCAACTTTCCAGTCTTCCCATTCGTTTTCATCCAAAGGATCTTCGATTGAAATGATTGGGTATTTGTCAACGATGCTTTCAAGTAAGTCAACAAATTCTGAAGCAGTGTATGAACGACCATCACCAACTAAGTTGTATTTCTTAGTTTTTGGATCGTAGAATTCTGATGAAGCACAGTCAAAGGCAATTGCAACGTCTTTACCTGGCTTGTAACCAGCACGTTTGATAGCTTCAATAAGAATTTCAAATGGTTCTTCGTTGTTCTTCAAATCAGGTGCAAATCCACCTTCATCACCAACAGCAGTTGAGTAACCTTTTTCGTTTAAAATGGCTTTCAATGCGTAGAAAGTTTCAGAACCCATACGAACGGCTTCTCTAAGTGTTGGAGCACCAACAGGCATAATCATGAATTCTTGGAAATCAACCTTGTTGTTAGCGTGCTTACCACCATTGATAACGTTCATCATTGGAGTAGGTAATACGTGAGCATCAAAACCGCCTAAGTAGTTGTACAAAGGAGTTCCAAGTTCATCAGCAGCAGCTCTAGCAGCAGCAATTGAAACAGCTAAGATAGCGTTAGCACCTAATTTAGCTTTGTTAGGAGTACCATCAAGTTTAATCATAGCTTGGTCAATTCCTAATTGATCAGTAACATCGTATCCAATAACTTCTTTGGCAATCTTATCGTTAACGTTAGCAACGGCTTTTTCAACACCTTTACCACCGAAACGGTCTTTGTTACCATCACGTAATTCAACGGCTTCGTGTTCACCAGTTGAGGCACCTGAAGGAACGATTCCACGTCCCATTGCACCATCTTCGGTGTAAACTTCAGCTTCAACAGTTGGGTTACCACGTGAGTCTAAGACTTCGCGTGCATATACATCAGAAATAAGTGACATAATAAATCTCCTTGGTAGTTTAATTAACTATATTTAATTTACAATTAAATTCTACATTTTTAAAATGAACAATGCAATCATTTAATCAACTATTAAGCATTTTAAAATTTGCAAGCTTAACAAACTCGGAAGCACTAAGGCTTGCTTTACCTGCTAGAACCCCATCAATATCATTTTCTTTCATCAAAGATTTGATATTTTTTTCAGTGACACTACCACCATAAAGTACCCGAATTTGATCAGCAACTTCATCAGAATAGATATCAGCGAGTGTTTGACGAATTAAATAACAGCCTTCTTCTGCTTCGGCAGTTGAAGCACTGTGACCCGTTCCAATTGCCCAGCTGGGTTCATAAGCAATAATAATCTTAACGGCATCTTCTTCAGAAACTCCTTGAACAGCTGCTGTAACTTGACTAACCACCCAGGAAAAATGATCGCCGTTATCAACTCTTCCCATTGTTTCATCGCAACAAATAATTGGAATCATCCGATTGTTTAAAACAGCATGGACTTTTTTGTTAATAATGTCATTAGTCTCATTAAAGTAGCGTCGTCGCTCAGAATGACCAACGATTACATAACCAACACCCATTTCAGAAAGTGCTAATGGACTGACTTCACCAGTATATGCTCCACTATTTTTATAAAAACAGTTTTCAGCAGTGATTTTCAAAGGACTCTCAGCATTATGTTTAATCATCGATTCTAAAAAGAGAGGTGACGCAGCAATTGCCGTTTCCACTTCGCTTGCAACTGGTAATTTATCTTTAATTTCTTCGACAAACTCAACCGCTTCATTAAGTGATAAGTTCATCTTCCAATTTCCACCAATAAAAGGAATTCGCATTTTAAAACCTCCTCTCGCTTCTCTATTTTAATTCTAGCCGAATTTATCTTTAATAACTAGTAAACATTCTAATTAAAAAGATAAATAAAATTAGGCGACCTATTACTGACAGACTATCAGTAACAAATCGCCTAATGATTAAAGCATTTAATTTAAATTAATCTTTGTTAGAAACACATGCAATCCCAGGTAAAGTTTTACCTTCAAGGTATTCAAGTGAAGCTCCACCACCAGTTGAAATGTGGGTAAGCTTGTCAGCTACACCTAATTCTTTAACAGCAGCAGTTGAATCACCACCACCAACGATTGTAGTAGCATCTTTTAAAGTACCTAAGAAACGACCAATTGCTAAAGTACCTTCAGCAAATTTAGGCATTTCGAAGACACCCATTGGTCCATTCCAAACAACAGTTTTAGCATCTGCAAGGACACCTTCGAAAAGTTTGATTGATTTAGGTCCAATATCAAGAGCCATGTAACCGTCAGGAATTGCTCCATCAACGATTTTAGCATCAGCATCATTTGAGAATTTATCAGCAACTACAGAGTCAACTGGTAAAACAATCTTGTTTCCGCCCTTTTCAAGGATTTGTTTAGCAACATCAATCTTATCTTTTTCAACAAGTGAGTTACCAATTGAAATTCCTTTAGCAGCGTAGAAAGTGTAAGTCATTCCACCACCGATAATAATCTTATCAGCTTTATCTAATAAATGATCAATAACACCAATCTTATCAGAAACTTTTGCACCACCTAAAATGGCAACAAATGGGTGTTTTGGATTGTCAACAGCATTACCAAGGAATTTGATTTCTTTTTCAAGCAAGAAACCGGCTGCAACTGGTTTGCCAGCTTTTTCCATGGCAGTTGCAATTCCAACGTTAGAAGCGTGACTTCTGTGAGCAGTACCGAAAGCATCGTTCACAAATACGTCACCTAATGAAGCCCAGTATTCACCTAATTTAGGATCATTTCCAGATTCACGTTTAACGTTTTCACCGTTAACAACATCTTGGTAACGAGTGTTTTCAGCTAACAAGATTTGACCATCTTGCATTTTATCGATGGCTTCTTCTAATTGAGGACCTTCGTTAACTGGTACAAAGATAACTGGTTTTTTGATTAATTTTGAAAGCTTTTCTGCAACGGGACGAAGTGACAAACCAGGTTTGTCATCTTCTGATTTAATCCGACCTAAGTGAGAAAGTAAAATTGCTTTTCCACCATGGTTAATTACCCATTCAATTGAAGGTAATGCAGCAACGATACGGTTATCGTCACCTACAACACCATCTTTAACGGGAACATTAAAATCAACCCGCATAAGGACATCTTTACCTTTAAGGTCTAAATCATCAATGATTAATTTACTCATTATGCAATTCCTCCAATATTAATTGATAAAACAAAAGACGCAGGAGGTTTAACCTCCTCCGCCCTTTTCAAACTACAATTTAATGATTAAAGAGTAGCAAAGTGTTGTAAAGTACGAATCATGTTACAAGTGAATCCCCATTCGTTATCGTACCAAGCAACAGTCTTAACTAATTGAAGATCACCGTTTTCAGTGATTTCAGTTTGACTTGGGTCAAATACTGAACCGTGTGAGTCTCCGATAACATCAGTTGAAACCATGAAGTCGTTAGCGTAACCAAAGGCATCGTTTTCGTGTTTCTTCATAGCTGCGTTGATTTCATCAACAGTAACTTTCTTGTCAAGAACTGAAACTAATTCAGTTAATGAACCGTCAATAACGGCAACACGTTGTGCATGACCTTTTAAGATACCATCAAGTTCTGGAACAACAAGACCAATAGCCTTAGCAGCACCTGAACTGTGAGGAATAGTGTTAACAGCAGCAGCACGGTTGTTAGCAAATTTAGCGCTACGAGGTCCATCTTGAATTGCTTGAGTAGCAGTGTAAGCATGAACAGTAGTCATAGTACCAACTTTAAGGCCAAATTCTTTGTTAAGCCAGTTAGCCATAGGTGCTAAACAACTAGTAGTACATGAACCAGCAGATACAATTGTGTCACTTGCGCTAAGAGTATCAAGGTTAACACCAGGAACAACAGTCTTAATATCACCAGCTGGAGCTGAGATCAAGACACGTTTTGCACCAGCATCCAAGTGAGCTTGTGATTTTTCTTTTGAAGTGTAGAAACCAGTACATTCAAGTACAAAGTCAACACCATCGTTTTTAACCCAAGGAATGTTCTTTGCATCACGTTCTGCGTAAACAGGGATACGTTTACCATCAACAATGATTGCATCTTCAGTTGATTCAACTTTACCAGGGAATTTACCGTGAACTGAATCATATTTCAATAAGTAAGCTAACATTGAAGGTGTAGTTAAATCGTTAATTGCTGCAACTTCAATATCTTTTGAATCCAATTCGTGGATACGTCTAAATGCTAGACGACCAATTCTTCCGAAACCATTAAGAGCAATTTTTACAGTCATAATATGCTTCCTCCTTTAGGAATGTTTTATTTTAAATACATGTCATATATTACCACTTTTACCTAAAAATGTCAGCGATTTCATTGCAGACTCCTAGATTCAGCGGCAAGCATAGCTATAACGTAGTAATCTTACCTACGGCCTTAGTATAGCAAATCAAAAATTTAATGAAAAGCAATTACATTTTTGATAATAACTTGAATAATTAAAGGTTTTACTTTAGAATAATAGATGCAAGTTTTGCAACCCTAGTGTAATGGATAGCACGTAAGATTCCGGTTCTTGAGATGAGAGTTCGACTCCCTCGGGTTGCATTTTAGACCTTAATTTTTAAGGTCTTTTTATTTTGTCTCTCTATAGGTTCAAATAATTGACCTTGGTTGACCAATATTATAAGATAAAGCCATGAATTTAGTTATTCAATATTAATTTTATTATAGAAAGAAGAGGAAGTTATTATGCCTTTAGTTCCAACAGTTGTTGAAAACTCACCACAAGGTGAACGTGCATATGACATCTACTCACGGCTTTTAAAAGATCGCATTATTATGCTTTCTGGTGAAATCGAAGATAACATGGCCAATGCAATTATTGCCCAATTATTATTCCTAGATGCCCAAGATTCAGATAAAGATATTTACTTATATATTAATTCACCAGGTGGTGTGATTACATCTGGAATGGCGATTTACGATACCATGAACTTCATCAAATCTGATGTTCAAACTATCGTAATGGGAATGGCTGCTTCAATGGCGTCCGTTCTTGCTACTGCCGGTACCAAGGGTAAGAGATTTGCCCTCCCACATTCACAAATTATGATTCACCAACCTTCTGGTGGAGCACAAGGTCAACAAACTGAAATTGAAATTGCGGCTAAGGAAATCCTTAAAGCCCGTAAGATGATTAACAAGTTATTGGCTGAACACTCTGGTCAACCACTTGAAAAGATTGATCGTGATACTGAACGTGATAATTATCTATCAGCTCAACAAGCCGTTGATTACGGTTTGATTGATGGAATCATGACTAACAGTACCGATAAAAAATAATTCATCGTATTTTAAAAGCAGCTAAGCTCTGATTAATTTCAGAACTTAGCTGCTTTTTTTATGCATTTTCTCGTAATTGATCAGCTAAATCATTAATTTTATGAAGCCGATGATTAACTCCGGACTTAGAAATTGGTCCACCTGGAATTATTTCACCTAATTCTTTCAAACTAACTTCTTGATTATTCATCCGTGTAATCGCAACATCACGCAACTTTTTAGGTAAACTATCAAGCCCTAATTTTTCTTCAATAAATTTAATATTTTCAATTTGTTTCGTTGAGGCATTAGCAACTTTATTCATATTAGCGTTTTCACAGTTTACTAAACGATTAACTGAATTCCGCATATCGCGAACAATGCGAATATCTTCAAATTTCAACATTGAATTAGTGGCACCAATTAATTGTAAAAAGTCGGCAATCTTCTCTGCTTCCTTAATATAAACAATGTAGCCACTACGGCGGGCCGTTTCTTTGGCACCCAAGTTATATTTATTCATCATTTCAGCCATCATTTGATTATGATCATCGTAAAGAGAATAAATTTCTAAGTGGTAGCGAGATGTTTCCGGATTGTTAACAGATCCTCCCGCTAAAAAAGCCCCACGTAAATAAGAACGAACCTGCATATCATTTTTTAAGAGCTCAACTGGAACTCGTTCTAAAATCTTTTCTCCGTCAAAAATTCCTAAATCTTCCAATACATCCCGAACATTTTGATTCAAACGCACAATATAAAGATTATTTTTTTTGAGCTTCATTTTACGACGCACAATTACATTAGCTTCTACTTGATAAAATTTAAGCAATAAACTATAAACACGACGCGAAATTGCGGAATTTTCTGATTGAAACTCCAACGCTAATTTACCATTGGAAATTTTCAAAGTCCCATTCATTCTAATTAATGCCATTAATTCTGCTTTGGCATTCTCTCGATGAACTTCTAAATTCGTCAATTCTTTTTTTACTTCGCTAGCATATGACATTGAAGTGAACCCCTATTAATTAAATTTTGGTTATCCCAAGAGTCGAATTAATTCATTTGTAACTAATTCACCATTATGAAAAGCACCATGATCACGTAATTCCAAAAAATCAGATGAAATCACACGACAGCCTAAAGCTTTCAAACCTCGATAATCAGAGATAACAGGTTCAGATTCATCACTCCACCGTTGTCGATCAATGTATTCACTTGGAACTGGTTGATTATTAACTAAAACTGTATCAACGAACTGATTTCCTAGTTGACAATCTAAAACCCGGACATGATCAGCATCGGTAAAGTTCGTGGTTTCGCCACGTTGTGTCATAATATTACAAATATAAACAACCTCAGCAGGCGTATCAATCACGGCTTTTCCAACGTTACTAACCATTAAATTGGGTAAGATACTCGTATATAGACTTCCGGGTCCTAACACAATTTGATCCGCATTCATAATCGCATCAATTACTTCCGGCACTGCTTCTGGCTTTTTATCTCCATTTGCAGATTCTACCCAAACTCGTTTAATCATCTTGTCGGCCTTAGTAATTTCAGACTCTCCCGTCAAAGTTGTGCCATCAGTAAATTCCGCGTGTAAAACCAAACTTTCATCACACACTGGATAAACGTGACCGTCGACTTTCATCATCCTAGTTAACATTTGAACCGCATCAAAAAAGCCGTCTTCCATCTCAGACAAGGCCGTAATGATTAAATTACCAATGGCGTGTCCAGACAAAAATTTATCATTCGATTTAAACCGATATTGAAAAATGTCTAAATCAATTTGCGGTAAATTAGAAAGACTAACTAGCACATTTCGGATATCTCCAGGTGGTAACACATTAATATAATTACGTAAAATTCCAGATGATCCACCATCATCAGCTACAGTTACGATAGCAGTAATATCAACATCTCTTTTTTTTAAATTTTGCAAAATAACTGGTAACCCAGTTCCTCCACCAATTACGACCATTTTAGGTCGACTAATTTGTTTTGCTAATTTATTTACCATTAAATATTGGCCCCTTTATAACGACCGATTTCACGATGAGTAATGTTAACTCGGAATCCCAATTTTTTTAAAGCAAGTCCTAATCGTTCTGTCATCGCAATCGAGCGGTGTTGACCACCTGTACATCCGATTGCAATTGTTTCACTTGCCTTAGAAGTTCCCTTGATTTTGGGAAGTAAAAATTTCATTAAATCATAAACTTTAGCAAAATATTCATCAGCATTCTCTTGTTGCATAACAAAGTCATACACTGGTTTATCTTTACCAGTTAAGTTACGTAAACTTTCTACATAATATGGGTTAGTCAAAAAGCGGACATCAAACACCATATCAGCATCAATGGGAATTCCATATTTAAAGCCAAATGACATTAATTCAACGTGAAACGGTTCTTCTCCATAATTTTCAAATTTTTCAATCAATTCTTGCCGAAGTTGTTTAGGCGAAAAGTCAGTAGTATCAATTACCAGATTAGCTGCATCTTTTACTGGTTCCATTGCCTTACGTTCTTTTTTAATTCCATCAATTAGACGACCATTGCGGGCTAAAGGATGGTCCCGTCTAGTTTCTTCATAGCGAGTTACAATCTTATTGTCAGACGCATCTAAAAAAATAACGTTCTCATTTTTATTTTTGTTATGTGCAATTTCAACTAAAGTATCAACCACATCATTAGCTGAGCCTGGGGCACGTAAATCAATTACCAATGCAACCTTATTGATTTCACGTGAAGTTCTGATTAATTCAGAAAACTTATAGATTAAATTTGGTGGCAAATTATCTACACAAAAATAGCCCAAATCTTCAAACGTTTGGATTGCACGAGTTTTTCCCGCACCACTCATTCCTGTAATAATTACCAATTGATCATTATGTGTCATTTTAATCCCCCCAAGCTTTCGTCAAGTATAACATACCGGGCGTTTCACTTAAAACAAAAACAAAGACTCAATCCAGTTATATTTTATCCAACTGGATTGAGTCTTTCATTAGCATTAATAATTTTTTTAATTAACAAATAATAACCATTCTCTTTTCGACTATAACGTTAACACCTCAGTAGTTTCCAAAAATCAATCATGATTTACTTTCTCCAGATTTAAAATAATTTGAAAAATCCAAATTTTTATCTATTTTAACTTTTTTAGGTAAATTATGTGAAACGATAATTATTATCTTGTCTTTGAAAATCTCAATTATATTTTCCCAAATCTTATCAAATGTTTTATTATCCAAAGCACTAAATGATTCATCAAAAATCACAATCTCGGGAGTTGGTTGATTAATCATTAACCTTGCGATTTCAATTAGCTGTGCTTCTCCACCAGAAATTTTATTTTCATCAATTAAATCATCTAATCTTACTAATATTTTTTTAGAGAATCCATAGCCTTTTAATTTTTTAATCAATTCTTCTTTACTAATATTTTTTCCTAAAAAGATATTGTTCATTATTGTATCGTTAAAGATAATGGGCTTTGATGTACTTAGGAAAACATTGATATTTTCTTTTTTTAAACACTTGGTTAATATATCTAAAACCGTACTTTTTCCTAATCCTACACTACCTTTTAGTTGATAGATTCTTCCGTATCTTAAAGATAATTTTTTATTGATGATAAATTTACCTAATTTTCCAGAAATTATATTTATTCCATTATCAGCTAAATTAATTTTTGTTTGATAAATTGAATTTTCATATTTTAAATGATCAAATTCATTAATATTATTAATTTGTGGCACTATGCTAAAGAACGATAAGATTATTTGAATTAAAAGTGTTAAAGACGGTAATAACCATAAACTAACTTCATATGTAGCGACAAGAGTTCCTATTTTATGAATGCTTCTATACTGATAATTGGCACACAAATACTTAGACAATTTGTGTAAAATTATAATCAGATAGGAGTTTTTTTGTATAACATTTTGAAAAATAATTAATCGAAAAAAGAACTTATTCCAATATAATATCGGAATAAGTTCTTAAAAATTGCCTAACCTTTTTAACAATTCAATATCATCGTTTTCACATAATGAATACAAAAAGTCTTATTTTTCTGCTGCTAAAGTTCGTTGATAATCTTTTTCTAGAATTGGTTTCAAATACTTACCAGTAACACTTTCGGGAACTTCAGTAATTTCTTCTGGTGTTCCAGTGGCAACAACTCGACCACCTTTATCTCCACCATCAGGTCCCAAGTCAATGACATGATCTGCTTGTTCAATTACTGCCATATTGTGTTCAATAATTAAAATTGTATTACCAGCGTCAACTAATTTTTGTAAGACACCTAACAAACGTTTGATGTCATCCGTGTGTAACCCAGTTGTTGGTTCATCAAGAATGTAGAAATTCTTTCCAGTGGAACGTTTGTGCAACTCAGAAGCTAATTTCATTCGTTGTGCTTCACCACCAGAAAGTGTAGTTGCTGACTGCCCAAGCTTTACATAGCCTAAACCAACATCGGAAATCGTTTGTAATTTACGCGTAATTTTAGGAATTGCTTTAAAGAATTCTAAGGCTTCGTTAACCGTTAAATCTAATACTTCAGCAATGTTTTTGCCTTTGTATTGAACTTCCAAAGTTTCAGAATTATAGCGTTTTCCATGACAAACTTCACAAGGAACATAGACGTCTGGCAAGAAATCCATTTCGATTTTTAAAATTCCATCTCCACGACAAGTTTCGCAACGTCCACCTTTAATATTAAAACTGAAACGCCCTTTTTGATAACCACGTAATTGGGCTTCATTTGTTTTGGCAAATAAGTCACGAATATCATCAAAGACCCCAGTATAAGTTGCCGGATTACTCCGAGGAGTTCTACCAATGGGACTTTGGTCAATACTTACTAATTTTTCAATGTTTTTATAACCAGTAATTGACTTATATTTCCCTGGTTTTTCTGAGTTATCATTTAATTTTTGAGCAAGAGCTCGTTTTAAAATGTCATTAACTAGCGTTGATTTACCTGATCCAGAAACACCAGTCACAACGTTAAATTCACCTAGTGGGAACTTAACGGTAATATCTTTTAAGTTGTTAGCTTGAGCGCCTTTGATTGTGACAAACTTTTTATTACCTTTACGACGTTTTAAAGGAACTGGAATAAATTTCTTTCCAGATAAATATTGTCCGGTTAGAGAATTTGGATTCTTAGCAACCTCTTCAGGAGTTCCGGTTGCCATAATTTTTCCACCAGCTTGGCCAGCACCAGGTCCAACATCGACTAAATAATCGGCTGCCATCATCGTATCGTGATCATGTTCAACAACGACTAGAGTATTGCCTAAATCACGCATCTTTTTCAATGATTTAATCAATCTATCATTATCACGTTGGTGCAATCCAATTGATGGTTCATCAAGTACATATAAAATTCCAGATAAATTAGAACCAATTTGAGTTGCTAACCGAATTCTTTGTGCTTCTCCCCCAGATAAAGTTCGAGCAGACCGGGATAAAGTTAAATAACTTAAACCAACATTCAATAAAAATTCTAATCGATCTTTAATTTCCTTAATTACAGGTTTAGCGATTGCTGTATCTTTTTCACCAAATTTAGCTTTGGTAAAAAAGTCGAATTCATCTTCAATGTTCATCTGACAAACTTCGGCGATATTTTTTCCCATAATTTTAACAGATAACGCTTGTTGATTTAATCGATAACCATGACAAACTTGGCAGGTTAATTCACGCATATATTTTCGCATTTGATCACGCGTGAAATCACTGTTTGTTTCCTTGAAACGGCGTGCAATATTATTAATAACCCCTTCAAAAGGAACATCAACGTCTCGAACTCCACCAAAATCATTTTGATAGTGGAAATGAAATTCTTTTCCTTTTGAACCATATAAAATTAAATCACGTTGTTTCTTTGGTAATTTTTTAAAAGGCGTGTCCATATCAATCTTAAATGCTTTTGCAGCTTGTTCTAAGAGCTCTGGGTAATACTTTGAACTAATTGGATTCCAAGGTTCAATTACCCCTTCATTCAACGTTTTGTTGGGATCTGGAATTACCAAATCTTGATCAACTTCAAGTTTAACCCCTAACCCATCACAAGCAGGACATGCTCCTTGAGGTGAATTAAATGAAAAAAGACGTGGCTCTAATTTACCAATCGTAAAACCACACAAAGCGCAAGCATAATGTTCAGAAAAAAGCATTGGATCTCGTTTACCAAGAAAATAAATGTTGGCATATCCCTCACTTAAACGAAGCGCTGTTTCAAGTGAATCAGAAAGACGAGAATTAATTCCATCTTTCACAACAATTCGATCAATTACAATACTGATACTATGCCGTTTATTTTTATCCAAATCAAAGTCATCGGAAATATCGTGCATTTCGCCATCAACAATGACCCGCACAAATCCTTCTCGTTTAATTTGTTCAAATATTTTTTGATGTTTCCCCCGCTTATCGCGCACGATGGGAGAAAGAATTTGAAGCTTTGCTCGTTCTGGTAATGCCATAATCCGGTCAATCATTTGATCAATTGATTGACTCTCAATCACCGTTCCATCATTGGGACAAATTGGAGTTCCCACACGTGCCCATAATAATCGTAAATAATCATTAATTTCGGTTACTGTTCCAACCGTCGAACGTGGATTTTTGGAAGTTGTTTTTTGATCAATTGAAATTGCCGGACTAAGTCCCACAATTGAGTCAACATCTGGCTTATTCATTTGTCCTAAAAATTGACGTGCATATGATGAAAGACTTTCAACATAACGACGCTGTCCTTCTGCATAAAGTGTATCAAACGCTAATGAACTTTTACCAGATCCAGATAAACCTGTCATAACCACTAATTTATCTTTCGGAATATCTACGTCAACATTTTTTAAATTATGTTCACGAGCTCCTCTAATTTTAATTTTGTCATTTTCCATTTATTTTTCACCTCACATATCTTTTTTTAATTTTTTAATTGTGTCTCGAAGTGATGCAGCTTGTTCAAAGTCTAATTGTTTAGCAGCTTCACGCATTTCATCACTTAAGTTTTTAATCATTTGTTCCTGTTCTTTATAACTCATTTGTTCAAAATCAGTTTCTGCAAATGGTTTTTTCTTATTGTACTTATCATCTTCATCTTGCTTGTAAGCCGAAATGGCCTTAGAAATTGGTTTGATAATAGTTTTGGGCGTAATATGATGTTCTTTATTATATGCAATTTGAATTTTACGACGTCGAGTTGTTTCATCCATGGCAGCTTGCATCGAGTCTGTTACTCGATCAGCGTACATGATAACGTGTCCGTTTTCATTTCGGGCAGCCCGACCAATCGTTTGGATAAGTGAACATGGATTACGTAAAAATCCTTCCTTATCAGCATCTAAAATCGCAACTAATGAAACTTCCGGAACATCAATTCCTTCCCGAAGCAAGTTAATTCCAACAAGCACATCAAATTTACCTAAACGAAGATCTCGAATAATTCGAGTCCGTTCCAAGGTTTTAATGTCACTGTGAAGATAACGAACTTTAATCCCTAAATCTTTCAAATAATCAGTCAAATCTTCCGACATTTTCTTCGTCAAAGTCGTAACAAATGCCCGTTGTTTTTTCTTAATTCGTTCGTTAATTTCTCCAACTAAATCATCCATTTGATCCTTTGTAGGACGGACTTCAACCGTGGGATCTAATAATCCGGTTGGTCGGATTATTTGTTCAACCACTTGGCTACTATTTTCTAACTCGTAAGTCCCTGGTGTGGCTGACATATAAATAACTTGGTGAATATGTTTTTCAAATTCAGTAAAGTCTAACGGACGATTATCGTAAGAACTAGGTAATCTAAATCCATAATCAATTAATTGTTTTTTTCGCGCTTTATCCCCTTTAATCATTCCGTGAACTTGAGGAAGCGTCTGGTGAGATTCATCGACAAACATCAAGAAATCTTTTGGAAAGAAATCAAGCAATGTATAAGGTGGTTCTCCTGGTTTACGACGATCCATATAGCGTGAATAATTTTCAATTCCAGTGGTATATCCCATCTCACGCATCATTTCAATATCATATGTCGTTCGTTGTTTGAGTCGTTGTGCTTCCAACAATTTCCCTGATTTTTCCATAGCAGCCACTTGTTTTTCCATATCGGTTTTAATTTCAGGTAAAGCCACGTTCATCACTTCATCATTGGTCAAGAAATGAGTCGCAGGGAATAAAGTAACTTGTTCTGGATTTCCGAGTACTTCACCAGTTAGAGTATTAACCTGTGTAATCTTATCAATTTCATCTCCAAAGAATTCGATTCGATAAGCATTTTGCGTGCCAGATGCCGGAAAGACTTCGACAGTATCTCCGTGCACACGAAAACGACCACGATCAAAGTCAATATCATTACGTTGGAATTGAATGTTAACTAATTTACGTAATAAAACATCACGTTCCATTTCTTCTCCAACGTGAAGTGTAACTGTATGGTCCTGGTATTCTTTAGGACTACCTAATCCAAAAATTGAAGAAACTGAGGCCACGACAATTACATCATTACGTGATAACAATGCACTAGTTGCCGCATGTCGGAGTTGATCAATTTCGTCATTAATCGAAGCATCTTTTTCAATGTAAGTATCACTTGAAGGTACATATGCTTCGGGTTGGTAATAATCATAATAACTAACAAAATATTCAACAGCATTATTTGGGAAAAACTTTTTTAACTCTGTATATAATTGCCCAGCTAGAGTTTTATTATGAGCCAAAACTAAAGTAGGACGATTCTGATCTCTAATGACATTTGCCATTGTAAAAGTCTTCCCAGTTCCAGTTGCTCCTAGTAAAGTTTGTTCTTTATCACCCGCAGCTAATCCTTGATCCAATTTCTTAATGGCTGACGGTTGGTCCCCTGTTGGTTTATATTTTGATACTAAATCAAATTTTTTGTGTGATTTTGTAACCATCTTATACCTCTTTTTCAATTCGTAAGCGGGAATATTTCCCTATAATAGTATTATCCTAGCATACGAACATACTTTCGCCAAACAAAAAGAAGTAGTTAAATAACTACTTCTTAAATTGAATTATTTATTTGATTTTAAACTTTCAACGTAATCAAAAACACCTTGACCGGCAATTCCACCATCACCGACTGCAGTCGTAATTTGACGAAGATGCTTCTTACGAACATCACCAACAGCAAAGATTCCAGGAACCTTCGTTTCCATTAATTCGTTCGTATCAATCCAACCGGCTTCATCAGTAATTCCAATGTTACGGAATGCATCTGTCATTGGCAAAATTCCTACGTAAACAAATACCCCAGCAGCAGGAACAACTGTTTCTTCACCAGTTTGATTGTTTTTAATTTTAACATTAGTTACTTTACGATCATCACCTTGAATTTCTTCAACTGTACTATTCCAAATGAAATCGATATTATCACGATCAAAAGCGCGTTCTTGTAAAATTCGTTGAGCTCGCAATTGGTCACGACGATGAACCACTGTCACTTTCGCAGCAATGTTTGCTAGATAAGTAGCTTCTTGAATGGCAGAATCTCCACCACCAACAACGATTACATTATCGCCTTTAAAGAAAGCTCCATCACAAACAGCACAATAAGAAACTCCACGTCCACCATATTCTTTTTCGCCAGGTGCACCAAGTTTGCGATACTCAGAACCAGAAGCAATTACAACTGCAGAAGATTCGTACTCATCATCAGCTGTTTTTACAATTCTTTTATCACCATCGATTTCAATTCCGGTAACTTCCCCGTATCCATATTCCACTCCAAATTGAGTACTACTCTCATACATTTCTTCAGAGAGTTTAGGACCAAGAATTGACTTAAAACCAGGATAATTTTCGATTTCAGCAGTGTTGTTCATTTGACCACCATAAACACCACGATCAAGCATTAAAACTGATAATTCAGCTCGCGATGCATAAAGTGCAGCTGTCATACCCGCAGGCCCAGCTCCGATTACAATCACATCATATTTTTTTGTCATCTGAATCAACTCCTATTTATTAGTTAATTTTTCTAATTCTTTAATTACTAAATCGTAATTAGGCTCGTGTGATACTTCGTGAACCATTTGTTCATAGACAATTTTACCGCTTGCATCAACAATATAGACTACCCGAGCTAAATGATCAAAACCTGGAATATAAAGATGCATTGCTTTTCCAAATGAACCGTTAGCATCAGATAAAATTTCCATTCCATCAGCATCATGAGCAGCACACCAGTTTTTTTGACTAGCAACTGGATCATTAGAAACGGTGATAAATTTAATTCCTTTAAAATCACTCGCAACTTGATTAAAGTGAGCTGTTTCTAAACTACAAACGTCAGTATCAAGACTAGGAACCACACTTAATAAAGTTAATTGGCCTTCTAAGTCTTTTGTGGTCAATGTTTGACCATCTGCGTTAGTTAAAGTGAAGTCAGGTAAAAAGTCGTCATAATGAAGTTGATCATTACCCATTTTAGAACCAAAATCTTCGCCACCAATTGTTAATTTCATAATATTTTCTCCTCAAATTTTCTCTACTGCAATTATATTAACACATTTGCTTACTTTTATTTAGTAAAGTGATTAAAAAAAGATACTGACTAAGCAGTATCTTTTTTATTTGATTTTTATTTTTCTAATTTGTTAGCTAAATCAATGATATAAGCC
>NZ_AYYM01000013.1 GCF_001436035.1 Fructilactobacillus sanfranciscensis DSM 20451
ACAAAATATTTTACGCTCTCAGAATCTTTGATAGTGGTATAATAAGGAAGAATATTTTCAGGGAGGAATGCCGACTGATGGGAATCGATTGGGGGTAACATTTTAACAATGCATAATTTAAGTAACATTTTGGATATCCTGGTCGTATGGGTATTGATTTATGAATTGATCATGCTCTTACGCGGGACACGATCCATTCAATTACTTCGTGGAATTGTAATTTTAATTCTTGCAAAAGTAATCAGTTTATATTTAGGTCTAACTATGACCTCATGGATTTTAGATCAAGTCATTAATTGGGGTGTAATTGGAATTATTGTGGTTTTCCAACCCGAAATTAGAAGAGCATTAGAAAAATTAGGTCGTCGTTCAATCTTTAAACAATCACAACAGGAAAATGCCAAAGCTGAGAAGTTAATCAAGGCATTAGATGGTGCCATTCAATACATGTCAAAACGTAGAATTGGGGCATTGATGAGCATTCAAATGAAAACAGGATTGGAAGAATACATCGAAACTGGAATTGCACTTGATGCGGATGTTTCTAGTCAATTGTTAATTAACATTTTCATTCCTAATACGCCCTTGCATGATGGTGCCGTAATTATTAAAGATTTCCGAGTAGCCTCAGCTGCTTCCTATTTGCCTTTGTCACAAAGTAATTTGATTCCAAAAGAATTAGGAACGAGACATCGGGCAGCTGTTGGAATTTCAGAAGTCACTGATGCAATTACCATTGTGATTTCTGAAGAAACTGGTGAAGTTTCCATCACCAGAAACAATGAATTACTCCGTGGAATGACACAAAATGATTATTTGAAATACTTACGTAGTCAATTGATTGTTAATGATAAAAATCACCAAACCTTTTATAGTGAAATTGCTGAATTTTTCAACAAACGTTTTTGGGGAGGTAAATAATGAAAAAATTTTTTGAAAGTAAACCCTTCTGTTTAATTATTTCATTAGTAATTTCTCTGGCTTTGTTTTTTATGGTGCATGATTATAAATTAGGCCAAATTAATTCTAGTACGCAAAGCGATGATCAACAGTTAACTTCAAACGAAACTCGTGAAGTTGAAGTACCACTCCAGTTGAACGTTAATTCGGATAAGTATTTTGTAATTGGATATCCCAATAAGGTTAAAGTAGAGCTTACTGGACCTTCAGCTTTAGTTGCGACTACTTCGAATACGCAAAATTTTAAAATTTTAGCTGACTTAAGTGATTTGGGTCCAGGCAAGCATACCGTTAAATTAAAAGAATCTGGCTTGAATTCGGAATTAAAATCCGATATCAAACCTAAGAAAATTACGGTAAATATTCAAGAACGTGAAAATAAGAGTTATCCCGTTCAAGTTTCGTATCGGACTAAGCACATTGCAAGTGGATATAAAGTTAACAAGGTTTCTAAAGATGTTAATAAAGTAGAAGTAACTGGTCCTAAAGATGAAATGAAGAAGATTAGCCAGGTTGTGGCTAAAGTTAAATTAAATCGTGATACCAATAAATCCGTTAAACAAACAACTGTAATTGATGCACTCGATGAACATGGAAGGACAATTAACGTTGTAATTTCACCATCGACCACCACGGTAAAACTTCAAATTGAAAAGAATAGTAATTAGATTAAAGTTAGGATGGATAAGTTATGAAATATTTTGGAACAGATGGAATTCGTGGAGTTGCAAATCAAGAATTAACTCCAGAACTTGCATTTCGTGCCGGACGAGCAGGAGGCTATGCTTTAACTAAACGTAGTTCCGAAGCTCATCAACCTCGAGTTTTAGTTTCTAGAGATACGAGAATTTCAGGTCAAATGTTAGAAGATGCATTGGTAGCTGGATTATTGTCAGTTGGAATTGAAGTTATTCGACTTGGAATAGTTACTACTCCTGGAGTTGCATACTTAGTACGTGATCAAAATGCGGATGCAGGGGTCATGATTACTGCTTCACATAATCCTGCTGAATATAATGGAATTAAATTTTTTGGTGGAGACGGATATAAGTTATCCGATGAAATTGAAGAAGATATTGAAGCCATGCTTGAAAGTGATGCTGATAATTTACCACGTCCTTCTGCAGAAGGGTTAGGAACCGCTGCTGCATATAATGAAGCTGGTCAAAAATATCTTCACTTTTTAGCCCAAAGTATTCCGGATAATTTAGAAGGAATTAAAGTATCTGTTGATGCTGCTAACGGTGCAACTAGTGCATTAATGCCACGATTATACGCTGATTTAGGGCTCGATTTTAAAACCATGGCCACGAAACCTAACGGGATTAATATTAATGATAACGTTGGTTCAACGCATCCAGAACAATTGCAAAAAATGGTTGTAGAAAATGGATCACAATTAGGAATTGCCTTTGATGGTGACGGAGATCGTTGTATTGCTGTTGATGAAAAGGGAAATATTGTTGATGGTGACAAGATTATGTACATTTGTGGAAAATACATGGATGAACATGGTCGCTTGAAACACGATACGATTGTTACTACGGTAATGAGTAATCTTGGTATGTACAAGGCCATGGAAGCTCATGGAATGAAGAGTGTTAAAACCAAAGTTGGTGACCGTTATGTTGTTGAAGAAATGAACAAAAATGGGTACAACTTAGGTGGGGAACAATCTGGACATATTGTTTTTCTTGATTTTGTAACAACTGGTGATGGAATGTTGACTAGTCTTCAATTAATGTCAATTATGAAAGAAACTGGTAAGAAACTTTCTGAATTAGCGGATGAAGTTACTAAATATCCTCAAAGTTTAGTGAACGTAACCGTTAAAGATAAAAAGCATGCCATGGATCCACAACCTGTAAAAGATATCATCGCAGAAGTGGAAAAAGAAATGCATGGTGATGGTCGAATTTTAGTTAGACCTAGTGGAACTGAACCTTTACTTCGAGTGATGGTAGAAGCACCTACCCAAAAAGAAAGTAACGAATACGCGCAAAGAATTGCTAACGTAGTTGAAAAGAATAACAAATAAAAACTTTTTAGGAACTTATTCCGATAATTTATCGGAATAGGTTCTTTTTTATAATTTTTATTTTCTTTATTATATTTTTAATATAAAGTTAACTTTTGTTAATTAATATGTTACTACAGAAAACAATTACGGACAGTCGTGTCTGATTAATAAGCATATGAGGAGCGAATAAGAATGAATAATTCCAAGAAAGTTTATTACAAAATGTATAAAGCTGGAAAGAACTGAATTTTTGCAGCAATTACTACGACAACCATCGTTTGTGGGAGTGGTTACTTTGTATCCGCACATGCAGATACAAACCAAGCTAGTCAAGCAGTTGTAAATACAACTAATAATGGTGATGGTTCTAGCAGTACCACTTCAGTAGGTGACGCTGCTAACAATAATGCAGCGGTTACTACACCAGCTGAAAAACCAGTAACTGACAGTCAAAGTAGTAATGATTCAAATCAGCTGATTTTAGCCAAAGATGATAAAAATAATAATGCTTCTGAAAATGTTAATAGTAATAAAGGTGCTGATGTGTCAACAACAGCTGCTACTGATAGTCAAAGTAATCCTGTAGCAAATAATTCAGACGATAAACAAAAACAAGGTACCACAGTAGAAGAAGATAACAGCCAGAATGTAATTTATAATTACGATGGTGCTGGTGCTTCACACACTGGCCAAACGACCAACGGCTTAGATTCAACTACTTATATTACTTACAAAGACGTAAATGGCACAGTTGAAAAAGGATTAAATGTAGCCTCAAACCAACCAGCTGTAAATTCTGAATCAATTGTTAATTATGATGACAGTAAAGGCCAAGTAGTTGAACATAGTGAAATTACAAACACTACTGATACTGATCAAGACATTAACTATCTTATTTTATTGCCAAAATTTTATGCTTATGGTAATTCTCAAAACTTAGTTACAACTGAAACCCTTGATGAAATTATTAAGAATGCTGGAATTGATATGACCCGCTTTCAAGTATTTCCAGCTTATAATGATGACAGTTCTAATTTTGCAAATTTAAGACAAATTCAAATTAAAGGAAAGCTAAAGCCAAATGAAAAGCTTGCTTTTAATATTAACCTTCAGGCAAGTGGACTTACTGATCAAGATTTATATAATAATTCTTTTAACAACATTGGTGCTTGGCTTTTCGATAGTAATGGGAATACTGCAAGTACAGCAACCGCATATTTTAGATTTGCTAACCAGGTTAAATCACCAGTTGATAGCGATGCTAAGTACTTAGTAACTTACTATAGTAATGGTGTATATACAGTTGCCCCTGAAGATGTTCAAAACATCATGCCTCAAATGAATGCTGATCATTAAATTAGTATCAGTAATTTTGGTCAAGGACCACAAAATGCGCATGATACGAGAGCCTATACTGGAGGTTCATTTTACGTTAATTTAAGTAAAATTAAGGAATATTTGGCTAATTTGGGTTATTCAGTAGGGGTTGGTGCTAATGGAAAAGTAGTAGATTATTATACATATAGAATTTCTGGAACTCAAGCAGACTTAGTAAATCAAAATGGAACTCCTTATGTACCTGGTAAGAATCAAGGATTATACATTCAAATTCGTAAAGTAGTTACTGTTGATCCTGCGGCAAGTGATCAAAATATCCTTACTGGTGACAATTATTCTACAAATGGAATTGAAGTTTATGATCATAAAGGAATAGTTGTTCCTTTCGATTCTACAGATATCAAGGTTACTTCTGATCTTAACAATGAAAAACCTGGAGTTTACCATGTAACCTATACTTATTTACCAGATATGGTTTCTAGAACGTTTACAGTTAATGTTTTTGAATTAAAAGCTTCAGATGCAACCATTTACGTTGGACAAAAGATTCCAACAGGTGTAGCAGATTATAAAGCTACTGCACTTGATGACAATGGTAATCCAATTCCTGTGACAGTTTCAGTTGATGATAATAACCAACAAGGTGGATTAGCAAATGAACCTGGTGATTACGATGTAACCTTTACAATCGCTAATGGATTGAAGATCAAAAAGACATTGCACGTACTTAAAGATCAAAGTAGTGTTACTGCAAAGGATATTACAATTCATGCTGGAGATAAAGTTCCTGACGCAAGTGCCTTTGGAGCATCAGCAACTGATGAAGATGGTAAAGCAATTGGCGTAACGGTTGATACTTCAAAAGTAAATAATGAAGTTGCTGGAACATATCCAGTTAAGATTACTGCAGCAGATGGACAAACCAAAGAAGTTAACGTAATTGTCTTGCCAAAAGAAACGCCAGACAATGGTAATGATTCAAATCATAATGGACAAAACTCAGATAATGGCAATGATTCAAACCATAACGGAAAAGCCTCAGACAATGGGAAGGCTTCAGACCATGATTCACAAAATAAAGAAACAAATTTGAATGGTAACAATCAAGATCAACAATCAAAAGAAAATTCAAATAACAATCAGAAATCTGGTACTTTGCCAAATACTGGACAACAAAATGCAAGTTTACTAGAGTTAATTGGTGCAAGTATCTTAGGATTTCTTGGATTGATTGGGTTTAAGAAGTTTAAAAAGAATTAATTAATCATTAAAATTTAAGACCCTCAAGCTTTTGGAAATTTTTAGGTGTTAGTAAACAATTTACTATCTTAAATATTTCTAATTATGCCTGGGGGTCTTATTTTCTCTTTTTAAAAAGTTATTTATAAGATTTCGATTTGATTTAATTTTGTGACTTTTAGACATATACCAATTATGACAAAATCATTGACACAAGTTCGGTAAAACACTATTATATTAGTTGTTGCAAAAATAAAAATTAAATGGTATACATCTATACCAATTTTAAAAAGAGGATTTTAATATGTGTGGAGTAGTTGGAGTTGCAGGAAATGATAATGCAACTGAAATTTTAGTACATGGCTTAGAAAAGTTACAATATCGTGGATATGATTCTGCGGGTGTTTTTATTGATAGTGAAAAGGGACCAGACTTTTTGGTTAAAACAACTGGTAGTATTGCTGATCTTCGTAAGAAAATTGGACCAGAAGTTCAAGGTACTTCAGGAATTGGACATACTCGTTGGGCAACTCATGGTGGAGTTACAATCGAAAATGCTCACCCACAATTTTCCGATGATGAACGTTTCTTTTTAGTCCATAATGGTGTGATTGAAAACTTCCAACAACTAAAGAATGATTACCTTCAAGGAGTTAAATTTCACAGTCAAACTGATACTGAAGTAGTAGTTCAATTAATTGACAAGTTTTCTAAGGAAGGTATGAGTACTAAAGATGCTTTTAATAAAACAATTTCTTTATTAAAAAATTCTTCATATGCTTTTATTTTAATGGATAAAAAAGAACCAAATACTTTATACGTTGCCAAAAATAAGAGTCCTTTATTAATTGGATTAGGCGATGACTGTAACGTGGTTTGTTCTGATTCAATTGCAATGTTAGACGTCACTCATACTTTTATGGAAATTCAAGATGGTGATGTTGTGATTGTCAAACCAGATAGCGTCGTGGTGATTGATGCTGATAACAATGTGGTTGAACGGGAACAATTTGAAGTTGACGTTGATCCAAGTGACTCTGAAAAAGGTGTTTATCCATATTACATGCTTAAGGAAATTGACGAGCAACCCAATGTAATGCGAAAACTTTCTAAAAAATATTTAGACGAAAATGGAACTCCAGTAATCGATGAAAAATTATTGGATGTTATGAAAAATTCTGATCGAATTTACATCGTTGGAGCTGGTACCAGTTATCATGCTGGACTAGTAGGGAAGAAACAATTAGAAGCTTTGACTGGCATTCCTACCGAAGTTCACGTTGCGTCAGAATTTGCGTATGAGAAGCCAATCTTTTCTAAGAAACCTTTCTTTTTATTCTTATCTCAAAGTGGAGAAACTGCTGATAGTCGCCAAGTATTAGTTAATGTTAACAAGGATCATTATCCAAGTTTAACCATCACAAACGTTGCTAATTCAACTTTATCTCGTGAATCAGACTTTACTTTATTATTAGATGCTGGTCCTGAAATCTCTGTTGCTTCAACTAAAGCCTATACTGCTCAAATTGCTTTAGAAGCAATTTTGGCTAAAGCATTGGGGGAACATCTTGGAGATCAACGAGCACAAGACTTCGATCTTAAAGCACAATTAAGTTTGGTTGCTCAAGGAATGCAAACTATTGTGGATGAAAAAGATAAAATTGATGAAATTTCACAAGATTATTTTGTTAATGCCACTCAAGCATTTTACATTGGTCGAGGAATTGACTACACAGTTTCACTAGAAGCTGCCTTAAAATTAAAAGAAATTTCATATGTTCATTCTGAAGGATTCGCTTCTGGTGAATTGAAACATGGAACAATTGCTTTAATTGAAGATGGAACTCCAGTTATCGGAATTATTACTCAAGGATTCACTGCGGGATTAACTCGGAGTAACTTGATGGAAACCGCAGCTCGTGGTGCTAAGACGTTAACCATTGTGAGAAAGAGTCTTGCACAAGATGATGATACTTTTGTAATTCCCGATGTTGATGAACTATTAACACCACTTCTTAGTGTAATTCCAGCCCAATTATTGGCTTATTATACTAGTTTAAACAAAGGATTGAACGTTGATTTACCGCGAAACCTTGCCAAGAGTGTTACTGTAGAATAGAATTAAGTTTTAAAAAGAGAATTGTGAAAACAATTCTTTTTTTGTAGCAAA
This sequence comes from Fructilactobacillus sanfranciscensis DSM 20451, assembly GCF_001436035.1. Classification (GTDB taxonomy): domain Bacteria; phylum Bacillota; class Bacilli; order Lactobacillales; family Lactobacillaceae; genus Fructilactobacillus; species Fructilactobacillus sanfranciscensis. The sequence continues at coordinate 7,728 of NZ_AYYM01000013.1, forward strand.
ATTGAGGTGAATAAAATGAAATTTACAAAACGCAACAAACAAAAAAAGCACGATCGAAAAGAAGAAACTTGGAATAAATTTAAAGACCAACAAAATAAATTAAACGCCAATCGAAAAGGCGTTAAGTCAGTCACTAAACAACATTGGTAAAATAGTGGAGAATTAAATGACAAAAAAGAGTAATGAAACATTAACTTTAATTGAAGAAATTACTAGACTTGATGATAGTAAATACTTAGAAATTAGTAACATGGTGCAAAATGGTCGGGCTGAATTAGCGGCAGAACGAGGTTATATCAAGCAAGTTCGCATTTTACAAATTAATATTCCTCATTCAATTCATGTGATTAATTACGAAAATTATATTAACGAAAATTATGAAATGCCTACGGAAGCTATGACCAAATTCACGGAATGGAAAAAGACTCCTGAAATGGATAAAGAGTTTTCTGCTATTTTACACGAAAACCATATTGGGTAATTTGTGAAACCGGTTTCTTTACCGTACTCGTTGAATATGGGATAATATAAAAAAAGAGTTGGAGGAGTAGCAATGATGATTGAAAAGTTTTTAGTTGGTACATATACTAAACATCAAAGTCAAGGTATCTATCAAATTGAATTAGATACTGACAAAAAAGAATTACAAAATGCTGAATTGGTCGCCAAGGCAGGTTCACCAACTTATGTGGCTGAATCAAAGGCTCATAAAGTTTATGCGATTGATAAAGAACTTAAAAATGATAAAACAGTGGGTGGTTTGTTAGCTTTTGACAGTGCTAACATTCCCTTTAAAGAAATTCAGGATGTAACTGAAGAAGGTAGCAGTCCTGCCTATGTAACTGTCGATGAACTTCATCAGAATGTTTATACGGCTAATTACCATACTGGAAATGTCCACGTTTTTAAAATTAACGATGATGGAACCTTAACTGAAACTGACCGAATTCATGATATTGGGGAAGTTGGTCCCCGTCCTGAACAAGCTAGCGGTCCACATCCTCACTATATTGATTTAACTTATGATAATCGGATTGTGGTTTGTGATCTTGGATTGGATAAGGTTTATCTCTATGATTTATCAGATCAAGGCAAACTTCATTTAGTTAGTGAAACTACAATGGAACCTGGTTTTGGTCCTCGTCACATTCAATTTGTCGAAAAAACTGGTAAAGCATATCTAGTTGGTGAACTTTCAAGTAAGCTAGCTGTCCTTGACTATAATGAAGAAACTGGTGAATTAGCGGTTCAACAAATCGTCTCAACAATTCCGGCAGAATGGACCTCTCATAATGGAGCTGCTGCAATTCGCATTTCTAATGATAATCGCTTTGTCTATGTTTCAAATCGAGGCAATGACAGTTTAGCAGTCTTTGAAATTCAAGAAGATGGAAATGTAAAATTAATTCAATTAATTTCCATTGAAGGTGAATTTCCGCGTGATTTTACTTTCAATAGTGATCAAAAATTTGTGGTAGCAGTTAACCAAAATACTAATAATGCAACCTTGTACCAACGAAATGTTGATACAGGTAAATTAGCGATGATTCAAAAAGGTTTTTCAGTTCCAGAGGGAACTTGTGTAATGCTTAGAAAATAAATTTAAAAGAGGTTATTATCATGGCTGAAAGTGATGTAGAAATTGCAATTCAAGGAAAATTAGACAAAATTTTTGCTGATTATCCCTTAACTCCTCGTTTGGAAATGCTAAAAATTGAAATCAAACGGACATTGATGCAAGATACTGCTGTAAAGGTTACCGATGGGGCAGAACCCGTCGATGCAGTTCGTGAAGCTTTTCAAGATTTTGGTGATTTACGTCATCAAATTAACGAAGTGCTTTTTACTTCAAATAAATAATTGCAAAATTAAGTTTGGTATTGTATATTTTAAATAAGATAAATATGACAAATAGTGGAATAGTAGCTTAGTTGATTTCTATGTAGCGAGTTAAGGATAGTGAAAGCTTAACTAGATTTCTAAGTGAACAACATCCCAGTTTATTTTGGTTGAAAGGCCAACGGTTGCAGCTCGTTAACGTTGTAAATAAGTTGGTTTATTAATTTAAACAATTTGGGTGGTACCGCGAAGATTTTGTCCCTTATAGACGGAGTCTTTTTGTTTTGTCAAAAATTAAAGGAGAGATTATCATGAAGGACGTTTTAGTAAAAGATTTATATACTAAGCCACGTGATTTTGGCGATGAATCAATTACCGTTTCTGGTTGGATTCGGACCACAAGATCATCAAAGAAAATTGCGTTTATCGAATTAAACGATGGGACATACATCAAGAATATTCAGGTAATTGCTAAACGAGATGGTTTAGATAATTATGAAGATGTAACTAAATTACCAATTAGTTCAACCTTAAAAGTTACTGGTAAATTAGTTGAAACACCTGATGCTCAACAACCATTTGAATTACATGCAGAAGCAATTGACATTGAAGGGGTGTCAGATCCAGACTTTCCGCTTCAAAAGAAAGCTCATTCACTTGAATATTTAAGAACAATTGCACATTTACGTCCTCGGACAAATACTTTTTATGCGGTCTTTAAGATTCGTTCTTTAGCAGCATTTGCGATTCATGAATACTTACAAAAAAATGGTTTCGTGTACGTTAATACTCCTATCATCACAAGTAGTGATACTGAAGGCGCCGGAGAAATGTTCCGTGTAACGACTTTAGATGATCAAGACACACCTAAAACGGATGATGGTAAAAATGATTACAGTAAAGACTTCTTTGGTGAAGAAACTAATTTAACCGTTAGTGGACAACTTCAAGTTGAACCATTTGCCTTAGCATTTAGAGATGTTTATACTTTTGGGCCAACTTTTAGAGCCGAAGATTCACATACTAAACGTCATACTGCTGAATTCTGGATGATTGAACCAGAAATGGCTTTTGCTGAACTTCCAGCTGTTTTAGATCGTTCTGAAGGACTTTTGAAGTATGTTGTTCAATACTTATTGGATAATGCTTCAGAAGACTTACAATTCTTAAATGATAATGTTGACCACGATTTGTTAGATTTACTACACAAAACAGTTGATGAAGATTTTGCGAGAATTACTTATACAAAAGCAATTGAATTATTAGAAAAAGCGGATGTTGACTTTAAATTCCCAGTTAAATGGGGAATTGATTTTAACTCTGAACATGAACAATACTTAGCTGAAAAAGTATTTGGTAAACCAGTTTTCGTTACTGATTACCCACGTGATTTCAAAGCCTTTTACATGCGTGATAATGAAGATGGTAAGACTGTTGCTGCTGTTGATTTACTGGTTCCTCGAATTGGTGAATTAATTGGTGGAAGCCAACGTGAAGAACGTGAAGATGTCTTAGAAGCTAAAATGAAAGAATTTGGGTTACCACGTGAAGAATACGAATGGTACTTAGACCTTCGTAAATATGGTGGAACAAAACACTCTGGTTTTGGAATTGGTTTTGAACGTCTTTTAATGTATGTTACTGGAATGGATAACATTCGTGACGTGATTCCTTATCCTCGAGTTCAAGGTAGTATTAATTTCTAAAAACATTAAAGAACGCAATTTGCGTTCTTTTTTTATGGCTAAAATTATAGTATAATGTAATTTGTAATAATTATAATATAGATTGATTTTGAAAGGGATGTAATTTATGGAAACAAAACACGCGATGAGTCCCTTAATTCGTTTCTTGTTTATTGCAACGATGTTAATTGGAACTTTTACGATGTCCATTAGTCAATCATCGTTATCAACTGCTTATCCAACTTTAATGACTTACTTTGGAGTTTCAGCAGACACGATTCAATGGTTAACGACTGGCTTTATGATTGTCATGTGTATTACGATGCCAATCAGTCCATGGCTATTAAATAATATGAGTTTTAAACGCTTATTTGCCTTAGTATTGATATTATTTGATTTTGGGACTTTAATTATTTATCTGGGAAATAATTTTCCAATTGTAATGCTTGGACGTGTGATGGAAGCTGCTGCCGTTGGGGTACTTTTCCCTTCATATCAAACAGTATTACTAGAAATTACCCCCGAGAAAAAACGGGGAACCATCATGGGAGTAGCTGGATTAGTCATGGGTTCAGCTTTAGCATGTGGTCCAATTATTTCAGGAATTGTGTTGCACTATACCACTTGGAGAGGACTATTTGTTTTCTTCATGACCGTAATTACTTTGATATTGATTGTTTCATTTTTCGTTATGAAAGACGTGATGGTAAGAAAAGAAACTAAACTAGATTGGTTATCAATTTTCTATACTTTAGGTTTAGTTGGGCTACTTTACTTCATCTCTGAAATTGGACGTGGAAACGCTAACTACACTGAATTAGGTATTATTCTAGTAGTTTCATTAGTAATGCTTACTTTGTTCGTTTATCGTCAACTTCACATTAAGAATCCGTTATTAGATCTTTGGGTAATGAAGAGCTTTAATTATGATCTATCAGTTCTCTTAACTGGGTTTTCTTACATTTCTTTAATTGCGGTAACGATTATTTTCCCTCTTTATTACCAACAAGTTCTTCACGTGTCACCATTTATTTCTGGAATGGCATTAGTTCCAGGTGCAGCTTTACTTAGTTTTTTAAATCCGCTAACTGGAACTTTAGCTGATAAGTTTGGTTTTAAATCAACTATGATTTTTGGAATGTGTATGATTGTGATTGGTTGGGGATTATTAACATGCTTACATTTAACAAACATTTGGGGCATGATCTTAATTGCCATGTTAATTGAAGGTGGAAACGCGTTCGTTATGATGCCTGCGGTTACCTTGGGTGCCAACTCACTTCCTGATGAATTAATTTCACATGGGACTGCGGTAATCACGACAATTCGTCAAGTGCTAGGTTCAACTGGTGTAACAGTAGCCACTTTAATCCTAGTTAACTTCACTAAGATGGCAAGTAATTCAGGTAAATCGTTACCAGTTGCCAATCAATTCGGTTTTCACGCTGTATATATCACTTTCTTTGTAATTTCCATTATTGGTTTAGTTATTGCAATGATGATTCGGAATACGAAAAAAGATAGTAAATAATTCTAAGTTTGTGCTATTATAAAAATAAATAAGACAAAACAGGCCGTTATTTTAATTGCCTGTTTTTTAAGGGAGAATTTAAATGACAGTTAAAACAAAGAAACACCGAATCAAAAAAGTATTTACTTATATCTTTTTATTTATTTTGTTGGTAGTAGGTTTGTGTCTAACCTTTAATTCTCAAATTGAAAGTTTTTGGTTAGGAATGCGATCTGAACAAAAAGTAAATAGTTTGACAAAATCTGAAATTAAAAAAGGAAAAGCAAAATCTGGAAATTATAATTACAAAGCGGTTTCTGCCGTTTCTGCTAAATCAATTATGGAGAGTGAAAAGGCAAGCCATGAAAATGCCATTGGTAAGATTAAATATCCTGCTGTTGGAATCAATTTGCCAATTTATAAGGGATTGAATTCGGAAACACTCTTTTTAGGTGCAGGAACTATGAAACCTAATCAAAAAATGGGTCAAGGAAATTACGCATTAGCAAGTCATCACATGGATGATTCTAAACGTTTATTTTCGCCATTAACTAAGGCAAAAAAAGGCCAGTTGATTGAAATTTCAGATTTGAGTAAAACTTACAAATATAAAGTTACCAGTGTTAAGAATGTTAATGAAAAAGATGTTGGTGTGGTAAATGATGTACCTGGTAAAAAGCAAGTTACTTTAATTACTTGTACTAAACCAATCCCTGGAATTACCGAAAGAATTGTTGTTACGGGAGAATTAATTAAATGATGTATTATAAATATTTGATTCAAAAAAGATAATTTTTAACTCAATTGATTTTAAAAGAGAACTTACAAAAATCGTAAGTTCTCTTTTTTGTTAATTCAATTCTTATTCTGCTGAAATTAAATTTACACTTATAATTTCAGGTAACTCATTAATTTCGTCTAACATTTCATGTAGCGATTCACGGAGTTGATGAGTATCAATTGTAAAATTAATGACTGCTTCTTTATGAATTGGAAGAGTCATGTTGATTGTGATTACACTCGCATCATTTTTTGATATGACAGTTAAGATTTTACTCATGACACCATACTGGTCGTTAATACGCACACTGAAAATTACTTTTTTACTTAACTCACTGTCATCATAGTCAGAGATTAAACCTCTATATTTATAAATTACATCGCGACTAATTCCAATTTGTTTCGCGGCATTACTGATACTCTTAGCTTTTCCGGAGTCTAATAATTTATATGCTTTGACAACTTTTGGTAAAATAGTTGGGAGGAGTTCTTTGTTAACAATATATTTTTTAGCGATTGTAATTCATCTCTTTTCCGAGGATAAGTTATTATAATTTAATAATAATATGTTTATTTTTTAAAAACAAGTGATATTAAAAAATGAACATAAAATATCAATATTGTTATAAAAAATATGGAAAAATTTACTTTTACTTAAAATTCATGTATTCTTAAAAAAACGAAAGGACGAATATCATGAATAAAAATGAAAAAATTAAGCTGTTAGCTGACTTAGTTGCAATTCGTTCCATGAATGACAATGAAGAAGCTGTTGCCGAGTATTTAGCGGCCTTTTTGGACAAGTACGGGATTGAGTCTGAAATTGTCCAATATGCACCGCATCGAGCTAATCTAGTGGCTGAGATTGGAAACGGACACCCAGTGCTTGCATTTAGTGGACACGAAGACGTGGTTGATGCTGTTGGTGACTGGAACACTGATCCTTTTCAACTAACGGGAAAATATGGCAAATTATATGGTCGCGGAACTTGCGATATGAAAAGTGGAGTAGCTGCCATGATAATTGCCATGATTGAATTGAAGCAAAGTGAAATGCCTTATAAGGGAACCATTAGACTTTTAATCACTTTAGGTGAAGAAGTGGGTGAGTTTGGAGCGGAACAATTAACGGAACAAGGTTTCATGGATGACGTTGATGGTTTGATTATTGGGGAACCAACTGGCTACAAAATTTGCTATGCTCATAAAGGTTCATTAGACATTAAATTAAAAGCGATGGGTAAAATTGCTCATAGTTCAATGCCAGATTTAGGTAATAATGCTTTGCAAAATATGCTTGATTTAGTAACATTGATTAATCAAGAAATTGGTGATACTGAAATTGTTGACCCAGAAACTGGTAAATTTTTATTTAACTTCACTGTTATGCAAGGGGGAACTCAAGTTAATTCGATTCCTGGAATGACTGAAGTTCAGTTAAATTCACGGACAATTGATGACTTTAGCAATGAAAAAGTAATTAACATCATTGAGAATGCAATTAAACAATTAGAAAAAACTGATCCAAAATACCAATTTGATATGGAAATTTTAATGAATTTACCACCAGTTGATGGTGATAAAAATAATTCATTGATTAAACTAGGGCAGAAAATTGGGGAAGCAGTAACTGATCAAAAGATTCCCTTATTCGGTGGATCATATACGACAGATGCGGCTAAGTTTTTGGTCGATAAACCGGATGATTTTCCAATGATTATTTTTGGACCTGGTAACCAATCATTGCACAGTTCCAATGAATACATTGATGAAAGCATGTATTTTAATTTTATTGAGATTTATAAACAGCTCATGATTGAAGGACTAAAATAACGCCAAATTAAAAGAGAAAGAACTATAATTCTAGTTCTTTCTCTTTTTTCGCTAAAAATTTAGTTAGCCCAGCGGTTTGCAGTATTTGGTAAAATCATTAAAATGAAAATCCAGATTGTTCCAACAATTGGAACAAATTGAATCCAAAACCACCAACCAGAATGATTTGAAGCGTGAAGCCGACGAACTGTCACTGAAAGGTTGCCAATCCAGACCAATGCAAATACAATCGTGTAGACTGATGTCACAAATTGACCTGATACTGAACCAGCCGTTAAGCCGATTATCCAAGCAAAAATAATTGCTAGCCCAAAATTAAAAATAAGGGGCGTGAAAAATTCTAACCGGGTTGCGGTTCCGGAAAAATTGAAAATATTGTGCCAAAAATTACGATAAGCTTTAATCATCATGAAACTCCTTTCTAAACAACAATTTTCTCAGTATAAAACAAAAAAATGACAAAGTTAAGGATTTAGGTTAACTTTGTCATTTTTAACTAATTATTTATGTGCTTTGTCAGCTTGTGCTTGAGCAGCTTGGCCTAGAATGTTTAAGTAGTTAAACGGACGATCAAATTGTGGTTGGAATAACATATCCACCATTGCTAAATCGTCAATCGTGTTTTTATTTTGAATACATACTGATAAGACGTTCGCTGATTGCGAAACATCGTGCATACTTGAAAGCGCCCCTCCCAAAATTACACGAGTCTTAGGATCATACACTAATGACATTAAAACTTCATCCGTTGATAACATAAATTCTGGACGATAATTATCAGCTATGATTACTTCGCTAACTTTTAAATTATTGGCTTTAGCAAGAGCCGTATTGATTCCAGTTGAGACATAAGTCCGACCGTATAGTTTAAGACCAGATGAAGATTGGGTTCCCATGTCTTTTACTTTGTCTTCAGTCAGATTTAGGCCAACTAATCTCCCTTGGCGTACGGCGTTGGTAGCTAAAGGAATGTAGGCGTTAGAATTAGTGGGGTTGTAGTGAACGGCGGCACTATCACCAGCAGCAAAAATGTCGCGATTTGATGAATGCATGTATTCATCAGTAATGATTGCACCGTTATCCAACATGGCAACTTTACCTTTAAGTAATTCAGTGTTAGGGCGGAAACCGATACAAAGAATTGCAATATCAGATTTAATTTCTTTACCATCTAGGGTTTTAGTGATAATTTCATCATCGACTTCTTCAAAAGCAGCTACTTTTGAACCAAGAACCAGGTTAACACCATGAGCTTCATAATCTTTGGCTAAAATATCAGTAAATTCTTTATCAAAATACTTGTAAAGAACTCGTTCATGACCATCAATTAAATTAACGTTATAATTTTGGTTTGAGTAGGCTTCAGCCAGTTCGGCACCAATATAACCAGAACCAATGATAGTAATCGTTTTAGCTTTGGGAGCTTCTTCAAATAACTTTTTAGCATCGTTATAGTTTTTACAAAGGTAAACGCGACTACTATCGATTCCAGGGATTGGAGGAACAGTAGGCTTAGAACCAGTGGTCATAATTAATTTGTCATATGCTTCTGTTTTTTCTTCGTTGGTGATTAAATCTTTAACTTTGATTGTTTTTGTTTCTGGATCAACGTTTGTAACTTGATGACGCATTTGGACGTTAGCTCCAAGATTGCTTAATTCTTCTGGACTTGAGTAGAAAAGCCCTCGGGGATCATTGTTTTTAATTTCTTTACCTAAGTAAAGGGCGATTCCACATGATAAAAAGGAAATGTTATCATTCATTTCATATACAGTCACATCTGCATCGGGGTGATCGGCAATCGTTTGCTTAACTGCAAAAGTGCCAGCGTGAGTACAACCTACTACAATAACTTTCATTTATCCATACCTCGTTTGAGTTCTTCTGTAATCGTTTACATAAATGATTGTAGCATGCTTTTAATTATCACACAATCTAATTGTGGAAAGCATATCATAAAATTTCATTAAAAAAGCCGACCGAAGTCAGCTTTTTCTGATTATTTAAATACAGTTTGCAACATTTTAGCAGTATGAGTAAATGGTTCGCAGCCATCTTTTGTTACTCGGACACAGTCTTCAATTCGAACTCCTGCAACGCCTGGAATATAGATTCCTGGTTCAAGTGAGAAACACATGTTTTCTTCAAGTTTTAAATTATTTCCTTCCATAATTGAAGGAAATTCATGTTCACTCATTCCCATTCCGTGACCAAGTCGGTGAATGAAGTATTTACCGTAGCCGGCTTTATCAATAATGTCACGGGCAATTTTGTCTAATTCAGCGGCGGTAATTCCAGGTTTAACTGCTGCTTGAGCAGCTAATTGGGCTTCAAGACAGACCTTATAGATATCAGCTTGAGTATCATTTAATTTACCTACTGCGACAGTTCGGCTAGCATCACTAATGTATCCGTCATGAACGGTTCCTAAATCAAGTAACACTAATTCGTTATCTTCAATTTTGCGAGTACTAGTATCACCGTGAGGCTGTGAGGCATGTTTTCCAGCTTGAATTAAAGTAGGAAAACTCATTTGCATGACACCACGTTTTTTTAATTGATATTCAATCTCAGCGGCAACATCTGCCTCGGTAATACCTGGTTTAATGGTTTCAAAACCAACTTTGAAAGCGAAATCAGCTTCTCGACCAGCAGCACGAAGCTTTTCAATTTCATCATCCGTTTTAATTAAGTGAAGTCGTTGAACTTCTGGAGTTAAATCGTGGTTAAAGTTGGCACTTGGAAATTCTTTTTCTAAGGCGTGTAAACGATCAACAACAAGGTTGTTCATTTCAATTCCCCAGTTAACTGGGTTAGGATTGATTTCTTTAATATGGTCAGCAATCATAGCAAAAGGTTTTTCATGGTCTAAATAACCAAAAACTTTGTAAGGCCAACCAGATTTTTGAATATCTTCCACTTCAAGAGCTGGTGCAAATAAAAATGGATCAGCATCTGGGAAAACAATTAAAGCTAAAACTCGTTCGATTGGATCACTACCGAACCCAGTGAAATATTGAACATCCTCATAATTACTAATATAAGCGACGTCCAAGTTTTGTTCTTTAACATATTTCTGTAATTCTTTTAATTTTTCCATATTATAGCCTCCGTGTTTTTCCGTTATTTTAGCACAATGAAGTTTAAAGACAACCATTGATGTTACATATTGGATAATTTGTTATTATAAAATGCGGTTTAAACAGTATGAAAATAATTTAATCCAAAAAATACTCAATTTTTAGCGTATAATTTGAGTATTAATTCAAAGGGGAAATAACTCGTGTTAAGAAAATCAAAAGCGTACCGTATTTCAATTTTGGCGTTATTCATTGCAATCATTATTGTACAAAACTTTGTTCCACTATTTGGATATATTCCGGCGGGACCACTTAGCTTAACGACGATTCATATCACCGTAATTATTGCTGCAATTTTATTAGGCCCAGTTGATGGGGGAATTGTTGGTGGAGTTTGGGGCATTTTATCATTTATTCGAGCTTTTACAGCACCCACCAGTCCCGTACAACCACTAGTTTTTACTAATCCAATTATTTCAATTTTGCCACGAATTTTAATTGGCGTTGTGGCCGGTTACTTATTTATTGGTTTAACCAAAACTAAATTAAAGCCGGCTATTTCTTTAGCTATTACGGCAATATTTGGTAGTTTAACGAATGCCTTTTTGGTTTTAGGAATGATTGCCATGTTTTATCGGACCCCCGCTGTAGCACATGCTTATGGTGTTAGTGATCCAAGTTTAATTATAAAAGTATTAATGACTGCTGTCGGAACAAATAGTATTCCAGAAATGATATTAGCAGCGGTAGTTGTTCCAATCATATGTTTACCATTGTTGAAGCACAGTAAAATAAAATAACAACATGTTAAAATAAAGAGAACTTCTAAATGAGGAGTGCTCTTTATTTATTTAACAAAGGATTTTTAAAATGAATGAAAAAGTAATTGAAATTAAAAATTTAACTTATCATTATCCTAACCAAACAAAATTAATTTTGAAAAAGGTTGATTTAAGCATTAATCGGGGAGACTGGGTATCTTTAATTGGGGCTAATGGAAGTGGAAAATCAACGTTAGCAAAGTTAATCGTTGGATTATTAGATGACGAAGAACAGCAAATTCAAGTTTTTGGAAAAACTATGAATGATAAAAATGGAAATGAAATCCGATCAAATATTGGAATGGTTTTTCAAAACCCAGAAAATCAATTCGTAAGTTCAACTGTGTTAGACGATGTCGCTTTTGGATTAGAAAACCAAGGGATGAAAACTTCTGAGATGAAAATAAGGGTAGCAAAAGCTCTAGAAACAGTTGAAATGAACGATTTTATTAATCAAGCTCCGAACCAATTATCTGGAGGACAAAATCAACGAGTAGCCTTAGCTAGTGTTTTAGCCCAGCAGCCAAGCTTAATTATTTTAGATGAAGCAACTAGTATGCTTGATCCAACGACTAGAAGTAAAATTTTAAAGGTTGTTCATAGATTACACGAAGAACAGGGGACGACAGTTTTAGCGATTACACATGATATTAATGAAACTTTGCTTTCAGACAAAATCGTCATTTTAAATCAGGGTGAAATTGTGGCAGAAGACAAACCCAATCGAATTTACGTTCAAACTGAATTACTAAGAAAATGTGGTTTAGAAGTTCCATTAACGTATCAAGTACAACAAGCTTTTAGCAAAAATGGAATTAAACTTTCTGAAGATTATCTAAATGAAGAGGAGTTAATCAAACAATTATGGAAATTAAATTAAAAAACGTTGGTTATACTTATCATTTAAATAGTCCCATGGCATTTACTGCTTTGAAAAACATTACACTAACTTTTCCGGCACATCAATTGACGGCCATAATTGGAAAAACAGGAAGTGGTAAGTCCACATTAATTAAATTGTTGAATGGATTAGAAATCCCGACTTCTGGTGAAGTTGTAATTGGCAACCAAGTAATTGACAAATACACTAAAAGTAAACAATTAAATTTAGTCCGGAAAAACGTTGGCATGGTATTTCAATTTTCCGAAAACCAACTGTTTTCTGAAACAGTTTTAAAAGATGTGATGTTTGGACCATTGAATTTTGGTAAATCTGAACAAGAAGCAGTGGAGTTGGCTAAATTTTGGTTAGCAAAAGTTGGAATTGACAAAGATTTGTTTGAACAAGCTCCCTTTGAATTATCTGGGGGACAAATGCGTCGCGTTGCTTTGGCAGGAGTACTAGCCTGTGAACCAAAAGTACTAGTTTTAGATGAACCTGGAGTCGGACTTGATTATGTTAGTAATCAAAATTTGATGAGTTTATTGAAAAAATTACAAAGTCAATTTGGATTGACCATTATCATGGTGACGCATTCTATGGAAAATGTGGCGGAATTTGCTGATCATGTGGTAGTTATGAAAAACGGTGCAATAGTCAGACAAACAAAGCCAATTGAATTATTTTCAACGGATGATTCAAAGGTTGAATTACCAGAAGCAGCTCAATTCTATTTAAAGTTAATGAAAAATCATCAGATTGAAAATGAATTGCCAATTAACAAAACTGAACTAATTAATCGTTTGTTAAAGCAGTTTAAGCCGAATGGAGGTACTCATGAATAATTTTATTTTTGGGCAATATATTCCTGGTAAGAGCTTAATTTATCGTCTAAATCCGCGATTAAAATTAATTGCATCAGTTTTACTAATAATTGCTAGCTTTATTAACCATAATTTGCTTGGATTTATAATTTTATTGGGAATCTGCGGTGTAATAATTCAAGTCTCTCAAGTTGGCTGGATTTTCTTTATTAAAGGAACTCAATTTTTTATTTATATGATTTTTTTAACTTCAATTTTACAAATTTTATTTAGTAATGGTGGAACCATTTATTGGCACTATGGCATTTTTACGATTTCTAGTTTTGGATTGCAAATCGCAAGCTTGGCATTTTTACGATTTTTAGTTGCCATAGTGATTTTAACTGTCTATTTAATGACAACTAATCCAGCCGAAATTGCCCAAACAATTCAAGGGATTTGTTATCCCTTAAAATTTGTGGGAGTTAACCTTGATGATATCGGGTTAGTTACTGCAATTGCATTACGTTTTATGCCGACTTTAACTGAGGAAGTTAACAATCTTAGGAATGCACAAAAATCACGAGGAGTAAATTTTGAAAAGTGTTCCATAATTAAACGAATTAAGAGTAATATTGCGATTTTAGTACCATTATTTATGAGTGTTTTTCGTAGAGCTGAGCAATTAGCAGCAACCATGATATTACGGGGATATACGGATGGTAAACATCGTACCCATATACGCCAGTCGAATTGGAGTAAATTTGATAGTTTAATTTTAATAGTAGTTTTATTAATTTTTGGTTTAATCTTATCTTTAAATATTAATTTTTAAGCTAAATTCTATTGACAGCAATAAAAAAAGAATAATGCTATATGAGCGGCTTTTTTAACGTGAATTAGGCAGTTGTATTAATAAACAAAGGTGTAAATAATGATTGAAAAATTACAAAAAAAATCTATTTTTTTAATTATCGGAATGTTTCTATTATTAAGTATCGTTTTAATTGGATTATTATCTTATAGTTCTCCGATTTATGAATTTAACTATTCTGGCGATAATAATAATTATATGACGGTTGGAAAGGCAATGATGCATGATTTTGTACCATACAAGGATGTTTTTGAACAAAAGGGACCATTTGTTTATCTTTTATATGGGTTGGCCTCGCTAATTTCTTTTCATACTTTTTTAGGATCTGCAATTTTTGAAATTGCAATTTTATTTGCGATTTTATGGCTAACTTTTAAAATTGGAAAATTATTTTCATCCACTAAGGTTGCATTTGTTATTGCGCTGTTTGCACCAGTTTTTGTTTTAATGGAACCATATTATTCTTATGGGGCAACGGTTGAATTCTTTTTGTATCCAGCAATGTTATCGTTGATTTATGTTAGTTTAAAAGCACAACAGCATCAGTTTATAATTTCCAAATGGACCTGGTATTTTCAAGGATGTTTAGTTGGAATAGTATTTTTCTCTAAATACACTTTACTTGGTTCATGGATTGCATTTTATATTTTCATGTTCATGTATTATACAATTAAGCATCGTTGGAATGATGTTCGTAATTTAATTTGGTCAAGTGGTTTAGGGTTTTTAACAACGACCGTTCCTTGGCTAATTTATTTTGAAATGGTTCATGGATTAAAACAGTTCTTTAACGTTTATTTTTATACTAATATTTTTAGATATGGATCCGTAAATGGAACCTGGTTCGAAAGATTAAGCATGTCACTTTGGACGTTTGTTCAATTATTACTGTTTAGTAACCCAGTAATCACTTTTGTAATTGTATTAGGCTTATTGTTTGTTTTCTTTAGTCGTAAAATTCTAGCAGGGTGGATTATTAAATCATTATTAATGATTATGATGTTTACCAATGCTCTTTTGGCTTTATGCGGGGGAACGTTTGGGCCATATTATTTGTTGGCATATTTTCCCTATATTTTAGTTTTATTTGTCCTTTTGATAATTGCTTTGAGTCACAAGTTGAAACTATCTGCCTTTAAAAAATGGCAAAGTGTGTTCATTTTCAGTTGGGTATTCGCTTTATGTATGACTTTATCGGTGAACTCTAATTTACAGTTTTCACGATTCATACCCAATAATCCAGCAATCACATCTAATTTAGGTGTTAAGCATCCAACTAGTTCTGCTCAAATCGAATTTGGAAGGATTATGCGTCATGAAAGTAAGGGTAGACCAACCTTGTTAGCATTTGGATTTTTAGAAAATGGATTTTATACAACTTCAGGGGCATATCCTACAATTCATTACTTTGAACGAAACAATATTTCTTACCATAAGTTACCAACAATGATGAATACAGCTGCAAATGCAATTAAGCACCGCAAAGTGCAATGGGTCGTTATCTGTGTTAAAACGACTTCGAACAGTAATTTACAACATCAAATTGAAACAACATATAAGAAAAATGCCTATGGTAGGGGATTAAAAGATCTGAACCAGAATTATGAAATGAGAGCTCATCATTCTCAAATTTCACAAGGTAATGATATGGAATATGTTTTATATAAATTAAAATAAGCTTTGGTTAATCAACAAAAAATGACCCATGCACTTTCACAAAATAAAAGCGTGTGGGTCATTTTCTATTTAATTAAATTCCGGACTGAAGGGTCCAGTCCACTACACCTGAATATTGACCAGATTTTGCTTTATTGTTAGTCTTAATGACTAATCCTTGATCATTTGTAAAATTCTTTTGGCAATTATCACCATTTTTATCCATTTGATCACTGGTTAAAATCGTTTGTGCACTTTGATTTAATTGATTTTGTTGTTTCTGGTTAACAAACCACATTGTAAATGGCTGATTGGTTTGATTTGGTTTATAAGTAGCGTTAATTTGGAATTTTGCTTTATTTGATATGGAATCAATCACATTAAAACTCAAGTTATCACCACTTGTTCGTGGAAGAAAGCCAGTCTGAGTTGGTAACTTATCGAGGGAGTAATCCCAATTGTATGTGTTTGGATTATTATCGGCAAATGCAAGTTTTCCAGATAAAGTGAGGGCATTTGCATCAAAAACAGATAAGTCACTAGAACTTATAACCTTATTTGCACTGTTATATTTACTGGAAATCGGAGTTAAATTCTTATAAGAATCTACATTCGTTGGAACTTGGTTAGTTTTATAACCATTTGATCCTGAACCTGAATCGATAAATTCAACTGGGACGTAAGCATCTAAACTATTGGTTAATCCTCCGGCAGAATAAGTCATTCCGCTATATGATAAGAACTTAGCATTCGGATGGAATTTAATTAGACTTCCAGAACCCCAGGACCCAAAATTTGAAAATGGAGCATTATTTGTGGATGCTAAAACCGTTTGAGAATTAGATGATAGATCCATGTTTACTCGCACTGTTCCCATGCTGGAACTGTTAAAGATTGAATTGTATGCTGTTAAATTAACCTGACCATTGTTGGTTAAATCAACCCCATTGACACCCTTAAATACATCTGATGTACCACTATCATTAAGGTTTAGAGTTCCGGAGTTATTAATTTGGAGTGGATTATTATTCCAAAAATTAAACATCTGACCTCTTGAAGAATTACTAGTAAGATTTAAAGTTGCTCCACTAGCTATTTCAATTGGAAAAGCTTGGTTATTGGTATTATTAATTAGTCCATAAGGAAAGGTATTTGCTCCATTTTCAGTCATGGTGGTCGTTCCTGAGGTTACTTTGATGTTAGGGATTTGTGCTAATTGATTGGACGCTGTCCCCGTAACAAAATTATTTGTTCCTTGAAATTCAACGGGTATTGAGTTTGTAGTCAGTGGCTGATTATAAGTTAAATCACCAGGAAAATTATAGTTAATATTTTTATAAACAATTGTTGGGGAAGTTGCTGTTGGTCCATTGATTTGAGTAGAGGAAAATAAAATTCCTTTATTGGTAGTATAGTATTTACTTCCTATCCAACTTGCAGTATTTGAACTACCTGAATTTTGAAGGTTAACATTTTGTACTGTTAAACGTCCTGCTTGTGAATTAGAATTAACGTTAATTGTTGATCCAGTCGCAGAGTATACATAAAATGGTTGGTTTTTAAAATCAACGGTTACGTTGTTTTGCTTCTATACTGATAATTGG
>NZ_AYYM01000014.1 GCF_001436035.1 Fructilactobacillus sanfranciscensis DSM 20451
AACTTTATGGGTTCACATCATATTATAAAAATGATTTAGGTTATTTATTTCAAAACTATGCATTACCTGATGAAGAGACGGTTGCTGAAAATTTAAAATTTGGATTTGCAGCGAAGAAAATGGAAAATCCTGCTCAACAAAAAGTAATGCTTAGTGCACTAGCAGCCGTAAAACTAGATAAGCCATACTTGAAAAGAAAAGTTTATGAATTATCTGGTGGTGAACAACAACGGGTGGCCATTGCTAGATTAACGATTAAAAAGCCTAAGGTGATTTTAGTTGATGAACCAATTGCTGCCTTAGATGAAACGACTGCTTTAGATATCTTGAAAAATGTCTTAAAAACCATGGTTGATCAAGATACAATTATGCTCGTTGCTAGTCATGACCCATTGGTTTTTGAATGGGGCGATGAAGTTATAAAAATTACTGATTTGTCAAAAAATAAATAAAAATAAAAGCACCCTTGATAATCACCAACTGGCTTACTGATTATCAAAGGTTCTTTTTCTTATGGTTTTAGGCAATTATAGGCCTAAAATATCCTTCTTCTTTTTATCAAACTCTTCTTGCGTAATAACGCCCTTATCCAGCAACTTTTTAAGGTTTATTAATTCAGTTGCTGAGTTCTTTTTATTATTACGGTGTTTGAGATACAAAAATACTAAAATTATAATTATTGAAATAGTAATCATTATTGGTCTCCTTTATTTATAATCGTCAATCAGCTTGTATGTTTAGCATAGCTGATATTATTTGGTTAATAAAGCTCTAAAAGCTAGACCTATTAAAAAATATCTAGCTTAGGGTTACTACTATTCAATAGTCTTAAGTTTTTTACTAATGAATCATTCATTTTTTATTTTTCATAAAAAAGTAATGGTTTTAACAAATTCTTGATGATATTATTCCTGATTTCAAACCAGATTTACTAGTTTGTGGGGCTGATAAAGATGGAGAACATCATTTCTACAGCATTAGTATTAAATTAGCTAAACGTGCTAAAATTTCAGTAATCGTAGTTCGTTAATAAGAGGTAATTATTGTGACAGAACAACTAAGAAAGTTTTTTAGTGATGGGACAACTGACGAAATTGCCAAAAAATTATTGGGAAAATTATTAGTTTATCATTCTGCTGCTGGTGTCATGAGTGGGTATATCACAGAAACTGAGGCTTACCTTGGTGTGAAAGATACAACTGCCCATGCTTTTGCTGGCAAAAGAACTCCATCTAATGAACCTTTATATGGTGTTCCTGGCACAGTTTATATTTACTCAATTCATAGTCGCTTATGTTTGGATATTGCTACTCAAGCAAAAGATATTCCAGAAGGAATTTTAATTCGTGGGATTCAACCAGTTCAAGGAATTGAATTGATGGAACAAAATCGAGCTAAGCACGGTTTCGATTTGACCAATGGTCCTGGAAAGTTAATGGAAGCGTTGGACATTACTGACAAGCAAATGAATCTTTTGGAGTTTGGCGACACGAAACTTGATATTGATCTCGCCCACAGTAAAACCCCTGAAAAAATCATATCAACCGGTCGAATTGGGGTCAGTACGCAAGGCTCATGGAGCGAAAAGCCATATCGATTCATTGTGGCAGGTAATCCTTATGTTTCAAAAGTTACTAAACGAGACATGAATTTAACAACATATGGTTGGAAATAAAAAATAGAAGTGAATTTTTAAAAATTCACTTCTATTTTTTATTTTTGTGTTAAATTAATTCCAACGGTTAGCGTATTCTTCTGGATTAGAGTAGACATCCAAGTTAGCACTAGAATTGTTATTAATATTGTTTGCCGTACCATTAGCAGCTGGTTGTGAAGCTTTATTACTTCCTGTTGTTTGGTTAGGGGTAGAAGCTTGGTTTCCAGTTGCAGGGTTAGCAGTTTGTGATGGTGTGTTACTTGAATTATTTCCATTATTTGATGATGCATTAGCATTAGAATTGTTACTATTTGTTGAATTGTTATTAGAGCTACTATTTGTTGAATTGTTATTAGAGCTACTATTTGAAGCGTTGTTGCTTGAATTAGCGTTTGTATCGCTCGTGTTTGCTTTACTTTCTTTAGCTTTTTTATCAACTTTTTCAGTATTAGTCTTTTTATCAGCTGGTTTCTTGGGTGTATTGGAACAAGCAGTTAATCCTAATAGTGAAATTGCAACTGTTGATAATAATAAAAATTTTTTCATAATTTTTTTTCCAATTAATCATTGTTTTTTGTCTTTATTCTCATTTTAAACTTAATCAGATAATTGTTAAGGCTTATAATAATATTTGAGTATAACAATGAGAAAATATAACTAAAACTTAAAAAACTGATGATATTCGTAATGAATATTATCAGTTTCTTTGTTTATTTGTTGTGAACTAAGAAATCTTTGATGTTCTTAACTTCTTCTTCAGTAGGTTTTTCCCACATACTTTTAATGGCATGGTAACGTTCTACAGTCATCATAAGATTTATTGCCATTTTGTTGTCGTCAATATTGTGCTTTTCTTGGTACTTAATTAAGTCAGTTGCAAGTTGACTGAAATTTTCGTCGATGTAAGCCATTTTGAATCCTCCAAAAGTTTATTTAATTTAATTATAAACTACTTTAAACATTTTTGAATTAATGATTTACAATTTGCTTGGCAATTTGGTTAGTAATCATAAAGTTTCGGTCATCTGATAGGGCATGGGGAAGGGCAGTCGTCATCCATTCAACCCCAGTAATTGGCAATCCCCACACAAATAAATGATGATGAAGCTCACCTTGAGAATCAAGGGGATTAAAATTAGGTTCTGCAACATTTACTGCTTGAGTGTTAAATTGTTGACCATCAGTTAAAGGAATTTTATAAGAACTAAAAATATTATCTTTTTGAAGGGAATTCAACAATTTATCATTTGTAAGACTTAAGTTTGTTTTTGGTAACCGAGCTTCAATCAAGGCATCACAGGTGAAAATTTCACCTGGATAGAAATGAGAACGAGCAATGAAGTGATGATTAGCCCCTATAACTTGAAGTTGAGGTGGAACGATGGTTAGAATTTTAGCTTCAAGTAGAGCTTGGAGTTGTTCGTATCGAATTACAGGAGGTCCCGAAGTTAAGAAGCCAGTAAATGAGGTGAATTCTTTGATAAATTTATTAACGTAGTCGTCATTTGTAAAATAATGTTCGGCCACTAATTTTTGAATAGTAGTCCGCATATCTACAAAGATTGTTAAGGCACCAGTAATCGGAGCATGTAATGATCCCAACTTAGCATCATCAGTAATTAATTTTACCCATTGTAATAAGATTTTTTGATAAGCTGCAATGTTTGTGATGCTTGTTCCAGCAACTGGATTGGCTAATAAATTCCAATCGAGGAGATCTTCTTCATTAAAATTACATTTAGCAATCGTTGCCTTTCGATCTTTACTAGTTTGAAATGCTTTGGTAAAACTTTCAGCATTTAAATTAGGATACTTAGCTTTAATTAATAATTGATAGTAGCGATTTTCGATTTCTGCTTGAAATAAATCCCAGAATTTAGCAAATGATAATTTTTGGTCGACTAAGTTGGTTTTAATGTTTTCCCAGTTTAAAAAATAAAGAGGCAAGTGTTGACCAAGTGGTAATTGATTCATTGTTTTAGGATAATAAGGTACCCCACGCCGTGAACCAGCTACTAATTTTGGTTCCTTACCACTAGGTTGGTAGGTTAAATGCTGATTTTTATCATAACTGTATTTCCCCCCACGACCAGTAGTAAAGGTGGCTAAATAATCAAAGAAATTTAAACCTAACCCGCGAAGTAAAACCGTTTGGTCGCTGGTAATGTTAGTTAAATCGGCCTCGTTGACGTAAGATGGGGTTATATAAGTTAAGTTATATTGATCAGCGTAGTTGGCTAACGATTTTTCATCATTAGTGAGCCGATTATTACTCGTTCCCGTGCTACAAATTACTTCGTCATAAGTGATGGTAGTAGTATCAGTCTGTATTTCATAACGATTTTTAGATAAAACTGCGGCTGAATTAACCGTTTGATTAATAAAGTTAATTGAAAGATTTCCAGAAAGATTTTCTCTGATTTCTTGGTAAAACCATTGAGCGTAGACACCAAATAAAGCACGGGGTCCAAAGTCATTAGGCTGAAGTGAATGACAAACTTTACTGAAATCTTGGTCATAGTGTTGTTCTTTAATAAAAGTTTGAGCAGCTTCACTCTGACTCCACTCGTAGAAAGTGGGACCAGTTGTACTTTTTTCTTGATAGTCATTAAATAAAGTCACTAATTGAGCAGTTGAGTTCATCAAATAATAAAGTGGTTGATCAGTTCTCCAAGCATGACCACCAATTTGAAATGAGTCATAGAGGTCAATTTTGGCCGGTTGCTTTAAAGTTTTTAGTAAACGATGGAGCATCATAAGTCCTCGAGGCCCCGCTCCAATAATTGCAATTTTCATGGGTTTCATTTCCTTTCACAGCATACATAGTCATGGTAGCACATTCATGACAAAATTAGTTATAATTTAAATATTAGGGGGAATTATAATGAATAATCAACCAATGATTCCAGAAACGATGGAACAGATTCGACAACGGATGGCTGAACTAGAACAAGCTGGTCAACCAATTGCTGAAGATGATTTAATTTACCAAACTATTCAAGACTTATTGCAGGCTTATTTGGATAATGCAGAAGAAGGGCATTATGATTCCGTTAAACCTGTTGATGCAAAAAACTTAGATTTTGTCAGCATTACCGGTCGTAAATTAGGAGAATATCAATCCCACAGTGATAGCTTAGTGAATGATTTTAAAACGAATGATTTTAAAATGTTACTGGATTTAGAAGCTGCTGCTAACCGAATTGCCGGAAATCGATAATCAATTAAAAAAACTGATAGTTGACATGACTTTTTGTGGTTTGGTATGATATCTTCAACTTGAAATTAGTAATTTTAAAATAATATTCAGCGAGTTTTCGATTTAGTGCAAAGGAAAACCATTATTTAAAATGAAGGCAGTCAGGTTTTAACTAATTTAATATAATTCTTAATGCGCATTAGGAGATAGAGGTATCAAGTGTGAGCTTGATACAAAAATAAGGTGGAACAGTGTTAAAGACGCCCTTGTACGAATAGTACAAGGGCGTCTTTTTTGATTGATTAGGGGGAAATTATGTACGACTTTTCTAAACAAGATCCAGAAATTTGGAACGCCATGCAACAAGAAACGAGCCGACAAGAAAATGTAATTGAATTGATTGCTTCTGAAAACATTGCCTCTCCCGCTGTTCGCGCAGTACAAAGTTCAGCTTTGACCAATAAGTATGCAGTCGTTTATCCTGGTAAACGTGTTTACACTGGAAACGAAGCGATTGATAAAATTGATAACATTACCCGAGATCGGGCCAAAAAATTATTTCATGCTGAATATGCTAATGTTTTTCCTCATTCTGGAACGCAGGCTAATCAAGCAGTTTACAATGCCTTTTTAAAACCTGGAGATACAATTTTAGCGATGAGTGAACACGCCGGAGGTCACTTTACGCACGGTCAACCGCATAATTTTTCCGGACAATTATATCAAGCTCACTTCTATGGTGTGGATCCTAAGACTGAATTACTAGATTATGAGGCAATTCGCAAACAAGCGTTAGCAGTTAAACCCAAATTAATTATTGCTGGAGCTTCAGCCTATAGTCATGTCATTGATTGGCATAAATTTAGAGAGATTGCGGATGAAGTGGGTGCCATTTTGATGGTTGATATAGCGCATATTGCTGGGTTAGTTGCAGGTGGTGCTCATCCGAATCCAGTTCCAGAAGCGGATGTTGTGACTTCAACGACGCACAAAACGTTGCGTGGCCCACGTGGTGGAATGATTCTAGCAAAATCTAAGTATGCTGACAAATTAGACGAAGCTGTTTTTCCAGCTTCCCAAAGTGGTTCCTTGGAACAAATTGTGACTGCCAAAGGAATCGCTTATGGTGAAGCCTTACGACCAGAATTTAAAGTTTACATTCAAAACGTGGTAAAAAATGCTAAGTCCATGGGTGATGTCTTTCTTGCCTCAGATAAAATTAGACTAGTTTCTGGTGGCGTAGAAAATCACGAAATGACCCTTGATTTAAATCAAACTGAATTAACTGATGAGCAAGCGGCTGAATTATTGTATACAGTGGGAATTGCTACCAACAAAGAGTTACTGCCGTTAGAAAACGGCAACACGATGGAAGGAATTCGAGTTGGAACACCAACTATTACAACCCGTGGCTTTGATGAAAATGAAGCACGTCAAGTTGCTGAACAAATTGTGGCTGTTTTAGAAGACCCAACTAACCCTGAAATTCAAGAACATGCACGCAAAGTAGTTAGACAATTAACCACTAAGCATCCTGCAGAAAAATAAAAAAGATTTCACCATTTGGTGAAATCTTTTTTGCTAATTCGTTAATTTTCAGTTGGCACATCTTGCACGATTTGAATTAATAATTCAACCGCTTTTTTCATTGTTTGAAGGGAAACATATTCAAAACGGCCGTGCATGTTTTCGGGACCAGCAAAAATGTTAGGAGTGGGCGTACCTAAGAAGGAAATCTTAGAACCGTCTGTTCCACCACGAACGGGGAAACTGTTGGGTGTAATTCCTACTTTTTGCATGGCAGTTTTGACTAATTCAACTGGCGTTAAATCGTCCTTTAAGACTTCTCCCATGTTGTAGTATTGATCAAAAATGTTAATTTCAACGAGTTCAGCTCCATATTTTTGGTTGAATTCATCCGCTAAGTTTTTGATAAAGGCTTTTCGACTTTCAAAATTAGCGTGATCAAAGTCTCTAATGATGTAACTTAAATCAGCAGAATCGGGGGTTCCTGCCATATCAGTTAGCATGTAGAAACCATCGCGACCATCTGTTTTTTCGGGACGTTCCGCAATGGGTAAAGCTTCATGGAAATCCATGGCCAGTTGGGCAGCATTGACCATCATATTTTTAGCTTCGGCGGGATGCACGTTGGTTCCATTAAAATGGACCGTAGCAGCAGCGGCGTTAAAGGTTTCGTATTGGAGTTCGCCCAATGATCCACCATCAACGGTATAAGCTAAATCAGCACCAAAGTCTTTGGTATTAAAATGATCAGCTCCAGTTCCAATTTCTTCATCAGGACCAAAAGCGACCACGATGTCACCATGCTTGATTTCAGGGTGAGCAATCAAATATTGGAGAGTCTCCATGATTTCAGAGACACCGGCTTTATCATCGGCACCCAATAAAGTTGATCCATCTGTGGTAATTAGAGTTTGCCCCGCATACTTTGTTAAACTAGGAAAAGTGTGGGGATCTAAATTGTATTTACCAGCTTGATCAAGTGCAATCACAGAATGACCATCGTAATTTTCAACTACTTGGGGTTGAATGTTTTCAGAATTGAATTCAGCGGTATCAACGTGGGCAATGAAACCAACTTTAGCACGTGTTTG
Organism: Fructilactobacillus sanfranciscensis DSM 20451; assembly: GCF_001436035.1. GTDB lineage: Bacteria > Bacillota > Bacilli > Lactobacillales > Lactobacillaceae > Fructilactobacillus > Fructilactobacillus sanfranciscensis. Next base: position 7,475 of record NZ_AYYM01000014.1, read on the forward strand.
GTCATCATTAGCTGGTAAATCAGCAAATACGTAACCATCTTTGCCAGTCCGAACATTATGCATACCCATCGATTTTAATTCTTGACTTAAATCTTTTAAAAAGGCGACTTCTTTTGGATTAGAAGGAACGGTCTTTGAAGCAGGATTGGAACGGGTGTTAACTTTGACATAGCGTAAAAAAACGCTCTAATAAATTTTCACTCATAATTCTTACTCCTTAAATGGTTTATTTTATATCATAATCTATTTTGACTAATTAGGCATTCTTTTAGTACGGAAAGTTAGTTTAGCTTATAATATAGATAAATGAATAAAGGAGAATGATCATGAAACTTAATATTGAAATTACTGACGGACAAATGGCCGTTACTGGACCATTTAATGTTGAAACGGATGACGGTCGGGAAGAATTTGTTAACTTTTGGAAACAATTTATCACTCAACAAGTAAAGAAGATTATGGATAACATTGGGGATAAAGAGTTTTCTGTGATTGTTGCTAAAGCTGATAACGTTCAACTTGGTGCCTTACCTGCCAAAGTTAATTTGGATATCGAATTAGATGCAAAAAAAGATGATAAAGACGAAACTAAGACCAAAATAACAATTGGGGCTGTAACTGTTTCACCTGATTTAGATGACGCTAAATTTCTCTTCTTATTAGGCTATGTTGACGCCGCCATTACTAAAAAATAAAGCGATAAAATTAAAAATCAGTCAGCCATTGTGGCCGACTGATTTTTTGGTTTTTATAAATGAAAAATAATTCCTAAAAGAAAACTGAAAATTAAAATTAAAAGGACAAACGTAGTGATATAAACGTAAGTAAAATCTTTTTCTTTATAAAAGGAATAAATTGAAACGACGACTCGTAATACGGGGGTTAAAATTAAAGCAAAAATTCCAAGCATCATGACTGAGTATGGTTTGAGTTGAATTAATCCTTCCCAAATTTGGCGAAATGATTTAGCATAATAACCCTTAGGATATCCGAGTCCACCTTTTAAAATAAAGAGTAACAATCCAGCAATCATAATAGCTGCAGAAATCAGTACACCCCATCGTAGAATATTTCCAATCGTGATTTCAACTCGTTTAATTTCGTTTTTATTGGCGTTTGGCATTAGATGGTCACCCCAAATCCTTTCAAAATCATTTGTAGTCCTAAATAAAGCAAGATGGGAATGAAAATCATCCGTAACATCCGAACGGGCATGATTTGCATAACCCGTGAACCGACGGCTGCTCCGACAATAATGCCTAAGGCCATCGGAACGGCAATTTGCGGTAGAATCGAACCGTTAAAGAAATAAATGGTGGCACTCGCCGCCGCGGTCACTCCCATCATTAAATTACTGGTAGAGCTAGAAGGTTTAAGCGGCATCTTCATGAAGGTATCCATCGCAATCACTTTAAAAGCTCCGGAACCAATCCCAAGTAACCCACTGGCAATTCCTGCTCCAAACATGATTGTAATTCCAGAGGGGACGTTAGTTACTTTGTAGTCGACTTGCTTATGTAAATTTTTATATAGTAAGAACCGTTTAATTTTAATTTTTTGGCAATTGAATCATCACTATCAGCGTTGGTTGGGACTTGTTTACCCCAAAGCTTTCGGACCATATTGGCACCAGAAAAGAAGAGTAGGAGACCAAACAACAAGTAGAGAAAAACGGGACGAATTACACCAGTTAATAATGCTCCCATGATGGCTCCAATTGACGTGGCAATTTCTAAAAACATGGCAACTCGTAGGTTTAAAACGTTATCTTTTAAATAGGCAATCGTGGCTCCCGAACTGGTAGCAATGACGGCAATGATACTGGCTCCAATGGCATATTTAATATCTAAGCCAAATCCAAGCGTTAACACAGGCGTGATTATCATTCCCCCTCCAATTCCAAGAATTGAACCCAATACCCCGACAGCAATTCCAACGATTAGCATAATCATAATACTATTAAGCATAGCAAGTCCTCGCTTTTTTGTAGTTTACTTTAATTTTACGCCAAAGCTTAAGTTTTTGCTTAGGGAAAAAGTTTTAAAAAACAATATGGTATACTAACAGTATAATATTGGAGGCATAAGTATGATTATTAAAAAGGACCCTAGTCGTCCCTATAAGTTAACCGTTTCATTGATTATTACGGTTTTGTTAGCCATTTCCGTTAAAATGAAATTTGGCTTTATCGACTTTTTAGATACAGTCATGATTGGTGGGGTTCAACACGGCCAATCAGGTTTTGAAGATAAATTATTTACGATAATTAGTTTTTTGGCTAGTCCCAAAATGGATATTGTGTGGATAATTCTGTTGGCATTCTTTTTATGGGGATGTCGATATAAAATTCCTGCATTCTGGGCTTTATGTTTACTGTTTGGTGGAGATGCTTTTGGAACCATTGTGAAACACATTGTTGCACGTCCTCGTCCAAGCTTACATTTAGCCGCAGATGATGGTTATAGTTTTCCAAGTGGCCACGTTTTAGGAACTTTCTTAGTAGTTAGTGTAATTTGGATTGTATTAGTTCCAGTACTTAAGAATAGTACGAATGCATGGATGATTAAAACCCTTCTTGGATTATGGCTTTTCTTAGTAATGGTTTCTCGTGTTTACTTAAATGCTCATTTTCCTACAGATGTAATTGGAGGAGCATTCTTTGCTTATACTTGGCTCCAAATTGCTGAATATCTTTATCTTTGGGTTGCCCCAAAACTTAAAGAGTTTAAATTATTCCATAATAGTTTGGATTAGAAAAAGGTTTGAAATCAATTGATTTCAAACCTTTTTGCTTACGATAAATCTGCTTTTTGCGACTCTACATATTCTAAAAAACGTTTGCTAGCAATTGATAAATTATCTGGATCTTGATAGGCAAGGCTAATTGAATGGTTTAAGGCTGGAGCTGGACATGATGTTTCAGCAATTACCGCAGCCGCAAAGACCGTCGGACTTACAGACAGTCAAGGAAACATTTATGAAGATCTAAGTGCTGGTTACTTAGGTATGGTTTCAAACCCAGGTACTTTAGCTGGATACAAAGAAGCAATTTACGATACTGTAGTTTCAATGTTATTTAAAGATGCATCAGCACATTATGGACATACCATTTCATTATTGGGAGTTAGTGATTGGAAATACGGTTTTACTAATGCAGCGATAAGTATTGATCATATGGGGGCAAATTCACTTACTTGGGGCTGATTTATCTAACATTGAGAGTGATTATAACCGGGATACTAAGACTGGATACATGGGTCACACCTCAAACGTAGTTGATCCAGCAAAGTGGTCAAGTGTCGGTTCACATACTCCTGTTTTCGGTAATAACCCTGAATTAGCTAAGCAACTCGCTGCTGATCAAGCTAAAGAAGCACAAAGCGCTCAATTAGTAAATACTATTCAATCAGCACTTAACTCAGCCAACCAGGATGTTGCAACTAAGCAAGCTAAACTTGATAGTTTAAACCCTGCTAATGTGCAACAACAAATCAATGATTTACAAAACGAAAACGATTCATTAGCAAACGATATTAACTTAAACAATAGCAAAGTTGCTTCATTAGAAACAGATATTCAAAACGCTCAAAATAAACTTGCTCAATTACAAGCTCAAGCACCAAAACTTGTATCTGACTTAAACGACGCAAAATCAGCTGTCAGTGCTGCTCAAACTGTTGCCGACCAAGCAAATGAAGCCTTAGCAACAGTCAAAGCGAATAACCAAAGCGCTCAAGCTGATGCTAAAGCTCAAGCCGATAAATTAGCCGCATATCAAGCTGTCTTATCACAATATCAAAATGCTGATAAGAACTTACAAGCTGCTAAAGACGCCCAAGTTAAAGCAGAACAAGCACTTAAAGACTTACAAGCTAGCCAAGCAACCGCTCACGAAACACTTGAAACTGCTCAAGCAAACCTTGACCAGGCTAACCAAGTTCTAAAAAACGCCTTATCTAAACAAGCTGTCGATGATGCCGAAAAAGCAGCTCAAGCTGAAAAAGACAAACAAGCAACTCAATTACCAAATTCTAATATGGGTCACAACGGTGAGGTTACTTCAGATCAAACAATTGGTCATAACGGAACTGTTACAACTGGTAGTCCTCTAACAAGCACTTCAACTGACAAAGCAAAAAGTGCATCTGTAGCAGAAACACTTCCACAAACTGGAACTTCTGCAAGTAACTCATTCATGGCTCTTATCGGAATGTTATTATTATCACTTGTTTCAATTTTGGGCTTAGGTAAATTAAACAAAAAACGCAACTAAATTGTAACAACAACAAAAATAAAAAAGTTCTCCTTTTGTGGAGAACTTTTTTACTTATTTAACAATTTCAGCACCAAGGGCTGTTTTCATATGATTTAAAGCGAAAGCTTGATTAGCATCTGTAAAACTAGCTACGGAATTTTCGTGGATAATCACATGATAGCCTAAGTTATAAGCACTAATGGTAGTATGCAAAACACAAATATCACTGGATACTCCCACTAAATGAAGTGTTTTAACATTTCGTTCACGGAGCCGTAAATCTAAATCAGTGCCGACAAACGAACTGTAACGCGTTTTGTCCATTAACCAGACGTTTTCGTTTTTCTGATGTTCTTGATACCAAGGTTTTAATTCACCAAACAATTCACGTCCCCAAGTGTTGCGTTGATTGTGTGGGGGAAACAATTTGGTTTCAGGATGATATTGGTCGCCCTTGCGATGGACATCTGTCGGTAAAATCACGAATTGATCTGCCGCATAAAACTGGTTGGCTAACTCCAAAATTTTAGGTTCACATGCTTGAGCTGGTTTACCAAGAGTTAGGGTCCCATCGTCTGCAACAAAATCATTAGTATAATCAATAATTAAAAGTGCTTCTTTATCAGACATCATAATCTCCCTTGACTAGTCATCTAGTTAGGTTGATCATACGCTCTTTTAAATAAGGTTGCATTTAGTTTAATAAAATCTTATACTGTGGATACACAAATAAAATATCTAAGAAGAGGAGCGACTATTATCAGTAGTTCTGTGAAGACTAACCAGGTCAGTGAAACAGAACGAAAGGAATCGTCGCCGAAATTAAATGAGTGGTAACCATTTGATTGGGGCTTGATTTAATAAATCAAGCACTGTCGCATTGAGAAATGCGGAGCGCTTTGCAGACTAATGAACGATTGTTTAATTAGGCTCTTCTGGATTAATTTTCAGAAGAGTCTTTTTTATTAGTTTGATGCACTTTCTTGTCTATAGGAGGAGTTTAGTAATGGCTGAAAAGCAAGCAAAAGTTAAGCGTGGCTTAAAGTCACGACATGTTTCAATGATTGCCTTGGGTGGTTGTATTGGAACTGGATTATTTGTTGCCAGTGGGGCAGCAATTCACAATGCAGGACCTGGTGGAGCATTAGTAGCTTACATTTTGATGGGAATCATGGTTTACTTCTTGATGACCAGTTTAGGAGAAATGGCTACTAACTTACCAATTTCTGGATCATTTTCTACATATTCTGCTAAGTACGTTGATCCTGCGTTAGGATTTGCGATGGGGTGGAATTACTGGTTTAACTGGGCAATCACTGTGGCGGTTGATATCTCAACTGCTTCATTAGTAATGGCTTTCTGGTTACCCCATGTTCATGCCTGGATTTGGAGTGCAATTGCTTTAGTAATCATTTTCTGTATTAATATTTTGGCTGTTTCAGCGTTTGGGGAAACTGAATTCTGGATGTCATTAATTAAAGTAGTTACGATCTTTGTTTTCCTAGCTGTTGGAGTTTTAACCATCTTTGGAATCATGGGTGGTCATGCTACTGGATTAAGTAACTTTACTTATAAAGCAGCTCCATTTGTGAACGGAATTCCTGGAATTCTAAGTGTCTTCGTGGTTGCTGGGTTCTCTTTCCAAGGGACTGAGTTGGTTGGGATTACAGCTGGTGAAGCTGATGACCCACATCATAGTGTACCTAAAGCTATTCATGAAGTTTTTTGGCGGATTATCTTGTTCTATGTCCTTGCTATTTTCGTAATTGCAGCCGTAATTCCTTATACCAGTCATGATTTGCTAGGTTCATCAGCAACTGATATCGCAATTAGTCCCTTTACCATTGTCTTCAAACGAGCTGGTTTAGCTGCTGCAGCTAGTGTGATGAATGCTGTTATTTTAACATCAGTTATTTCATCTGCTAACTCAGGAATGTACGCCTCAACTAGAATGCTTTATGCAATGGCTGACGAAGGATATGCACCAAAAGTTTTTGGTAAGCTAAGTAAAAGCGGGATTCCCGTTCTTTCTTTACTTGCAACTACTTTAATTGCCTTATTAACCTTCTTAACTAGTTTTGTTGGTCCGCAAATTTACCTTTGGTTAGTTGCTGCTTCAGGATTAACTGGATTTATTGCTTGGTTTGGGATTGCTTTATCTCATTATCGGTTTAGAAAAGCATTTGTTTTACAAGGACACAAGGTTAGCGAATTGAAATATCACGCAACTTGGTTCCCACTTGGACCAATTCTTTGTTTAATTCTTTGTATCATTGTAATTTGTGGCCAAGATGTAGGTGCTTTTGCGAACGGTGACTGGTTCCAAATTGCGGTTACTTATATCAGTGTGCCATTAGTAGTAATCCTTTACGTTGGGTGCAAAATTGTTAAGAAAACTCATATTATTCCGCTTGATAAAATCGATGTTAGCCCAGCTAAAATCGATGGCGAATCAGAAGAAAAATAAATTATTCAAATTAAAATGATCATAAAAATGGTACAATTAGTTTTGCTAGTTGGACCATTTTTTATTAGGGGAGATAATCAAATGATTGTTTTATCAGGAACTATTGGAGCAGGAAAAACATCTTTAACCACCTTATTAGCAGGACATCTAAATGCTCCTGCTTTTTATGAGTCAGTGGACGATAATGAAATTTTGCCATTGTTTTATAAGGATCCTAAAAAATATGCCTTTTTATTACAAATTTATTTTCTAAATAAACGTTTAGATAGCATTAAAGAAGCTAACATCAATAAATATAGTGTTATGGATCGTTCCATTTTTGAAGATTCATTACTTTTCCATTTAAATGCCGATTTAGGTCGTTCAACTGAAACAGAAGTTGATATTTATGATTCTTTGCTACAGAATATGATGGAACCAATTCCTGGAAGTGATTTTCAAAAGAATCCTGATTTATTAATTTACATCAAGGTGTCCTTTGAAACCATGTTGCAAAGAATTAAACGGCGGGGCCGTTCTTTTGAACAAATTGAAAATGATGATAGCCTTTACGATTATTATCGAGAATTAAATCAACGTTACACTAAGTGGTACGCAGATTATGATTTATCACCTAAGATGATGATTGATGGTGACCGCTATGATTTCATGAATGATGATACAGCTCGTGAACAGGTTTTGGCTGATGTTGACCAAAAATTAAAAAAAGTATTGGGATAATTTAGGTTTATATTGTATAATTGAGAAAAATAAAACGAATGCATACCTATAAGTAGATATACAGAGAGATAACGGGGCTGAGAGTTATCATCGAAATTTCCAGTATGCGAAGAGGGCAGTTAATCCTGCACGGCGATTCCGTTACTAATCAATAATTAAGGGCCTATCTCATGATAGGAACTTGGGTGGTACCGCGAAAAAGCAAAGACCTTCGTCCCAATTGACGAGGGTCTTTTTATATACAAGGAGGAAAAAGTTATGCTAGATATGAAAATGATTCGACAAAATGCTGAATGGTTCAAACAAAAAATGGCTGATCGTGGAGTTGATGGTGCAAGCGTTGATCATTTAATGGAATTAGACCAAAAACGGCGTGATTTAATTGTGAAGAGTGAAGCACTTAAAGCTGAAAGAAATGAAGTTTCAGAAGAAATTTCACAACTTAAACGCAATAAAGAGAATGCTGATGCACAAATTAAGCGGATGCGTGAAGTTGGAGCCGAAATCAAACAACTTGATGCTGATTTAGAAACTACTAAGGCTGAACAAGATAACTTGGAAGCCCATCTTCCTAATATCCCTAATGATAAAGTTCCTGTTAGTTTAACTGAAGAAGGTTCAGTTGAACTTCGCAAAGTCGGAACTCCACGTAAGTTTGATTTTGAACCAAAGCCTCATTGGAAAATTGGAGAAAAACTTGATATTTTAGATTTCAAACGCAGTGCAAAAGTTGCTGGAAGTCGTTTTGTCTACTATATTGGTGCTGGATCAATGCTTGAAAGAGCCGTTTATAACTTCTATTTAGATGAAAATGATAAGGCCGGTTATACTGAAATTTTGCCACCTTACATGGTTAACTCGGCTTCAATGTTTGGAACTGGTCAATTCCCTAAATTTAAAGAAAATAAAGCTGGTTTTGAAATTGCAGATAGTGATTTAACGATGATTCCAACTGCCGAAGTACCTTTGGTTAACTTTTATCGTGATGAAGTAATTCCTGCTGAAAAACTTCCCGTTAAGTTTACAGCTTTAACTCCAGCCTTTCGTTCTGAAGCTGGTAGTGCCGGACGTGATACCAAGGGATTAATTCGTCTTCACCAATTTAATAAGGTTGAAATGGTTCAATTTACGAAACCAGAACAATCATGGGATGCTCTAGAAAATATTACTGCTCAAGCTGAATCGTCATTAAAGAAGCTAGGAATTCCTTATCACGTAATTACTTTAACTAGTAGCGATATGAGTTTTACAGCTGCGATGACTCATGATATTGAAGTTTGGATGCCATCACAACACTGTTATCGTGAAATTTCAAGTTGTTCTAACACCACTGATTTTCAAGCTCGTCGTTCTCACATTCAATATCGTGACGAAAATGGTAAGTTGCAATATGTCCACACCTTAAATGGTTCTGGGCTTGCAGTTGGTAGAACTGTGGCTGCAATTTTGGAAAACTTCCAAAATGAAGATGGTACAGTTAATATTCCAGAAGTCCTACAACCATACATGCACGGTAAAACTAAGATTACTAAACAAGATTTATTTTAACTAAACGAAAGAGGTAGCTCATTGAGGTACCTCTTTTATTATGTGAATGTTTGCGCTTTAATGTTCGTGTTTTAGTGGCCTAACTATTTGTATGTACTTTTATTTTATAAAATCGATATTTTTTTTTGCAAATTACAAAATATTTGCATTTTTGACTTGATAATGTTCATTTTTAACGGTAAAATCTTAAATAATAACTAAAGTAAGTACCCAGAGGAGAATGGATATGAAGTAAAGATGATCCTAAGATTATGGAAAACACCAAAGTAATTTACAAGACTAAACAAATTCCAAATGATGCAATTGCTGTTAGAAGTGATATGTCAGCTAAATGGGATACTAAGATTACCAAAGCTTTCCAAAACATTGCTAAATCAAAGGAAGGTCATAACATTCTTAACTCATTATATGGTTACGAAGGTTTCTCTAAAATAAATGATAAGAGTTTCAATGGAGTTAGAGAGCATTTAAAAGAAGCAAAAAATATCGACAAATAGTTAGGGGATAAAATCGTTGGAAAACCAAATAGTTTTAGAGTTTAAACACGTTAATAAAACTTATCAAAGTGGAGTCAAAGGATTAGAAGATATTAATTTTAAAGTTAATCGTGGTGAATTTGTGGCTGTGGTTGGGTTATCAGGTGCTGGTAAAAGTACGATGCTTAACTCAATTAACAAAATGATTGATATTACAGACGGTGAAGTTTTGGTAGATGGCGTTGATATTAGTAAATTAAAGGGGAAAGCCCTTCGTCAAATGCGTCGTAAAATTGGAATGATTTTCCAAAACTTTAACCTAGTTGAAAGAACTACTGTTCAAAAAAATGTTTTAGCTGGTCGTTCAGGTTATTACCCAACCTGGAAAACGATGTTGGGTCTTTACAGCAAAGCAGATAAACAAAAAGCTGTGGAAGAACTTGATAAAGTTAACATGGTTAAAAAATTATATCGTCGTGCCGATGAATTATCTGGTGGACAAAAGCAACGAGTTGCAATTGCAAGAACTCTAATGCAAGATCCAACTTTGGTTCTTGCTGATGAACCGGTTGCTTCACTAGATCCTAAAACTAGTAAAGGGGTAATGGATGACCTTTACCATTTGAAAAAGTACGAAAACATTACCGTTTTGGTTAACATTCACTCTGTTGAATTAGCATTGCAGTATGCTGATCGAATTATCGGATTACGAGATGGTAAATTAGTTTATAACAAGCCAATTGCAGAGGCTAATGAAGCTGACTTGAAACAAATTTACGAAAATGGGGTGGAACAATAATGAACGTCCCTAAACAAGATTTCGTGCATCGATTCCATATCATTGGAATTTCGATTGCCGTAATTATGTTAGTTTTGATTTACTTCTCATCATTGGTTACTGGAGTTGACTTCGATACTTTCATGACTAACATCGATCAATTTGGTGTGATTTTGGGACAAATGAAAGATCCTGACTGGTCATATCTAGCAAAAATGAAAGACCCATTGTTACAAACGGTGCAGATGGCAATTTTGGGAACTACATTTGGGACTGCTTTGGCAATTCCATTCTCTATATTTGCTGCTCGTAATATTGTAAAGAATAGAATTGGTCGAGGAATTATTCGAATTATTCTTTCTTTAATTAGAACATTGCCAAATCTGTTGTTAGCCGCTTTATTCGTAGCTATCTTTGGGATTGGACCAATGACTGGTGTGATTACTTTAGCGCTCTTTTCATTCGGGATGGTTTCAAAATTATTCTACGAAGTAATTGAAACAATTGATATGGGACCGGTTCGTGCTATCCGTGCTACTGGTGCCTCAATGGCTCAAACAGTACGAATTGCTGTAATGCCTCAAGTTGCCGGTCAATTTATGAGTGATTTCTTATATACGCTTGAAATTAACGTGCGTTCATCAACCGTACTTGGTTATTTGGGAGCCGGAGGAATTGGACTTTACTTACAACAAACTTTGGATCAATATGACTATCCAAGAACGGCAGTCATTATTATTTCAATTTTCGTTGTAGTACTTGTAATTGACACTATCAGTAATTATCTAAGGAAGCGACTACAATAATGAATTTAAAAAAATCAAAATTTGAACGTGTAAAGTGGATTATTGCAGCAGTTGTGATTATTGCATTGTATGTGTGGTCATTTTCAGGAATACCCCTTACCAAAATTCAAGGTTCTGCCGGGCAAGTTAGTGTTTCGATTTTTAATGGAATAATTCATCCTGACTGGGCATATGTATATAACGGTAGCGGAGAAGATATGGTTTCTGAGTTAGTAATTACTTTAGCAATTGCTTTCTTAGGAACAATTATTTCAGCTGTTTTATCAGTTCCGTTTGCGTTTTTTGCTGCACAAACTAAGAATTCAATGTTTCATCCTCGATCAACCATTGGTAAATTCTTGTTAACTGCAATTCGGGCATTTCCTGAAGTTGTGTTGGCAATTATGTTCATCAAAGCAGTTGGCCCTGGTTCTTTTGCTGGAGTTTTAGCAATTGGTGTTCATTCTGTTGGAATGTTAGGTAAATTGTTTTCTGAAGCAATTGAAGAAATGGACCGGAGTGCGGAAGTCGCAATTGAAGCTGATGGTGGAACAAAGTGGCAAATTTTTAGAATTGCCACGATGCCTCAGATTTTACCTGAACTAGTTTCTTATACTTTATATCGTTTTGAAATTTCAGTTCGTTCTGCATCAATTCTTGGTTTAGTTGGTGCCGGAGGAATTGGTACACCAATGATGTTTGCTTTACAAACACGGGATTGGTCAAAAACGGGAATTATTTTATTAGGAATTGTAGCAATGGTATTAGCAATTGATTCACTTTCAACTTACTTACGTCGTAAATTAATCTAATTTAAATGCAAAATAAAAAGAATCCGCGATTGTGGATTCTTTTTTAGTTGAATGGAATTGCTAAAGTTGCTTCTGGGATGACTCCATAAGAGATTTGTTGATTATTCCGATTAGTCATTTCGTAATCAGTTGAGTAAAGCACCACAGCTAATTTTCGGTCTTTAGGAAGCCGATAAAAAGTAGGTTGGAACTTTAACTCGACGTTATAGAAATGATTTGGTTCAATTGGTTCGTTAATTGCAGGACTAGTTCGATTTTGAAGATTAAGATGAACCTCAGAAATTAGTTTAAATGGGGTTGCTTTCTTATTCAAAGTAAATTCACGTAAGTCATCGGAATACCAACGATAACCTAGAGGAACCCCATGACGAGCTAAAATGGTTGGGTTTTCATTGAGCCGTTTTGCATCACCATAATCTAAAAGAACTGCACTTAACATTCCTAGATTAGTGTCACTAGCAACTTGAATTTGTAATTTAACTTCACCATTGATGGTAATTTCTTTATCAAATTCGGTAGTAGCAACCACTCGATTATCTTGAAGCGTTTTATCTTTGATATTAAAGATTTGATGCCGCCATTCTTGAGGATTTTTACTATATTGTAAAAAGTTTGCTTGAGGAACATCATTTTTGAAGATTTCTCGATCAAATTGAACCTTTTTGTGCGTTGCTGAATTATTTGGCCAATTACTTTCCTTGTACCAAGTATCTGGCTGTACGTTATCTTGGACAATTAAGTTAGGTAGGATTGCTTCAGCGTGATTATCAATTTCGTATAATTCATGCGAGAGCCAAAGATTGATGATGTCGGAAAAATCAAAGGAAGGAAAGGCGTTGATGTAAACGTGTTGTCCTTGATGAAGAATTAGTTTTTTCTGGATTGGTAGATCTTGAATTCCCTGCCAAAGTTCATATGGGTTACGAAGCTTAACATTCCAATCATTAAGCCCGTGAACTAACATTACGTCAGCTTTAATGTTTTTCATTTGGTTTCGGTAATTACGATCATTCCAAAATTGATTATAGCTCCCAGTTACACGATCTTGATCAGCTTCCATTTGTTTTAGATATTTATCAAATGTTGGGCGAATTTTGAAATTATCACCAGCACGTAAGCTCCGCGAGAAAGTTTCTCCCGCTAAAACATCTGCATCTTCCCCTTGAAAACCACCAGGGGCAACAACGAGTCCGTTTTCCCTGTAATAATCATACCAAGATGAAATTGCAGCTTCAGCGATGATTGTTTTTAATCCGCTCACACTAGTTGTGGCTGCCGCAATTGCTAAAGTGCCAAGATATGAACGTCCTGTCATAGCGACATTCCCGTTGCACCAATCTGCTTTGATTTCAATCCCATCTGTCCGATTGGTAAAGGCAATTCGATCACCATGTAACCACTCAATCACAGCAATTGTACTGGCAGTTTGTTGCGGATCACCACAGGTTTGTAAACCATCAGAATCAATCGTTCCAATCCCTGCTACATAAACACTGGCAAATCCACGAACTAACAGATAGTCGTTTAGTGTATAACCTGGTTTTGGTTGATGAGTTTCAGTGGCTTGACCAGTTGAATCAGTAGTTTTTTGCTTAGTTCCGTGTTTTAAGGGTTGTGGTTCAGTGAGTTTTATTTCACCAGCTACTTTTTCGGTTAAGTCTTGGTTAACATTGTGCGTTAATTGTTCGCCTAAAGTATCATTAACCCCCTGGTCATAAGGAGAGGCTGTATATGCAACGGGAACTTTAACGTCAGTTTTGGGACGTGTAATTTCAACTTTTAGAAGATCATTTTTGCCATCAAAGTCAGAATCAAAATCAGTTTGTACATAAACAGTTTCATATTTAAAATCTTTAGCTAAAAAGGTAGCTTGAGCTTTACCATTAAAAAAGAGTGGTTGATTAGGCACAAACTCAGATTTTGTGAAATAACCCTTCGCAGCGATACTATCAAGTAAAGTTAGGTCATTTTTACCATGGGTGTTCAATAAGTCGTACCAGGCTTCAATTAATTGATTGGTTGTATCAATAGTTTCATGATGAAATAAATTTAATTTGATAACAGATTCAAGTGGTTGATCAATCTTGAAATCAACGGTTGGTTGAAAACCTAAAAGTTGTAAAGCAACTAAATAAAATACTTCAGCTGAAAGAGGTGTTTCAGTTGAAAAGAAGTCGCCTAATCTTTCCTGATTAGTTGCTAAAAGTTGGTTTAGTTTTTCCTGAAAATTGGATGAACTAGTGGGATTGATTTGGATTTGTTTGAGTAGTTCATAAAAGAGTTTTTTTGCATCAGTTTGTTCTGTTTTAAAACCAACCAATTGTAGCTCTTTCTTTATAGTAGATAAATCTGGATGTGATTGGGAAAATTGATTAATTTTCATAAAAAGCTCCTTTTATTTTTAAATTGTCTTTATTTTATATACATTTGTTCACAATCTGGTGTTGAGATAATATTATAATGCTATTTTAAATGGAGAAAAGATAAATAATGCATAAAAATTTAAAAGATAAAATTAAACCAGATGTTTTAAGAACCCAGCTTTCAAATATCTATGGATTTAGCGAAAAAATCAGTAAAATTCCTGATTTAGTTAAGTTTACACTAGGTGAACCTGATTTTGCTACTCCAAAGCACGTTAAACAAGCTGCAATTGCTGCAATCGATGATGATGAAAGTCATTATACTGCTACTTGGGGAAGAATTGAAAACCGAAAAGCTGCAGCCGATTTCTTAAAAAACAAATATGATGTCGATTATGGTCCAGAAACCCAATTGGTAATTACTAATGGGGTTACGGAAGCGATGCATGATACTTTGGCAACTTTCATTGAAGAAGGCGACGAAGTGTTGGTACCGACACCGGCTTTTCCTGTTTACTATTCGTTAATTGATTTAAATGGCGGGAAGCTAATTCAAATTAATACCCAACCGGATGATTTTTTATTAACACCAGAGCGTTTGCAAAAGGCAATTGCTGAACATCTGAATGCTAAAATGATTATTTTGAATTTTCCTTCTAATCCCACGGGTCGCACATATTCAGCAAGTGAAATTCAAATGATTGCAGAAATTTTAGCAAAAACTGATTTAATCGTAGTTAGTGACGAAATTTATTCAGAATTAACTTATGGACAAAAACATACCTCAATTGCTAGATTTATTCCTGATCAAACGATCTTATTTAATGGATTATCAAAATCCCATGCGATGACTGGTTGGCGAATTGGAATTTTTGCAGGGCCAGCTAATCTAGTTGAACAAATTGCTAAAGTGCACGAATTAGTCACAACTTCAGTGATGACAGCGGCTCAGGTTGCTGCTGAAGAAGCGTTTGCTAATGGACAAGATGATGCTTTGCCAATGGTAAAGCAATACATCAAACGACGTGATTATTTACATGAAGGTTTAGAAAAATTAGGATTTAAAAATGAACTCCCAGAATGAGCATTTTATATTTTTGCCAAAATACCTGCTGATTTAAACCAGAACAGTTATGACTTTTGTATTGAAGTAGCTGAAAAGGCAAAAGTAGGAATGATTCCAGGATCAAGTTTTGGTGCTGGAGGAGAAGGATATGTCCGTTTAAGCTATGCAACTAGTTTAGACAACATAAAAGAAGCCTTAAATCGATTACAAAAATATTTAGACTAAACAAAAAGAACGAATCGAAAGATTCGTTCTTTTTATTATTTAGTTTAGAAGTAATTTTTATTCTAAACCAGTAGCTTTCATACCATTGTGTGCAGTTTCTTGTAATGTCTTAGCTGAAGCAGCCATTTTAGCTTTTTCTTCATCACTAAGTGGGATTTCAATAACATTTGCAATTCCACTGGCATTAACAACAGCAGGGGTACCAATGTAAATATCGTTTAAACCATATTCACCGTTCATTGGGGCACCAACTGGGAGTACTGCGTTTTCGTTACGTAAGATGGCACGAGAGATTCTCATTAAAGCAGTACCAACACCGTAGAAAGTAGCACCTTTCTTGTTGATGATTGTGTATGCTTTGTTACGAGTTTCGTCTTCAAGTTTAAGTAAATCATCTTTAGTAACGTTACGATCTGCAGCGTACTTAAGTAATGGAACATTACCAATTGTAGCTTCATCAAGGTCGGCAAATTCTGAATCACCGTGTTCACCTAAAATGTAAGCATCTACACTAGCTGGGTCAAGGTTGAATTGTTTTGCAATTGCAACACGGAAACGACCAGTATCAAGTGAAGTACCTGAACCAATAACTTTTTCTTTAGGAAAACCAGATAATTTTTGAGTTGCATAAGTTAAAATATCAACTGGGTTAGCAGCAACTAAGAAAATTCCGTTGAATCCTGAGTCAACAACTGGCTTAACAATTGTTGATAAGATTTTAAGGTTTTTGTTAACTAAGTCTAAACGAGTTTCACCTGGTTTTTGAGGTGCACCAGCAGTGATAACGACTAGGTCAGCATCTTTACAATCTGAGTATTCACCAGAGTAAATGTTCTTTGGTGAAGTAAATGGAGTAGCATCTTCAAGATCAAGAGCATCTCCAGTAGTTCTGTTTTTATCAATATCGATGATTACGAATTCTTCGGCAATACCTTGTTGAACCATGGCGAATGCATATGAAGAACCAACGGCACCGTCACCAACTAAAACAACTTTTTGATGTTTTTCAGCCATAATAATCTTCCTTTCAAAATCCTATAGTTAATTATGTTTCAATATTATTGTACCATTTTTTAGAAGCGACTTCCTAATAATAGGAAGCACAAGCAATGGTAAATAAAAAATGAAAAAAGATAATAAAAAGGGTTGACGACCTCCGATTTCGATGATATTATTTAATAGTTGTCAAAACGAGTTTTGACTTATCCAGTAGACAACATTTATTCTTAATGGAAGATTAGCTCAGCTGGNCCCTAGTACGAGAGGACCGGGATGGACATACCGCTGGTGTATCAGTTGCGCCGCCAGGCGCATTGCTGAGTAGCTATGTATGGATGAGATAAACGCTGAAAGCATCTAAGTGTGAAACTCGCCTCAAGATGAGATTTCCCATTCCTATATGGAAGTAAGACTCCTGAAAGATGATCAGGTAGATAGGTTAGAAGTGGAAGCGTAGTGATACGTGAAGCGGACTAATACTAATCAGTCGAGGACTTAACCAAGTAGAATGAAAATACAATGGACATAATTGGAAAGATATGATATTATCTAGTTTTGAGAGAATAATTTTTTCTCAGAAATTAGTGTAGTGACGATAGCCTGAAGGATACACCTGTTCCCATGCCGAACACAGAAGTTAAGCTTCAGCACGCCAAAAGTAGTTGGGGGATCGCCCCCTGCGAGGATAGGACGTTGCCACGCAATNTTACAAGCAGGAGGTCACAGGTTCGATCCCTGTATCTTCCATTGAGCCGTTAGCTCAGCCGGTAGAGCATCTGACTTTTAATCAGAGGGTCGGCAGTTCGAACCTGCCACGGCTCATTTGTTTCATATAGTAAAAATAATATCATGCGGGCATGGCGGAATTGGCAGACGCGCTAGATTTAGGTTCTAGTATCTTCGTGATGTGGGGGTTCGAATCCCTTTGCCCGCATATTATTTTTGCCGACTTAGCTCAGTTGGC
>NZ_AYYM01000015.1 GCF_001436035.1 Fructilactobacillus sanfranciscensis DSM 20451
TTCAGTTTTCAAAGATCTACTTGCGGCAAACGAACTTATATCAACCATTTGCTGACTTAATCATTGTATAACGACTAAAAATTATTGTCAACAAAAACTTAGAAATAATTTTTTTAAAAATAATAAGTCATCTCAACGACAAATACTATCTTACCAAGTAGATGAAGTTTCGTCAATATCTTTTTCAATAAAATAAAAAAAGATGCCTCATCGGCATCTTTTTAATTTATTTAAGTTCTGGAGCATCAGTTTTAAAATCATTAATCGTGGATTTACCACCATTTTGATCGATCAAATCTGTCTTTTTCTTTTTATCTTCTTCTTTTAATTTCTTTAAGGTAGCTTTTTTATTATAATCAATAGTTTTCTTATTGACATCTTTATAGTTTTTAAGTTTATGGAACCGTAATAAATCTCCATAAACGACCTTGTCGGAGTTTTCTAAAGAATCATCAACATACTTTTGAATATTATTGATTGTCTTCTTCTGTGAGCTTGTAGGATGAATTTCTTGCCCTGTTGCTGTGTCATAAATGGTTCCACCAACTTTAGTGTACTGTTTAGAAACAAAGTCGCCATTACGGAATGGAACGATTTGTTGGTTTTGATTACTTAATAAATCATGACCAAATTGAATCATATGGTTATTTTTAATTCCTAGTAAGTGAAGTAAGGTTGGCAACACATCGATTTCTCCCCCATAGGTATGATCTATATGTCCATCCAAATTGCCTCCATTAATCATAAATGGAACTTTTTGGAACTGAGCCAAATCATATTTATTGACGCTCTTCTTACCTAGTAATTTAGCAATGGCGGGACGGTGATTATTAGAAATACCATAATGATCACCATATAAAACAACAACACTATTTTTCGCTAATCCACTCTTTTGAAGGTAGGCCTCAAATTCACCAAATGATTGATCAAGATAATGAGCAGTTTGCACATAAGGGTCAACCGTATTATCACCTGTCTTAGTTGCAGGGGATGAAGTGTTTCGCTTATCTAGTTCATATGGATAATGGTTAGTTAATGTAATTAATTTAGCATAAAATGGTTGTGGTAATTGTTGAATATAAGGAATCGCTTGTTTGAAGAAAATCTTATCCTTCATACCATAACCAATATTGTATTGAGGTTTTGTTTTATAGTACGAATCACTAAAGAAATAATCATATCCCCATGATTTGTAGGCATTATTTCGATTCCAAAAAGTTGGAACATCTCCATGAAAGGCAGCACTGGTGTATCCAGCTTCTTCATCAAGAATTGAAGGAGCAGCTTGATACGTATTTTGTGCACCATAGCTAACCATTGCTGAGCCTTGTGGCAATCCGTACAATGAATTTTCTAGCATCATTTCAGCATCAGAAGTCTTTCCTTGAGCTACTTGGTGATAGAAATCATCAAAAGCAATTGTATGTTGATTATGGTAGAACTTATTAATATTTGGTGTAACTTCTTTTCCATCGACTTTGTAATCAATTAAAAATTGTTGGAAACTTTCCAAATGAATGATAAAGACATTCTTTCCTTTTTCTTTACCAAAGTATTGCACGTTAGGACTAACTTGATTCTGGTTGATAAATTTTTGTACACCTTTTAAATCAGATACTTTTGCATTTGCTCGAGTCTGACTTTCTTGATGATTTTGATAGATATTAAATGCTGCATACTCGTTTAATCCCAAATACTTAACAATGTAGTTGTTATCAAAAGTTCTCGTTAATAGACCAGAACGATCTGCGTTAGCAACATTATATTCTGCAAACATTAAGACAAATGAAAGGATCGTAATTAAGAAAGCAAAACGCTTCTTAAATGGTTTTTTATCAATTTTAATTACTTTAAAAAGTAATAGTAAAATCAAAATAACAATATCAACATAAGCAATAAAATCACCTGGACGCAAAATTTGGACAAAACTCTTTCCTAAGTTGTTTTGAACATCTCCTGTTCCTTTGATGATTCCCATTGATAAAAAGTCAGAAAACTCACGGTAATATAAAATATTTGCAAACAACCAAGTTGACTGCAAAAAATCAATGATTAACATTAACCAATATGAGAGCTTCCCTCTAAAGTACAATGCAATTCCAAAAAGCAATAATGCTGATGGAATTGGATTTACTACAAGTAAAAAGTTTTGGATTCCACCTGTAACTCCAAGGGTAAAATCCGTCCGATATGCAATGTAAGTTTTTAGGCAAAACAAAACTACAACTAATGTAAAGAAACCAAAAGTTGTATTAAAAAAATTTCGAATGCGCTTTAAGACGTTAACCATTCCTTTTTCCTCCAAAATAATACAATATAACCTATTTTTTATTCTTGCTGGGCTTTACTAGCAAGGCGAACAATCCTAAAACAAGTCCTACATAATAAGTTAGGATTCGCCATAAGATCATTGCAACTGCTAGTTTGCTACTACTATAAATGTAACTTTTAAATAGCATCTCGAAACTATATTCCGCTCCACCGGCTCCTCCAGGAATTGGAAACATCGATATCACTAAGAAAATCAAAATATTTAAACTAGTAACCATAATAATGTTTGCATTGTTACAGCCTAATGAACGCATCACAAAATAAGGAATCATGTAATAAAAAAGCAATTGAAAAAAAGTCAAAATAAAAACTTTTCCCAATAATTTCCATTGATGTCCAATTTTAACACTTTCGGTATAAAAGGAATCAATTTTTTCGTTAACTATTATAACCCAATTCTGATAACGTCCTTCGCCAACAAACCACCTTAAAGGTTTAATTATTAAATTAATTATTTTTTTAGTAAATTGGTACCAATACATAATCATTAATAATACAACAATCACAACTAAATGGATTAAAAAACCAAATAATACGAACCATGCTAATGCATGAACCTTATCAATTAAAAATTCGAAACCAATTATCAAACTAATTATAAAATTAAATACAATCATAATCTGATAGACCACGAATTTCATCATTAAGGCAGACGTTGCTTTTCCCGCATCAACCCCTGACTGCATCAGTATGACCAACTGAGCAGGCTGTCCTCCAGATGAAAAAGGCGTAATTCCATTAAATAATTGTTCAACTAATGGAACTCGGATTGCATCATGAAAAGTGAATTTTGGATTACTGCTATGAACAAGTAGGTAAGTAATCACTGTTTCAAAAAACAAATAGGCCAAAATACAACAAACTGCTAATAAAAGCCATGCAGGATTAAGCTTAGTTAAATCGTGAATTAAAACTGTAAATTTAATATCACGAAGTGCATACCAAGCGATAAGTAACCCAATCGCAATCACAAATAAAAGTGATAGCTTATTTCTTTTTGACATTAATCTGTCCTTTCACTCGTCCAATCTCAGCTTGTTCTGTATAAAATTTATACCAAATTTCAGCTAAATGATTTTCTGAGTAATAAGTTGAAGCTTCTTGTGATTTTTTTACAAACTTTTGTATCAAATCAGGACTACTTGCTAACTTTTTCAAATCACTATTCATTTGAGTTTCATCATCAGCTGAAATATAGTATCCACCAATGATTTTTTTATAAAGGTCCAAATTACGTAAAACAACCGGTAATCCGCATGAAAAAGCTTCCAATACTGACATAGGAAATAATTCATTGAATGACGGCAATAAAAAAACATCCGCCATATCGTAATAATCAACTAATTTATTGCGATCAACAATTCCAGGAAAAACTAAATTAACTGGTGGATGATTAACCAATTGCTTAAGTTCTTCGTACCCTGCTGTCATTGCACCAAACGAAAAACCACCAACCCAAATAAATTGAAAATCAGGGTTTTGGCGAGCCAACTTAGCAAAATCTAGTACCCCTTTACGTATTTGGACTTGTCCAGTACAAATTACAGTAAATTTTTGTTCATCAAAGTGGTACTGTTTGCGTAAGTTCTTTTTTTCGACATTATTTACCGAATGAAATTCATTTTTACTTACAAAATTTGGAATATATGTAATTTTGTCGCGTTTAATTCCATAGTTTTCCAACTTTGGAATAAAGGTCGGATTAACCACAACAATTTCATCCATTCTTTTATAAAATGCAATTACGTATTTATAAAACAACTTACGAAACGGGCCGGGAATTGTTAAACTCTCATCTAACGTTTCCGGCAAAAAATGCACGTATCCAATTTTTCGACCCCTTTTTTTAGAAAAAGTTGATAAATAGAACATTGGGTCGATTGTATGATAGTGGCTAAGATCAGTTCGATTGTATTTATTAATTTCAATTTCAAATTGTTGGGGAAACTTTTCCGTTAACATCCGCACCAACTCAGTATAAGCACTTCCCACTCCCTGTCCTTTAATTTTTGTGGCAGTGGAAAACATATCAATTTTTAACATCAACTACTCCTCGTCAGTCACATCATCATATGAATTGTCATAATTGTTCAAAGCCGCATCATAAAAATCGATAATTCGATCAACAAAGTAAACGGCAGAAATATCATGTAATTTTTGTTTTCGCAATTCTAAATTATTAGGATACTGCTGTGGGTTTTGTAAATACGTGACCACGTCATCAATAAATTCGACTTCTGAATTAAAAGTCATTCCTAATGATTTATTATTGATTAATCCATCAGTGTAAGGACTGGTCGCAACTACTACTTTAGTACCAGCAGCCATTGCTTCAATGTAAGTTAGTCCCTGAGATTCTGATTCAGACGTTGACACAAATACATTCGCCATTCGATAGTAACGGTAAACATCATCATTATCAATTTCACCTGTAAAAATCACTGAATCTTCGAGTTTTAATTTTTTCACTTGTTGATGCAAATCATTTTCGGCTGGACCTTGTCCTACAATTACAAGCTTAGCTTCTGGAACTTGTTTTAAAATTTTAGGAAGTGCGTCAATTAATTCAGAAATGTTTTTTTCGTAAGCCAAGCGACTAACTGACAACATAACCGGAGTTTCTTCTGAAATTCCCAATTTCTTACGAATATCGACCGTACTTGGTTCTTCATAATGCTCAACATTAATCCCAGTTGGAATAATCCTAATTGGACTTTTAACACCATAACCAGTCAACTTATCTAGCACGCGTTTACTTGGAGAAACAATCCCATCTAAATGATGACAAAAATACAAAGTTCCCTCTTTAACGTGAATCGGTTTTAATAAATGACCATTAGCAACATAATGAAGATAATCTTCATACATCGTATGATAAGTATGAATACATGGAATACTTAGGTTTTTGGCTACAAATTTTCCAATCATTCCCATCGAAAATTCAGTTTGAGTATGAACAATATCTAAATGTAGTTTTTTTGCAATTTGTGTTGCTTGAAATAAACCACGGACTGCAATCCGTCGCTCAGTAAAAGAAATAAAGGGAATACTTGAGAAACGATAGATATGATCATCTTTTACTTCTTTTGCATTTGGATCAGTTGTCGTAAAAATATAAACATTATTTCCACGACGTTCTAACTCATCTTTAAGGGTCTTGATTGAGGTGGCTACCCCGCTAACTTGGGGAAAATATGTATCTGTAAATAGTCCAATATTCAAGTTAATCTTCATCCTTTCAATTTGAGCTAAACAAATGTAATTATATGGGTTTAAAAAACACTTTGCAAATTATGAAAACAAATAAAAAGAGTTGCCTCAGCAACTCTCTTTAATCATTAAAAAATTAGTCGATTAACCCTTCATCTTTCATGGTTTTAGCAATCGCATCAAGTGCTTCTTTTGCATCGTCGCCTTCAGCAGTAATTGTAATTACTGCGTTTTGACCAACACCGAGTGACATAACTCCCATGATTGACTTAAGGTTAACTGTCTTGTCTTCGTATTCTAATGTAATGTTTGCGTTAAATTTACTTGCAGTTTGAACTAAGAAAGTAGCAGGACGAGCGTGAATACCGGTTTCTGCTGTAATTTTGAATTGACGTTTTTCCATAATAAACGCACTCCTTTTAATTTACCTTTTTTATACTTTAAGGTTACCAATAACTAATTTAAAATACAAGTTTTTCAAACCTGTATTCTGTTAATTTAAGAATTAATTATCATTATCGTAATGATAAACAACAATTCCCTGATCGCCAGCATTTCCAATTATTCGTTTACGAGTTTCATAATCCATAAACGCTTGTTGAAAAACGAGAAATTCATCTGGCGTGATTGTAAGTTCTTTGATTTTACCATCACGAAGCTGATCCAATAATTCTGTATAATCTGATTTTGTCTTATCCAAAAAAGACCCCCATTTGAAAACGTTTTCTTATTATATTCTACCATAAAAAGTTAAATAATAATTAACAGTCACTTTACTTGAATCAACTTTGCTTGTGAGTATAATTAATTTTAAATAGTCAACAAAGGTCAAAACTATGAAGGAGGTTTTGAATATGGAAGGACAACAAGGAGCTTATGGTTTCAGTAATTTAGATGATTTACTACGCTCAATGCAAACTGGAAATATGAATGGTGCCAAAACACCTGGTAATGGTGGAAAAAATAACGGTATCATTGCTCAATACGGAACTGATTTAACTAAATTAGCTCGTCAAGGTAAACTTGATCCAATGATTGGCCGAGAAAAACAAACTGCTCGAGCAATCGAAGTCTTAAATCGTCGCTCTAAAAACAACCCTGTTTTAATCGGTGAAGCAGGAGTTGGTAAGACAGCAATCGTAGAAGGTTTAGCGCAAAAGATTGCTGATGGAACTGTTCCTCAAAAACTTCGCAATAAGAAAATTATTCAAATCGATATGGTTTCAATGATTCAAGGAACTGGAATTCGTGGACAATTCGAAAAGAAGATGCAGGCTCTTATCAAAGAAGTTAAAGCTGACAAGAATCTGATTCTTTTCATTGATGAAATTCATGAAATTGTAGGCGCTGGAAATTCTGAAGGTGGTCTTGATGCTGGAAATGTGCTTAAACCAGCCTTGGCTCGTGGAGATTTCCAACTAATCGGTTCTACCACTCTCAAAGAATATCGCGATATTGAAAAAGATTCTGCTTTAGCGCGTCGTTTCCAACCAATTATGGTAGAAGAACCAACGACTGAACAAGCAATCAAAATTTTAAAAGGACTTCAAAAAAATTACGAAGATTATCACATGGTTCATTATACCGAAGACGCAATTAATGCTGCCGTAAAACTATCTAACCGTTATATCAATGATCGTTTCTTACCAGATAAAGCCATTGACTTAATGGATGAAACTGGTTCAAGAAAGAATCTAACGCTTAATATTATTGATCCAAAAGCAATTGACAAAGAAATTTCAGAAGCTGAAAAGCAAAAAGAAACTGCATTAGATAAAGAAGATTATGAAACTGCTGCATTTTATCGTGATCGGGAAAAACAACTCAATCGTCAAAAAGATAACCTTGCCCAAGAAAAAACAAAGAACAATACGGTTACTGAAAAAGATATGCAACAAGTTGTAGAAGAAATTACTAGCATTCCCGTTGCTGATTTAGAAGATCAAGAAAAAGCACAACTTAAAAATTTAAATGTTAACCTTGAAAAACACGTAATTGGTCAAGGTAATGCTGTTAATAAAGTGGCTAAAGCAATTCAAAGAAATCGGGTTGGCTTTAACAAGTCTGGTCGTCCAATTGGTTCATTTCTCTTTGTCGGACCTACTGGAGTTGGTAAAACAGAACTTGCAAAGCAATTAGCTGAGCAACTCTTTGGTTCAAAAGAATCAATTATTCGTTTTGATATGTCTGAATACCGTGAACCTCAATCAATTGCCAAACTAATTGGAGCCGCTCCCGGATACGTTGGATATGATGAAGCTGGTCAATTAACTGAAAAGGTTCGTCGTCATCCATACAGTTTGATTTTGTTAGATGAAGTTGAAAAAGCTCATTCAGATGTGCTTCACGCTTTCTTGCAAGTTCTAGATGATGGTCGTTTAACCGATTCACAGGGGCGCACGGTATCATTTAAGGATACTGTCATCATCATGACCAGTAATGCTGGGGCAAACACGGGTGCTAACGTCGGTTTTGGTGCCGAAACGAGTGGCAGTACTCACTCTGTTTTAGATAAATTAAGTGCCTACTTCAAGCCTGAATTTTTAAATCGATTTGATGATATCATCGAATTTAATTCATTAAATAAAAAAGAATTACGTCAAATTGTAAACCTTCTTTTGAGTGATATGAATGAAACATTAGCGCAAAATGATTTAACTGTTGACGTCTCTGATGACGTTAAAGAGCAATTAGCTGAACTAGGTTACAATCCGGCAATGGGTGCTCGTCCATTACGTCGAGTAATTCAAGAACAACTTGAAGATCAGGTAGCTGGATATTTGTTGGATAATCCTAATGTTAGAGCATTAAAAGCTACTCTAGATAAAAATAAAGACATTAAAATTAGTGCCAAATAAGCAAAAATGCTACTTACTATTGAATTAGTAAGTAGCATTTTTTATTTAATGTTAAAATTAAACTATTACATTTGGAGGTCACTAATTTGTTTAATTTTATCAAAAAATTATTTATGCCTAAGCAAAAGAACAAACCGCGTCCGAAACATCTAGCAAAAAACTCAGTTTCAATGACAAGGAATGCCAAAAATTTCAAACCCAAAACTATTGAAAATTCAGATAAATTAACGATTACCTCAAAACAGAATGCCTTATCCACAAAGAATCCCGCAACAATATTAGTAAAATTTTTAAATGCCAATCAAGACGAACTAAGATCTCAGTTAATTTTTAAATCTTATTTAGGAGAACCATTAAGCTTAACAATTCCTCAATTTAAAAACTATATCTTTAAAAAAATTGAAGGAATGACATCCATCGTGGTCGCCACTCAACAAACCATTATTATTCATTATAAAAAAAAATTAGGAAAACCTGTCATGGTATATTGTTTTGATTACGATAATAATACCTTGCTGAAAGTTCCAGAATTTATGACTGGCGAGATAAATGAACATTATCAAGTTAAAATTCCTGCTATCCTTGGATACCAACTACATATTTCAATTGGTGACTTAGATGGTATCTTTAATAATGAACCACAAAATGTCGTCTTATATTATCGCCATGACAATTGGAAATTAGTTCAACCAGTTAATTATCTGGTTAAAATAAAGCTCCCTGCTGTTGTTTACAGCCACGCTTTAGAAAAATCTAATTATGATTTTAAATTACCCGTTGGATCTGTTTGGAAAGTTTTCAAAGAAGTCCATACCAATGAACAAACATGGCTTTCACTTGGTGGTGCGGAATGGATTAAACAAGAATACGTTACCAAAATTAATGATGAAACCAAAAAAATTAACTAAAAAAACATCCGTCTGGATGTTTTTTTAGTTAGATTAATTTTTTGGCATTTTCAATTTGGAGTTTAACTTGGTCAAACCCAGTTCCCCCAAATGAATTACGTCTTGCCACAGCAGTTTCTGATTGAAGTTCTGGATAAACATCAGCTTCAATCAATTCACTACCATTTTTTAATTCAGCCAATGGCATATCTTGTAAGTTTTGGTGCGTTTGAATACCATGTAAGACTAACTTACCAACCACAGCATGTGCTTGTCGAAAAGGTAACCCTTTCACTGCTAAATAATCGGCTAACTCAGTGGCATTAGAATAATCATTTTCCGTACTGGTTTTCATTTTTTGCTCGTTAACTTTCAAAGTTTTAATCATTCCGGTAAAGATTTTCAAAGCAGGCACAATTGTCTTTAAGGTATCAAAGACCCCTTCTTTATCTTCTTGTAAGTCTTTATTATAAGCTAACGGAATTCCCTTTAAAGTCGTCAACAATCCCATTAAGTTCCCATAAATTCGACCGGTCTTTCCTCTAATTAATTCGACCATATCTGGATTTTTCTTTTGCGGCATAATGGAACTTCCGGTGGTATATCCGTCACTTAATTCTAAATACTGGAATTCTTGACTCACCCACATACTAATTTCTTCAGAAAAACGAGATAAATGCATCATTAAAATTGAACTATTACTCAAAAATTCAATCGCAAAGTCCCAATCAGAAACAGCATCTAAAGAATTAGCATAAATTTGATTAAAGCCTAATTCTTGTGCAGTAAACTCCCGGTCAATGGGAAACGTGGTTCCGGCTAGGGCAGCTGCTCCTAATGGTGAAATATCAGTGTGCTTTAAATTAAATTCAAATCGTTCTTTGTCACGTTGCAACATTTGAAAATAGGCCATTAGATAATGAGCATACGAAATTGGTTGAGCATGTTGTAAATGCGTATAACCTGGCATAATCGTGGTCACGTTGGCTTCGGCTAATTTTAGTAAGGCTTTTTGCAAATTCGTAATTTCTTTAATCACAAGTGGAATTCGATTTTTAACATATAAATGAAAATCAGTGGCAACCTGATCATTTCTCGAACGAGCTGTGTGCAATTTTCCTGCAACCGGTCCAATTCGATCTGTTAAAATGCTTTCGATGTTCATATGAATGTCTTCATTTTCGACGGAAAATTCAATTTTTCCCGCCACTAAATCGGTTTGAATTGATTCTAGTCCCGCTACAATCTTCGCAACGTCATCTGCTGATAAAATTCCAGTTTTGCCTAACATTTTAACGTGCGCTAATGAACCTTCTAGGTCTTCCGCTGCCATCAATTGGTCAAAGTTAATTGAAGCTCCAAATTGATCGACTAAGGCATTAGTTTCTGCTTGAAAACGGCCGCCCCACAATTTGTCGATCATTACGCTTCACCGCCCTTGTTTTTCATGGCAACTTGGTTCGCAACCTCAGTAGGAAGACACCATAATTTGATGAATCCTTTCGCAGCTTCTTGATCAAATGAATCTGAAGATGTGTAAGTAGCTAAATCTTTATCGTATAAACTGTCGTTTGCTTTCCGACCTAAAATAATAATGTTTCCCTTAAATAGTTCTAGTTTGATAGTTCCGTTCACCACTTTTTGTGATTGGGCAACAAAGGCTTTCAAAGCAGCCATTAAAGGCGAGAACCATAATCCATTATAAATCACTTCACAAATTTGCTTATCAATTAGAGGTTTAAAGTGCGCTAAATCTCGTTCAAGCACGATGTCTTCTAGCTCTTTGTGGGCTTT
This sequence comes from Fructilactobacillus sanfranciscensis DSM 20451, assembly GCF_001436035.1. GTDB lineage: Bacteria > Bacillota > Bacilli > Lactobacillales > Lactobacillaceae > Fructilactobacillus > Fructilactobacillus sanfranciscensis. The sequence continues at coordinate 11,081 of NZ_AYYM01000015.1, forward strand.
AATTAGAACAGTGGCAGCAGGAGCTTCGTAGATTTCTCTTGATTTAATTCCGACTAACCGATTTTCGATGTGGTCGATTCTTCCAACTCCATTTTCGCCCGCAATTTCATCTAATTTTTCAATTAATGTGGCAAATGACATTGCTTCACCATTTAATTTAAAGGGAATTCCATTTTTAAATTCTAATTCAATTTCCGTTGGTTAATCTGGAGTTTCAGCAATTGCTTTGGTAAGCGCATAGGCATCTTCTGGTGCTGATACCCATGGATCTTCCAAGATTCCAGCTTCGTTGGCTCTACCCCAAATATTGGAGTCAATCGAATATGGTGAATCTAAATCGATGGGAATTTCAATGCCATGGTCTTTAGCGTAATCAATTTCTTCTTCTCTTGCCCAGTGCCAGTCCCGAACTGGACTAAGCACTTCAATATTAGGAGCTAACGCATGAATTGCCACTTCAAACCGAACTTGATCATTACCTTTTCCAGTACAACCATGGGCAATAGCTGTTGCTCCTTCTTTTTTAGCAACTTCCACTAATTTTTTCACAATTAATGGTCTTGATAAAGCAGAAGATAATGGGTAAACGCCTTCGTACATAACGTTTGCTTGAAGTGCTAAGGAGATATATTGATCAGCGTATTCTTCTTTACAATCTAACACATAGGCAGCCACGGCTCCGGTTTTAAGCGCTTTATTTTTCACGTATTCGGGATCTTTGGCTTCCCCAACGTTAATACAACAAGCTACGACGTCGTACCCTTTATCCTTTAACCATGCAATTGCAACTGAAGTATCTAAACCACCTGAATAGGCTAAAACTACTTTTTGTTTTTCCATTTTAATCACCGATTATCTTTCCAATAAATTCTTTCGTTCTGCCTGCTTGTGGATTATCAAAAATTGCTTGTGGCGTATTTTTTTCTTGAATGTAGCCATCCGCCATAAACCAAACTTGGTCAGCGACTTTCTTTGCGAAGCCCATTTCGTGAGTTACCACTAACATCGTCATGTTTTCATCTGCTAGTTCTTTCATTACAGCTAGCACTTCCCCTACCATTTCAGGATCAAGAGCACTCGTCGGTTCATCAAAGAACATAACTTTGGGGTTCATCGCCAAAGCTCTGGCAATCGCTACTCTTTGTTTTTGTCCTCCAGATAAACTAGCAGGATATGCATTTGCCTTATCAGCTAATCCAACTCTCTTTAAATATTTCATTCCAATTTTTTCAGCTTCAGCATCATCTAAATGCTTAACTCTCATCGGAGCTAACTTTAAGTTTTCAATCACGGTCATGTTCGAGAATAAATTAAAACTTTGAAAAACCATTCCAATTTCTTCACCTAACTTGCTAAGTTCCTTTTCTGACATTTTAGCCAAATCTTCATCGTTAAAGAAAACTTCGCCATCTGTCGGTTTTTCTAATTGGTTAATGCATCTTAATAAGGTACTCTTTCCTGATCCAGAAGGACCGATGATGCAAATCACTTCACCTTCGTGCACCTCTCCGTTAATTCCTTTTAAAACATGGTTTTCCGCGTAACTTTTTTTCACGTTGTTTAATTCAATAATTGATTTAGTCATGATTCATCTTCCCTTCCAAATAATTTAATCCTCTAGTTAAGGTAAACGTAATTACAAAGTAAATTACCATTACCACGACAATTGGGGCAACTCCCCGATAAGTATCAGCTCTAACGACATTTAATTCGTAAACTAAGTCAGTCACTCCAATAATTGAAACAATTGAACTTTCCTTAATTACAGAAATAAATTCGTTTCCTAAGGCTGGCCAAATGTTCTTAAAGGCTTGTGGTAGGATTACAAATCTTAATGAATCACCGTTACTTAATCCCAAACTCTTAGTTGCTTCAGTCTGTCCTTTATCAACTGAGGCAATTCCCCCTCTGATAATTTCACAGACGTATGCTGCACTGTTTAACGTAACTGCAATGATTCCGGCAATTAGTGAAGGAATGTTGATGATTACTCCTAATCCAAAGTAGATTAACAAGACTTGAACCATCATTGGAGTTTCTCTAACAACTTCTACGTAACTGATTGCTGGCCAACTTAAAATTTTATACTTGCTAATTTTCATTAGTGCAAGGATTACACCTAAAATAATTCCACCAATTACAGCAAGAACTGAGATTAGTAAGGTATGAGTTAACCCATCGTAAAAGTATTTCCAGTAATGCAACATTGAAGTGTCCGCGGTATTAACTTTCATGTATTTACCGGCAGTTGCTAAATATTTAGGCATTAAATTTTCTTTGTTGATTTGATCAATTGATTGGTTAGCAGCATCTTTCAAAGTGTCGTTACCCTTTGCCATTGCAATTGCGGAACCCGTATCTTTTTTGTCAATTTTATAATCAGCTGGAATCATCTTTAAATCAGAATCATTATCTACATATGCTTGACCAACTGGTTTTTCAACTCCAACTGCTGCAACTTTATTAGTTTTCAAAGCTAAAATTAAGTCGGTGGCTTTGTCCATTCCAACGTTCTTAGAGTCTTTTAAATCTTTTTTAGCAAGTTGTTGTTGTAACGTTCCCGTTTGGGTTCCAACTTTTTGGCCTTTTAAAGCATTTTGGTTTTTAAATTTTTCGGCATCAGCTTTGTTAACCAAAAATTCTTGTCCACCATAGTAATAGATTTTGGAGAAATCAGCATTTTGTTGTCTTTCTGGTGTTGGATTAATTCCTCCGATGGCCATATCAGCTTTTCCAGTTTGGACTGCAACCAAAAGTGCTGTGAAATCCATGTTTTTAACTTCTAATTTAACACCCAGATCTTTGGCAATCTTTTTGGCGATTTCAATATCAATTCCTACATCCTCTGATTTACCGTGTTTGTTAATTTGAAATTCAAAGGGAGGATAATCTGGTGAAGTAACAACTTTTAGTACTCCACGATTTTTAATACTCTGAACTGAACTATCAGCATGTACCGTTCCCGATAATCCAATTCCTCCTAAAAATAACCCAATACATAAAAATAAAGCTTTCAAAAATTCATTCATTTTCCCATCTCCTCTAAATAATAAAAATTTCCAACAAAAAAACGCCCTTTAGTCAATTGACTAAAGGACGCTTATGCGCGGTACCACCTTATTTATGCTATCAAAAAGATAACATCTCTCACAATCCAGCTTCGAATCGTTGGCTCTGTAATGGGAGCACCCAGTATGGTTTTGATCGCATACAACTTCTAGGTGACATTCATTTAAAAGAGCTTATGATATTTCGCACCAACCAATATCTCACTGAATCACTCTTTTGAATTACTACTTCCTAGTTAACGTTTTGTTTTTAACTTGTAATTATCATAGTATGAAAAAATTAAAAAACAACCTTTTTTTACAAAATAATTCGTAATCTAGTTATTTATTATGCTTAACGCTAATCGAACGTTCTTTTTTGTCGAATAATCAACGTAATCAATCAAATATTGTTAATTTATACTTTAATTATCTAATTTAATAATGTGAGTTTGCTGTAATTTAACAGCAATAAAAGCAACAATCACTGTTTTTATAATATCTCCGGGAAAAAACATCGTCGTTGAAATTATTGCTTTCAAAATTGGCATATGAATTATAAATGATAATCCAATTGCACCAATTAAATTCATGACTAACATTCCTCCAATTAAATTCGCAATTAAATACTTCCAAAAGTTCAATTTGCCAATTTTCTCCAATAACCATCCAATCGAAAAAGTACTAATGGGCCAACTTAGTAAATATCCAGCAGTTGGTCCTAGGAAAATACTAAACCCACCTCTTCCGCCAATTAAAAGTGGCATACCAACTGCTACTAACAATAAAAAAATTAAAACACTGATGGTTCCTAATTTTTTACCTAGTAATGATCCTGCTAACATAACGGCCATGGTTTGAAAGGAAATTGGAACTGGAATCACTGGAACTGCAATTGGTGGGACTAAACTAAAAGCTACGATAATTGCAATCATTACCCCACAATAAGTAATTTCTTTAATTTTCAAAATAATTTTCTCCTCTTAAGTTAATGATTTAATTATCTCGAAATTAAATCATTAAACCTAGACGAAAATTAAATAAATCTATTAAGTTAAGCTTAGCGAGCTTACAAAATAATTAATCTGTAACTAAAAAAGTTGACCACTGAGTAGTCAACTTTTTAAATTCTATAAATTTTTATCCATATCATAAGTTAATTTTGAAAGCGTTAAGCCCTTACTCATTAATTCATTCATAAATTTATGCACACGCGTTTCCATTTCAGCAACCAAGCTTTGATTTTGTTTTTGCAAGAAAGCTGAAACTGCTTCTGGCTTTAAATTTTGTGCTTGGTTAATCGTGTTTTCAACGTGGGTTAAAAACATTTGATCATTATCCGTCTTAAAGTCACGATCTTGTTGAATGAAATGACTGTAATGTGATTCCACAATCATTGATAATTTCCGATACATCCAGTATGCACTGGTATCATCCATTTTCAAAGGAGTATTTTCATAAGTTGAATCAGTCGCATTCACATTTGCAAAGAAGGGAACATAAGGACTAAAAGCTGGTACCCCAAAGTTTAACCACATGATTGTTGAAATTTCTGGTTTAACATCATTTCTAATTTGTAAAACATGTGAATTTTGTGTCCGGTTCATCGCAATCGGACGGAATTTAGTCTTCAAGTCTTCAGGACCTTTGCCCAATGGATCATAGTCGGTTTCATTATAGTGAGAACCTAAAATAAATTCGACATCTGTAACTTTAATCTTCCGATTAGCCTTACAAATAAAAGGCATGTCTGCAGAAGTTGGTGATTGAACCATTTCTGGAGTCAAATAGCGTTGGCCATACCAAACTCGAGGAGTATTATAATGACGATCTTTTTCGTTACTAGTTCCAAAGATATGTCTAAAGTTAAATTCGTTTTCATCAGGATTTAAATGATATTTTTCCACAAATTCTTGGATTCCATCTGAATACATAAAATTATCAGCATCATCAAAATCAACATCTTGAATAGCAACTTGATTGGCAACCACGGCATAAGAATCATCTGGAATTCTTTGAGCAACCCAATGATGTCCAGTAACAATTTCCATGTACCAAACTTCATTATTATCGCTAAACATTACCCCATTACCTTCTGGTGAACCATATTCTTTAATTAATTGACCGAGATATTGTACTCCATCACGGGCAGAATTAATGTATGGTAATACCATTGATTGTAAGGAATCTTCGGCAAGGCCATTTGCTACCAACGGATCATGGGCGAGTGTGCTCAAGTTTCCGTAAACACTTTCCGTGGCACTCATGGCAACGTGTTTTTGGTTAAAACCACTTTCGGCATAAACCCCTTCTTTAGCAACATCCGCATTTGGAGTTAACAACATCCGGTAACCATTTTTAGGCATTGGCGCCGTAAATCCATTTTGGTTTGATTTCCAAACCTTAGTTTCATTTTCATAAGCTGGCTGAACAATAAAGCGTTGTGGCGTTAATGGCAAAAAAGTATCGTCATTTCTCGCAATCATCGTTGAACCATCAATACTAGCGTTTTTTCCGACCATAACACTGGTACAAGCTGATAAATGTTTCATATTTAGCACTCCTATCGAAAATTTTATAACTTAGCAGTTAATTTAACATCAGGATACTTACCTTTGAACCAACGTTCAGCAAATTGATTTTCAAATAAGAATAACGGATCATCATTCGTATCACGAACTAAAATATTCCGTGATGATGACATCTTTTCATCAAGTTGTTCTGGATCAATCCACCGGGCAATCTTAGATCCCATTGGTTCCATTAAAACGTCAGAATTGTATTCATTTTGCATTCTGAATTTAAAAACTTCAAATTGAAGTTGACCAACGGCTCCTAAAATATATTGACCCGTTGAATAAGTCGTATAGAGCTGAATGGCACCTTCTTGAACTAATTGCTTAATCCCTTTATGGAATGATTTTTGTTTCATAACATTTTTCGCAGAAACCCGCATAAATAGTTCTGGAGTAAATTGAGGAAGTTTTTCAAAGGTAACTTCATCTTTCCCTGTATAAATCGTATCACCAATTTGGAAATTACCGGTATCATAAAGACCGATAATATCACCCGCAACAGCGGTCTTAACGTTTTCTCGAGTATTAGCCATAAACTCCGTCACGTTAGATAAACGAATATCACGCTTAGTTCGATCTAAAGTAACGTCCATTCCCTTTTCAAATCGACCGGAACAAATTCTCACAAAGGCAATTCGATCACGATGATGAGGATTCATGTTTGCTTGAATCTTAAACACAAATCCAGAGAATTTTTCATCAATTGGTTGAATTTCTTTATCCTGTAAGGTTTGATGTTGACCAGGAGCTGGTGCCATTTCAAGGTATGCATCTAGAAAAGTCTGGACTCCAAAATTAGCTAGCGCTGAACCAAAGAAAACTGGAGTTTGATCACCATTAGCAATTTTATCTGGATCAAATTCATTTCCAGCCTCAGAAATTAAATCCATTTCCTCTTTGGCATCATCATAAATGCTATCGCCTTCTAGTTGATTATCGCCCTTGATATTTCCTTCATCATCAAGTGGTAAAAAATGTCGACCTTCCACACCTGGTTCAAATAGTTCAACCCGATGATTATGTCGATCATAAAGACCCTTTAAAATTCGACCAGAACCAATTGGCCAATTCATTGGATACGCTTCAATTCCAAGGACATCCTCTAATTGACTAACTAATTCCATTGGTTCACGGCCATCACGATCTAACTTATTCATAAAAGTAAAAATTGGAATTCCCCGCATTTTACAAATTTGGAAAAGCTTTTTCGTTTGTGGCTCAATCCCTTTTGCGGCATCGATGACCATGACCGCTGAATCAACAGCCATCAAAGTCCGATAAGTATCTTCTGAGAAATCCTCATGTCCTGGAGTATCCAAAATGTTAATTCGTTTACCTTCGTAATCAAATTGCATCACAGAACTTGTAACGGAAATTCCACGTTTTTGTTCAATTTCCATCCAATCAGACTTAGCGAAATTACCACTTTTACGAGCTTTAACTGTTCCAGCTTCTCGCACAATTCCCCCAAATAAAAGTAATTGTTCCGTAATGGTAGTTTTCCCAGCATCAGGATGGGAAATAATCGCAAACGTACGTCGTTTACTTACATCTTCGTTTAATTTTTTGTCACTCATTTAAATCCTCCTAATGGGCTTTGGTGAAAATTAAGGCAAAAAATCCGGATTAATCTGGATTGATTTGCTAATTAATTTCTGACTTTTGATCATGTTGAACAAGCCAGATACTGTAGATATATTCGATAATTACTTTCAAAATAGCATAGATTGGAATCGCTAAAATCGTTCCAATTAATCCAGCAATGTGGCCTGCAGCAAGTAAAATAATGATAATTGTAAGTGGATGAATATTTAAAGATTTTCCAATTACATTTGGATATACAAAGTTACCATCAATCTGTTGGACAACTATTACTACAATTATAGTCCAAAAGGCCTGTTCTGGGCTAACGATGATAGCCACTAATAAAGCAGGAATAATTCCAATGTAAGGACCAACGTAAGGAACTAAATTACAAAATCCGGCAAAAACACCCAATAATAAAGCATACCGCTGTCCAATTAACAAATAACCAATGGAAGTGAATGTTCCAACGAATAGACATTCAATTACTTGACCACCGATGTAATGAGAAAGTGTTTTGTTCATCTTTTTCAATAATGTTTCTGACTGGCGGCGATGTGATTCTGATAAAGCAGGAAATAATTTTTCTACACTTGGCAAAAATTTATCCCCATCTTTAAGCATGTAGAATAAAATAATGGGAGCTGTAATCAAGGTAATGATAACGTTTGTTGCTATTGAAATAATATTACCAGCACTATTACTAATGTTGCTGAGCATCACTTTTAAGTATGAAGCATAAGATTTCTGCATTTTAGAAACAATTGGATCCCAATCAATATTTTTTAGCCAACCGTGTCTAGTCATTTTAGTCAATGATTCTTCTTGATGAGCGGCAAATTTAGGCATGTTATTTGCTAAATTAGCTACTTGAGAAATCAAGTGTGGAATTAACGATGCAATTAAATAGACAATGATTAAAATCAAGGCAACGAAAATAATGGTTGTTCCCCAAGTTCGATTAATTCGCTTAGTTTTAGTGATTTTGACTTTCATTAATATTTCCAAAATTGGATTTAACATATAATATAAAAATCCCGCAATTAATAATGGTGCAAAAATTGTCGAAATGAAAATTCCAATTGGTGAAAAAATAAAACTAACTTTGGTACATAAAAACACAATTCCAACTACCAAGAGTAGTTCAAATGTCCAAAATACTAACTTTGTTTCTTTAAGATTTTTCAAATTAATTCCTCTCTACTTCGTCGACAAAATCATCAATCGCATCAAAATCAAAGCCCTTTCTATATAATGATTGTTTTAACTTTTGTCTTCTTTGATATGGTTCTTCTGCACGGTATTTTTTCCAAAGTTTCATTCCGGCTTGTTTTAACAATTGACTTTGTTCATCTTCATCAATTTCAGCATCGATTTGACTGATTGCTTGATCAATTACGTCAAAGCCAAAGCCCTTTCTCATCAATGCTAACTTTGCTTTCTCAATTCTTTTATTATATGGGTATCGATTCTGATGGTCAAATAGCTTCTGAGCCAAAACAGTAGCATTCTCTCGTACCGTTGTCTCAGGATAAAATTCATCTAAAGCATTTGTTATTAATACTTCTGCAATTCCCTTTTGTTTGAGATATCTGATTCCAGCTTGTGGTCCCTTTACTTGTCCATCAGCAATTTGTCGAACATAGCTATTGGCATAGTTTTCGTCATCAAGTAGTTTAATTTGCTTTAACTTTTCAATGGTAGATTCAATTGCTTCTTCATTTTCTGATAATGTCTGTAACTTAGTTCTTACTTCATATTCGGTCCGCTGACGATAAGAAATGAAATCAACTGCCTTACCATATAACTTTGAAACGCTATCAGCAGCTTTAATTTGTTCAACTAAAACGCTAGTTAACTCGGTTCCTTTAAAAATCGCAAATTTAATTAAAACTTCTTCGCTAATTGGAAAAGCATACTCATCATTTAAATAAATATTGTAGCGTCCCGGTCGTTTCTGGGATTCAACCTTGGTTACCTTGTAAGTCTTACTCATTAAATTTACCTCTCTAAATTCACAATTAGTCTAACTTCTGCTATACTTACTTGATAAATAAGCAAAGGAAGTCCGAAAATGAAAGCACACGTCGTATACGCAACTATTACTGGTAACAATGAAGATATTGCTGATATTGTAACTGAAGGATTAGAAGATCTTGGGATGGATGTTGAAGAAACCGAAATTTCTCAAACTGAAGCCGAAGAACTTACTGATACTGATTTAATTGTTATTTGTCCTTATACTTACGATGAAGGTAACCTTCCTGAAGAAGGAATGGACTTTTTTGAAGATCTTGGGGATTTGGACTTAGCGGGAAAAGTTTTTGGTGTTGCTGGTTCTGGGGATGTCTTTTATGAAGAATTCTATAATTTAGCAGTTGACAAATTTGCCAAAAAACTTTTAGCAACTGGTGCTACTCAAGGTGCAGAAAACGTTAAAATTAACCTTGACCCCGATGAAAATGACATTAAAACGCTTGACCAATTTTCTCAAAAACTGTTTGATGCAGTAAATAAATAAGACCCTGAGTGGTCTTTTTTATTTACCTTTTTTTGTGAACTGTTTAATAAAATAATCATGAACACTGGCATTAATAACTGAGCCAATCAACAAAACCATGCCCGTTAAATAAAGCCAAATCATAACAACAATAAAGGTTCCTAAAGTCTTATAAGCCGAAATGTTACGGAAAAATTCACCAATAATTTGCGAAAATAGTTGTGACAAAATTGATAATCCTAACAACGCAAATAATGTCCCTCCAAGGGTATATTTCCACTTTGTTTTGAGACTCGGAACAAAGAAGTAAATCATACTCAAGATAATGACCAATAAGATAACGATGAATGGTATTCGAAAAGCCTCTACCAAGTGCAAAACTTCAGATGGCATATTAATCATTTTGTTAAGCAAGTCAATGAGTGCTTGTCCAAAACCAAGTAAAATCATCAATACAAATAAGAAAACGACTAGCAATAGCATCCATAAAAAGGAAATCACTCGATTCATAAAAGCGCTTTGATCAAGCACTCCGTAACTTCGATTTACTGCTCTTTGAAAAGCTGCCATCGCACTACTTGCTGACCAAATGGTGATTATTAATCCAACTGATAAATTACTTCCGCCATGTCCTGAACTAAATGCTGACTCCACAATTGGTTGCAGCATCTTGTAAATTGAACTTGGCATCAACAGTTTCATTGAGTCAATCACACGTGTTGGATTAGCATTTGCTAACCTAATTACTCCCCCAATTGAGATTAAAATGGGAAATAAAGATAGCAAAGAATAGTACGCAAATACAATGGCAGAATCTGAAACGTTACCCATTGAAAAATGCTTTACCAATATTTTAGTAAAAGGAATGATTTTATTTTTAAAAATTTTTGTCTTTTTCTTCAATTTTAGTAATCCCTAAGCTTTATTTAATTCAATTATAACAGATTGAATTCGAGTTACTATTCAATCTAAATAATGATAAAATTAGGATTAGTTTACTAGCTTTAAAAGTTGAAAATATTTTTTCAACTATAAGGAGGATTCAATTTGGAAACTATTAGTTTAGTTGTCCCTTGTTATAACGAACAGGAATCAATTACTTTATTTTATGATACCGTCGAAAAAGTTTTTGCGGGAATGAATAAAGATTCAAAAAAGTACGTTCCTGATTATATTTTCATCAACGATGGATCATCAGATAATACTTTAAAAATTTTAAACGAATTGCATAATCAACATCCTGAAACAGTCCACTTTATTTCTTTTTCTCGTAATTTTGGAAAAGAATCTGCCATTACTGCTGGATTAAGATCAGCTAATGGAGATTACATTGCTTTAATGGATGTCGATCTTCAAGATCCGCCTGAATTATTACCGAAAATGTTAAAAATTATTACAACTGAAGACTACGATTGCGTTGGTTGTATTCAAACTAGTCGAAAACAAAACCCAATTCGGGCGTTCTTATCATCCACTTTTTATCATGTAATTGATCGTTTATCAGATGTTAAAATCAAACCAAACGTACGTGATTATCGTTTAATGACACGTCAATATGTTGATGCCGTAAATGATTTAACTGAATATAATCGCTTTTCTAAAGGAATTTTCAGTTGGGTAGGTTTTAACACGAAGTACATTAAATACGCCGGACGTGAAAGAGCAGCTGGGGAAACCCACTGGTCAATGATTCAATTACTTGAATATTCAATTGAGGGAATTATTGATTTTTCTGATGCTCCTTTAAAAGTAGCAACTTGGGTCGGTGGATTATCTTGTTTCCTTGCTGTTTTAGGTATCATTTTTACTGTAATTAGAACAATTTGTTTTGGTGGCTCAGTTGCTGGCTGGCCTTCACTAGTTTCTATCATGTTATTAATTGGTGGAATTCAGCTTTTCTGTTTAGGAATTTTAGGTAAATACATTGGTAAAATATACCTAGAAACTAAGCACCGCCCCCAATACATCATTAAGGAGCAAAAATAATGAAGTCCTTAATTGAATTGTATCAAAAGCACCGTGATTTAATTCCTTATGCTTTTTGGGGTGTTGCAACAACCGTCGTCAATATGGTTATCTTTACCATATTGACACAATTTACTAACATTAATTATTCAATCACTTATGGAATTGCGTGGTTTATCTCAGTTCTCTTCGCTTTCTATACTAATAAATACTATGTTTTTCATACTAAACATTATTCGGCAAAAGAATTCTGGTATCAAATTACAACATTTTTTGCTGGAAGATTAGTAACTGGAATTCTCGGTTTGGGTATTTTAATTTTTGGTGTCAGTATCTTAGGATTTAATAACAAATTAGGAAAAAACATCTGGAATATCATTCAAAATATTGTAGTGGTAATTTTAAATTATTTTTGGGCAATTTTCATTTCATTTAAAGAAAAAGAAGCAAAATAAAAAAAGTTCCGTTGAAATTAAATTTCAGCGGAACTTTTTTTAAACAAACATATTCAAAATTAGAACAACAATCAGTCCTGTAACCGAGATTACGGTTTCTAGCACCGTCCAGATTCCTAAAGTTTCTTTAACTGATAAGTCAAAGTATTCTTTAAACATCCAGAAACCAGCATCATTAACATGTGAAGCAGCTAATGAACCAGCACCAATGGCTAAAAGCCATCATAACTGGACTAACGTTTAATGATGACATCAATGGCATTACTAAACCTGCGGCAGTCATACCAGCCACAGTTGCTGATCCAAGTGAAACACGAAGGATTACGGCAACTAACCATCCTAAGATAATTGGTGAAAGGGATGAATGCATCATCATTGTTTTAACGGCATTTCCTACCCCTCCAGCAATTAGGACTTGTTTGAAAGCACCACCACCAGCAATAACTAGTAAAAGCATAGCAATTGATTTCACGGCGTCACTGATACTAAGTGAAATATCTTTCATAGATTTACCACGATGGAAGCCCATTGACCAAATTGCAAATAACAAAGCAATTACCATGGCAATCATTGGGTTACCTAACATTGAAATAACAGCATCGAAACCGTGTAGCTTAGCAATTTCTTTTCCACCATGAACAGCTAATTGATAAATGGTATTTAATGCCATAAAAATAGCTGGAAGTAATGAAGTAAAGGCTGCTAAAGCAAAACTTGGAGTATCTTTTAAATTATATTGTTTAACTTCACCAAAGGCTGGCAAACTCTTTTTTACTACAAAAGCATCTGGGAAAAATTTACGACTAATTTTTGTATAAACTGGTCCAGCAACAATCACACAAGGAATTGCTACAATAATTCCGAATAAAAGAACTTGTCCAATATTAGCTCCCAAGGTAGTTGCAACTGCAGTTGGTGCAGGTTATGGAGGTAAAAATTCTTGCGTAGCTGATAAAGCTGCTGCCATTGGAATCCCTAAATAAAGGAATGGAACATCGGCTTCAAGAGCAACTGCGAAGACGATTGGAGTTAACAATACCAAACCAACTTCGAAGAATAATGACATTCCGATAATAAATGAAGCAATTACAATTGCAAGTTGTAATCTCTTTTTACCGAACTTATCAATCAAAGTTTTCGCGATTCGATATGATCCACCAGAATCAGAAACTAACCGACCAATCATGGCCCCAAAACCAAAGACGATAGCTAACTCGCCCAAGGTATTTCCAATTCCTAATTTAATTGCATCTGCAATACTTGCTGGATTCATTCCTAAACCTAAGGCAACTAAAATAGCAGTTACAATCAATGAAACGAAAGTATTTAATTTTAACTTGATGATTAGGAAAAGGAGCAACGCAATTCCTAGAATCAAAACAACAAATTGATATGAACCCCATGAGTTAGATTTTTGTCCAACTT
>NZ_AYYM01000016.1 GCF_001436035.1 Fructilactobacillus sanfranciscensis DSM 20451
TTCTCGCCAATTATGGATAAAGCCACCAGGAAAACACCAGTCGTCATTTCCCGTTCTTTCCTGCAATAATAACTATTGTTTATCATTCAAAAATGCTCCAGCTGATGTATTTAAAATCAATGAGCGATGACCTACTAATGCGCGTAATTCTTTAATATAATCTGCCATAATTTGTTCTCCTTAATTGGTTGTTTGAATGGTTTGCTTAATTCCTTGAATTTCTTGACCAAATTGGGCTTTTTCCTGAGGTGATAAAGACTGCAACTGCTGAATTTCTTGATTTAATTCATCCGCCTTATCCAATGGTTGAACATCATTCTGTAAACTACTGATTTCACCAATAATCTTTTTGTCAAGGATCGTTTCCATCTCATCCGTAACCTTCTTTTTCTTGGCTACTTCATTTTTGCTGACCTTAATGCTCTTTGTTTGTTGTAAAATTTGATCTTGTTTTTTAATTAATTTTGTCGCAAATTTTTCTTGATTGTGTTTAATTATTTTCAAACTATGACCATGGTCATCACTTTCCCTTGTAATAGAAAATGATTTGGGTTGGCTTTCATCACTAATCCAACCAAATCCGTTTTGAATTACAAAATATAATCCAATTCCAATTATCATAATTGTTAATAGGGTAATTGTTTTATAAAGTTTATCATTTTTAATTTTCATATTATAGTCTCAACTTCTTATTTTTAACTCTAGTATAATCCCCAAATTAAATTTAAGTCGATTCCATTGACTTAGAGTGTACTCTAAGGTCTACGATGAACTTGTAACTTATAGTAAAGGAGTAATTTATGACTGCACAATATTCAATTGGTGAATTCGCCAAATTAACGGGGCTTTCCACTTACACATTGCGTTATTACGAAAAAGAAAAACTCATCACCCCTGCTCGTGATAATCATGAACGCCGTTTCTACACGGAACACGACATTAAGTTGGTCGGGTTCTTGCTCCATTTAAAGGGAACCGGAATGTCCATGAATGAAATTAAAAAATACGTAAAGTTACGAGCCCAAGGTGATGAAACGATTCCTGCCAGGCGCGAATTGTTAAATCAAGTTCAAGCACGTTGTGTGGCTCAAATTGAAGAAATGAAAATGTAAATGTAAAAAACGGGGTAATTTTTCCAGTCGGAGAAGAAAATCCTTACGGTAAATTCTTTAGCGGAAAAAGTTATCTAGACATGTTAGTTAACGATCCAGATATTGATGTGAGCGTAGGAAATGTAACATTTGAACCTGGAACGCGAAACAACTGGCATGTTCATTATGGCTACCAAAGATAGTTGGTTTGAACACCTTGCCATCACAAGTGGTAAGTCAGAATTTTTAGAACCCGTTTCTGATACTAAATATAACGAATTGGAAGTGAAATAATGACTGAAAAACAAACTGCAGGACACGATAACTTTGGTGAATTTGCTCCTAAATTTGCTGAACTAAACGATGATGTTTTATTTGGCCAAGTCTGGTCACGCGAAAGCAAATTATCCGCTAAAGAACGAAGCTTAATCACCGTAACTAGCTTATTAACTCAAGGGATGTTTGGACCACTTGAATACCACATGCAAAAAGCCAAAGAAAATGGCGTTTCTAAAGCTGAAATGGTTGAAGCAATTACCCAACTAGCATTTTATTCTGGGTGGCCTAAAGCTTGGACAGCGATGGAAATGGCCAAGAAAATTTATGCCAATTAAACTTTAAAGTTGTATGTTACCTCATTCTGTAATATATTTATACTTAACAATTAAATAATACTTCTTCGGGGCAGGGTGAAATTCCCAACCGACGGTAACAAATCATTTTTGAAGTCCGTGACCCTCGTTAAGCGGTTGAGCTAGTGAAATTCTAGCACCGACAGTATAGTCTGGATGGGAGAAGAAGTTCTTATTGAAGCACATTACTTTAGTGGTATTTTCATGCCATTTTAAGGTTTTATTCAGTTTGAAAATAAACCAAACGCCCCGCATTTTTGCAGGGCGTTTTTTATTGGTATTTTTTAATTATTACAAAATAAATTAATTAGGAGTGATAGTATGTCAGTTAATAATCAAAGTATCAAAAGACTCGTTTTAGTTTCAATTTTAGCTGCAATCGCATATGTTTTAATGTTTATCGCTTTCCCAATTCTCCCATTTGTTTCATTTTTGAAGTTAGATTTCTCTGATTTGCCAATTTTATTAGGTCTCTTTACGTTAGGACCAGTGGCAGCCATTGAAATTACCGCTTTAAAACTATTTTTATACTGGTTAACCAATGGTTTTTCTATGATTCAATTAATTGGACTTTCCAGTTCACTAGTAGTTTCCTTAATCTTCATTGGGGTTTTCTATCTCTTTAGAAAAGACGTCCAAAGCAAGACGCTTAAACAATACATTCCAGTAATTGTTTCTGCCCTAATCTTAATGGTTGTAATGAGTATTTTGAACTACTTCGTTTTTCTTCCCCTCTACATCAAGTTATTAGGTTTTAATTTAGGTCAATCCATTTCAAAAATGGTAATCACTGGAATTGCACCTTTCAACTTGATTAAAGGGTTAGTAGTTGGAATCGTATTTGTCTTAATCTTTAACCGTTTAAAGGTAAAAGATTTATAATCTTATAACTAGTAAAAAAACTTACGATTTTCATCGTAAGTTTTTTTACTAGTTATGATTTATAAGTTTAATTTTATTAGCAACAGCTGGTCTTAAGAAAATAATTGCAGCTAATAATGCAATTGCGTAGTTAATTAAAACTTGCCACCAACTATTATAAAAGGCTCCTGCAAAGAATGAGTTCGTGGTGAAATATGAATTAAAATCACTAACAAAATGAAATAACATGGGGATTAAAATGGTTGATAAAAAATATTTTGAAAATGAATCAACCCAAATAAGACACCACTGATTGTTATCCCAAACATTAATTTACGAAAAGAACTGCCCTTTACCACTTGCATAACTTTAGGAAAAACAATCCCACGAAATCCATACTCTTCTAAAATTGCGGATCCAAGCGAAAACATAAAGAAACTAACAGTGTTAGCATCGTATTTTAAAATTCCAAGGTTCACCGTAAAAATATAAATTAAAATTATGATGATTGCGAATAATAAAGGATACGCTTGGTTTTTAAAGGGAAATACTGGCTTAAAAAAAAAACCTTTGTTTCATATAAAAACGATTTACCCAAATAAACAAAATAAAGGCTAATCCATATCTAATAATTAATTCAAGCAAAATTAAGGTGGGGGCATTGAAGATTGAGACTAATTTAAAGTATTTTAGTATCAATACAATTCCTAGTCCGAAAAAGGCAGTTACTGTATCAATCACCATAAACAGGATTAAAAAGCTGAAGATTTTCCAAAGATTAATTGCTTGAGGTGTTTTAAATAATTTCATGAAAGCCCTCCTTTTTCATAAGTTAAATATAGTTTTAAGTATAACAAAATTTAAATTTATTATTTCAATAAAGTGATAAGATTGATAGTGAAAATTAATTATGAACTGGAGAATTAATAATGAAAATCAGAAAAAGATTATTAACTGCTATTCTTTGTGCATCACTTTTAGGTGGAATTGGCTTTTATACCAGTAATCCATCTATAATGACGGTTAAAGCAGATACAACTACCCCAAGTAGTTATCAAGGTAAAATTATTGTTCATTATGTTGATCAAAATGGTAATAAAATTCGTACTGATACTGTGGCAACTGGAGCTACTGGAACAACTTATGTTGCACAAGTACCACAAATTAAAGGATACGCTTACTCAAACATTGAAAATGGTCAAAATAATGCTAACGGACCACAAATGGTTTTTGGTGGCGGTGATCCCGTGACTGCTGTGATGTCCATGACAATTGTCTATACTGCAAATAGCAGTAAAACTAATAATAATAATTCTGGTAGTAACAGTTCTTCAAATAAAAACAATTCACCTGCTACTACCCCAGCGAAAAATGGTAAGTCAGCAAATAGTAACTCCAAATAAAAATAATGTAACTCCAAATTCTAACAATAGTAGTAATTCAGCAAACAAAAATGACAATTCAACTAAACCCACTACTAAGAAAACTCCTAAGGCTAAGCACGAAAAGGCTAATAATGATAAAAAAGTAAAAGAACAGCAAAAAAACGATGCAAAGAAAGCAAAAAAAGATGATGCAAAAAATAATCATCATGTGATTTGGATTTTTGGTGGAATAATCTTAGCAATCGTTGTGATTATTGTAGCGGTTTGGAAGTTCATGAAAAAGCCAAGCTCAGATAGACATTAAAATTTAAAATAAAAAAAGTTCAGTTTATTATCAATAAAAATAATAAATTGAACTTTTTTAGATTCCTAATTATTTATGAAGAGCGCTATATAAGGAATCAACTAACATTCCAATTACCATCATGTACATGGCCATCATACCTTTATCCATAGCTAACATTGCCAAAGTTACTAACCAAAATACGACTAAAATCCAACTAAATCCTTTATTCATCATGTGTATCTCCCATCACCATTTTTAATGTTACTATTATTAGAAATATTACAATTAATTTTAACATAACAAAATCGAATTGTAGTACACTAATAATGTAATCAGAGGAGGAGAAGTTATGACTGAATCAAAACAACCAATCGATAAATATTTTTTTAATGAATCAGCATATGACTACCATGATGGCGGTTATATTCCTCTTGAGGTATCAGATGCCCCAGAGAGTAAATTAGTAATTCCATCCGTTTTACAACCAGATAAAGAAACTGATACGGATGTTTGGTACACGGTTGAAGCCCAACCCGGTGAAACCCAAATTTTACCCGGTGAAAAAACTAAAACCTGGGGCTATAATCAAAGCTTATTAGGTCAAACTATTGTTTATCAAAGCGGAAAAACATATCACGTTACGCTAAAGAATAGCTTGCCCGAATTAACAACCTTCCATTGGCACGGTCTTGACGTTCCTGGTCCTTACATTGACGGTGGTTGTCATGCACCAGTCTTTCCTGGTGAACCTAAAGAAATCACTTTCAAAGTTGACCAACCGGCTGCTACCCTTTGGCTTCACGCTCACCCATGTCCTTTAACTGGTTGGGACGTTTGGTATGGTTTAGCTGCTGCAGTAGTCGTAAAAGACGAACATGAAGCTAGTCTTCCATTGCCACGGAATTACGGAGTTGATGATATTCCGGTAATTTTACAAGACCGGACCTTTGACGAACATAATCAATGGAATTATGACAAAGATTATGATCCAGATGGTACTGAAGGAAAAACTGCTTTAATTAACGGAACAGTTAACCCTACTTTTGACGTTACGACCCAAAAATTAAGACTTCGTTTCTTAGATGGTTCAAATCGTCGTGAATGGCGTCTCCATTTAAGTGATGACCTTGTTATGACACAAATTGCTTCAGATGGTGGTTTATTGCCAGAACCAGTTCAATTCAAAAAATTAATGTTAACTTGTGCAGAACGTGCCGAAGTTGTTCTTGATTTCAAAGATTACAAACCTGGCGATCAAGTTACCTTATATTCTGACGATACTCCAATTTTAAAATTCAACATTAAAGAATTTGCTCCAGATAATACTGAAATTCCTCAACATCTAGCCGATGTTCCTTATCCTGAAGTTGACGAAAATGCTCTTGTTCACCAAGTTGTCATGTCTGGAACTGATGAAGAAGTTATGATTAACGGTAAAAAATTCGGTATGATGCGGATTGATGACCGGCAAGAATTAGGTGTTGCTGAATACTGGGATATCACGAACACCAACGACTGTTGTGGTGGAATGATTCATCCTTATCATACTCACGGTGGTTCATTTAAGGTTATTTCAAGAAATGGTGAAGCTCCTTATCCTAACGAAATGGGATATAAAGATACCATTGGAGTAAACCCTGGTGAAACGGTTCGAGTTAAGATGCGTTTCAACTATCCTGGAGTCTTCATGTATCATTGTCACATCATCGAACACGAAGATGGTGGCATGATGGCTCAAATGCAAGTTTGGACTAAAGACGATCCACATAAGAAATACAAATTAATGAGTATGGATACTTTGATGAATGCATTAGCTAAAGAACGTCATTGTAAACCAGACCAACTTAAGATTAAGAGTTTGGAATCATACGAAAAAATGGGAATGGATATGTGTTAATCATTTCTAAATTGCACGAAAAAAACCAATCACAGCGGATGTGATTGGTTTTTTGTTATTTAAAATAATATCTATTCAAACATATCTCTAATTGCAGCATTAGCAATTTTAATATCTTGAGTATTAATCTTACCTACTATTTCAGCATTCCTAGCTTTATAAGCATATCCTAATAATTGAACTATGGCATAACCATCCACTTTTCCTACTTTTACATGGATACTTGGCAATTCTTTTGGCCTTTTATGAGTTATTGGAAAACCAGCTATCATTCCACTAAAATTATAATAATTTCCACTTATAACTAAAAATGGACGCCTTATATTATTATTTTTTAAATTATGTCCACCAAATTCATGTCCAGCATGGGGTTCTGCGTCAATAAAAACTATATCATATTTCTTAGGTATGCTAATCCCAGACATTTTCTTTACCTACTGCATTTAGATTATCTGTGATACCTAAATCTTCCCTATCTTTAGCCATTAATTTTGAATCTAAATTAGCAAAAATATTTACATGTGCTGGTTTAAAAACAATTGTTCCATCTTTTTCTACTGATGGGGTAAATTCTTCGTTTTCAGAAACACCTAAGTTAGAAGGAATCGTTATCATAAGAGAATTACCTTATTTTCTAGTCTTAACAACCATATTATCATCTCCTTGATGTAATCATACATGTAATTACATCAATTTTGTTATATATTAATTTTTAATCTTAAAAAACAAAAAAGCCTGTCGGCATACAACTTAGGCCAACAAGCTCAACACAATACACCTACTACAATGTAATGTTCGTTAATTCAATATATAATTACGTTCATTCATATTATAGCATTGATATAAGTAATTGTTTTTTGCATATTTTAATTCAACATACTAATTTCTTGGCGAACCTGATTACTAATATTTTTATCAGCCGCAAAAATAATCCGGTCATTTAATTCTAAGACAGTGGTACCTACTGGGTGAATCATCTTACGATTACGGAAAATTCGAGCAATCGTAATGTCATCGCTAAATGGTAAATCTTTAATTGGCATACCCGCAAATTTACTATTACGTAACGTAACCTCATGAAGTTCCGTACTATTGGACTTAATCATATTAAAGGTTGATGGAACTTCAATCATTTCACGTAACATAGCCACGTTAACCGCGAAGGTGTTGTAAACTTCGACACCTAAGTCAGTAAGTTCTTTTTCTCGGGCATTCAAAATATCACGTTCTTCAAAACGAGCAATCACCCGTTTCACTCCATATTGTTTGGCAACTTTTGCTAACGTGAAGTTAACATCTGGGTCAAAGTAAGCAAAAACCGCAATATCTGCATCAAAATAACCATTTCGTTTCAAATAATCTGCATCTAAAGATTTCAACAAATGAACGTGAGCCTTATTATCAAGCGTTTTATAATTTTTTTCGTTATCAGTAAATAAGGTTACATCGTACCAACTATTGGCTAATTGTTGGGCGACAGGAATCGTGACCAAGTTAGCCCCGAACATATTAACTTTAACTTCTTGGTAAACTTCGGGACTCCGAGTAAACATCTTGTTGAAAACAAGCGGACCCGCAATACAAGTAAGAATGGCTGCCAATAAGAAAGCCCCTGACTGTTGCGCCGTAATTAATTTCATATCATTAGCAACTTTCAAAATTGCTAAAACCATCGTAATGGTTGTTGAAATTAAAGCAGTCCCTGCTAACGAGTTTTTCTTATCAAACCGTAACCGAAAAATTGGATATAACAAGGCTTTGGCTACCCAATAACTAACTAAAAAGATGGGAATTAATACTAGTGTCTTTGGATCAGCTAGTAATTGTTTCAAGTTCAAGCCGACTCCACTCATCATGAAGAAGATTGGAATAAAAAATCCGTACCCAATTGAATCTAATTTTTCTTTGGTATCGGGTGATGGTTGCAATAATTTGTAAACCATTCCTCCAACGAAGGCTCCTAAAACTGCTTCTGAACCAACACCAACGGCAATTGTAGCTAATAATGCGATGATAAAGAAAGCTAAACGTACATCGACTTGGGTCGTTGATTTATTGAATTTATCCAAGTATACAAAGAACTTGCGAAAACGGAAAAATACTAACGCTGCAACCGCAAACAAAACCAAAATTAACCAAAGTGATTTTGAGTCCGTTCCAAAAATTGAAATATAGACAGTTAAACCTAAGATTGGCATTACTTCACCAAGGGCAGAAATCAATAATATCGTTTGCCCAATCGAGGTACTTAGGATTTCTTTTTCCTTTAAGGTGGCAATCACGATTCCCAACGAAACGGTCATAAATAGAATTGCAGCTAGCCATGGATCTTTGAATAATCCAGTTACTTGACACATAAATCCAAGAGCTAAAGAAAGAACCATAATCGTTCCATAACCATATAACGCTAGGCGTACGGATGAATATTTTGGTGCCTTAGCGTTGTTTTTTAATTCAAGGTCAGTTGGCGTTTTGATTTTTGGTTTAAACAAATCAAAGTCGATTTCTAAACCACTCAAAAATAACAGAACGATTACTCCGGTATTCGACAACCCAGTTAAAACGCTGTCAGGATGAACCAAATTCAATAAACTTGGTCCTAACACAATTCCGACTAAAATTTCGACGACTGCGGTCGGTAAAACTGAAATGTTAAACCGAGCCAAGACGAGCGGTGTTACTAATGCTGCCAACAAAACAATTACTAATGAAATCTGATCCACATTTACACCTCATTTTTTAATAATTCGTTTTTATCAATGCCATTCATGCTAGAGAAATGCTTACAAAATTGCAACAAAAAAAGACTAGCAAACACTAATCTTCTTTGTCTTGCTGTTTGTTTTTGTGAGCTCGGTAGAAAAATACCAGTGAAATCATTAAAATGATTACTGAAAATGACATGTTTAAGCCCAAACTAGTTGAACTATACGTGAAATCAAACAAAAATCCATCATAAGTAACCATCAAAATAATTGAAATTAATAATAAAACTAAGGCAATTCCTAAATCTAATTTATGTTTATTCATCTTTATAAGTCCCATTTGCTTTATTTACAGCTTGGTTAACTGCATTTCTAAATCCGTTAGCATCTAACGCAACGACTCCTTTAATGGTAGAACCACCTGGTGAAGTAACTTGGTCTTTCAAATCTGATGGGTTTAAGCCAGTATCTAAAGCCATCTTAGCACTACCAGTCACCATACTTGCAGCTACTTTATAAGCAGTTTCCCGATCCAAGCCATTTTGCACAGCAGCGTTACCTAAAGCACTTAAGAAAACATCGACAAAGGCTGGTCCACAGCCACCAACAGTTCCAGCAATGCCTAAATCTTTGGATTTAACTGGAATTAAAGTTCCTAATGAACCCAAAACTTCATTGGCTTTTTCAGTAGCTTCAGGAGTAGCAAAGCCACCCTTTTCAACGGCAATGCACCCAGCATTAACTGCCACTGGAATGTTAGGAATCATGCAAATTACTGAATTTTTAGGGAAAATATTCTTGATACCCTTAGCCGAAACTCCTTGGGCAGCCGAAACAATAATTGTATCGTCCCCAACAGTCACATTAATTAAGGCATCAATGGTTACAGGAGCTGGGGTGGCAACAATTAGCATATCCATTGCAGAAAAATCATTATTTTCCATCATTTGAAAGCCAATTTCTTTTTGCAATGCTAATAAACGAGGACTAACTCGGTGACCCTTTACAAAAATATCATTAACATCATACTTATTTGCTAAACCGCGAATCATGGCACTACCCATGTGACCAGCACCTAATACACCAATTTTCATAATTAATCCGTCCTTTTTTGTTTTTATTATCTATAGTATATATCTTAAAGGGAAAGGAAATCGTTTATCAAATAAAAGCTTGTAAAAACTGGAAAATGTTCAAATTAAGATAGCGTTTTCATGTAAGCTGCCGAAGGAAAATAAACCGCTTTCATTTTATTCAAATGTGTTATACTCTATATGAGTATAGAAATTATAAAAGGAGCGAACGATATGCCAACAGAAAACCCTACAAGAGCAACTTTTATGCTGTTCGGTGGTACAGGTGACCTTGCATTACGTAAGTTATATCCTGCAATCTTTAACCTTTATAAAAAAGGTAGTTTAAGCACTCATTTTGCCTTAGTTGGACTTTCACGTAAAGCACTAACTGACGAAGAATTCAGAGCTAAAATTATCGAATCAATCTCATCAGAAACTGATGACAAGGCTCAAGCTGAAGAGTTTGCTAGCCACTTCTACTGGAAATCACACGACGTAACTAATACTGATCATTACAAAGAATTAGGTAAAATCGCTGACGAACTAGATCAAAAATACGAAACTGATGGAAATCGAATTTTTTACGTGTCAATGGCACCACGGTTCTTCGGAATCGTTGCTAAAAACCTTAAAGAACAAGGTGTTTTATCAACTAATGGTGGATTTAACCGTCTTGTAATTGAAAAACCATTTGGTCGTGATTATGCATCAGCTAAAGAATTAAATGATGAATTAACTAGTGCCTTTAATGAAAACCAAATTTACCGAATTGATCATTACTTAGGTAAAGAAACTACCCAAGCAATTCCTGTAATTCGATTTGGTAACCCAATTATCGAAGCTATTTGGAACCAAAACTACATCAAAGATGTCCAAATCACCTTAGCAGAAAAACTTGGTGTTGAAGATCGGGCGGGCTACTATGATACTGCTGGTGCCCTTCGTGATATGATTCAAAATCACACTCTTCAAATCGTTAGTTATTTAGCAATGGATGAACCAAATTCATTTGTTGATACTGAAATTCGTCGCGAAAAAGTTAAAGCCCTTGAAAGCATGGAAATTTACGATGCTGATGGTGTTAAACAAAACTTTGTTCGTGGTCAATACGGTGCCGGTGATGGTACTCCTGCTTATCGTGACGAACCCGGTGTTCCTCATGACTCAAACAATAATACCTACGCTGCTGGAAAGATTGTTTTCAACAACCCACGTTGGGGAAAAACTCCTTTCTACATTCGTTCAGGTAAAAAATTAGCAACTAAGACTGGTCGAATTGATATCGAATTCAAGAAACCAATTGTAGATATCTTTGCCAAAGGTACTCACCAACCTGCAGAACTTAAATCAAATGTTTTAACTCTTTTGATTGACCCTAAGATTGGAATTACCTTAGAAATCAACACTAAAAATTCAGCTCAAGGAATGCACACTGAAACTGTTGATTTAAGCTACTTACAATCAGATGCTCGTGCTGCTGAAGTTCCACTTCCATACGAACGTCTTTTCCACGATATCCTTAAGGGTGACGGAACTTACTTCGCTAGTTGGCCAGAAGTTGCTGCTGCTTGGAAGTACGTTGACCCTGTTCAAAAACTTTGGGATACTACCCAACCAGACTTCCCTAATTACGAATCTGGTTCAATGGGTCCAAAGGCTGCTGATGAACTATTGGCTCGTGACGGAAATTCTTGGTATTTCCCCAACAAGTAACAAATAAAACGTTTTCAAAAAATAGATGAAACTATTTCACAATTTCAAAATACAATGATAAACTATTATTGTAGAAAAATATAAAATTACTTTTTATAAAAAGGAAGGCATATTATGGCTGACAAAAAAGCAAATATCGGAGTTATTGGTATGGCTGTTATGGGTAAAAACCTTGCCCTTAACATCGAAAGTCGCGGATACACTGTAGCTATCTACAATCGTTCTGCTTCTAAAACTGAACAAGTTATGAAGGATCACAGTGACAAACACTTGGTTCCTGCATACAACGTTAAAGATTTCGTAGACTCAATTGAACAACCACGTACTATCTTAATGATGGTTAAAGCTGGTAAACCAACTGATGCTGTTATCAACGAAATTCTTCCACTATTATCAAAGGGTGATACTCTTATTGATGGTGGTAACACTAACTTCCACGACACCATTGCTCGTAACGAAGAACTTGCAAAATCTGGTATTAACTTTATCGGAATGGGTGTTTCTGGTGGTGAACTTGGTGCCTTACAAGGTCCTTCACTTATGCCTGGTGGTCAAAAAGAAGCTTACGACCGTGTTGCTCCAATCTTAGAAAAGATTGCTGCTAAAGCCGAAGATGGCAAACCTTGTGTTGCTTACATCGGATCTAACGGTGCTGGTCACTACGTAAAAATGGTGCACAATGGTATCGAATACGGTGATGAAGAATTAATCGATGAAGTATTTAACATTCTTAGAAATGCTGCTGGTTACTCAGTTGATGACTTAGCAAAAATCTTCTCAGACTGGAACAAAGGTGAACTTAACAGTTACCTTATCGAAATCACTGCTGACATCTTAACTAGAAAAGATGACTTAGGTGACGACAAGAACAAACCAATCGTTGACATGATTCTTGACCGTGGTGCTAACAAAGGTACTGGTAAATGGTCATCAGAAGATGCTCTTGACGAAGGTGCTCCTCAATCAGTTATTACTGAATCAGTTTACGCACGTTTCGTTTCAATGTTAAAAGACGAACGTGTTGCTGCTTCTAAAGTACTTCATGGACCAGCTAAGAAACCTAAGTTTGGTAGCGATGACATTGTTGAAGATATGCGTCAAGCATTATACTTCGGTAAGATCATGAGTTATGCACAAGGTTTCGAACAAATGCGTATGGCTTCAGACAACCACAAATGGGGTCTTAAGTACGGCGAACTTGCTCAAATCTGGCGTGAAGGATGTATCATTCGTGCTCAATTCTTAGACGAAATTACTAAAGCCTTCGAAAAGAACCCTAGCCTTGATAACTTGTTAATGGACCCATTCTTTGGTGACATTGCTAACAAGTACCAAGATTCAGCTCGTCGAGTTGTAGCATTTGCTACTGAATACGGTATTCCAGTTCCTTCATTGGCAGCTGCTCTTTCATACTTTGATTCATACCGTGCAGAAGTTCTTCCTGCTAACTTGTTACAAGCACAACGTGATTACTTCGGTGCTCACACTTACGAACGTACTGACCGTCCAGGTAACTTCCATTACCCATGGTACGTTGAACAATAAAAATTAAAATATTAAATTTTAAAAAGACTGACTTTATGTCAGTCTTTTTTTATACATTCTTTTTAATATTTCTTTTTGTAACATCAACTAGCATTTAATTAATAATTAAATGTAATAATATGCTACATTTAATATAGAAATCTTAAAAAATGAAGTATATAATTGTCTATTTGTGAGATACACTACATAGTTATCAATAAGGAGAACTTTTCATGTCACAAGAGCAAGATCTTTCAAATAATAATGATAAAAAAATGTCACGTGGCCTTAAAAATCGCCACGTCCAGTTAATTGCGTTAGGTGGAACAATTGGAACCGGTTTATTCTTAGGATCTGGAGAATCTATTAGTTTAGCTGGTCCCTCAATTTTGTTAGCCTATACAATTACTGGAATTATGTGTTTTTTCATTATGCGTGCTTTAGGAACACTACTTCTCTCAGATTTATCAGCTAATTCCTTCATTGAACCAATTGCTAAATTCTTAGGAACTACTACTGGTTTTGTGGCGGGTTGGACTTATTGGATGTGTTGGATTATTGGAGCGATTGCTGAAGTCACAGCAGCTGGAATTTATATCAACTACTGGTTTCCGGGAATTCCAACCTGGTTCACTGGATTAGTTATTTTAGCCTTGATTTACATGTTAAACATTATTAACGTGGCCGCTTACGGTGAAACTGAATTCTGGTTCGCTTTAATTAAAATCATTGCTATCTGTGCCATTATCATTGTGGGAGTATTTCTAGTTATTATTAACTACAAAACTCCTACAGGACACGCTTCAATCAGTAACCTTTATAGTCACAAATTTTTCGGTAATGGTTGGCAAGGTTTTGCTCTCTCCTTCCAAATGGTCGTTTTCTCCCTTACCGGAGTAGAAATGGTCGGAATGACAGCTGGAGAAACTAAAGATCCTGTCCACGTGATTCCTAAAGCAATTGATGCCGTACCTTTCCGAATTATTTTATTTTACATCGGAGCCTTAGCTGCCATTATGTGTGTCATTCCCTGGCATACGATTACGCCCAATGCTAGTCCGTTTGTGGAAGTATTTAAAAACATTGGAATTGCTGGTGCAGCTGGAATCATTAACTTTGTTGTTTTAACCGCTGCCACTTCTGCATGTAATTCATCGATTTATACAACTGGTCGGATGATGTTTTCTATGACCAACGATAGCAAGGGTAAATTTACTAAGAAACTGGGAACATTATCAAAACGGAAAATTCCCCAAAATGCGATTACCTTTTCAATCTTGGTCGTTGCAGCTGCAATGTTACTAAACCTATTAATTCCTAAAGGTGTCTTCGTTTTCATCGCTAGTATTTCAACTACCCTTTTCTTATTTATGTGGACATTAATTATTTTGGCCCAAATCAAATATCGGAAACAGGTTGATCACGCTGGTACCGAAAACCAGCTAAAATTTAAGATGCCATGGTATCCGTTTTCAAGTTACATGGTCTTAGCATTCTTAGCTTTTGTAGCAGTAGTTTTACTTTTCCAAACAACTTCTCTATTTGCTTTAATTGGTTCCCTTGTGTGGATTAGTGCGCTTTATCTCGTTAAAATTAGAAGTAATCGAAAATAAATAATAAAACTGTCCAAAATAATATTTTGGATAGTTTTTATTATTAGTAGATTTAATCCCATCAAAATGGGGATTATTTGTATTAGAAGGCTAACGCCAACTATCAAAAACCTAGAGTTAAATCTTAAGATTAATCAATCACATTACGAAGGATCCAATGACTATAATCAAGACGAGCACCGGGAGTTATCACCCAGGGGTGATTAATTTCGAAAATTTGAATTTCAGTTGCTAAGTAAAGTGGGGTCTTGCCATGATTAAAAGCGAAAACGGGTTGCGGAAAATCAGGCTTACTAGCAACTTGATGAACACTTTGACGAGAGTTCATCTGCCAACGAATTTTTAAGTCTTCACGCGACAATAATTTTGGCAGGTGTGTTTTTTCAATTTGAGCTTGTTGCTGCAATTTTTGTGTAAATGCTTGTTTAATCTTGTTTTGGTGCCAATCATCAAACAGCTCGTACTTGTTGGTTTCAAAATCTAAATCCATAAAAACACCCACCTAACCAAAATCAATTTGATCTAGCATCGTTTCGGTACTAGCCTGGTCTAAGCCTAAATAAGCCAAAGTCATTGCCTCACTGGAATGATTGAGCAAATTCATGACTAAGCCAATATTATAATTTGATTGCGTGTAAACGCGATAAGCACCGGTTTTGCGCATTGTATGGGTCCCTAGATAATTAATGCCTAACAGATCACCAACTCGTGCCATCACCTTATAAAATTGTTTCTCAGTGATATGACGGTCTGAATGGGCCGTTGAAGGAAATAACCAATCCGAATTGATGTTTTCTTGGATCAGCCAATCATGATACTTCAGCAAGTCTTGTTGCACGGGCTTTAAATATGTGGGGCGTAATATTTTTCGTTTTAATAATTGATATCTATGCAGTTTACTTCACTAATAAAAAAAATATACAAAAAAAAGATAATCACAACAGTGAGGACCTATAAAATAACCATTAGAATTTTTCACATTTTCTAATGGTTATTTTTTTAATTATCTTTACGCAAACTTTTCCCAGATAGTTTTACATATAACACACTCACCACAAATCCCACTACCATGAATGGGATGAAATCTAAACTCATGCTAAAGAGTGGAACATGGGTGTTACACCAAGCGTCTAAACCAACAAACGGTCCATGTAAAACGGGTGGCAAAGCGTGCAATGTATCTAAAACAGAAGGCACTAGCACTAAGCCCATCGTAACTTTATACACGACTCCGTTTTTCCCAATGAAGTGGTGTAATAAAGCTAATAAGATCAACGTGATGGCTAGCGGATAAAGAAAGACCAAGACTGGTAAGGAGAACAAGATGATTTGGTCTAAACCAAAGTTAGCAATACAGAACGCCACGAAGTTAGAGAAAAATAAGAATTTGTGATAACCCACTTTGGGAAAACGATTCCCTAAATCTTGCGAGAAAGATTGTAAAACTCCTAAAGCCGTTGTCCAACAAGCCAAGAACGTTAAGGCTGCTAAAACTGCTGCCCCAGCGGCTCCAGTATAATGGCGCATGATGATGGTGAAAGCTGTTCCCCCATCAACACTCATCTTTGTGTAAGCTAAACTGGCTACACCTAAAGCAATCAATAACACGTAGATGACAGCTTCAAAACCAAGGGCAAAGAAACCAACTTTAGCCACTGACCAAGCGTGTTTCTTTTCATCTTTCACAAAGACTTTCAAAGCCGTGATGATCGTTACCCCAAAGCCTAATCCAGCTAAGGCATCCATCGTATTGTAACCTTCTAAGAAGCCGTTGATGAATGAACCAGTTCCTTTTCCAGCAGCGGGCATCAAGGGTAAGTTAGTTAAATCGCCATTTACCACAAAAGCTACAAAGAATAAGAAGAACAATAAACCAACGAAAAGTGGATTCAAGATTTTACCAACACTATTCACGATGCTATTTTGGTTATAGGCCAAGTAAACGATGAGGCTAAAGAATAAGGCGGAGAAAACGAATAACGCAGGATGCGTCCAACTTTCGTTTGGCAAGAATGGTTTTACGCCCATTGTGAAAGAAACGGTAGCTAAACGCGGCGAGCCAATAAAAAGTCCCATTGAAGCATGTGCTGCAATTAAGAATAGTAAGGCGAACGTTGCTCCCACTGGTAAAGCCACATCATACATACTTTTACTCTTGGTCACACTCAAAGCTAAAATAGAGAAAAGTGGTAGTAAGACCGCTGAAATCACAAAACCCAGTGTAGCTGGGACCCAGTTTTGCCCCGACATTTGCCCTAAGTGAATTGGGAAAATTAAATTCCCTGCTCCAAAAAAGAGCCCAAATAAAAGTGATGATAACAGTAAGTGTTGTTTGAAACTAGTTCGTTTAGTTAAATTCATGATTTAACTCCTTTAGTTTAATTTTTTAAATAAATTCATCACCTTGGTCACCCCAGCAAATCGATGGTATTAAAAAAACGTCCTTAATTGGAAGCAAAATCCAATTAGGGACGTTTTTACACGTGTTACCACCCATGTTCCCGTTTACTTTAGCAATCCTGCGCAAAATTGCATCATTAGAAATAAAAAAAGCGTCACTAACCATTGAATTAACAACAGTTAGGGACGCTTCCGCGTGTTACCACCCATATTTCCAATTACTAGTAATCGGCTCTCAGAGTACGGCCAAAAATTTGACGATACTCGCTTGCTGTAATGGGCAATCCCATCAGATATTAATTAATTCATACCTGAAACTTGTAGAGGATTTTCATATCAGCGTGATTACCTCATCTCATCAACCTGAGGCTTTCTTAAAATCACCGCTGAAATTACTTAACTACGCTTAGTCGTTATGTGATGTTTTATTTTCTCCTAGTTTACCGAATGAATTACAAATAGTCAAGCACAAATTTAAAATAAAAAAGATTATTAACCGAACATTAACCTGATATAGTTTAAAAAAACAAAAATTATGTTAACATTAATGAACTAATTAGCGTATAATTCAACCAATAGTTAAATAAAAATGGATTGTTTTTATAATTTTTAATTACCCGAAAGGAATAAATCATGAAAATTGGAATAACTGCCAACGTTAATCTTGGCGAACCAACTAAATTCTGTTTACCCTATGCTAACGTGACTCCTAGTAGCTTTATTGAAGTAGTTACACAACATAATCAAATCCCTGTCATTCTTCCTGTTGTACCACCCAAACTTGTTCCAGAACTCGTTGCAATGGTCGATGCAGTTATTATTCCAGGCGGACAAGATATTGCGTCCTGTTTCTTTGAAGATGTTGCTGACGATAAAGCTGATGAATATTTTATTCCTCACGATGAATTTGAACTAGCAGTCGTAAAAGAAGCCATTCGCACTAAAAAACCAATTTTAGGTGTGTGTCGTGGTCATCAAGTAATCAATGTTGCTTTAGGTGGAGACCTTTACCAAGATCTTCCCGAACAACTACCTTCTGAGGTAAATCACGAGCAACGTAATACTGGTGAACTTTTTGCCCATTCAGTTAAAATTAATGCTGATAGTGAATTAGCAAAGGCTTTAGGTGAACAAACAAAGGTCAATTCTCGTCATCATCAAGGGTTACGTAAAATTGGTGATGATTTGCATGTAGTTGCGACTGCTCCTGATGGTGTCGTGGAAGCAATTGAATCTGAAGATGGTTTAATTACTGGGGTTCAGTGGCATCCTGAAGACCTCTGGAAAGATGACGCTAAACAAGAAAAACTTTTCACTGACTTCTTTAATCGCGCTAAGAAACAGCATAATCATAATTAGTATAGAAAAAAACCGCTAAATCCTGATTAATTCAGGACTTAGCGGTTTTTTTAATTAATGACCCAATAGCAATACCAAGATCAAATCAAAGTAAAACAGATTCTTATTAAAGTCATCATCATGATGTTGTTTGCGATAAACGTTGTAAAATACCAATCCAATGATTACTACTGAAACAACGGTGCTTATCAATTCAGGTAATTGGAAAGTATCAATCCCAAAATTCACCAGTAATTTAATGATTAATAAGATTCCTAAAAAAGTGATGATTTTTTCACTAGCTACTCGTCTAATTGATTGGAGTTTAGTCTTATCAACCTTGGCAAAAAGCTTGTAACCCAACCAAATAAATAGCTGAATCAATAATAGACTAACTACTCCACCCGCAAAAGCCGAAACGAGCCCACCTTGTAACTCCATCTCATCACGATTACTAGGAATTAACACATTCTCATACAAAAATAAGGTTGCAACGGACAATACGTAAAATAGTCCAATAATGATTAAATTCAAATTTTTCTTTAACATTAATTTCTCCTATAAAATCTCAATTAAGTTCTTACGCGCAGCTTGATTGGCAGGAATAATTCCAAAAACAATTCCAATTGAAACTGAGACACCGACTGATACACCAATGGCCTGTAAACTCGTCACTGGTTTAAACGGCGCAAACGCACCAATTACATAACAGATACCTTCACCTAGCAAAATTCCACCGAATCCTCCCAATAATGTCAACATTGCACTTTCAAATAAAAATTGCAGGCGAATATCATTTTTGGTTGCCCCAAAGGCCCGCCGAATTCCAATTTCTTGGGTTCGTTCTGAAATCGTCATGTACATCGTATTCATCACGCCGATTCCGGCAATTAAAAGAGAGATACTGGCCACAAAGATAATGAAATAGGCAATGTAATCAATGATTTTATTCATGAATTTCATTGACGCTTTATTATCAACGACCGCAAATTTCACTTGTGATTTGCTATCAGATTTAGTTTGCAGCGTTTTGGCTGCTGCCTTCAAAGTCGCTTTTTTATTAAATCCTTTGTCGACATACAAATTAATCAGATCTTGATTAGGATTACTGCCAAAGTCACGAACATAGGCTCTTTGCGGAATTAGAACCTCAGAATCTTGTCCATCTTCAAAGATTCCATCAACTTCAAAGCCTTTTTGGTTAATAAAGACCAATTTGCGGCCATGATTGTACTTTTTCAATTTTTGATTCAATTGTTCTGAAATCAACACTTGATTCAAGCCCAACTCAAAGGCATCCGATGAAATTGAATGGCCACTGACCACCGTAAATTTATGATTACTATTTTGAATGATAGCGTTCTGTTCTGAACTCTTATCTCCCACTTGCACCTTTACAGGTGTTGGAAAAGCTTTGTTCAGCATTTTAACCCGTTTAATTCCCGGTACGGTTTCCACTAATTGAATGTCTGCTTTTGAAAAAGATGGTTGCTGATCTGAATTCAGGTCTTTACTTTGAATTGAGATTTGTCCATCTGCATTTCCTAAAGAACTAAAGCTATTTGCTTTTTGCTTTAACCCATTTCCGACTGACATAATTGTAATTACCGCCGCAATTCCGATGATAATTCCAAACATCGTTAGAAAATTACGTGCTTTGTTGCTCAAAATTGATTTAAGTGCCGTCAGTAAAATGGCTTTTAGTTTTTTAAGCTTCATGTAACACCCCGTCGTTCACTTTAAAAAGTCGATTTCCAAAATTAGCAAACGTGTCATCGTGAGTCACCATGATAATCGTAACTTTATTCGTTTTATTTAAGGTTTCAAATAGTTCCATCACTTCTTGGGTATTTTGCGAATCTAGCGCTCCCGTAGGTTCATCCGCAATGATGATAGAAGGATGATTGATCAAAGCACGCGCAATTGCCACCCGTTGCTGTTGTCCACCAGATAATTCGGACGGATAACTGTCTTTTTTATCCAAAATTCCTAAACTATCTAAGAGTTGATTTAAATCTTCCTCTAAGTTTTGGTCACTATCCCGATTGGAATAAATCAAGGGGATTTCTACATTTTCTTTGACCGTCAAATTATGCATTAACTTAAAATTTTGAAAAATAAAGCCAATGTTGCGATTCCTTAATTTCGAAATGACGTTATCACTTTGCTTTTGATAACTTTTTCCCGCAAAGCCATAGGTTCCTTCATACTTTTGGTCTAAAAATCCCAAAATATTAATCAAGGTACTTTTTCCAGACCCAGAATGACCCATGATAACGGCAAAATCTTCTTTATCAATCTCCAGGGAAACGTGCTTTAAGATTTGTACCTTTTGCTTCCCCGCTAAATAATACTTTGAAACATCGTCTAATTTAATTAGATTATCTTTCATTTTTTGGCAACTCCTTGTAGTTCAGTAAAAGCTTGTCGCCGATTTTAACAGTTGCACCTGGCTTTAATATCCAGTCGTTGTTTTGTTTCTCAACGGCATACTTCACTTTTTGGGGTTTTCCATGATTCATTACATAAACAGCACCATGATCCACGGCTTTGGCAGGAATTAAAATTTGATTCACGGGAAGCTTAATTTCAATTGAATTTCCATAGTTTAAATGTTGCTTAGTTCTAAGCAGGATTGAGTAGTTACTAGAACCAGTTTCTGGTAAAACAGAAATGTAATCGATCTGACCCTTCGCCTGTTTCCCAGTTGCTTCCTCTAATAACTTGACACTACTGTTATGACTAATCGTGGGTAAATCGTACTGACTAATTCCCGTCTTGATAACCTGAGAAGCAGAAACTAAGGAAACACTTTCCTTATCTGTAGGTTCAATTTGAATATAGCCGTCAAACGGTGCTAAATATTCATGGGCATAGATTTTCTTAGCGATACTGTCGATTTGTTGATTAAGCTGATTAATTTTAATTTGATTATCAACTGAATTATCGCCAATCAATCCTTTACGTTCATTAACCAGTTGTTGAATTTTTAAACTGGAACTTGGGTCAACGTGTTTGTAAGTGTACATCGCAACACATTCACCTTTTCGAACAAAACTATTGTTCGAAATGCTGTCATAAACCAAGCTAGTTCCTGCTGGTAATTTTTTTGCGATTTCGACCTGTTTCGTTGGGGTAACCTTTCCCGTTAAAATTAAATCAGGCGTTTTTTTAATCGTGTAGGTACGATAATCGACCTTGTGACTTTTATTATTGATAGCAATCATGACTCCAGCAAATGCCACAATTGAAATTACTAGCAGTTCGATGAGGTAAATTCGTTTCTTCATACGGGCTCCTTTAAGTTAGACAAATTTTTAGTTTAGAAATAAAATAATTATTATTTAATAAATATATAATATTTTTAATAGTCTGTATAGCTAATCTTTACAGACAGCACGTTTTTCACCATGTAACTTTAAGGTTACATCGCCGATTGCTAGGAGATTTACAGCAGTTAATTTTTCGTAACAAAAAAATCGTTCTGATAAATAATTATCAGAGCGATTTTTAAATTATTTGGGATAAACCAAATGAAATTTTTCTAAAGCAACTTTGGCAGTGGCTGGATCAAAGGTAGTTCCTTCACTTTTACATTCTTCGGTAAAAAATTCATCGTGAGCTTTGCGCCAAGATGCTAAAGTTCGGTCACCCTTGCCTTCTGCGAAAGCATGTTGTTCATCAACGTCTAAATAATTGACCACCGAAACTTGATCATTTTGAATAATACAAACTGGCTGATCCTGACTATCTAAAATGACGTCATAAGCTTTTTTACCAGGTAAATCGTCTTCGCCTTGAACATATTGGCTCGTTGTGGCTGTCTTTTTACCCGTTAAAATTAACTTTGCTAATTCGTCTGCTTCAACACCAAATTGAAAACTACTTTGTAACTCAGCAGTATTCGGAATGACATGTTCAGCTTGCGCTTGCTGAAAAAATTGTTTAGGACTCATAAGAATGTACCTCTATTTTTGATTCAAATTTGAATGTTTAATCCCATAACCAAAGTAAATCACTAATCCAATTGCGAACCAGATTAAGGCAAAGATTAACGTTTCAACGTGGAGCTGTGACATCAATCCTACTGAGAATAAAGCTGCAATGATTGGCGTCACTGGATATCCAGGCATTTTAAAACCTTGATGATTCAAGTCTTTGCGTTTTCTCAATGGAATGATTCCGATTGAAACCACTGTGAAGGCTAATAGAGTTCCCACACTAACCAAATCAACTAATTTATCTAATGGAATTAATCCAGCAAAAACAGCAATTACAATCGTTGAAATTAATAATGCCCGTCCGGGAACTCCATCCTTGTTAATTTTACCCATTTTACCAGGTAAGAGACCATCTCGACCGATTGCATAAATTAACCGTGAAGAAGCATAAATCATCGTGTACATCATAGTGTACATTCCGATTAAAGCTCCGATTGAAATAATAACGGCTACAAAGTTTTGTCCCACATGGTGAAGTGCAAAAGAAACTGGATCAGCCACGTTTAGTTGCTTGTAATTAACCATTCCCGTTAATACAAACGAAACCAATGCATAAAGAACCGCCGCAATTAACAATGTTCCTAAGATTCCAAGGGGAAGGTTTCGTTTCGGATTCTTAACTTCAGCAGCTGAACCAGATAAGGCATCAAAACCTAAGAAGGCAAAGAAAACCATCGCAGCTCCCGTCAAGATTCCTTGAAAACCAAAGGCACCGTGAACTCTAGCTGGGATAAATGGTTGGTAGTTTGAACTCTTCACGAAGAAAAATCCGACCACGATGAAAATTAAAATAATTGCAATTTTCATTAATACTAATAAGTTTTCGTATTTCTTAGAGGTTTTCATACCTTTACGAAGCGAAAAGGCAATCAAAATAATGACTAAGACAGCAATTAGATTTCCGTAAGTGCCATGGGATGGATCAAAAGGACCCGTAAAAGCAGCTGGAAATTTAACGATGGGAGCTAACAAACTAGTAAAGTAAGCTGACCATCCTGTTGACACCGCCGCAACGGCTAAAAAGTATTCCAAAATCAAAGCCCAACCAAGAACCCAACCAACCACTTCTCCGAAAATCACGTTTCCGTATGAATAAGCAGAACCAGCAATTGGTAATGTTGATGAAACTTCTCCATAGGCCATCGCTACCAAAGCACATACAATCGCAGACAAGAAGAAACTAATTACAACAGCTGGACCAGTTGTAGTTGCGGCCACCGTACCAGGGAGAATAAAAATTCCTGTTCCAATTACGGCCCCAATTCCGAGTCCCAACAAATCCTTAACGGTTAAGGTTCGCTGTAAATCTTTATCATTATCTAAGTAAGCGTTTAAACTTTCTTTTTTGAAAATTCGCTTCAACAAATTCATCATTTTCCTCCAAAAATTATATACAAAAAAACACATCAATGACATTAAGTCCGATGTGTCTTAAAAGTTTATTTGAAATCTCAAATCACTCTTAACTCGCTATCGGAATTAATGTGCCGACAGCTCGCAAAAATGATTGCGCCTAGTCAGCTAATCGCCAAAAGTACGCAAAATAATAAATGTTTGTTTTTGAGTTGTGATTTATCATTATTTGAGATTTCCTTTCGTGTTTTTTATTAGTGTACTTGAATGTGGAGGGGGTGTCAAACTGAATTTATACTTTTTCTGCCCACTTATCAAAGTCTTCAATTGTTGGATTGAAGTCAATATTTG
>NZ_AYYM01000017.1 GCF_001436035.1 Fructilactobacillus sanfranciscensis DSM 20451
ACTTTATGGGTTCACATCAACGAATTGTTTCTCATAATGTTTTTTAATATTTAATAAATCGATTAAAAATTAGTCTTTATCACCAGTGAAGTCGAATACAACTCGTCCAACAATTTTACCGGCTTTCATTTCGTCGATAACTTTGTTGATGTTTTCAAGTTTCTCAGTTCTAACGATTGGTTTAACTTTTCCTTGAGCACCGAAGTCAAAGGTTTCACGTAAATCTTGACGAGTACCAACAAGAGATCCAGCAACCTTAATTCCATCAAGAACTGTTTTATCAATATTAAGTGCCATATCACCTTTAGGAAGAGCAACGGCAACTAAAGTACCATTTGGTTCT
Organism: Fructilactobacillus sanfranciscensis DSM 20451; assembly: GCF_001436035.1. Lineage (GTDB taxonomy): Bacteria > Bacillota > Bacilli > Lactobacillales > Lactobacillaceae > Fructilactobacillus > Fructilactobacillus sanfranciscensis. The sequence goes on from NZ_AYYM01000017.1 coordinate 344, forward strand.
AAGGCGTTAACGGCATTAGTAAATGCTTGAGCACTAACGGCGGTTACGATTGAATCGTGAACCCCACCATTAGTTCCTTTTATAACTTGTTCAGTTGCGTCAGCATCATGACGGTTAACAACTAAATCAGCACCATTTTCTTTAGCAGCTTCAAGCTTCTTAGGATCACCATCAGTAACAACTACTTTAGCACCGAAAACGTTGTGAGCTAATTGAACACCTAAATTACCTAAACCACCGGCACCAACGATTTGAGTCCATTCACCAGGTTTAGTATCACCAATTTTAAGAGCTCCGTAAGTAGTAACTCCGGCACAAGTTAATGAGGTAGCTTCAACTGGGTCAAGTCCTTCAGGAACTTTAACAGCGTATTTGGCATCAACGATACATTCTTCAGCCATGGCACCATCAACAGTGTAACCTGCGTTCTTAACGTTACGACAAAGAGTTTCATTACCAGTTACACAGTACTTACAAGTACCATCAGCTGAGTAGAACCAAGCGATTGATACTCGATCACCAATCTTTAAGTTAGTAACGTTTTCACCAATTTGGGTAACGCGACCAACACCTTCATGTCCGATAATTCGACCAGGTACTTCACCAAAATCACCTGAGGCAACGTGTAAATCGGTGTGACAAAGTCCACAATATTCAACTTTTACTAATGCTTCATTTGAACGAATGGGACGTAAAGTAACATCTTTAATATCAACATATCCATCTGAATTAGGTCTAACAACAGCAGCTTTAACCATAATAAATCTCCTCTTTTTTATGAAACTATTAATTGTTTTTCTAACAAGTTCATTGTACCGTGAAATAATTCACATTGCAATCAAAGACGAAGATAATAATAGTTTTTTAAGCTTCCCAATTCCATGGATCCTGATGCCATTGATTTAAAGATTTGTATTTAGCTTCTGTAATTTGCTTAGTCTTGTATAATTCTTCAATTAATTTGGCATAGGTAACTAATGGGCTAAAAGGAAACCTAGCTTTCTTAAAGTTTTGATCTGCATCGGGAAAACCATAAGAGAAAATTGAAACTACTCCAGCTACTTGAAATCCTTCACGTTCAACAGCCTTGGCTGCTTGAATCACGCTTCCACCAGTTGAAATTAAATCATCAATCAATACTACTTGATCATTTTTTTCAATCCGTCCTTCGATTTGTTTACCAGTTCCATGGTCTTTGGGTTTTGAACGAACGTATACCATTGGTAAAGCTAATTTATCTGCCACAATTGCAGCATGCGGAATTCCCGCAGTAGCAACTCCACCAATTACAGTTACATCGGGATATTGTTCTTTAATTAGTTTAGCTAAGGCTTCTGCAATCATGTTACGAAGTTTTACATAAGAAACGGTTAAACGTAAATCAGTGTAAATTGGTGATTTAATCCCACTAGCAAATTCAAAATAACCTTCTGATTTTAATTGCACAATTTGATCTTCAACTAGTTGGTGTAAAATTTGCGTTTCTAAATTTTGCATAATTATTCTCCTATTTTAAATTCCAGTCTTTTATGTATCTTTCATAAGCGGCAATCGGATTTTGACTTTGTGTGATTGGCCGGCCAACAACAATCGCAAATGCTCCATCCGCTTTGGCAGTTGCCGGAGTAGCTACTCGACTTTGATCTCCAGCTGCATCCTGTTGCATTCTGATTCCCGGAACAACATATTCAAAATCAGTTCCTAAAGCACTAGTTAAATCTTTTAGTTCAAGTGCTGAAGTAATTACCCCATCACAACCCGATTTTTGGGCCAATTTAGCCAAAGCAACTACTTGCTCGTTCATTGGCAATTTACAATTTTGTTCGTTTTCTAAAACTGTTTGGGAAATTGAAGTGAGTTCAGTCACACCTAGCAAATGAGGTTCTGGCAAGCCAGCCTTTTCAGCTCCCGCTTTCAATCCTCGTTTAGCAGCTTCCATCATTGCTTGTCCACCTAGCGTATGAACCGTTGTATAGTCCACGCCTAAAGCTCCTAACTGTTCCATTGCCTTTTCGACAGTATGTGGAATATCAAACAGCTTTAAATCAAGAAAGATCTTGCATCCGCGTTGTTTAATTTGCTTGACCACTTCTGGTCCTGCTTGATAAAAAAGTTCCATCCCAATTTTAACCGTGAGTTGACTAGGATCTTCAAATTGATCTAAAAACTGATTAACTTGGCTGACTGACGGAAAATCCAGTGCAATCATGATTGGCTTATTCATTACGACCTCCAAAATTTTGGTAAAATTAAAAGACTATCCCCTGATTTCAGAGAATAGTCCTATAGAATTAAATTCGACTTTAATAATAATTTGGCTTCTCTGAACCAATTAATTTGTTGCAAGAATTATAATATAAATTTGTCACTTGTACAAATTTTATTTTTAACTAATAAGCCACTAAACTGATTTAATTTACCTTGTTAGTAACTAGTCTTTGTGGGACAATACTAAAAGTAACAAATAACCAAGGCCTGTGAGCCTTACTTTGGAGAAAATTATTCTATGGACAATCAAAAAAACGAGCACATCCAATTAACACGAAATCAAAAACTAGTTTTAACTTCATCTAGTTTAGGGTTTGGGTTAGAAAATATGGATGTGCTTTTTCTATCGTTTACCATGAGTTCCATTATCGCTTCACTACACGTTTCAGCTGGTGCTGCTGGTTTAATTGGAACCATCACTAACTGGGGAATGTTACTTGGAGGCGTTTTATTTGGAATGCTGGGTGACCGTTTTGGAAGAGTAAAAACGTTCACTTATACTATTTTTGTCTTTGCCTTGGCAACTGCCTTAATGAGTATTGCTAATAATATTACTTCAATTTATATCTTCCGTTTCATCGCTGGAATTGGTGCCGGAGGAGAATATGGATTAGGAATTGCCTTAATTGCCGAAGCCTTTCCGAAAAAGGAACTGGGACGAATGTCATCAATCGCTTCTATTGGTGGTCAAGTAGGAGCGGTGGCAGCGGCAATTATTGCTGCCTTCGTAATTCCAAGTCTCGGTTGGCACGCCCTATACCTCTTTGGTTTACTACCAATTATCTTAGTTTTCTTCGTTAGACGTCACATTAAAGAATCCGCAGAATTTCTCCGAGTTAAGGAAAATCGCAAAATCACCATTATTCATGCAATTAAAAAATACATGTTTGCTGATCTTGGTACTGCATGGACCTCAATTGGTTTAATGATTATGACAACTGTGCAAATCGCTGGTTACTTTGGATTAATGAACTGGTTACCTTCCATCGTGGAACAACAAAGTCATTTAAGTGTCAAAGGTTCTTCTCTTTGGATGATTTCAACCATCATTGGAATGAGTATTGGAATGATGACCTTTGGAACTATTTTTGATAAAATGGGACCTCGTTTATCATTTGGAATCTTTTTATTAGCCTCTGCTGTGTTAGTTTATGCTTTAGCATACGTTCACTCGATTGGTTTACTTTTAATTATCGGTGCTGTGGTTGGATTCTTCTCAAACGGAATGTACGGTGGTTACGGTGCGATTGTTAGTCGTATCTACCCCACGGAAGTTCGTTCAAGTGCCAATAATATTATTGTTGGCGTTGGTCGGGCTGTCGGCGGAATGTCTTCATTAGTAATCGGACTTATTATGGAGCGCTACAGTTTAATTGTTGTAATGCTTTTCTTATCAATCCTTTATCTAATAAGTTTTACAGTAATGATGACCCTTCCAGGCCTTAAAAATTTCGATCAATCATCATCTAAATAAATTATAAAAAAAGAGAACATATCATTAACACCTTTACCAAAAATGAACTATTATATAGTCGTACATATTGAAAAGGGAGATATAAGATTATGACTGAAAATTTTGAAGAAAACACAATGTTAGACGAACACATGAACCAAGTATTTGACTGGTCAGATAGTGACATGCCAATTCGTGATGCTTTATGGGATTACTACATGCAAAGCAATGCAAAAGATACCATTAAGACTGAAGAAGCAATGAAGAAATACTTAGACATGAGTGATTCTGATGTTAAAGCAGATGCTGAAAAACTTCTTAAAAAATAATCATTAACTAAAAATACTGTTGAGTTTAAACNTTGCATATTTTATTGATTTAACGGATTAGTATGCGTTGCTTTAAATTCTTGTTCTGCCTTTTTTGAAATCGTTTTATATTTCTTATCAAAATCATTGCTGACCTTAGTAATCGCTTTGTTTTGGGTAGTAATCTTTTGCGTAACTTGATTATTTTGGTAAATCACATAACCATTACCGATTGCTAAAATTATAATTAAAATAATTGGAACTGTAATAATTAAATTAGTCTTCTTAAAATCAACTTTAATCTTATCTAGCATGGCGATCACCTCTAAAGCTTTGAATTAAGTGGAACCGAATTTTATCAGAGTTCAAATCTTGATGGTTCAAAGTTACCTTAAAAAGATAGTGATTGGTATTAAGGTGATTTCCTCTTCTATCATAATAAGTAACTGTCACGTTTGAATAATAGTAATGTTCCTTTTGCGAAGTTTCATTACTATAGTTATAAATTTTAACGTCATTTAACCGTGTATAGTGGTTAAATGAATCAAGTAAAGTTTGAGCATCGGTCTTTGTCATATAATGCTTAGTTAGTTTAGTAACGGCGGCTTGATTTTATGCTTGCATTGGATAATTACCAAAAATAATCTTCATACTATCAGTTAATGAGGCATTGTTAGTTTTAGCAATCGTCTTCATATTTTGATAACTTAAAATTTCTTGATAAGTAACATCATCAGGCGACATTTCGTCATATGACTTTTTCAACATACTGTACTTCGTCTGAGCATTACTTAATTTTTGTTGATTTTTGTTTAAATTATACAGATTGAAGGCCCCCAAAACTAATAAACCTAGCATTACCAAATTTATCAGTCCAGCAATAATCCATTTACGATATTTTTTTCATCGCAAAACATCCTTCGCATTTTAATTGTTTCTAAGTATACAATACTTTTTCACAATTAGAGCCGAAATTTTATTATGATAGCTTAATTTTTCCCATCACTAACCCAATCACGGCGAAAATCGCAATAATCGTTACTAAAATCATCAACAACCATTCTTTTTGATTAATGGAACGGCCATTTTCTTTGGCTGCTTTAATGTAAAAAGCGAATCCTAGTACATAGGCAATCGCACAAAGCCAGAGATATTGAAGACCAGCAAAAGTAATTCCAACTACTTCAAAAACAAATGCTAATAACCCAGGAAACATCATTTTAAATGATTTGGCTAGATAACCGACTTTAATTTGATAAGCCGCCACCAATGTATAACAAACAACCATGGCTGCCGTACAGAGAGAAATCGCAAAATTATAAGCTTGATCAGAAAAAACTAGTGAAATTAGGAAAAGTTGTAATAATACCTGAGTTAAGATTAGTGAATTAATGGGTGCTTTTTGTTTATTTAACTTAGCAAACCAATGGGGTAACATTCCCTTGCCTGCCATTTCAGAAGTAGCAATTACTGGTGGCAAGGTCCATGATAGCCAAGAACCAAAAATGGTAATTATCAAAGAAAGACTAACTAACATTCCCCCAACCGGTCCAATCATATCTTTAACCACATAAGTTAAAGCAGGGTTACTAAAGTGAGCTAATTGAGCCTGCGTCAAATAGCCGTATGGCAACATTGAAATAACCACATTAATAATCAATAATGCTACAAAACTCCAAATGGTCGCCTTGCTGGCATCTGATGATTTATGAGTTCGACCAGTCATCGTAGTCGCCCCTTCAATTCCAACGAAAACCCACATCATGGTAATTAAGCAACCTTTAACTTGATTGAAAACACCACCTGGGGTTGCTTTCATATAAGTAAAATTAGTCGTAAAATTATCCCAAAAATGAGCGGTAAAGACATTAGTTTTAAATAAGACAATTCCCAAGAGCACAAACGCCAAAAGTGGAATTAATTTAATAATCGTAATGAACACATTGATAAACGCGGCATTTTCGACCCCACGGGATACTAAATATGTTAGCAACCACGAGATAATCGAAGCCACTATAATGGCTGGAATTGAGTTACCAGAACGAAAACTAGGAATAAAATATCCTACGGCTGACATCATCATAGTGGCAAATGCTACACTTCCAATCCAAGACGAAAGCCAATACCCCCAGCCAGAGATAAATCCGACAAAATTTCCAAATCCTTTTTGGGCATATTCGGCCATCCCATTTAAGTCAGGATTAGTTTCACTTAGTGATTTCAAACTCATGGCGAGTCCAAAAATTCCAATTCCTGTAATCAACCAAGCCAATAAAGCTGGTCCCGGAGTTGCTACCGCAGCCAATTGTTCACTAGCATTATAAATTCCTGCTCCAATTGAGGCACTAATCACTAACATAATTAGTCCAAGCAATGAAACTCCCTTTTGTTTTTTCATTTTAAATCCCCTTACACAATTTTAATCAATACGATTAGTATACCTTAAAAATGACTTGATTTTTTCGTCAAAATAAAAAAACTTTGCAATGCAAAGTTTTTATCATTGATTATTAATTTAAGATTTCTTCATCTGTTGGTGAATACTTAAGCAAGTAGATGGCTAAGATTACCAAGATTGCCCCCACTACTTCAGCTAAACTCAAAGCAGTATTGAAAAAGATCACACTCAAGATGAAAGTTGAAACTGGTTGTAAAGCATCCATCAAACTGATATTTGCGGAAGTCGTAAACCGAGTAGCAAAAATCAAAGTTGAGAAAGTTAATAACGTTCCAAAGAAGATAATTCCACAAACACCTAGAATTGCTCCAGTAGTCAAATGCGGAACATTCGTCCAAACCGGATGATTAATGTTATAAGCGATACTAGCAACTAACGTTCCCCAGCCCATCACAACGATTGGAGGATTATCTTTTCCTAAACTCCGTGGTAACACCACATAAAGTGCTGCTGTAAGTCCAGAAATCAATCCCCAGATCAAAGAATCCATTGGAATTGAAAGCTGACTAATGTCACCTTTCGTGATTGAAAGAAAAACTCCCACAATTGCAATTATAAAGACTAAAAAATCGATTTTTGCTGGTTTTTTGTGTTGAAAAATAAATGCTCCCAGTAAAATGAATAATGGAGCTAAATATTGCAAAATGGTGGTTGCAGCTGCATTACCATTTTGAATACTAACGTAGAAACTTCCCATGTTAGCAGCTAAACCAAATAGTCCATAACAAACGAGGGTAAACACTGATTTCCAAGTCTTGAAAATATTAAAGATTTTTCCCTTATAAACAATGGCACTAACTAACAGTAAAATAGTTGCAGCCCCTGTCGTTCTTGCTGCCAAGAACCAGGGTGCGGGAATTGATGCATTTTGTGAAACGAACTGCGTGATTACTCCAGCAACTCCCCATGAAACTGAGGCAAAACCTGCTAGTGCAAGTCCTTTAGCAGTGTTGCTCATTCCCTTAATTTTGTTAAACATTATTAAAAACTCCTTATTTTTCAACAGATAATTTGGTACTAGCCTCTGTCACCACTTCTGGTGCTACGTCATCACTTAAAAAGCGAGCCATAGGCGTATATTGATGGCGCTTCTTAAAGGATACCTTAAAGCTTGCCACAATTGCAACACGCATTTGATTCTCCGTTAGAAACACTTGTCCAACTTGACGATACTTACCCTTGGTGTGTTTTCCAATCCGCCATTCATGCAATTTAAAGTCATGATTAGCATCCCGTTTAATTTGATAGTTACCAGAACTATCTTGTTCAACAGGCACGCCAATGAAACGGAGTACATCATATTTATCAGCCATGATTTCTCACTACGATTCTAATTCGTCTTTTGTTGATAATTTGCGTTTGTAGTTTTGCAAAATATAAATGGCGACCACAACTAAAGCTGATCCAACCACTTCCATTAAACTAATTTGTGTATGTAAGAACATGACACTTAAAATAAAAGTCATCACTGGTTGAACGGCATCAACCAAACTAACATCTGCCGAACTCGCAAATTTCATACTGTGAAGTAAACAAGCAAATGGTAAAACCGTTCCAATAATCACAATGGCACCAATTCCAATTACACCACCAGTAGTCAAATGCGGAACTCCGACCCACACTGGTTGATGAAGATTAAAGAAAAGGCTAGCAATTAACGTTCCCCAACCTAAAACGGTCAATGGTGAGTTGTCACTCATTAAGGGCCGTGGAATCACTACATAACAACCAGCGGTAATTCCAGAAATAATTCCCCAAAATAACGAAACTGGTGGAATTGATAGTTCACTAATATCACCTTTCGTAATCGAAAGAACCACTCCAACTAATGCGATTACGAACACCAATAAATCAATTCGATTAGGTCGACGATGCATAAAGAAAAAAACCACCTAATAAGATGAATAGCGGTGCCAAATATTGCAAAATAGTTGCAGAGGCAGCATTACCAGTTTGGACACTCAAGAAGAAGGAAAGTAAATTAGCCCCTAAACCAAAGATGGCATATCCCAAAATACATAAAATTGATTTACGATCTTTAAAGACATTGAAAATTTTCCCGCGATAAGCAATTGCACTAATCACTAATAAAATAATTCCCGAAAATAAGGTTCTGACAGACAAAAACCATCCCGCTGGAATGTCAGCATCTTGTGATACAAATTGAAGAATGGTCCCAGAAATTCCCCAGAATGCTGAAGCAAGGGTCGCCCAAAGAATCCCCTTCATAATGTTTTTATTCGAACTCAACTTATCCACCTCATATTTTATTTTTTACGATAGTTTTATAATACTCTTTTTTGAGCTTGATGATAAGCCAAAAATAAAGCCTAGCAAAAATTGCTAGACTTTATTTATCATTATTTGTTTTTTGATTTTGATTTATCATCCGGATAAGTTAATTTAATTCCTGCTGACATTAAGATTGGCAAAATAATTACTAGGATAAGTAACCCAATGATAACGGCAATGGCAACCTGAATTAAGGTCATTACCCCTGAAGGAATCAATGCGGCAAATGTTCCACCTAAAATTACAGCAGCAGAGAGAACTACCACTCCAATAAAGCGAGCTGCATGCACAATTATGGTTGCTGGAGCAGCACTAGGTAAAATGTTTTGATACTTATGCATTAAGAAGATACTGTAATCAACCCCTAACGCAATCAACATAATGAAAGTAAAGAACGGTGTATTCCAGGTCAACATGTCTTGTCCAAGGAATAAGCTACTAAACAATCTCGTAATTGATAATGAAGCTAGGTAAGCCAATAGTAAAGTTCCAATAATGTAAATTGGTTGAAAAATTGATCTAGTAACAAACATCAAAGCAATCAAAATTCCAATTACCACGATGACAGCTGTCCGCATAAAGTCACTTGAGGCAATCTTGTTAGTATCTGCAATTGTAGCAGTTTCTCCTCCAACAGCAACGGTTGCTTTTTGCATATCAGTTCCAGCTAAGTTTTGTTTAACTTGATTTTGAATCTGGTTAACTGACTTAATGGCTTCTGCACCAGAAGGATTTGATTTAAGTACTACCACAATCCGCGTCGTGTGCTTATCTTGTGATAGGTACGCGTTAACTGCAGTTTGGAAAGTTTTGCTTTCAAGAACAGAAGTTGGAATATAAAAAGTCTTCGAAGCAGCCGGTGAATTTTGTAATTCAGTTAAGTAGTCACCAGCTTGTCCTAGTCCAGTTGAAATCTGCGATAACCCTTGATTAGCTTGACTAAGTTTTCCTTGAACCCCTTCAAGTTGAGTAGCCATGGCTTGCGTGTTGTTTCCAATATTTTGCGTATCACTAGCAATTCCATTTAATTGGCTACTTAACCCAGCTTGTTGTGCTTGAACTTGGGCGGCAGATTGTTGAAGTGCTCCTGTAATAATTTGCATTTGGGCTGCATTCAATGGTGAGCCCATTGCCGTAGCCTGTTGTTGCATTGCAGCAATGACTTGTTGTCCTGAAACAGAACTACCGTTTCCTGAAGCTGCTTGAATGTTTTGCAGTCTTTGTCCAATTGATTGAGCTGATGCCCCAATGGCTTTCAATTGATCGCCATTGAATGAACTACTTGAAGCTCCTTGTTGAATCTGACTCAATCCATTATTTGCTTGACCCATTTTTCCAGTTAAGGTGCTAAGTTGATCATTTAAATAAAGTTGATTCAATGGAACTCCGTTAGGTTGCGTTACTGAATCAACGGTTTTAACATCCTTACGATCACGAAGTTGGTTTGTGATTCGATCAATTTCCATTAAACTCTTTTCATTAGCTAAATCATGATCTGATTTGATGTAAATCGTAGATGGTTCAGCAGTCCCTTTGCTAAAGTGCTTTTGAACCACATTCAATCCTTGCTTAGAAGGAAGATCATTACTTAATTCAATAGTTTGGTCGTAATTTAATTTACCATGACCTAAAGCTACAAATGGAAGTGTTACAACCAAAACAAAGATAATCGCAGGTACTGCATATTCTACTGATTTAGCTGATAAAATCCCCCATAAGGCACTAGATTGTTTTTGTTCTTTCAAATTCTTAACTGGCCAGTACATCTTTTTCCCAAGAATTGCCATAAAGAATGGATTCAAAGTAAGTAAGATCATTAAAAGAACCACAACCCCAACCGCAACGGCAAAACCAGAACGGTAAATTGAGAATTTAGCAAATCCTAAGGCAGCAAATCCAATTAAAACTGAAATTCCACTGTAAAGAATGGTTCTTCCAGCCGTCTTTCTAGCGTTAATGGTAGCTGTAACCTTGTACATTCCATCTGCCAGATTCTCTTTAAACTGATTGTAAAGCAGAATATTATAATCGGTTCCAATCCCAAAGAGCACTACCACGATGAAGACTTGGGTAAAGTTAGAAAGTGGGAAATTAAAGAATTTAACTAAATTCATGACCACACTTAGTGAAACAATAAAGGAAACACCAACGGTCAATAATGAAATTAATGGAACAATTGGTGAACGGAACACAATAATTAAAACAATTAAGATGAAGATAACCGCAATAATTTCTGTCTTTTTAAGTCCAGAAACCATTGAAAGCCGCATATCATCATTTAAAATCTCTGACCCAGTCACATATGATTTTAAGCCACCGATTTTGCCACCTTTTTGTAACTTCTTGTTCACGTTCTCAACCGAATCTTTTTTCGAAACATTCAATTGGACTAATTCCGTGGTTTTATCTTTAGAAATTAATTGCCCTTTGGCAGACGGCGTATCAACAACTGAAGTAATTCCCTTAATATCATACTTATCAGCATGCTTATTAAGATCTTTAATCTTATTATTAATCTTGGTTTGTTGAGTCTTCGTAATTGCATGATTACCGTTGTTATAAACTAAAACAACTTGATCAGTATTACTAATGTGATGACCCCAATGTTTTTCAATATTATTGGCAACCTGACTTTGCATGTCACTTGGAATCTTAGTTTGTCCTTTTTCTGCCTCTAAAATCCCCATATTAGGTAGAAAGACTACAGCAGCAATTAGAGCAACTAGCCAAACAATTGCAATTCCAGAATATTTCTTAACGAATTTATTCATGATCTAATTTCCCTTTCTGTTTTGTAAAAACATTAATTGGAGCTTTACGTTGTAATTTAGCGATGGTTTGGGCCACAACCCGAGGTTCTTCTGGTTCTGGTTTCGAAATCCAATACACGATAATCCCCATCAGTTCGTCAATGACAAATTCACGGGCATAATCAAGCGGAATGTCATCATTAACTTCAATTTGTTCATATAATCTATTTACGGACTGATCTAAATCAGCAAAAATGATCTTTTTAACTTTATTTAAAAAGTAAGGATCACCTTGTTCACTTAGTAAGGCGGCAATCATTTCGCGGTTCTGATAAAAATTATTCAATGTCTCAATAATGAACGGAGCTGGAACTCCCGCACCTTTTTCAACGATTAACCATTGCATGGCATCTGGAATTACATCACTTAAATCAGTTTCTAATTTATCCATCAACTCTGATTCGATGTTTTCCAATAAATCGTTAATATCAGTAAAATGCGTATAAAATGTTCCTCGTCCAATTCCGGCCATCCTCGTAATATCAGTCACATTGATATCACGAATTCCTTTTTCATTAATTAGATTAACAAAGGCTTTTTTGATATCACCCACGGTATTGGTTTTTCGAACTTTATTTTCCATCACTTCACCTCCAAAAAAACTTTTAATTTTATCTTAACCCTTTTTATTATTAAGTCAACATGGTGTCTTATTAAGCTAATAAAAAAAACGAACCCGAAAGTTCGTTTTTCTTTATTCTAATTATTTATCTTCGTAACCATTTGGATGAGTTTGTTTCCAAGTCCAAGCAGTACTAATGATGTCTTCGATATTATCGAATTTTGGTTTCCAACCTAGAACTTCACGAGCTTTAGTACTGTCAGCAACCAATGTGTCAGGATCACCACCACGACGAGGAGCCATTTCAGCAGGAATTGGCTTACCAGTTACTTTCCGAGCAGCTTCTACAATTTGTTTGTTTGAAAAACCAGTTGAAGAACCTAAGTTAAAGACGTTACTTGGGTTACCTTTTTTAAGGTATTCCATGGCAAGAATGTGAGCATCCGCTAAATCCAAGATATGCACATAATCACGGACATTAGTACCATCTGGAGTGTCATAATCATCACCAAAAATCTTCAAAGTATCTTGTTGACCAGCAGCAACTTTAAGTACCATTGGAATCAAGTGGGTTTCTGGATGGTGATCTTCACCAATTGAACCATCTTGTTTAGCACCTGCGGCATTAAAGTAACGTAAAGCAACAGAATGAATTCCATCAGCTTTTTCCACCCATTTCATGATGTGTTCCATGATTAATTTACTTTCACCATAAGGGTTAATTGGTTCTTTGTGGTCTTTTTCATGGATGGGAACCCGTTCTGGATTACCATATGTAGCAGCCGTTGATGAGAAGACAATGTACTTAACGCCAGCACGTTTCATAGCTTCAAGTAAGACAATCATTCCAATCACGTTGTTATCGAAGTATTTTAATGGTTTTTTCATTGATTCTGAAACCAATGAGAAAGCGTCCATATGAATAACTGCTTCAATATCTTCTTTTGCAAATAAATCATCTAAAAATTTAGGATCACGAGTATCACCTAAATAGAATTTTGCTTTGGGGTTAACTGCTTGACGATGACCAGTTGAAAGGTTATCAGCAACAACTACGTCATATCCTTCATTAATTAAACGATCTACCATGTGAGAACCGATATATCCGGCTCCACCAGCAACTAAAACTGCCATATAAATTTCTCCTTTTGTATTCATCAAAAATTATAATTGGTTTAATTATATCACATCTCATTTTAGTGATTTAAATGCTTTAAAATCGGCAGCTAATTGACTAAACCCGTGATAAAATCTATAATCTAAAGTGAATTAGCGAACTAAATCTAGGAGACCATTCTAATGAATAAAGCAGAAATTGATAATCAATATAATGCATGGTTAAACAATGCAGACATGCCTGCCGAATTAAAACATGATTTACGTAACATGCAAGATGATGAAGATACGAAAGCGGATGCGTTTGGTACATCATTATCATTTGGAACTGCTGGAATGCGGGGACTTTTAGGTGCTGGTACAAACCGAATGAATATTTATACGGTTCGTCAAGCAACTGAAGGTTTAGCTAAATTAATGGAAACCCTTGATCAAAGCGAACGTGATCGTGGAGTTGCCATTAGTTTTGATTCTCGTTATAACTCAAAGTTATTTGCTCACGAAGCTGCCCGCGTTTTAGGTGCCCACAACATTAAGACTTTTGTCTTTGATGATATTCGCCCTACTCCAGAACTTTCCTTTGCCGTTCGTAACTTACATACTTACGCTGGAATTATGATTACGGCTAGTCATAATCCAAAACAATACAACGGTTACAAGATTTACGGTGCTGATGGTGGTCAAATGCCACCTAAGGAATCAGATATCATGACTACTTACGTCCGCAAAGTTACTGATTTATTCAACATTCCGGTCGCTGAAGAAAAAGATTTACGTAAAGCAAACTTAATGAACATTATTGGTGAAAATGTTGACTTAGCTTACTTAGCCGAAGCAAAATCAGTTAACATTAACCATGATTTAATCGCAGAAGTCGGGAAAAACTTAAAATTTATTTATACTCCTCTTCACGGAACTGGAAAAGTAATTGCACGTCGGGCTTTATCTGATGCTGGTTTTAAAAACTACGATGTCGTAGTTGAACAAACCATTGCTGATCCAGAATTTCCAACGACTCCTTTCCCTAATCCTGAATTTCCCCAAGCTTTTGATTTAGCTATCAAGTTAGGAAAACAAGAAAATGCGGATGTCTTAATTGCCACTGATCCTGATGCTGACCGGCTTGGAGCAGCAGTTCGTCAACCAGATGGTGAATATACTTTAATGACTGGTAATCAAATTGCCAGTGTTTTACTTCACTACATTTTGGAAGCTAAAAAAGCTAGCAACACGCTTCCAGCTGATGGACGAGTTGTTAAATCAATCGTTTCAACTGAATTAGCCACTGATATAGCTAATGATTATGGCGTTGAAATGAAGAACGTTTTAACTGGGTTCAAATTTATTGCTGAACAAATCAAGCAATATGAAGAAAACCACGATCACACTTTCTTATTTGGTTTTGAAGAAAGTTTTGGTTACCTAATCAAACCATTCGTTCGTGATAAAGATGCCGTTCAATCAACCATGTTATTGGCTGAAGTTGCCGCGTACTACAAACAACAAGGCATGACCTTATACGATGGTCTTCAAGCTCTTTACAAGAAATATGGTTACTTTGAAGAAAAGACCATTTCTGAAGAATTTGATGGTCTCGATGGAAAGCAAAAGATGGTTGACCTCATGAAAGGTTTCCGTGATCACCCAATGACTAGTTTTAATGGTGTGAAAGTGGTTGCCCTTGAAGATTTCCAAACTTCAGTTAAAACTGATGCTGATGGAAACGAAACTAAGATTGATTTACCTCAATCAAACGTTTTGAAATACTGGTTAGCTGATGGAACTTGGTTAGCAATTCGTCCTTCTGGAACTGAACCAAAAATCAAGTTCTATGTCGGTGTTAAAGCTGCTACTCAAACTGCCGCTAATGAATTATTAGATAGCTATGTAAACGCCATTGATAATGAATTATTAAATAAATAAACAAATTAAAAGAGTCCTGAACTTTGAATTCAGGGCTCTTTTTTCATATTATAATAATTTTTTGGTAAACTTTATCTTTTTCGTTTACATTTTTCTAGGTTAAATATAGAATTAAAGGGTTAAAGACTACGTAAGGAGTATCGTTATGACCTTTGAAGAACTAAAAGAATACGGTCAACTTTTTTATCGGGCTAACTATAAGCTTGATAGTGATTTAGAGACCAAAACTTTTAAAATTAAAAACATCAAATCATATCAACATGAACAAAATGATGAAGGCGGTTATACCGACTGGACTGACAATTTGGTCACCCTTTACAACTTATTGAGTCCTGTGATTGGAAAAACATTTGGTTTTGATATTAATTTCAAAACCAGACAAATGTCACTCTTTTTCCCACTCAAAATTAAAACTACTCAAGCTGATTTAAACAAAACGCTCCCATTAGTGGATGTCATTGCTTTAAACCAAGATGAGAGTTCAAACATTGCTACCATTGATATTTCCAAATTCAATGATCGTTATGCTTATGCATCGAGTTTGTACGACGCTAATCCCATTGCTGACTTAGATTTAAGTGACCTTGATAAAATAAAACCGAGTGACTCATCTTCTAGCTCTGATGACAAAGCCTATGAAGATTTAAATTTAAACATTGAAAAACTAGATACTTCAGTCGATGCCCTCAAAGAACTCGATGAGTTAACTGGACTTGACGAAGCTAAAAAACAAATCAAAGATATGATTGCAATTGCTAAAATCAATCAACTTCGAGAAGAACGTGGCTTAAAAACTCCCGCTGGAATTAGTAAACACATGGTATTTGTGGGTGATCCTGGGACTGGTAAAACAACGGTTGCCAAACTATTTGGGACCATTTTAGCCCAAAATAAAATTATTTCAGAAAATAAATTTGTCAGTACTGATCGCTCTGATTTGGTTGGTCACTATACCGGGACCACCGCTGATCGAACTAAAAAAGTCATTGAAAGTGCACTTGGTGGAATTTTATTTATTGATGAAGCCTATCAATTATCACATGCTGACAGTCCAACTGATTTCGGTCATGAAGCCATTGATCAACTAATCATTGGGATGGAAAATCACAGAAAAGATTTAATCATAATCCTAGCAGGATATACTGATCGGATGGAAGAATTTTTAAACGATAACCCTGGTTTACGTTCCCGGATTCCTAACCGTGTCTTTTTTGCTGATTACACCACCGCAGAATTAGTAAAAATCATCAAGACCATGATGGAACACGAAGGCATTGTTAAATTAGAAGATGTAAAATACTTCGATAAAACAGTGACCGAATTTATTGAAACAAATCATCCATCTGGAAATGCTCGGTGGGCCCGAAACGTTTATCAAGCAATGTTACAAGCTCAAGCTCGCCGCGTTGCTTTTATGGAAAAGCCTAGCAATGATGACTTAACATATATTAATAATGAAGATATAGATGCCGCTATCGCAAATACACCTGCCAACTAGACTATGACCATGTCATGGTCTTTTTGTTTACCCAGCAGTGCTATACTAAAATTAAAAAATAATTGGAGGGGTTTCCCATTAATTCTGAATCAATGACTTTAAAAAAAATTAGCAATTTTAGCATCCGTCATCGCCTTTCATCAAAATCAGGCTACTAGTCCATTAGAATTTAAACAGAAAACCCAAGTCGGTGGTAATTTAGATTATTTACTTTTGTTAATTCTTGCTACCATAGTTGCCGCCGCTACCTTCTATAACTGGAACTTCCAATCAAGAAAGCAGGCTACTAATGAAAATCAATAATGAAGCCATTAATAAAATTGCACCTAATTTAAATCATTTAACGGACGAACAAAAACAATTAATTGACCGCATCGAAACCCTTACTAAGACTCGTTTACATGATGGTCACTCCATTTTTACCATCTATGGAGACTGTGGAACTGGTAAAAGTGTCGTTTTAAGTCAATTATTCTTCGACATCCAAAAGGCTGCCCATGATCCTAAAAATCCACTTTATGAAACGAAAAACTATTTCTTAGTCAATCATCCAGAAGTACTTAAAGTTTATAAACAAATTGCTGGAACTGAAGATAACGTTTTAAAAAAGAATTTTATGCGCCCTACTTCATTTATTAATCAAATGCAAAAGCACGTCGAAAAAGCAGACATCGTCATCATTGACGAAGCCCACTTATTGTTATCTCAGCCAGATCACTACAATAATTTTTATGGTGAAAACCAGCTTGAAAAAATTATTAAGTTAAGTAAAGTTGTGATTGTTGTTTTTGATATGCGGCAAGTTATTCAAACAAAGAACTATTGGGATCAAGCTCGATTAGATCAAATTTTAAAGCCCTACTATCACGAAAGTTATCATTTAACTCACCAATTTCGGATGACTGCCAAGCCCGACTTAGTCCACTGGGTCGATGAGTTTAGTAATGGTAAATTGCTTCCGATTCCGCAGGATGCGGATGACGATTATGATTTTCGCATTTATGCGGATGCTGAAGCAATGCGCAAAGAAATCGTTAAACGGAATCAAGAAGTCGGACTTTCCCGAATTGTTTCAACCACCGGTTATCCGTCTACCCTTGATGGTGGTAAGCATTATATCAAAGAAAGTGGTGGTTTTAAAATGCCATGGGATCAATATAACTATACCAGTACCCCATGGGCGGAAATCCCTAAGTCAATTGATGAAGTTGGTTCTATCTATACTTGTCAGGGGTTTGATTTAAACTACGTCGGTTTAATTTTAGGTCCACCAATCTATCTTGATCCAAAAGATCATAAAATTAAAGTTGATTTAAGTAAACAAACCAATACTGAATCAATCAAACGCCGTAAAGACATTCAAGATCCAGAAGAATTTCAACGGATGCAACGCCAAATCATTTTAAATTCCGTGAACGTTTTAATGAAACGGGGCGTTTATGGAACATACATTTATGCTAATGACCCGCTTTTACGGAAAGCTCTGCTAGATAATTATGCTAAAATTAAACACTAAAAATTGATATAAAATATAGTTTAAGTAGTAAACGGTATACTAATCATCACTTGTCGTAAACTGCTGATTGAGCTTATCAGCTAGAGCTGGTAGGCTCTTTTTATTTGTTTAATTATACTAAATCATAAATTTATTATATTAAAACAAAAAAAGAGTGCCCATTAAGGGGGCACCCTCAATTCAACTAACTATGGTCAAACAGTTAGCAAGCACTATTATTCCTACCTAAATTTAAGAGGAGTAACATGCCAATCTCGTTGATTTGCATTATGATTATTGTTGTTGCTTTGTGCAATAATAATAAGTAGCAAAAAAGGACATCCAATGGGCGTCCTTTTTCTATTGTATTTATTTTTTTAAACGTCACTATCTAATTTATTGTAATATTCAACTTCAATGGTTTCAGGTAAAATTCGTAACTTAGTAATACTACCATTCTTAGCAGCTTGCCCTTGGTCAAGTTCTGGAGCATAACGATCCACAATCGAACGAATTGTCATCCCATGAGAAACGATTAAAATGACTTCATCATCCTTGGTGTTTTCCCGAATTCGGTCAAAACCACGATCTAATCTGTCCCAGAATCGTTTGTTATCTTCAGCATTATTGTATAAATCGGCTTTCGCAATTAAATCACGAGCTCGTTCTAGACCAAAGTTATCTAAAACGCCAGCTTCATTAGTAATCTGAACTTGTTCACCAACAAATTGCCACATTTGTTCAAGGTTTTCACCTTCAAAATAACCATGGAATTGTTCTCTTAATTCTGGAAATTGATAAGTAATAATGTTAATTCCATTTGGATTTTTCTTTAAAATTTGACGACCAGTTTCAATCGCACGACCTGAATCACTAGTAAAAGCAGCATCAAAACTAATTTTTGATAATCGTTCACCGGCGTCTTGGGCATCTTGAATTCCCTTTGATGTTAAAGGTGAATCAATCCAACCCTGAACCTTGTTATACAAGTTCATGTATGTTTGTCCATGACGAACTAAGTATGCAGTAACAGCCATAATAATCTCCTATTTACGTTTCCGTCTAAAAATAATTAATTGTAATAAAACACCAATCATTCCAAAGATTGTTATTCCTAACCCTATTTTAAGTCCTGGCGTTTGGTAAGTAAATTGTAAGCTGTGTTTTCCAGGGGCTAATTTAATTCCGGTTAACCCTTTGAGCACTTTATAAGTCTGAACTGTTTTACCATTGTCGGTAATCTGCCATCCTTTATCATAAGGAATACTGATAATTACTTGAGGACGAGCTTTCGTCGTGGTGATAGTTCCACTAAAATGATTACCCTGATATTTAAGTTTTTCGGGTTGTTTCACCACTAAACGATATGGTTTGGTTGCTTGCACAAATTTAGTAAATTCAGATTCATTAAATCCTGCAAATAATGGTTGCATTTCTAAAATGCGACTGTCGCTAGTAAAACTAACTTTAATTTGTTGACCTTTTTCAAAATCACCCAACTCAATAATTTCGGAGCCTAATTGAAGATAACTAGTATCGAGCTTTTGACCGTTAACCATCACATCCAATTCCTGATTAGGGCTAGTCGTTGCCAAATCCATATATTGCATTCCACTAATTTTAGGTGTCAAAGTGACCGTATAACGATAATTATCCTTATTGGCATCAACTGCAACATCATTAATCTTACTTTTTACAAAATAATTAGTTTTGGTATTACTTTCTTTTTGAGCTAATGTATTTAAGTTTTTAAATATTTCATTTTTATCATATTTAACGTGCTTAATTTGTTTTGAAACTGCATAACCTAAACTAGTGACATCATCGTTCTTACTTGTTCCAACTTTTCCATCAGTTTCAATTCTAATCTTTTGATTAATTCCTAACAATTGGTCGGTAACTGGAGTCGATCCATTAGAGCTAATCCGCCGTTCATTACGACTATACAAACCTAAGTCAGCCAAAGCATCGTGCGTGTGTACGTTTAAGGATGAAGTATAACTATTTACGCCAAAAAAATCATAAAGTAATGAATCATTATATTGATTATAGATAGTATTAAAACTTTGACTGTACAATTCGTTATTTACTTTGATCCGGCCAAACTCTTTTTGACCTGATGTAGTTTTTTTAATAATTTTAGTGGACTGGTTAAAAGCTTTTCTAAATTTAGCTTGATTGCCATATTCTTGAGTCCCCCCAAGCGCCATCCACATGTTAGTTCCCATTTCTAGACAAACTAAGACAAGCATTAACCACCACATCCGTTTGCCAAATCGATTAGCTAGCAAAATCACTAATATTGTTGCAAACACAAATAATAATGCTGGGATAATATGCCAATAGTTAGCAACATAAAAAGACATTTGAAAATAGTATCGTTGGGAAACCATTGTTTCAATGATGACCGATCCATATCCAATCACAATCAATCCAGCAAGAATTAATCCTGCTTTGATCATAACCGCATTGTCTTTAAAACTACCATTCAGCCAAGCTTGATAACCAAACATAATCATCACAAAACTCAACATGTAAACTTCCCGGAATGGAAATCCAGCTGGCATCTGAAACATGTGCCACATGGTGTCAGTCGTGGTGATTAACATCCCAAAGAAAATTGCTCCAACTAACCAAAAAGAAGCTTTTCTTTCCCGTCGATTAGTTCGTTTTGACATCCAAAATATTAACAAACCAATTGCAAAAAGACTGCCAATGAAAAACGATGGTTCATGATAAAGTCGTTCCACAAAATTGGTAGATCCAACACCAAAACTGGCAAATGCAGATGGGAGAAACCGAAGCTTAGGTACAAAGTCCCATGGATTAATGCTACTCTTCCCAGTTGAAAGCATCCCGATAATAGTTGGAATCAACATAAATCCTGATAACATAGCTGCAATAATTGAACTAGTTACATATTTAATTGTCATTGTTTTATGTTCAATTAAATATTTCCAAAAGCCAAGTCTAGCTGGACGATTTAAAAAGACCAAGTACACAAAATAAATGACCGAATAAATACATATCATATAGCCCATATAATAGTTCAAGAAAATGATGAGAAACAATGAGGCAACGTAGCCACCCCATTTTCCTTTATAAAAAAGTCGTTCAATTCCTAAAGTAACTAGTGGCAACATCATTAAAGCTTCTAACCACATAAAATCATAGAAATACATTGCCACAAAGCCACATAGACCATAGGCCACTGCTGCAACAACTTGCATTAAATCTTGACGTTGATACTTAGCTTTTAAAAACCAGGACATTGAAAGTCCAATTAAACCAATTTTAAGGATAATAATTGTTTCCATTAAAACTGGAACATTGGTCGCTTTTACAAAAACGACTAAAAGGTTTAATGGACTCATTAAATAGTAAGTATAAATTGGAATTGCATTATCCCCAAGAGATAACATAAACGAGTACATACTAAAGGTATGATTAACTAACTGACTACGTAAAAATTCAAAAAATGGTAAATATTGGGTTCCCAAATCACTAACTAATATATTATTAGTCCCAAATGGTGCAATCCCACGAAAACCAAATGTCACAACAACTACTAACATTGGTAAGATAAATGCTGCCAAATAATACTTAGATGCTTGTAAAATTTTTTTCATAATTTAAAGATGTCTACTTTCTTAATTTGACTTCGAATTGAATCATACTTTAATTTTACTATACAAAAATCTAAAATTCATTAAACCATGGTTAAATCTTCACTGTATTATAATTAAGTTTGTATTAAGAATGACTTAGGAGGAAATATTTATGTTTAGTTCAGAAAGAAGTTTTGATCCATTTACTTTAGTAATTGGAATATTATTTGCCGCAATGTCAGTAGTTATTGCTCGTAATCCAGCAAGTTCATTAAAAACTTTAATCTTTTTCATTGCATTTGCATTAATCTTTGAAGGAGCATTTAAACTTTTTGATATTACCATGATTGATAAAGCTCTTGGTTTAAACCCAACATGGTTAATCGTTAGTGCTATCCTTGATATTGTTTTAGGGGGAATGATTTTCCTTAGACCAGTATTAGGTGCAACTTTCATTTGGATTATGTTATCTCTTAGTTTTATCTTGGACTCCCTCTTTGAACTTTGGGTTAGTCGTTACATTAGACAAAACAACAAGGGTTACTTCTGGTTAAATGTAATTCTTGGAGTAGTTGGCGTAATTCTTGGAATTATTTTATTATTCAGTCCCGCAACTGCAGTTGGTGTTAGTATCTTCTTACTTTCATTTTACTTCATGTTCTTCGGTATTTTACTTATCGTTCGTTCATTTTAATTTAGAATTACTAAAAGACGTGGAAATATTTCCGCGTCTTTTTTGTGCTAAGATTAACTTAAGAGGAGATTTTACTATGAAATATGCTGTAACTGCGGCAACTGGTCATTTCGGTGAACGAGTTGTTTTAAAATTACTTAGTCTAGTGTCATTTAACGACATTGTTGTAATTGCTCGGGACATCGAAAAAGCAAAAAAAATGTACCCCACTGCTGTTGAAATCAGACAGGGTGATTATAACGATGAAAAAATGATGGAAAAGGCTTTTGCTGGAATTGATCGGGTATTGTTTATTTCTTCTCAACCAAATGCACGTCATCCCCGGGTCGCCCAACACAAAAATGTGGTGACTGCAGCTGCTAATGCAGGAGTTAAATATCTGGCTTATACGAGTTTCCCTCATGCGGATATTAGCGAAGCTCCGTTAGCAGAAGATCATCGTGCCACTGAAAAAATGATTATTGATGCCCGTTTACCTCATTCTTTTTTAAGAAATAATTGGTATTTAGAAAATGAACTTCCAGAAATTGAAGCTGCTAAATCGGGTAAGCCATTTATTTATGCGACTGGTGAAATAACCGTCGGATGGGCCGAAGAAAAACTTTATGCTGAAGGTGCTGCCAGAGTAATGACAATGCTGGAAAATGATCCCCTTGAAATTTATGAATTTCACGGTGTGCAACATACTTACAAAGAATTAGCTAAAGCAATTAAAGAAGCAACAGGAAAAGATTTTCCAGTTCAATCAGTTGATTTAAAAACTTACCAAACTGAATTAGAAAAAACCAACCTTGATACAGCTCAAATCAATTTTAAAGTAGCAATCCAAAAATTAATTGCTCGTGGTGCTTTAAGCGAACATGTTGCTAAAAAAGATGTAGCGTTTGGAATGACCCACGAACAAATTTTGGAAAATAATGTTAATAACGAAAATGCACTTGAAAATGTTCTAGGAATGCCTTTACCAAGTTTGTCAGCACAAGTTAAGGATTTGATCACGAATAAACCTAAGTATTTAATTTGAACTTTTTTTCATATAAAAGATGAAAAAATGCCACGGGATTCATAAGAATGAGGGGCCTCAATAAAGTT
>NZ_AYYM01000018.1 GCF_001436035.1 Fructilactobacillus sanfranciscensis DSM 20451
CTCGCCAATTATGGATAAAAATCGAAACTGGTAATGCGATATCCATAATGATGAATGAAATATTATTTTTAAAGGTATCACCTAAACGGCCTGAATTACGCAACCAAAAGCCTAACGCAATTACTAAAACAATTTCACCCACACTTGATAATGAGGTTAAGAATGCTGTCATATAAAATTCATCTCCTAAATTTAGTTTTAAAAAAACAAAAACGCTCGTAGTAAATACGAACGAATTTTGCTTAACATTAAATTATTTAACTTCTTTGTAAACTGGGTACCATTTTTCTGCTTCAACGGCAGCTTTAACGTCGGTAATTGTTTCACGAGTAATACCTTCGTCAACGGCAGTTTGAGCAACAGAGTTGGCAACTGTTTGTGAGAATTCAGTTAATTGATCAACTGGTGGTAAGATTGCAGCACCTGGTTGGTTTGGATCAACAATTCCACCCAATGAGTGAGCAGCAGCTGAAATCATCTTGTCGCTTAGCTTAGTAGCAGTTGCGGCGATGGCGCCTAAACCAATCCCAGGGTAAACAAGGGCGTTGTTAGCTTGACCGATTTCGTAAGTAACCCCGTTGTATTCAACTGGAGCACTTGGAATTCCAGTAGCAACTAAAGCACGACCATCTGACCATTTAATTACATCAGCAGCAGTTGCTTCAGTTAACTTAGTTGGGTTTGAAATTGGCATCACGATTGGACGTTCAGTGTGAGCAGCCATTTCTTTAATAACGTCTTCAGTGAAGGCACCGTGAACAGTTGAAGTACCAACCATGATGGTTGGGTGAACTGCTTTAACCACTGAAAGTAAATCAGTTAAGTCTTCTGAATTAGCAAATTCTGAACGACTTCTAGCAAATTCTTTTTGACCAGGAGTTAAGTCAGGCATGTCGTCAAACAAGAGACCTTGTTTGTCAACCATGTAGAAACGTTTCTTAGCTTCTTCTTCTGATAAACCTGATTGAACCATTTCTTCAGCAACCCGTTGAGCAATCCCAACTCCGGCAGTACCGGCACCAAAGCAAAGGTATTTTTGATCAACCATTTTTTCGCCAGAAATGTTAAGTCCACCAAGGACCCCAGCTAATACAATGATTCCAGTTCCTTGAATATCATCATTAAATACTAAGTATTTGTCTTTGTATTTGTCTAAGATGTTGGCAGCATTTGCACGACCAAAATCTTCAAAGTGAAGGTAAAGGTTAGGGAATAAATCTTCGGCTTCTGTTACAAACTTGTCAACGAAGTCGTAGTATTTTTCTGAGTAATCACGTTCTTGATCAAGTCCCAAGTATAATGGGTCTTCAAGTAATTCTTTTCTAGTAGTACCAGCATCAATTACAACTGGAAGTACTTCTGAAGGATCAATTCCAGCAGCAGCACTATATACCATTAATTTACCAACTGGGATATCAATTCCTTGAGTTCCCCAGTCACCAATTCCAAGAATTCCTTCACCATCAGTTACAACTAATAACTTGATGTTACGGCCTTCAGCGGCATTGATTAGGCTTTGACGAATGGTTTCTTTATCATCTTGGTTAATTGATAAGAAAGCAGCGTTTTGTGGGTTAACGTACATACGACTGTAGTTTTCAATTGAGTCAGCAATGGTTGGATCATATACGATTGGCATAAATTCACTAACGTGTTCAGCGAAAGTAGCGTAGAAAAGCACGCGGTTTTCGTTGAAAATACTCATTAAGTAAACACGTTTTTCTAAATCATTGCTCTTAGTTAAGTATTCTTTGTATACTCGAGCAGTTTGTTCTTCTAAAGTTTGTACCCGTGGAGGTAACATTCCTTGGAGATTTAAGGTCTTACGTTCTTCTTCAGTAAATGCAGTTCCCTTGTTTAAAAAGGGATTGTTTACAATTTCTTGTCCTCTTGACATAAATAAGACTCCTTTTTGTAGTATTATTACATTAATAAACTACCTGTATATTAATTCACAGAGAAAATAATTGTCAAATATATAGTTTACATAAACAAACTTTATATGAGGTGATCCTATTAAATTACAAGATTTAATTTACTTTAATAAATTAGTGGAACTAAAAAGTTATACTACAGTTTCTGAGTATTTTGGCGTAAGTCAACCTACCATTTCGATGGCCATTCAGCGACTTGAAAAAGAGTTTAATGTGGAACTTATCAACCGTAATCAAGCACATCGTAAAATTAAAATCAGTCCCCATGGAAAAGTTTTATATAAGCATACCGATATAATTAATCGTGAAGTGGAAGAAATAAAAAAAGACATGCATCACAATTTCAAGGTCCCAATTCGTTTTGGTCTTCCGCCAATCATCGGAAACTATTATTTCCCAATTCTGGCCTTAGAACTTAGTAAGTCTGATATCTTAGATGACTTAGATAATATCGAAGCTGGTTCAGGGAAATTACTTGATCAGCTTCGTTCTGGTGAAATTGACATTGCTTTGCTGGGTTCAAACGAACCAATTGAAAGTCATGACATTAAATCAAAAGTCTTAACCAAAAGCGATTTTAAGATTATCGTTTCCCTCAATTCACCCTTAGCTAAACTTAAAAAGATAAAAATTAAGGATCTCAACAACATCAATTTCATTTCTCTTCCGAATGACTTCATTCATCACAATACGTTTAACAAACTCTGTAACGAACATAGTATTAAAGTTCACATACGTTATCGGACACAAGATGTCGAACTTTTAAAACAACTTGTCTCTGAAGATTTAGGTGTTTCCTTTTTAACTGAACAAGCCATTAGCCCTAAAGATAACTTGGTAGCCATTCCAATCGATGACGACGATTTAGATAAATTCTACGTTTCTCTAACTTATCGAAAAACACATGTCTTATCGCCTAAAGAAAAACAACTAATTGCAGTTTTAATTAATTCAATTAAAAAATAAAAAGCGCATCGTCAATGACGATGTGCTTTTATGTTTAATTAAACTTCTTTATCTGTTTCAGTTTCAACCCCAACTCCATCGTATTCTTCAAGAATCATCTTCTTAAGGTCTGCGAAAAGTGGTTCTTTAGGGTTAGCAGTAGTACATTGGTCAGAGTAAGCTAATTCAGCAAGATGAGTTGCAGCAGCTTCTAGGTCTGCTTTGTTAACCCCTTGAGCCTTCAAACTTAAAGTTACACCAACTGAGTGAGCTAATTCGATGAACTTGTGAACCAAAGCTTCTTTGAGTTCTTCGTTAGTTGATCCTGGTAAGCCAAGGTAACGAGCAATTTCAGCGTAGTCTTGGTCGGCACGGAATGATTCGTACTTAGGCCAAGTAGCAATCTTCTTAGGTTTTTCAAAGTTGTAACGAATTACATGTGGCAAGGTAATTGCAATTGCGATACCGTGAGTAATTCCAAATTGTCCACCAAGTTTGTGAGCAATTGAGTGTGTAATTCCCAAGAAGGCGTTTGCAAAGGCCATACCGGCAATGGTTGAAGCAGTGTGCATCTTGTCACGAGCTTCCATGTTGCCATTGTAAGAATCAGTCAAGTTTTCAAAAATCATCTTGATGGCTTGGAGTGATAAGGGACGAGTGTAGTCAGATGCCATTACTGATACGTATGATTCAATGGCATGAGTTAAAGCATCAAGTCCTGAAGCAGCAATGGTTTTCTTTGGAACCGTAGCCACAAATTGAGGATCAATAATCGCAACATCAGGGGTCAAAGCGTAATCAGCTAATGGGTACTTGATGTGTAATTTAGAATCAGTGATAACTGAGAATGGTGTTACTTCTGATCCAGTACCTGAAGTACTTGGGATCGCAACCATTTGTGACTTGCTTGGTTTTTCAAAGCGGTAAGCACGTTTTCTGATATCTAAGAATTTTTGTTTTGCTCCAAAGAAGTTAGTTTCTGGGTTTTCGTAGATTAACCACATCATCTTAGCAGCATCAAGTGGTGAACCACCACCTAAAGCGATAATGGTATCTGGCTTGAAGCCACGCATTTGAGTAACCCCTGCTTGAACTATATCAGTTGTTGGTTCGTCGTGGATATCATCAAAGATGTAGTATTGAACGCCATCTGGACGTGCATTTAATTCATCTAAAACTTTGTCAACGTAGTGATATTTAACCATTGAAGGACTGGTAACGATGAAGGCCTTCTTGATGTTTGGCATATCTTTAAGGTAACGAACTGAATTCTTTTCGAAGTAAATCTTAGGTAATTTAATCCATTGCATATTATTTCTTCTCTTTGCGATTGTCTTAATGTTCAATAAGTCGTAGTCAGTAACGTTATGTGAGATTGAGTTATTACCCCATGATCCAGTACCTAACGTTAATGAAGGAGTCATGTTGTTGTAAAGGTTACCAACACCACCTAAACCAGCTGGTGAGTTAACCAAGACCCGTGAAGCTTTTACAGCAACACCAAAGTCAACAGCTAATTGATCATTTCTAGTTTGAATAGCAGCAGTATGACCTAATCCACCGTAGTTCAATAATTTAGCTACAATTTTAAAGGCATCTTCATGATTCTTTGACTTGTAAACTGAAATTACAGGAGAAAGTTTTTCACCAGACATTGGGTATTTAGGACCAATTCCAGTCATTTCAACAGCAAGAACTTGAGTATCCTTTGGAGCCTTAATTCCGGCCATATCAGCAATTTGTTGAGCAGTTGCTCCAGCGATTGGACCTTTAACACTCAAACGAGTACTGTCAAACATTGCATCAGTTAATTTTTGTTTTTCATTATCAGGAATAAAGTAAACCCGGTTAAGTGAGAGTTGTTCTTTTACATCGTCGTAGATTGAAGCATCAATCACAGCACTGTTTTCAGTTGCACAAATCATTCCGTTATCAAAAGTTTTTGATAAAACTAAATCATTAACGGCACGAGGAATGTTAGCTGTTTCTTCAATATAAACAGGACCATTACCAGGACCAACACCTAAAGCTGGTTTACCAGTTGAGTAAGCAGCTTTAACAAGACCAGGACCACCAGTTGCTAAAGTACATGCAACCCCTGGGTTTTGAATCAAAGCATTAGTTGCCTCACGACTTGGTTCGGTAATCCATTGGATAGCATCTTTAGGAGCACCAGCAGCAATCGCAGCATCACGTATAATTTGAGCAGCTTTGATTGATGATTTTATAGCTTGTGGATGAAAACTAAAGATAATTGCATTTCTAGTTTTCATTGAAATAATTGATTTGAATAAAGTAGTTGAAGTTGGGTTAGTTACAGGAGTAATTCCTGCTAACACACCAAGTGGTTCAGCGACTTTGATTAAATCTTCTTCTGAGTTTTCTTCAATTACACCAACTGTTTTATCGTTCCGGATGTTATTCCAGATTTCTTCAGTGGCAAATAAGTTTTTAATTGCTTTATCTTCAGCGACTCCACGACCAGTTTCTTTAAAGGCCATTTCACCGAGCATTTGGTGAGCGTTTACCCCGGCAATTACCATTGCGTGGGTAATGTGATCAACTTTCTTTTGATCAAAATTACTCATTTCGTCTAAGGCAACATGTGCTTTGGCAACCATATCATCAATATTCTTTTTGATTGCTTCAACATTTGGTTGTTTCTTTTCTACCATATTATTCACCCTCCGGTTCATAAACGTTTATTTGTTATTCATTTCACAATTTCATAATATCACACTCTTTTCGTTTTGCCAAACATTTGTTTCAAAATCTTTATAAAGACTGTTTTATCAGTATATTAAAGATTTTTATATCCGTTATAAATAATATTGCTCAATTAATAACATATTCGGGTAATAAAACAGCCAAGCACTGAATTTAATCAGGACTTGGCTGTTATTTGTTATTTATTTTTCTGTCCACAAAATATTAATACTATTTTGTTTGCAATTCTTTCCACATTCGTTTTGATCTAGCATTAATTACTTTAGCTGACTCTTTTACATATTCTTCAAACGTTTCTGAAGAAGCTAAATTTTTTACGTTGTAGGTATTATTTTCATCATATCCATCGGTGAAATCTTGTAATAAATTGACATTTATAAAATTGTTAAATGCATTATTATCATCCGTAACCTTATCGTTATTTGTAACATTACTAATATCTTTATAACTTTCAAAGTAATCTTTTTGCTCTAAAATAGCTTGACCAACAATGCAATCATTAATATATTCGTTTCCATTTTGTTGATAAAAATTTTTCAATAATCTAAGAAAAGCATCGTAACAATCATTAAAACAAAGTGCTCTTTTAGAATTAATTCCTCCCCACGTAGGGGTAGACCCAGATTTCCCAAGACATAGTAATTTGATAATTGCATTTTTTCTTTATCAGCGTTCTCAGCAAATTCAACTGGCCCATCAAATGGTGCATATTTTTTTAAAATATCTTTAATTTGATTCTTTTTATCATCTTTTAATGACTTATATGCTTGGTTGTAATATCTTTTCATAATTGGTATGCGCCAAGTAATTAATGTATCACCAGTTAAATCTTCATATCCTTTCTTTTCAGTATTAAACCACTCAAATGCTTGTTTATAAAATTTATCATTATCACAAAATGAAAATAATTTTCCATAAACTTCTTTTGCAAGTGCTGAACGATCAGCTTCTTCACCATCACTAGCAAAATTGTAATTTATCGCTTGTTCTTCACTTAGTTCTAAAAAATCTTCAATTTTTTTCATCACTCACTCTCCAGTTTTCCAATAGAAATTTTCTTATCTCTAAAATAATTAACTAATCTCTGAACTAATAAGAAAACCGGATTAACTGTTAGCAATAACAGCAAACCAATTCCGCCAACCTGCCAGGTAAACAACCTAGCAAGAAAGAAAAACTTCCCAAAAATAATAAACAATCCCATAAACCCAATAATGCTTCCTGCAACAATCATGGCTTTATAACGGTTTAAAGGACGACTCACTAATAGCAATGCTTGCCAGCTAATCAATCCCGTTAACAAAACGTTTAACGTATCAGTTGTAGCAACTTTAAATCCTAATAAATTACCAATTCCGCCAATTAGAATAATATAGATCACCACACAAATCGCTGACGGAAGCGCAATTTCGACGATTCCGGTGAAGAAACGATTTTTAATTGGATGAAATTCGGGTGCCAATGCTAAGAAGAATGACGGAACTCCAACCATCAAACTATTAATTGGTGTGAGTTGAATGGGCTGGAATGGATAACTTTTGGCCATGAAAATAAAAATCAAACTCAACATAATTGAGAACATCGTTTTGACCAAGTACAAAGCTGCGATGTTATCGATATTATTAATCACGCGTCGACCCTCATTTAAAATTTGAATTAAAGCTGAAAAATTAGAATCAACTAACACAAAGCCCGCGATACTTTTGGTACTTTCATTTCCTGAAGCCATCGCAATCCCACAGTTAGCCTGACGCAAAGCTAAAATATCGTTTACTCCGTCACCGGTCATGGCTACAGTGTGCCCGTTATCCTGTAAAGCTTTTACCAATCGTTCTTTTTGCTCGGGTTTAACGCGCCCAAAGACGGTCGTTTTAGCGACTAAATCATGGTAATTGGCATCATCCGCCACCGTTGTCATATCAACTAGTTGCTCAGCTTTTGCAATTCCCGTTCGTTGCGCAATCGCTGCCACGGTGGTCGGATCATCACCAGAAATTACTTTAACAGTAACTCCTTGATTAGCAAAATAGGCCAGAGTGCTAGGAGCATCCGCTCTAATCACGTCCGTAATCAAAATAAATGCGACTAGTTCGGCACCAGTTATGCCATCTCGACTCATTTCATCAGCTTTGACTAACGCCAAAACCCGATTACCATTTGCCGCAAATCCATGTACTTGCTGTGTTTGTTGCTCACTTAATTGCAACACGAATTGTGGAGCCCCTAACACATAGTTGCCCTGTTCAAACTGCACGCCACTCCACTTACGAGCAGAAGAAAATGGCACAATTTGTTGTGCGTGATATGGATGACTAGGAAAGGCTGTTTTCAGTGCTTCGGCGGTTTCATTAGTATCATCAATTTCTTTAACTAACGAACCCAAAATGTCACTAACTATTTTCTCATTTTGTCCATGAGATAAGACTAATTGTTTAAACTGCAAATTTCCATTCGTAATCGTTCCTGTTTTATCCAAGCAAAGTGTATCAACTCGTGCCAACGTTTCAATAGATGCTAAATCTCTAACTAACACTTGTTTCCGAGCTAAATGATAAGCAGAAATCGCTAAGGTAACGGATGAAAGTAAAATCAATCCTTCTGGAATCATCCCAATCATCGCTGCTACAGTCCCTAAAATAGCATGATTCAAAGCAACACCATGCCACAAACGGGAAGCAAATAAGAGCAGACCCAGTGGGATAATGATAATTGTTAAAATGCGAATAATTCGTTTAATTAAATTCAACAACACACTATTATTTTTTTCCGTTTTGCTAACTTTTTCGGTTAATGAATTTACAAAGGTGGACTTTCCAACTTCCGTGGCTTGCATAATCGCATGCCCGCTAACCACAAAACTCCCAGAAATTAAGCTTTCACCATCCGTTTTAATAATTACATCAGATTCTCCAGTGATTTGGGACTCATCAATTTCTAATTCTTGAGTTTCTTTAACAATCCCATCAACCGGAACTTGGTCTCCTAATTGTAAAACAAGCAAATCATCTAAAACGATTCCTTCTGGTTCAATTTCAACCTGTTTACCATTGCGAATCACGGTCACTTTTGATTGTGATAACAATGCCATTTTATCAACTTGTCGTTTAGCTCTAATTTCTTGGAAAATTCCAATCATAGTATTAACTGTAGCAATTAATAAAAACAACATATTTTTATAACTACCAGTTAAAAAAACCAAAATTCCAAGAATTACATTGATTAAATTAAATAAGGTAAACGTATTTTCAAAAACAATTTGTTTGCTACTTTTCGTTAATGATTCTGTTGCAGTATTATTTTCCCCTGCAGCAATTCGGGTTTGAACCTGAGCTGAGGTAAGCCCAGTTAAATTTTGTGTCATTTTTCCACCCCTTTTGTTTAATTGTAACTAAGCCCTTTTAATTTTTCAGTGGTCATCATTCGAGTTAACCAAAATTTACTATTATCGTTGAATAATTTTGGAAAAAAACGTGTTTTCTCCCATATTATGGTAAAATTATTAAGTATAATGTCAAATTTTTAATTTTGACTTGAATTGACTACTATTTTATTAAAATGAAAAGAGGAATGCTTTTTGGTTACTGGATCGATTTTTGTCGACTTAGTTATTATATTAGTGATGTTCTTCTTTGCGGGATATTTTGTTGCTTGTGAATTTGCTCTAGTGCAATCACGGCCGACTGCCTTACAAGAAGAACTCGATGACGAGAACACAAGTGCAAAGCGGAAACACAAAATTAAGCTCGAAATGAAGATGGTAACGAACCTTAATGAATACCTATCTACTACTCAAGTAGGAGTTTCACTTGCCGGAATTATTTTAGGATGGATTGGTGAATCATTTGCCGTTGAAATCTTTGTTGATTTATTTGGTGCTTCTGGAATTGGCTTAAGCAGTGCTGCTGCCCACGGTTTTGGTGTAGTAATTGGGGTGTTAATTTTAACTTACCTAGAAGTGGTTTTCACCGAAATCTTACCTAAAAACCTTAGTATTGATATGCCACTTAAGGTTTTAGCAGTTGTTAGTGGTCCACTTCACTACTTCCACATAATGTTCTACCCATTTGTATGGTTATTAAATGTTTCAGCAGCTGGAGTAGTTAAAATGCTAGGTCTTCCTGTTGCAAATGAAAACGATGAAGCCCTTTCTCAATCTGAAATTTTAAGTGTCTCTAAAGCAGCCGTTAAAAATGGTGACTTAGAAAAAGACGATTACCTTTACATGCGTCGGGTTTTTGAATTAAATGATAAAACCGCTCGAGATGTCATGATTGATCGGACCCGTTTAAAGACCATTGATATTGATACCACTGATGAAGAGGCCATTGAAACTTACCTCAACACCAAATTTAGTCGACTTCCCGTTGTTAAGGATAACGATAAAGATGATATTTTGGGTTATGTTTATATCTATGACTTAATTCAACAAGCTCAAATCAATAAAGAAAAACCAATCAAGAGTCTCATCCGTAAAATTAGTACTACTTCTGAAACGACCCCGATTGCGATGGTGCTCCAACAAATGATCAGTAACCATCAACCAATCGTAGTTGTGATTGATGAATATGGTGGTACCTCAGGAATTGTTACCGATAAAGATATTTATGAAGAGTTATTTGGAACAGTTCGTGATGAAATTGATACAGTTAACCATGCCGCTATTTTCCGCCAACCCAATGGTACATACAAAATTGGCGGAAAAATGAATACTTATGACTTTGAAAAACTTTTCGATACGGATATCAAAACCTTTGATGGATCAGATGTTGTAACTCTTTCTGGTTTCATCATTGAAAACAATCCTCACATTAAAGTTGGAGATGTGGTCAAATTAGGTGACTTTGAATTCAAAGTGTTAGCCTACGAAAATTCATTCATCGACTGGTTTGGGGTTAAGAAAATTGAAACTGAAACTGACGATGATCAAGATGAATCCGATAAATAATCTATAAAGACGAGGCTATGCCTCGTTTTTTATTTAAGGAGTTTTAATAATGAACGCAATTAAAAAAATACCAGCTTGGCTGGGTTACACCATTTTGTTTGCTGTAATTACATCGACTTTTGCCCTTATGTTTTCATTAACTGATACTTCGTTAATTTGGAGTTTTGATGGAATTGCCCAACATTATCCAATTCTAGTAAGTTTTCATGATATGTTACTTCATTTCATTCAACATCCATCGCAAGGATTAACCCACTGGTCATGGAATATTGGAATGGGAGCAGATCAATTAACTAGCTTTTCTTACTATGTTGTTGGTGATTTATTTAACTATTTGATTATATTTTTCCCCAAAAATCAAATCGAATTTGGCTACAGCTTTTTAGTCCTCCTTCGTCTCTATTGTGCTGGTCTATCATTTCTTTTATTTGCTAAACAATTTAACTTTAAAAAATATAGTTTGGTCATCAGCACTTTAACCTACACATTTGGTAGTTATGCTTTATATGCTGGTTTACATCATGCCTTCTTCATTTTACCTTTGATTTTCTTTCCTCTCTTAGCATTAGGAATTGAAAAAATCATTCATAATAAATCAATGTGGTGGTTAGTTTTAGCAACCTTAATTACTTTTTTGAGTAATTTCTACTTTGCTTATATATTAGGACTAGGTTGCATCATTTATGTAATCATTCGCTACTTTTCTGTACGAAAAGAACCTTGGTTTAATTTCAAATCCAGTTTACTTAAATTAATTGGAACAATCATCAGTGGGATTGCCTTAGCTAGCATCTTATTTATTCCCACGATTCTCTATGCCTTTAAATCAACCAGAATTAAGAATGTTTTTGCCAATGGTTATTTAACTTATCCAACCAGTTACTATCTAAACCTTCCCGGAAAAATGATTGGTTTAGGTGGAACCTTTAACTTCTGGCTTTTAATTGGAATTAGTGGTTTTAGTTTTTTAGCCATCATTTATACCCTCAGTCATTTTAATAAATATAAAACCATTAACGCAGCCCTAATCATTTCCATGATTGGAATCTTAATTCCGGCGTTCAGTTCCGTTTTCAATGTTTTAGCTTCACCATCTAACCGTTGGGCTTCCTTGACTTTATTGCCAATTGGATTAGCAACTGCGATTTTCGCTGATCACTTAACAACGCTTTCAAAACGTGATTTAACTATTTTTGTGCTTGCTTCAATTGGATTAGTGATTCTAGTTTGGATTTGTAATGGATTTATCTTCAAGGTTCATCGTCATGATTTTTCTGAATATTTCTTATTGTTTATTTTAGTTGGAATCTTATTTGCTGCACAACTTTTCAAGTGGAGACCAACAACGTTAATTAGTAGTGTTCTCGTATTAGTTACAATCAACTTGATTTCTCTTGGAATTGGCTTTTATAGTCCTGACAGCAGCGGTTACTCTAAAGGAATGTTGAATAAAAATGTTGCTAAATCATATACGCAAAACTACTATGATGGTGCGGAAAAATTTGTTAAGCCTAAATTAAAAACTTATCGAACAACGATTGGTCCTAAATATCATTATTTCCCTGATGAACGCGATAATTTTATTAACACCGACTACTTCAATGCTGCTTCAAATCTTCCAATGATTCTAGGAACACATGATATCGCTTCTTATTTAACAGTGGAAAACGGATTTGTTGGTAAATTAGAAAGAACTCTCCAAAATAATCAATTTACCCCAAACAATCCAGTTGCTCAAAACGACTATCGTTCCTCCTTGGAAAACTTGTTTGGGGTCAAATACATGTTCGTGCGTTCTGATAAAGCCCAAAAATCATTACCATATGGCTTTAAACTAGTTCGTAATCAGAATCACCAACCAAAATTATTCCAAAATGGAAGCAATGTTCCTAGTAAAGAAAATAAAGTTGGAACGGTCTTAGCCAAAAATAAAAATGATTTACCATTGATGTACACTCAAACTAAAATTATTCCCCAAAATGATTTTAAAAAGCTTTCAGTAAATGATAAAGAACAGGCTTTAATCAATGCTACTAACGTTACAAAACCAATTTCTGGAATTAAATCAGTTAACTACCATAGCAAGACTAAAAATCTAAAATATACGGTTGATTTTGATAATACTAATTTAATTACTAACCAAAAAGATTTAGACAAATCTGACTTTGCCAAAAAAGCTAATCAAATGACTTCCCCTAACAATCGTTATGCTTCTGCAGATAAAATTGAATCTATTTTAGAACAGAATCAAAACATTGAAGAGAAACTACAAAAACAAAATCAGAATGGTCTTCATTACTTAACTCGTGATGCATTAGGCCACTCAATTCCTACTGAACTGAAAATTAAGCATCCTAATTCAACCAAACATGCCGAATTGTATTTGGAATTGGATGGAATTCAAGGAAACTATAATAGTAATTATCAAATTGAACAAATTAAAAATAATCGAAATGCGTTAAATAATCGTTTTGAAACTAAATTTGCTCAACTTAATCTTTTCCGGAAAAACATTTCCAATTACAATAATGGAAGTTTCGTTTTAACCGCTTCAACCAAAGGAATGAGCAATGCCGTTACCCAATTAGGAACCGATGAATTATCAAACTACATTCCTAAAAAGCACGCATTAATTAACTTAGGATACTCATCTAAAGCTCGCAAACAAATTAACCTTAAGTATTCTGATATAACTTCAATGCATTTTAAGAAGGCACGATTGATTGTTGTTCCATTTAATAAAGAGTACCAAGCTCAAATTAAACATGACCAAAAGAATAGCTTAACTAAACTTAAGACCCATAACAATCAAGTGTCTGGAATTAGTCATAATTCTCATAAATCGGTGTTAACCAGTTCAATCCCATACTCTAGTGGTTGGAAATTGACTATCGATGGAACCCCTGCTACTACTCAAATTGTTAACCAAGCATTTGTTGGTGGAGTAATTCCAGCAGGTAATCATAAGATTAAATTAACTTACCAAACCCCTGGTTTACTAATTGGAAAAATAATTAGTTTGCTTAGTTTTTTCGTTATTTTAATCATTAGTACGATAATTTGGTATTTTAAAAAAATAAAAGTAAACGACTAGGAGAAAATTATGAAACCACTTAAACTTATCTTCATTTCAAATACTGGAAATACGCGTAATTTTGCTGAAAATTTAGTAAATTATGCACAAGAACAAAATCAAAAAAATCCGGATTACCCACTCTTATCCATAGAAGAAATTAGTGAACAAACGGATTTTGGAAATGAAACCGAACCTTACTTCGTCTCTGTTCCTACATATCTCTCTGGTGGTGATGGAACTGGTGATAATGTAAAAGAAGTCATGACAACTATTTTAGGTGAATATCTTGATTATCACGATAATGCTAAGCAGTGTTTAGGAATTATTGGAAGTGGAAATAAAAATTTCAACATTCAATATTGTTTAACCGCTAAACGTTATTCCAAAAGATTTAACGTTCCTTTTTTAGCTGATTTTGAACTTCGAGGAAACGATAAAGATGTACAAAGAATTTATGAAGATATGGTTGAACGAACTAAGGAAGTAAATCAATAAATACAAAAAAGTCCCTCCACACATCAATCGTGTGAAGGGACTTTTCATTTACATTTTTAACATTTCAATCGGACGTTTTTGTAACGGTTGAACTCGACGGGCATTGACTGGAAAATGATTCGTAAACCAATCTAGTTGCCCTTGATTGAGCGTTAAGTCCGCTGATGTAACAACTAGCCATTCAACACCTGGTTGCCAATCGTTTTGTTTACTATAATCTAACATCTTATTCGTGCATCAAATCTTTGCCAAAGTATTTAAGAGAAAGCTTCTTAATCGTACCGTCTTTTTGTTCAGCTTTAAGGGCTTTATTCATTTCTTTAGTTAACTTGGTTGATTTTTTATTTAACATTGGAGCAATTGGTTCAATCTTAATGTATTTATAAGGAATAACTTGGTAAGTTAAATCAGTATCTTTATGACTCTTCTTCCAGTAGTTAAAAGCTGCTTCAGAGTTGACAGCTCCATCGGCACGGCCTTGGTTAATCATATCCATGTCAGTTTGAAAATCAGGAGCAGCAACTACTTTAGCCCCAAGTTTTTCAGCAGTGGTCCAATTTTCGGTACCAGTTCCAGCCGCAATCATTTTCCCTTTAAGGTTACTCATCTTCAAACCAGGTTTTGAAATCAAAACACTCTTAGAGTAGATGTAAGGAGTCGCATATCTAAATTGTTTCTTCCGT
Source organism: Fructilactobacillus sanfranciscensis DSM 20451 (assembly GCF_001436035.1). GTDB lineage: Bacteria > Bacillota > Bacilli > Lactobacillales > Lactobacillaceae > Fructilactobacillus > Fructilactobacillus sanfranciscensis. The sequence continues at coordinate 14,806 of NZ_AYYM01000018.1, forward strand.
GCTGGGTTAACCCACATATCGTTAAAAATTACATCATATTGATTTGACCCTAAACCGGCAATTAATGAATCCCAACCAGTCGTGACAAATTTTGGTTTTAGCCCCATCCGTTTGGCAGTATCACGAGCTAATTCCACTTCAAAACCGGTTAATTTACCATCTTTAGCACGATAAGCATAAGGAGCGTACGTTCCTTCCATTCCAATCGTTAAGGTCCCAGGCGTCTTAGTGTCAGCTTGCTTACTTTTGTTTCCACAGGCAACTAACAATAATGCTGATAATCCAATTGTCAAAAGCAACCCTAATTTTTTCTTCATTTTTCTTCCCTCATATATAACTTTAGTTTTTCACAAAAAAGAACCGACTAAACTAAATAATTTTGTAGTTTAATCAGCACTTTCTTTTTGTTAGTAACATTAAAACATTATTTAAATTTAAAGTAAAGCATTTTTATCGATTCTCAGCCATATAGGTTTTCAAAGCTCGACCAGTAAATGATTCTTCATCGTTCACTGAACCTGCTGGAGTACCACTATATAATACGTTTCCTCCATAGATTCCAGCTCCTGGACCAATATCAATTAGCCAATCAGCTTGGCTAATCACATCTAAATTATGTTCCACGATGATGAGACTATCACCTTGTTTCACCATCTTCTGGAAGAGTTTAACTAACTTATCGGTATCTTTCATATGAAGTCCAGCGGTTGGTTCATCAAGGAAGTACGTCTGGCCTTTTTCGCCAAGCGTTTGGGCTAAACGAAGCCGTTGTAATTCTCCCCCAGAAACTGTCGTCAATGCTTGATCAAGACCTAAATAATCCAAACCAACTTGACGCATCCGTGCTAATGGGGCTTCAATGTCTCGGTCACCGATGAAGAATTCTTGGGCTTGGGCCACTGACATCGCTAAAACTTCAGCAATATCTTTACCATGGTACTTGTAACTCAAAGCTTCCTTACTGTACCGTTTCCCGCCACAGACTTCACAGACCTGCTTAACAGGATCCATAAAGGCCATGTCGGTAATTGTAACTCCTTTACCTTTACAACGAGGACAAGCACCCTTTCCGTTATAACTAAAGAGTTGCGTCGAAACGTCATTGGCTTTGGCAAACAAACGCCGAATTGGGTTCAAAATATCCAAATAAGTAACTGGAGTAGAACGAATACTAATTCCCGCGGTCTTTTGGGTTAAGTCAACGTAGTTCCCGTTTAATTTATCTTTTAAAGCTTGTGACAAAGATGATTTCCCTGAACCAGCAACTCCTGATAAAACGGTCATAATTCCCATTGGAACCTTAACACTGACATCGTTTAAGTTATGCAAGCTAACGTGTTCCATATCAACAAAATGCTTTGGTGCAATTACTTTTCCAAAGCTATGTTTCTTTCGTAACCATTTTCCTGTTAACGTATCAGAATTCTTCAATTCTGGGAAAGTGCCCTGGAAGGTAATCTTACCACCATTGGCACCAGATTCTGGACCCACTTCCACTACGTGATCTGCAATCGAAAAGATGGCTGGATTATGATCAACCACAAAGACCGTATTTCCTTTTTCCTTCAAACTAACCAAAGCTTTTTTGATTAATTCAATATCATGCGGATGAAGACCCACACTTGGTTCATCAAAGACATACAAAATATCTGAAAGCGCGTTGGTTAAATGCTTGGCAATCTTAATTCGTTGCACTTCCCCACCAGATAGGGTACTGGTAATTCGATCAAGGGTTAAATAACCTAATCCAATATCAACTAGCGGTTGGACTTTAACTTGTAAACTCCGCACAATTTCAGCACCAAGTGGATCAGTTATGCCATCAAGAAATTCCAAAAATTGAACTAAATTCATTTGGGTTGCTTCGGCAATATTGACGTCATTAATTCGGACACTTAATGCCCGTTTATTTAATCGAGTTCCATGACAAACGGGACAATCATGACGAGTAACTACGGCATCAATCGCTGCTTTATGATGTTTTCCTTCTGAACTATGAATAATAGAACGCATAATTCGTGGTACTAGCCCCTCATAGTCTTTACTCTTAAAGGCTTGAGGTGAGTTAGCAAACGGTAATTTAGGTGCATGCATTAATAATTCATATTCTTCAGGCGTATAATCTTTAATTTTTTTATCATTATCAAATAAACCAGAATCACCATACCGCCGCCAGCGCCAACTATTGGGCTTAAAACTAACGAAGGTTAAAGCCCCATCATTTAATGATTTTTCTGGATCAATTAATTTACTTTCGTCAATATCATCAACGTAGCCCAAGCCTTCACAGTGTGGACACATTCCTTGAGGTAGGTTAAAAGAAAAGACTTCTGAATAACCCACAAACTTATCTCCCACACGAGAAAATAGCAATCGAATTAACGAATACATACCAGTATAAGTAGCTAAAGTTGATCGAGCATTACCGGTTAATTGCTTTTGTTCAATCGCAATGGCTACTGGTAAATTACGAATATCCCCAACATTTGGTTGCCCATACTTAGGTAAATATTGTTGCGAAAAACTAGGAAAAGTTTCGTTTAATTCTCGCCGTGACATTGCTGCCACTGTATCAAAAACTAATGATGATTTACCAGAACCTGATTCACCCAAAAACACGGTAATTTCGTGCTTTTGTAAATCAATATTCACGTGTTTCAAGTTATTTTGATGTGCATCTAAAACTTCAATTTGATTCCGATAGTAATTTTCAACCATAATATCCTCACAATCTATGACTCTCTTAATACTAATCATATTAAGCTTTTAGGCTTAGAGCTATTAATTAGTCCTTTTATAGTAAAAAAGTTTGGCGATGGCCAAAATTACTTATATTCTTATATTAATATTATTGTAGAGAAACTTGGATTATTAAAGGAGAAAAAATTGCCCCAGAAAGAAAAAACTAAACCGACGAGTCCAAAATTTTACCATCAGACTGATCAAGTAGTCATTGAGGAATTCCACACTGATATTAAAACTGGATTAACAACTACTACAGCCAAAATACGGTTAAAAAAAGATGGATACAATGAATTAGATAGCAAGTCTGTGCCAAAATGGCAAATTTTAATTCAACAGTTTAACAACATTATTATTTATATTTTGATGTTAGCCACTATTTTCACCTTGCTGATGCGTCATTATTCCGATTCATCCGTTATTACGATTGTAATCATCATTAATGCACTAATTGGATTTGCCCAAGAAATTAAAGCCAGCAACGCGCTTGAAAAAATTTAAACGCTGTTGTCAGCTGAAACCAACGTTTATCGTGATGGAACTCGGACGCAAATGCTCGCACGTAATTTAGTGGTTGGTGATGTGGTTTATCTTGAAGCTGGAGATAACGTTCCTACTGATTTGAGGTTAGTTGATTTAGATAACTTGCGAATTCAAGAATCGGCTTTAACCGGTGAATCAGATTCAGTTGCAAAAACAATCAATCCTTTACCCCTTAATACACCGATTTCGGATCAAACTAACATGGCGTTTGCTTCAACTGGAGTCACAAACGGAAGTGGACTAGGAATTGTGGTTGCCGTTGGAGAAAACACTGAAATTGGTAAAATTTCAACAACTGTTCAAGATATGAAACACCAAAAGTCGCCTTTAACTAAAGAATTAGATCAATTAGGGGCCGGAATTTCTTGGTTTATTATTATTTCATCCGTCATTTTATTTGTTTTTGGAATGTTTTTACAAATCTATTCCATTCCAGTCTTAGCAATGGCGATTATCACGATGATTGTGGGATCAATGCCTGAAGGTTTACCTGCTTCCTCCGCGAAGCAAATACCAAAAACTAATGAACCGTCATGACGTTTGGCAAATGATCTATGTGAGTTTAATCATCGCTGGGATGGCTTTAATTGCTTTTTCGATTACAGAACGTTTTCACATTCCGTTTTTTGTTGCTAGCACGATGGCCGTTAATATTATTATTTGTGGTAAAATTTACTATTTGTTTAATATTCGAGCCACTGCGCCGGCCTTTTCTAAGCGCGTAATTCTTTCTAATAAAATGGCTTATGTTTCAATTTTTGCCATGATTTTGTTACAACTAATCTTTACCTACGTTCCCTTTATGAACGGTGTTTTCTCAACAAGTGGTCTTTCAATCACACAATGGCTAATTGTTGTAGTCGCAAGTCTTCCTGTTTTACTAGTATCAGAAAGTAACAAAGCTTGGCGGAAAAAACATCAGCTCCCAATTCTATAATCACAAACAAAAACTGGAACTCCACAATGAAATTCCAGTTTTTTTATGATTGTTCATATTTTTCAAATTTACGATTTTCCCATAAAACATACAATAATGAAGTGATAATTAATAATCCCGAGATTCCAAACAAGAAACCATAGTTTAACCATTCCACTAAGATTCCGCCAAATAAGGGACCAACAGCCCTTCCAAATGACATAAAGATGTTAAACATCCCTTGGTATCTTCCCTTTTGTTTCTCATCGGCTAAATTATCAATCCAAGCTGGAATTGATGGTAACCCGTTCATTTCTCCAAAAGTTAGAATAATCATAATGATGATAAACGATACGTATTGTTTAGCAAAAGTCAACATAAAAAAGGTTAAGGCAAATACTAAAATTCCAAAAGTAACCTGATTTACCATTTTAAAATGTCGTCCAATTCGGTTGATAATTGGTTGAACAAAGACGATTAGCAATCCATTAATTGGCCAGATGTAACTGTAATTTTCAAATGAAATGTTCAAACTTTCCATATGAACTGGCATTACACTTTCCCACAATGTGTAACTTAAATAAACACAAAAGACCATCATACAAATACTAAAGATAAGCTTTGAAGTTAAAGGATTAGCACGTTTTTCCATTACTTGATGATTATGTTTATGAGCTAAATGTGGTTGTGCTTTAGAAAAATCAATATTAAAATCAAAGACAGTCATTAGTAATAAAATAATGTAGAAAAAAGTTGCTACAGAAAAGACAACTGGCACTCCAAATTTCATTAAAAAACCAACCGCAGTAGTTCCAACTACCACACCAACGTTAATCCCAATATAAAGGGAATTAAACACATAGCGGGTACTCTTAGATTGAACTTTTGCTGCATAGGCATTTAAAATGGTTAAACTTGCCCCTTCACCTAATCCATAAACAAATAGTAAGATGGCAAAACTAGGCCAGCCATTGAAGAAAATCAACAAAAAGATGGGAATCATAGCGATGGTGATACTAATTAAAGCTGATTTGTAAGGCGACCACCGATCAAAAAAAACCCCCCCTAAATAATTACCTAATACCATAAAACATGACATAATAAACATTACAATTCCGGCTACTGTCAGAGATTCATGTAAATTATTGTGCATGTAAACGGTAATTAATGGCCACATTAATGCAGCCCCGGAATTCAATAACAAAGAATAAATCAGCACTGAGCTAAGTCTGATTTCACTTCTTTTTTTAATTACCATTCGCTAACCTCCTTAAATTCAATTTGTTAGTTTCATTTTCGCATAAAATTAACCTTTTAAAAAGGTTTACCCTAATTTGTCAGTGTAAAATCAGATTGTTTCTACTATAATAAATACATAAAGACTAATCCAAACATTAGTTGAAAGGAAGTAAATTATGATTCATATCGTAACGGACTCAACTGTCCAATTAACTCCAGAAGAAATTGAACAAAATCACATTGAGATTGTCCCACTTCAAGTCTCATTTGAAGGTAAGACTTTTGAAGATAATGTTGATATTACTAGAGAAGAATTTTCTAACATGCTACTTGATGATGAAAGTGAATTTCCTAAAACAAGTCAACCTGCTTTAGGTCAATTCATTAATACTTTCTCATCCATCATGGAAAAAGATCCAAACGGGACCATCATCTGTCTCGATTTAGCTCCTGTTTTAAGTGGCACAGTAGAAACAGCTAATTCAGCTGCACAACAAGTTGAAGGCGACATTCGTGTCATTGATAGTGAAACAACCGACCGTGGACTCGGACTCGAAGTGCTTGAAGCTGCTCGACTAGTTAAAGAAGGTAAAACTCCTGATGAAATTGTAGCAGCCATTGAAACTTATCGACAAAAAATCAAAACTTTCGTGTTTATTAAAAGTTTTGACTATTTAGTTAAGGGTGGTCGTGCAAGCCGTGCAATTGGTTTCATCTCATCCTTAATTAAATTAAACGTAGTTCTAGAAGTTAAAGATGGAAAGCTTGAATTCTATGCTAAATGTCGCGGTGCCAAAAAGCTTCGTAAAGTTCGTGATGAACTAGTTCAAGAAATCATCGATAACCCTAATACCACTGAAGTCGGACTTTCTTGTGTTGATTCAACCGAAGATGCCGAAGAAATAAAAGCAAAAATCAATGAAGTTCGTCCTGATATTAACGTCTTGATTCGGCTTACGAGTCCAATCATTATGACTCACGTAGGTCCTGGCGGATTCTCAATCATTTTTAATAAATAATCTAAAAAGCTCAACTTTAGTTAAAAATTCTAAAGTTGAGTTTTTTTAGCTTTATTAATCGATACGGTGTCACTATTTGGCTTATGATAATTACATCAGGTGACACCGTGTCACCATTTCAATTACAAGGAGGTTAATTTATGCCAACTACCACTTTTTTTAATCTTAAAGAAGCAAAAAGAGATCGCATTACCAAAGTTTTATTAGATGAATTTTCAACCAATAGTTTGAATGATGCAAAAGTTTCCACAATTGTCACGAAAGCTGAAATTGCTCGTGGCGCTTTTTATAAATACTTTGCTGATCTAACGGATGCTTATCAATACATCTTCAGCTTAGCTATGAAAAGCATTCATCAACCTTTTAACTATCAAGATTTACAGGCTGATAACATCACTAAAACGATTCAAGAATTTGTTAATCAACAAAGAGATAGTAAGTACCATGACTTCATCAAACTTTACTATCAAAAAAACCAATATTTGTTACCCCCGCTCTACCAACCAGATATTAGTAAATTAACGTCTGAGCAATGGTCATCAAATATTCTAGTTCATCAAACAATTAAAGATTGCTTATTACATCCGGATCAAGAACAACAATATTTACAGTTTTTGACGCTTAGTTTAAAGCACTTATTCAAAGGAGCATAATATGTTTTTAGCTTGGAAAGAAATTAAACACGATAAATTAAGGTACGGATTAATTACATTAATGATTATGCTAGTCGGTTATCTAATTTTCATTTTAACTAGTTTAGCAATTGGATTGGCTGGACAAAATACGCAGGCCATTAACACCTGGGAGCCCCAATCAATTGTTTTAAATAAAGACGCTAACATTAATATTTCACAATCTAAAATTATGACTGATCAAGTGCGTGAACTACTTTATTTTGATTATAGCATTGTTCCTCGTCCAGTTTTAAAAACGATTCCCTTCAACTCTGTTGACAATATGCATTTTTAATGATATTATTTAAATGAAGTATAAATAGTATATTGAGTAGGTGAGATTTTGCAATGACTGAAACAATATTAGATAGTAATTCTAAATTAATTCAAAAAATTATTAATAAACATCGGATTGCTTTAAATGATTTAGCTGAAAGTGATAAGAAAATGGAAAAGGTAAAAGAAACAAATCAAACGCTAACCGATGCACAATTACGTCTAATATTTGAACGATTGGTTAACTCGAAAAATAATAAATATAATTTTCCATTTTTTACAATTGAAAAATTTATAGCATTATATAGAGATTTAGCTTGTCTATCCGACCTCTTAAAAAAGGTTAAGTCTATTTCAAGTAAATCAAATGTTATTTTTACTCATTTTGATGAAATGTTATTAAATTTTATCCATAATTGGCGA
>NZ_AYYM01000019.1 GCF_001436035.1 Fructilactobacillus sanfranciscensis DSM 20451
AATTTATTGAGGTGTTTTTTTTATACCATTTTTTATTGAAATTTAAAAAGAACCACCAGAAATAATAATCTGGCGGTTCTTTTTTCGTTCTAATTAGTCTTAAAGTGCATGTATTTCGAAGCAAAAATCACTAGTTCATCAACAGGTTGTTTCATTCCATCTCTCGTCCAGGTAATAATCACTTCCGTTAAGCCACCTGAAATCATGGCAACTAACATTTTGGATGATTTTTCTCGTGTTACCAAGATTTGATTATCAACCAATGTTTTAATATAACCTCTTAAAGCATTCAACAAAAAGTTAGATAAGTCATTTTTTACGATGGCTTCCATCATTAACTGATTTTCTTTAATTGTAGTAAAGAAAGTGGTTGCTACATCATAAAAAGTAAAACGATTTTGAATTACTAACTGTTTAATGAAAGTTGAATAAACCATTTCAAACTGACCAAAAATCACATCTTCTTTAGTATGAAAATTACGATAAAAAGTCATCCGAGAAACTTCTGCTTTTTCACAAATTTCTTTTACAGTAATATCTGCATATGGCTTTTCCATCATCATTTCAAACAATCCAAAAATGATTTGCTGTTTGGTGTTAAATTTTTTATTTTCAACTTCTTTGCTCATGTCAAATCCCTATCATTATTTTATTCGTAAATGTTGTGATTCTTCAGTCGTTAATAAGTACTCTTGTTTCTTTTCATCAACTAACCTTAACTGAAAATCATCACTAATTCCAGTAATCTTACCCACGATTTTATTATCATTTACTAAAATTGAAACTAATTGGTTTTTCCAAATCAAATACTTTTGATATTCTCTGATAATAATTTTGGAGTCAGGTTGACACACCATTTTAATCACTAAATCATAAATTTTGGCAATCAGCTCATTTTTTAAATTATCATCGTTAACTAAACTAACGGCTCCAACTTGCTTTAATTGTTCATTGCTCATTAAATTTAACCCAATTCCAATGACAAAATTCTGAATTTGATTATAACTATCACTTTTAGTTTCGACTAAGATGCCACCGCACTTCTTTTGGCGGTAATAGACATCATTAACCCATTTAAGCCGTGTCTCAACGTCTAAGACATCTTTAATTGCCTGTCGCACACAAACACCAACTCCCAAGGTTAACATTCCTGGTTGCTTAATAAACTCTGTCTTAGCAGGTACAATGATAGTTTCATAAATTCCCGTAGCCGGTGATGCAAAAGCATGCCCATGTTGTCCTTTTCCAGCCGTCTGCGATTCTGCCATAACTAAATTATGCCCAGACCAAGCATTGGCCTGAGCATAATTCATGGTCGAATCAATTTTGTCAAAAACCACTAGTTTAGTTAATGGTTGCTGAATCAAATCTAATAATTTATTCTCACTTATTTTCATGTTTATCTATTGAATAAATGAACACCTTTATCAACATAGATGACATCACCAGTAATTCCAGTGGCAAATTCACTCATTAAAAAGGCGGCCGTATTTCCAATTTCTTGTTTTGAAACACTCTTACCATCAGTTGTAAGTGATTCTGAAGTTTTAAGTAACTCGTTGTGACCCTTTACTCCTGTAACTGCAAGTGTTCGAACTGCTCCAGCAGAAAGTGCATTAACCGTAATTCCTTGTTGACCTAGTTCAGCTGCTAAATAACGCATGGCTGATTCAAGGGAAGCTTTAGCAATTCCCATCATGTTGTAATTAGGGATTGCATAAGTTGATCCCATGTAAGTTAAGGTAAGGATACTACCTTGTTCGTTCATAATTTTTGCAGCTTCACGGCTAACAGAAATAAATGAGTAAGCACTAACATCTTCAGCTAAGTTAAAACCAGCTTTTTTTGTATTAATTACTCCATTTTGGAGAGTTTCTCGATCGGCATAGGCAATCGCATGAATTACTCCATCAATCTTACCCACTTGTTCATGAATTTCTTTGAAAGCTTTTTCCACATTACTGTCTTCAGCAACGTCACATTCAACCATCAAAGTATCTTCACTAACAAAGCGATCAAGACTTTTTTTCATTCGATCATTTTGGTAAGTCAAAACTACTTGACCACCAAGGGCTTCGATTGCTTGAGCACATCCCCAGGCAATACTTTTTTTGTTAGCAACACCCATTACGACAATTTTTTTACCTTTTAATAAATCCATTTTAGTTACACCCTCCCTGATATAAGACACAAAGCTAACTAATGAAAATTCATTAGTTAGCTTATTTAAAATCCACGATAACGTGTAAATCTTTTTTGGAGCATTTCTTGTTCTGGCATGGCTCTTAACTCTTCCATTTTATCAAACAATTGTGCTTTAAACTGTTTAATTTCAGCAGAAGTTCTAACTTCTGGAATAATTTTGTCAATAATTCCTTGTTTAATTAAATCTTCCGGAGTTAATTTCATCACGTCAGCGGCTTCACGAGCTCGACTTGAGTCTTTCCACAAAATCGTAGCATATCCTTCTGGAGAAAGAATCGAATAAATACTATTTTCAAAAGCCCACACACAATCACCAACGGCAAGTGCTAGTGCTCCGCCGCTTCCACCTTCCCCAACAATTACGGAAATGTAAGGAACTTTTAGTTGCATTCCTTGCAAAATTAGTTGGGAAATCAGATATCCCTGACCATGATATTCTGCTTCAACATCTGGATAAGCTCCCGGAGTGTTGATGAGTGTGATGACGGGCCGATTAAATTTTTCGGCTTGTTTCATTAGGCGGAGAGCTTTATGATAGCCATCTGGTTCCGCAGAACCAAAGTGAACATCTGCATCAGAAACTTCATCGTCACCTTTACGAATTCCAATGATTGTCACTGGTTGTCCGTTTAATGAACCAATCCCAGCATAAACTGCTGAATCATCACCATAGGCACGATCACCGTGCAATTCAATAAAATTATCTGCAATTTCATTGACTAAGGTTTTAATCTTAATTTTATCATTAGACCGAGCCTCTAAAACGCGATCAAACGCTGCTTTTTTAGTCATTTTGGTCACCGCCTTCATGAAGTGAGAGAACTTTACTAAGCGTTGCTTTCATATCTTCCCGTTTAATAATGGCATCCAAAAAACCATGTTTTAATAACGTCTCGGCCCGTTGGAAATCTTTGGGAGGATTTTGTTGAATAGTTCGTTCAATTACCCGACGACCAGCAAAGCCAATCAAAGAATGGGGTTCCGAAAAAATCAAATCCCCTTGCATCGCAAAGCTAGCAGTCACTCCACCAGTAGTTGGATCACAAAGATAACTGATGTATAACAAACCAGCTTGACTATGTTTGGCCACTGTTTCAGAAACTTTAGCCATCTGCATGAGTGATTCAATTCCTTCTTGCATGCGGGCCCCACCTGAAGCCGTGAACAAAATGACCGGTAAATTAAGTTCGGTTGCTTTTTCAAACAAACGGGCAATAATTTCACCCGTTGCCGTACCTAAACTGCCCATAATAAAGCGCCAATCCATTACTCCGATGGCTGCTTTGTGTCCATTAATACTTCCAATGCCGGAAAGCACGCCTTCATTTAAGCCGGTGACTTGACGAGCTTTGTTTAATTTTTCTAAGTATTTTGGATCATCAAACTTATCAGCTGCTTTAACTTCAAGATTGAGCGGTTTAAAATCGTCACATAGCATTTCAATCCGGGCTTTGGCGCCTAACCGAAATCCATAATGACATTCTGGACAAGTCCGATATTCATTAATGTGTTTCTTATAGATTGCATGACCACAGATAGGACATTTAAGCCACACGTCTGGGATGTCATCCATTCTCTTTTGTAATTCTTGTGGACTAGGCTTTCCATCGTTATTTATCATGATGCTTCACCCATTCTTTCAAAAAATGATTTTCAACGTAAAGATTGTTAAAATCGCCATCTAAGAAATGTTGATCTTGTAAAAGATCAACTAAAAATTCTCGATTGGTTTTAACTCCCTTAATTTCAAATTCTTTTAATGCTCGTAGCATTTTGGCTACGGCGTCCTTTTTTGTGGGCATATGTACAATAATTTTAGCAATCATTGAATCATAAAATGGTGAAATTTTACTGCCCGTTTCAACTCCTGAATCAATTCGAACACCCTTGGTTCCAAAGGGAAAGTGTACAAATTCAATGGTTCCTGGAGTTGGTTGAAATACTTTAGCCGGATCTTCAGCATTAATTCGACATTCAAGAGCATAACCTTTGGCTTTACAATCAGCTTGGTTAAAAGGAAGGTCTTCACCGGCCGCAACTTTAATCATTGCTTTAATTAATTCTACCCCAGCTACTTCTTCCGTAATCGTATGTTCAACTTGCAAACGGGTATTCATTTCCATGAAATAAAACTGATGATCTCGATCCATTAAGAATTCAAAGGTCCCAGTATTCTCATAGTTAATCCCCTTCATGGCATTGACGACAACTTCACCCATGTGTTGACGTTCTTCATCAGAAATTTCAGGACATGGTGATTCTTCCATGATTTTTTGATGATTACGTTGTAAGGAACAATCTCGTTCTGGAAAATAAACCACATGCCCGTGTTGATCGGCAATTGCTTGCATTTCGATATGTTTGGAATCAGACAAATCTTTTTCTAAATAAAGATGATCATCACCATAGGATAGTTTAATTTCCCGTTTGGTTTCTTCATAGACTTTGCATAATTGATTAGAATCATCAACCTGACGAATTCCTTTTCCACCACCACCAGCGGCTGCTTTTAGCATCACTGGATAACCAATTTGTTCGGCTAATTCCAAGGCTTGATCTAAATCTTTAAGGTAGCCGTCTGATCCAGGAATTGTGGGAACGCCTAGTTTTTTCATGGTAGCTTTCGCATTCGCTTTATTTCCCATCAAATTAATCACTTCAGCTGATGGACCAATGAACTTAATGCCATATTCTTGGCAAAGTTCTGCAAATTCACTGTTTTCTGATAAAAAGCCGTAGCCAGGGAAAATTGCATCCGAAGCAGTTAATGCGGCAGCATCAAGTACAGCTCCCATTTTTAAATAAGAGTCAGTTGGTTGTCCGCTACCAATACAGACCGTTTCATCCGACATTTTTACAAATAAACTATCTGCATCTGCCGTTGAATATACGGCGACTGCTTTAATATTTAATTCATGTAATGCTCGAATCGTCTGAACTGCGATCTCACCACGATTAGCAATTAATACTTTTTTAAACATCTACTCACCTATTCAATCGCAAACATCAAATTAGCATCAACAATAACTTCGCCGTCACGAATCACTTCCGCATGGCCCACGCCAATGTTTCGTTTAAGTTTGGTCAATTCAACTTTCAAATGAAGGATATCACCAGGATGCATATCAGCTTTAAACTCAGCATTCTTAATGCCACCAAAAAAGACGTTTTTGCCTTTATGTTCTGGCATGGAAAGAATTGCAACTACCCCAGTTTGGGCTAATGCTTCCACAATAATGGGATGCGGCAAACTAAACTGATTTTCATTCGAAAAAAACCATTCATTGACTGAAAGGTTTTTCACTGCTTCTGCAGATTTTCCCGGTTGAACATCAATAATTTTATCAATCATTTCAAAGGGATAGCGTTGGGGGATAAAATCACTTACTTTATAATCCATTCTAGTCCTCCTTGATTTCAAACATTGGTTGATCAAATTCGACCATTTCACCGTCGTTCACTAAGCGTTTTGTAATCGTTCCGGTTACGGGACTTTTCACTTCATTAATTAACTTCATGGCTTCAATGGCACAAATGGTTTCACCCCTTTTAACGTGGTCACCAACTGCTTTATAAGCAGGTTTGTCAGGACCGGGAGTAAAATAGACTAATCCAACCATTGAAGCTTTTAATTTATAATTTTCGCAATCATTTACTGAAGCAACTGGGTTAGTTGGTTGTGAATCGCTACCAACTACTGGAGTAGCTTCATTTTTGTTAGCCAACTTACTAAAATAAACGTCAACACCGTTACCATCGATCTTTAATTCTTGTAAGCCAGACTGATCAAATTTTTCAAGTAAACGTTCGATGTCAGCTTCATTCATTAATTATCTTCCCACTTTCTCATTGCAATTACTGCATTATGTCCACCAAAACCAAATGAGTTACTGATGGCAGTTTCGATTGGAGCTTTTTTATTATCATCATTAACTAAATCAATTTTAACTTCGGGATCTTTATGTTTCATTCCCACGTTAACAGGCATTTGAGCATTTTCTAAAGCTCCAACTAAAGCAACGGCTTCTAATCCACCAGCTGCTCCAAGTAAATGACCAATCATTCCTTTAATTGAACTTGTTTTAAGGTGGTCATTGTCAGCAAATAATTTACCAATCGCAGCACTTTCTCCTGCATCATTAGCGTGAGTAGCAGTTCCATGTGCGTTGACATAGTCAAGTTCATCGGTTGCAATTCCAGCTTCATCCACGGCTTGTTTCATTGCCATGATGGCACCTTTACCTTCAGGATCTGGAGCAGTTAGATGATATGCATCACTAGTAGTTCCATAACCCACGATTTCAGCTAAAATCTTAGCCCCACGTGCTTTGGCATGATCATAGTCTTCAAGGACTAAAGTTCCAGCACCTTCACCTAATACGAAACCATTGCGGTCAACATCAAATGGCATTGAAGCAGCCATTGGATCAGTTGATTCTGATAAGGCTGTTAAAGAAGCAAAACCTGCAATTCCCATGTTGGTAACTGCAGCTTCAGAACCCCCGGTAATCATCACTTTAGCTTTGCCTTGCTTGATAAATTCAAAAGCATTTCCGATGGCGTTGGTTCCTGATGCACAGGCCGTTACGATGGCTTGCGAAGTGTTTTTTGCGTCAAAATACATTGAAATATTTCCGGCCGCCATGTTTGAGATGGCTTTCGGTACGAATAATGGAGAAACCCGACGTGGTCCCTTTTCGTGTGCTTTGATAACTTGTTCTTCGATGGTTTGAATTCCACCAATTCCAGTTCCATAAATAACACCGAGATCTTCTGGTTGGTAATTTTCACCTTCCACTAAGCCAGCTTGGTCCATGGCTTCTTTAGCAGTATAAAGTGCGTATTGAGCATATGGATCAAGGCGTTTGTAGTCTTTCTTTGAAAGTCGATCTGATGGATTAAAATCTTTCACTTCACCAGCAACTGTAATTCCAGTTTCGGAAGCATCAAATTTAGTAATTGGAGCAATTCCAACTTTTGAATTCAACATATTTTTAATAAAATCGTCCGCAGTATTTCCGATTGGAGAAAGTGCACCGATTCCTGTTACAACAACTCTGTTACTCATTTGTTTCCTCCTTTAGAAAACTAAATTACATGGTAAGTCCACCATCAACCGTAATTACTTGACCAGTGATGTAATCATTTTCAACTAAAAATTCAACGGTTTGGGCAATATTTTCTACATCACCGAAACGATGAAGGGGAATTTGACCTTCCCATTGTTTAATAATTTTATCGCTTAATTTATCTGTCATAGCAGTTTTAATCATTCCTGGTGCAATTGCATTACAACGCACTCCTCGTAATGATCCTTCTTGAGCTGTAGTTTTTGTTAATCCAACAATTCCAGCTTTACTAGCTGAGTAATTAGCTTGACCCACGTTACCGTGAGTTCCGGCAATACTTGACATGTTAATGATTACTCCAGAACGTTTCTTTTGCATGGTTTTCAAAGCAAATTTAGACATGTTAAAAGTTCCCACTAAATTGGTATTAAGCACGTCTTTAAATGATGTTTCTGTCATTCTGGTCATTAATTTATCTTGCGTCATTCCGGCATTGTTAACTAAAACGTCAATGTGACCGAATTCTTCAACTAAGTCATCAATCATCCGTTTCGCATCGTCTTCTTTTGCAACGTCGCCAGTCACAATTTTAATTGGATTATTAAATTGCTTTTCAAGTTCAGTTTGAGCAGCATCATCTAATTCGCGGTGTGAATTAATAACTACAAAATTAGCAGGATTCTTTGCTAATTGCTTAGCAGTAGCAAGACCAATTCCTTTAGTTCCACCAGTTACTAATACAATTCTTTTTTCATCAGTCATTATTTTGCCTCCGTTTCGAGTGCCGTTTTAACTTCATTTAAAGTCTCAACATTGTCAATGTGATATGTTTCGATGCCCTTTAAGGTCTTTTTAGCAAATTTACTAAGCGTGTCACCCGGACCAATCTCAATTAAAGTATCAATGCCAAAATGTTCTTGCATATACTTTAAATCTTCCGCAAAATGAGTTGGCTTAATCAATTGCTCTCGCAATGTGGTTTTAACCGATTCATCGGCGAATGGTTTGGCTGTCGTATTACTAATTACTGGAATTTTAAATCCATCAAAATGTACATCTTCCAGTCGCTGAGACAAATTATCACTGGCAGCTTGCATTAAAGGCGTATGCGAAGCAACCGCAACTTTAAGAGGAACAACTCGTTTAGCTCCAGCTTCTTCGAGGGCTGTGCCAGCTTGCGTAACTCCCTCGGCTGTTCCGCCAATTACCGTTTGCGTTGCCGTATTGTAATTTGCCGGATAAGCTCCTACAATTGACTGACAAATTTGCGTAACTTTTTGTGGGTCTAGTTTTAAAACAGCGGCCATTGAGCCTGGGTTTTGCAAACCAGCTTGTTCCATGTAATGCGAACGGTCTTTAACTAAAGCAATTGCAGTCTTAAAATCTAGGGCTCCGCTTGCAACTAAGGCACTGTATTCACCTAAACTAAGTCCAGCCATAACCCTTGCTTGTGGTAATTCATGTGCAATTGTTTGGTAAATTCCAAAACTCATCGCTAAAATTGCCATTTGCACATTTTTAGGATCATCCATATTATCAGGATTTACTAAATCAATTCCTAAAACAGCAGAGGCTTCATCAATTGCCTGTTGATAAGCTGGTGCTTTTTGATAAAGGTCCACTCCCATATTAGCAAACTGGCTTCCTTGCCCACTAAATAAATAACCAATTTTTCTCATTAATTATCCTCGAATTATTTTTCGTTAATTTGTTTTTGCACGTAATCAACTAATTGTTGAACTGTTTCAATTCCTTCATCACCGTCAATTTCGATGTCGTATTCATCTTCTAAGGCATCTACGATTTCAAAAATATCTAAACTATCTAAGTCTAAACCATCTTTTAAGTTAGTGTTTAATTGAATTTCATCAACATTCACGTCATCTAATTGATCGGCAACTACTTCTTTAATTTTAGCTAAAATTTGTGTTTGACTATCGTCTGTCATAATTTTTCTCCTAATATAATGTAAGTTTTTTAATATTTAATCACGATGGTTCCCACCGTTAAGCCACCACCAAAGCCAGTTAAAGCTAGGTAGTCGCCCCGATGTAATCGTCCTTGTTCCGCTAGTTCAGCCAACAAAATTGGTTCACTGGCGGCAGCAGTATTTCCATAGTTATGAATGTTAACTGGAAATTTGTTCATTGATAATGATAACTTTTTCGCAACCCGTTTGACAATTCTTTCGTTAGCCTGGTGCATTACGAAGTATTTAATATCACTTAACTCGATTCCAGCTGCCTTCACAGCTTGTTCAATTGATTCAGGCACACGTTTGGTAGCGAAGTTATAAACAGCATGTCCATCCATTTGCAAAAATTGATCATCTTGATCATGATTTTCGCCAAAGGGATTTTGTCCGGCATGATGACCAGCAGTTAAACTCATCCCTGCTTCACCAAAAGTGCTAAGATTTTCACCTAGAATTTGGGAATCACTACCGTCATTTTGCACTAAAATTCCGGCCGCTCCATCGCCAAAGAGCACCGCGGTGCCACGATCATGCCAATTCACTAAACGACTTAGTTTTTCTCCGCCAATCACAATTCCAATGCTATCTTTTTTCCCAGCTAACAAGGTATTCATCACTGAACTACCATAGACAAAGCCAGAGCAAGCCGCATCGATATCAAAAGCAACCGCATGACTTGCTCCAATGCTACCTTGCACACTAGCAGCCGTGGATGGCGTTTGGTAATCACCTGACATCGTTGCCACAATGATATAGTCAATTTGATTTACATCAATTCCAGCTTGATTAACCAGTTGCTTGGCGACATCAACACACATTGACGTGTTACTTTCTGTCGTAGCAATGTGTCGTTGTGCGATTCCGGTCCGTCGTTTAATCCACTCGTCTGAGGTTTCCATGATTTTAGTTAAATCATCATTGGTAACCACCTTTTGGGGAACTGACTTAGCAATCGCTTTAATTCTAAAGCTACTCATAACTATTTTGTTCTTTCGTTTTTATCAACGATGAAAGTTAATTTAGTTTCACAACATTTCTCGTCGCCAACGTAGGCAACACATGAAACTGAACCAGTCCGGTCACGAATTTTATCCATCGTAACTTTGAAAGTCAAAACGTCTCCTGGCTCAACCATCCGTC
Organism: Fructilactobacillus sanfranciscensis DSM 20451; assembly: GCF_001436035.1. Classification (GTDB taxonomy): domain Bacteria; phylum Bacillota; class Bacilli; order Lactobacillales; family Lactobacillaceae; genus Fructilactobacillus; species Fructilactobacillus sanfranciscensis. The sequence goes on from NZ_AYYM01000019.1 coordinate 10,390, forward strand.
TGAATTTTGCGTTTTTAATACTACCTAAATAAGCAGTTTTGTTTTCGAATTGTGGTGTTTTAAGAATCAAAATTGAAGCTACTTGAGCCATTGATTCAATAATCAAAACTCCTGGCATTACTGGATTTCCAGGAAAATGACCTTGGAAATACTCTTCATTGATTGTAACGTTCTTAGTAGCAACGATTGATTCACCCGGCACCATTTCATCAACTCGATCAATAAATAAAATTGGATAACGGTTTGGAATTAAATCCATGATTTCTTTTGCATTCATTACAGCCATGTTTTCACCTCTACATTTTTCTTCGTTTACTCAACAACCTAATTTTCGTCAATTTTAACTGAATTTACCAATTTTAACTTTGAAATATGTTTGTAACATTGAGGTCAAATCCTTTGATATCAGGTAAGACAGCCCTCCAAAATAGTCTGTTACAGATGCATTAAAGCGTAACAAACAGAGGCAAACTGTGAATATACAAAAAACGAAGTTTAATAATTAAAACTTCGTTTTTGATTAATCAATATTAGTATTTTAATTTAATTTGCATAAACAAATGAATTTGATTCTCGGTTAATTTCAATGATGTTTCTTTACCAAGATGCATCAAACGATGTAATTGGCTAGTACGTGCCTCACGTGCTCTCCATTTGTTTAAAGCATTAATTTCTTTTCTACCTAGTGCAAAAAACTTCAAAAAAACACCTTCTATCTGAATTTTCCAACTTACTTATTCTTTATTATAATATAGTTGATTAATTTTATCATTGTTTATTGGATAATTATAATAAAATCTTTGAAATTGCCAAATGTACTATAATTGTAGTATTAACTTTTGCTTTTATGTGAAAAGAATTTGATTAAATATGGAAAATACAGACTCACAAACGAGCGAGGCGGATGTAACTAAGAACCTGTCTCTCGGGGGAAAGTTGTTAATGTTTCCCTTCGAACTTTAATGGCATTTATCGGAATTGCGATTCTTTCAATGGGAGCTGCTTTATTAAAAGCTTCTCCAATTTTAGGGCTTGATCCTTTTACGGCTTTGAACATTGGTATGGCAAGCAAATTCCATACAACCCTTGGTGTTTACCAATTAGGTGCTAACTTGTTCATCTTCATCTTTATTCTCTTTCTTGATCGCAAGAAAATTGGAATTGGAACGATTATGAACATGGTCCTTGTTGGATTTGAAATTCAATGGTTCTCATCTCTTTATCATGTTATTTTCCCAGGTAAAGTCACTGTTTTAGTTTTAATCGCTGACTTAATCTTAGGATTATTAATGTTTACTGCCGGTAGTTCACTTTACATGGCACCTAGTTTAGGGGTTGCTCCTTACGATGCAATTGCCCCAATTATTTCTACTCGTTTCCATATTAAGTATAAAACTGCACGGGTTGGCCAAGATGTTTGTTTCTTAGTTGCTGCCTTGATTGCCGGTGGTCCAATTGGATTCGCATCCATCGTGGTAGCATTCTTTGCTGGTCCATTAATCTCATATTGGGATCGAAGCATTAGTACTCCTACTATGGATTACATTAATGATCTTAGTGAACAACCATCATTCAAATCATTGGCAAATGTGGTTACCAGCGCTACTAAATCTGGATATAACTCATTGTCAAATGCTTATAATTCAACTTTAGATTTCCAAATGCATTTAGCTGGTTACACTAACCAAGAATTATTGAAGAAAATTCAAGACACTGAACACAATATGAAAGAATCACAACGTGCTTACAACGAATATCGGACTCAATACAGAATGCTAATTGCAGAATTAGTAAAACGTGATAAAGACGGTGAACTACCAACAAATAATCGTCCTTCTACTGCAAATAATTCACAAAAATAAATTTATAACAAAAAGAGCTCAGCGAATGCTGGGCTCTTTTATATGCAATTATTTACGTTGATTATTGGTCATTTTTAATGGGTCAACCCACTTATCAAAATCCGTAGCACTGAGGAAACCAGATTGAACGGCTGCCTCACGCAGGTTAAGCCCTTCTTTCATTGCAAGTTGGGCAATTGAAGCTGCATTATGGTATCCGATATGGGGTGACAAAGCAGTCACTGTCATGAGTGATTCATCAACTAATTTTTTCATTTCTTGTTCATTAACTTGAATTCCAGCCACAAGTTTATCAGTATAATTAGGCAATAACCCAATCAATAACTCAACTGATTCAATAAAAGTGGCAATTATTACTGGTTTATAAACATTCATTTCAAAGTTTCCCTGACTGTTAGCAACTTCAATCGTGGTATTATTTCCCATGATTCTCGTTGCTGCCATGGTCATAGCTTCAGTCTGCGTTGGATTTACTTTTCCTGGCATGATTGATGAACCTGGTTCATTGGCGGGAATACTAATTTCACCATACCCAGCACGTGGACCACTAGCTAAGAACCGAATGTCATTCGAGATTTTCATCAGGTCAGTTGCCAGGGTACTGATGGCCCCGTGTGTGTTGGTAAGTGCTGTGTGAGCTGCCAAGCCATAGAATTTATTTTCAACTTTGAATTTTTCTCCATAAATTTGGCCTAACTCTGTCACCATCGCTTGATCGAACCCAATTTCAGCATTTAACCCTGTTCCAACGGCCGTTCCACCAATTGGCAAATCTAATAAACCGTTTGCGTTCATTTTAATGAAGGAAACGTCATGTTTCAAAGTACTTGACCAACCAGAAATTTCTTGTCCAAACGTCAACGGAGTGGCATCTTGTAAATGAGTCCGTCCAATTTTAACTACATCCCAATATTTTTGAGAAAGTTGATCAAAAACTTCAATTAATCGTTCTAATTCTGGCAAAAGTTGTTGAACTGCTTTTAGTCCTGCAATATTCATCGCGGTTGGGAAAGTATCATTTGAACTTTGTGAATGATTAACGTCATCATTGGGTAAAATTTTAGCTTCTGGATCAATCTGATTAGCAACATGGGCTAACACTTCATTGACGTTCATATTAGTTTGCGTGCCTGATCCCGTTTGGTAAACGTGTAATGGAAAATCTTTCATTAAATCAGCGTCTGATAAATTTAATAATTTTTCGGCTGCTTGTTCAATTAAATCAGCCCGATGTTGATTTAATTCGCCTTCTGCTGCATTAACTTTAGCAGCTGCCAATTTAACGTTAATTAGTGCTTTAATAACCCAGACTGGCATCAATGGCCCAGTCGGAAAATTATGCCGGCTCCGTTCCGTTTGTGCACCCCAGAGAGCGTCTTTAGGTACCTTAACTTCCCCTAAGGTATCACTTTCGATTCGATAATCCTTTGTCATGCTTTTTTCTCCTTCTAATGATTCTAAAAAAGACCTAATTATTACTAAATCTGTGCATTTATCATTTTAAATTATCCTAAAATCGCATATTAATAACTTTATTTTCCTATTGTTCGTATTCTTTGTCAATCAATCTTGATAAATGTTGCTTATATTATAGATAATTAAAAAACACGAACTTTATTTTACCAATTTCAGCTAACCCCTTGAAATTCTTAATGATGATTGCTAAAATAACTGTGGTTCAAAAATAAATTAGAATGTAAATGAGGTGCACATATGTCAGTTACAGTTGTAGTTGGTAGTCAATGGGGTGATGAAGGGAAAGGTAAGATTGTTGATTACCTAAGTAAAGATTCCGACATCATCGCTCGTTATCAAGGTGGCGATAATGCCGGACACACAATCGTATTTAACGATCAAAAGTTTAGTCTTCAACTCCTCCCTTCAGGAATTTTTTACTCAGACAAAATCGCTATGATTGGTAACGGCGTTGTTTTAAATCCGAAAGCCCTCTTTCGGGAAATGAAATACTTAAATGACAACGGCGTTCCAACTGATAACCTTCGCATTTCTTCTCGTGCTCAAGTAATCATGCCTTACCACATTTTATTGGATAAACTTAATGAAAAGAACAGAGCTAACAAAATTGGGACCACACAAAAGGGAATTGGCCCAGCATACATGGATAAAATCGCACGAGTTGGAATTCGAGTTGCTGATTTAATTTATCCTGAAACCCTTAAAAAGGTTTTAAAAGAAACTCTTCGTCAAAAAAATGAATTATTAACTAAATTATATGAAGTAGAACCATTAGACTTTGATTCAATGTATGAAGAATACAAAGAATACGGTCAACGCATGAAAAAATACGTAATCGATACTTCTGATTTATTAAACAAAGCTGATGGTAAGAACATCTTGTTTGAAGGTGCTCAAGGAATCATGCTTGATATCGATCATGGTACTTATCCATACGTAACTTCTTCAAACCCAGTTGCCGGTGGTGCTGCTGTAGGAGCTGGAATTGGACCTACTAAGGTTACTGATGTCATTGGGGTATGTAAAGCATATACTTCTCGAGTTGGTGAAGGTCCTTTCCCCACTGAACAACTTAACGAAATTGGAGACTACATTCGCGAAACTGCTCACGAATATGGAACAGTTACGAAACGTCCTCGTCGAATTGGTTGGCTTGATGCAGTTGCCCTTTGTCATGCCGCTCGTGTATCTGGTTTAACCGGTTTAGCAATGAACTGTGTGGACGTCTTAGATGGTTTAGATACCATTAAAGTATGTACTGGCTATGAATTAAATGGCAAAATCATTGATTTCTACCCTGCTAACTTAGATGTCTTAGCCCAATGCAAGCCAATTTACCAAGAACTTCCTGGTTGGAAAGTAGACACAACTAGTTGTGATAAATTTGATAAACTTCCAGAAAATGCCCAAAACTACATTAAGACAGTTGAAACTCTAGTTAATGTTCCGATTGACTGGTATTCAGTTGGTCCTGATCGGGAACAAACCCATAAACGTTAAAATATAAAAAAAGACAATCACTACTGATATTTCAGTAATGATTGTCTTTTAGTTTACTTAACTTTAGTTGCCATCGTACCAATATATTCATGATCAATTCCTAAAAAATCAATCTTGAATTTTTCACCGTCACGCGTGGCATAATCCATCCGTGGCAACGAAATTTCAATGTTTTTAGGTTTACTAGTCAACCCCAACCCTAATTCCTTTAAGACAGCTTCTTTAATCGTCCACAAACGTAAAATTTGTTCAGATTTACGTGGATCATGCAACTTATTGAGATAAGCAATTTCGCCTACGTTAAAAGCATGGCTTAATTTTCCGAGTTGTTTAGGTTTAATCTTTTCAATATCAATTCCAATGGGCTGATCAGAAACGGCAACGGTCACCAAATTATCAGAATGAGAAATGTTAAAGTGCTCATTTCGATCCGTAAAATAAGGTTTACCGTGTTCACCTTCTGCAATTGAGTTGCCAGATAGAAAAGTCTTTTCTGGTAATTCCAACAACTTGGCTAGTAAAATTTTACCTACCAAAGTCTGTTGTTGCTTCGGTTGATCTTCAATTCCTAATTCTTGATAGTATGGTTGATACTGTAAATCAGTGAGTCTTCCACTTTTAAATTTCAACAAGTGTGAATCCTCCCCAAAAATTATTTGGCGTCGATTTGTTTAGCAACATAATCAACTAAATCTTTTACAGTTGCCATACCTTCGTCACCATCAATTTCGATATCGTATTTGTCTTCAAGAGCATCAACGATTTCGAAAACATCAAGACTGTCTAATTCCAAGTTTTCTTTGAAGTTAGCGTCCATAGTAATTTTACTTGCGTCTAAATCAGTTTGGTCAACCACGATTTCTTTAATTTCATCAAAAATTTGTTCTTTGTTTGCTTTTTCAGCCATAATTATTCACTCCATTATTTTAATAATAAACTTATGTAACATCTTAATTCTAACACAACCACAATCGTTACATAAAATTCTAGCGCTTAGCCCACAATGCCATTTCTCGTGCAAGGTCTTCTGCTTGAGGAATAATCCCCATTCTAGTAACGAATCCATGCATCATACCGGCATACCAAATGTAGTCAACATCATCATGTGTTTTTGCGACATTTGTAGCATATGTGTAACCTTGAGGAGTTAAGCAGTCATATTCTGCTGCAACCACCATGGTTCGAGGTACTTTAGTTAATTCAGCTTCACTAGTATTGATTGGTGAAATAATCGCATCACTCATTTGATGCTTTGCAGGATAAATAGCCTTCAAAGTAGTTAATGATTCAATATTTTCGTCATCCATATCTTCAATTAACTTCGTAGCAAATTCATCCATACTAGGTAGCTTTTGTTTATTTGGAACTGTCTCAATATCTAGCATGGGATAAATTAAAACTTGTCCTTTAATGTAGCCAGTGCCTTTTTGAATATCAAAGTTGCTCATGACTGCCGCAATGTTACCACCAGCACTATCACCTGTTACAAAAATTCGACTAGGCTCAACGTGAAGTTCTTCAGCATGTTTAACAACATATTCAACGGCATGCCAAGCGGCACTGGTTAAACTATCTACATCTGCTTCTGGAGTTCTTGGGTAATCAACGTTAAAGACTTCCCCTTGCATTAATTCGGCTAACTTCTTTCCAAAGTTTTCCGTATTATCAGGAGTGTTGCCGTAAAAATTACCACCGTGAAAATAAATAAAGGCTGGTTTCTTTAATGCATCATTTTTAAAGCTATATTGGTATAAAACTGCATCTTTAATATCAATTTCATTTTTTTCAACATTGTAAGAAAGATCTAAATCATAACAACCATTTGTTTCTCTTTCAGCCAAGGCTTTTTGCGCTTCTGCTGACGAAGTATCATTGTTAGCTCGTTCAGTTGCTAAACTACGAGCAACATGATGACCATGGCGACTCTTATCGAAATTAATGGTGTAACTGTCTAATGTATCTTCTACTGCTAATGATTTTTTATTAACTAAAATATTATCTGCATTACGTTTAAAGTTATCCAAACTATAATTTGGTGAAATTTGTTTCAAACGGTGATAATATTCGGCAGTGGTTGGTGCCCAATCTTGATTATTTTTCATGATAATTTCCTCCAAAAAAATCACCTAACCAGGTGATTTTTAAATTTTAATTATTTAAGTCTTTCAAAGAACTTGATTTGACTCATCAAAAACCATAAATCAAGGAATACAATCGCAACTATTGCAGCGATAAATATTAAAATTCCCAAAATAGTTGCTAAACTAATCGCAATTATAGAACCGTGCATTAATGAAAATAGCACTGCAACTATTACAACAACTACTAAGAATGCCAAAAATACTCCAAAAGAAATTAAGAATTGTAAAACAATCAAGCCTAGCAATTCGTAACGGTGACCCTTCATTAATTTCCATGTTTCAGGGAAGGATTTAATAAAACCGTTATTTAAATCTGTATCTTTAGTATCAGTATAATAAGTTAAGAAAATAAAAGCTAATCCTAATGAAACGTAGATGAAAACAGCAATTCCAATCAAAGCAACCAAAGCAGCAATTGCAAAAAAGAATGAATTTTGTTGATTTACACCAGCAAAGAAAAATAGTAATGCTACAACCGCAAACAATACTATTAATACTGCTTCAATTAATGCAGCTAAGAAGTCAATTACAATAACTCCAACCCATGTCATGCCGTCAAAAGCTACAAATGCATTTTTAAAATTAAAATTACCGTCTTGATCAGATTTTAAGAGTCCCATTTTTAATGAAACACTGAATAAAGAAGTAAGAATTGAAAAAATAAACATTAACGCAAATGATGATTGCAAAGTGTTAAGTGCAGTAACCGGATCGATTGATAAATTACTAATTGCTGCAGTAATTGCATTGTTGTTTGAAAAACAGTTAGCAATTACGCCCACAATAAATGCTGGCATCCACATACCTAAGATGGCCCATTTGTGTTCTTTGACAGTTTTAAAACCATCTTTTAATACATCAATAATCATATTTACTTCCTCCGTTTTGTTTACTTATTATTCTAGCAGAAATTAACTATTGATTAAACCCAAGCAAAAAGCCACTCATTATGAGTGACTTACGTTATTTTATTTTTCCCATTGATCAACTGTATCAACGCCACCATCAGGATTACCACTCCATTGGAAATCGCCGTACCAAATTGAACGTTTATCTAAATTCAAACTATTCATCAAATTCATGTCATCGTCTGTTAATGAAAAATCATAAACATTGGCATTTTCCTTAATGAACTCTTCGTGAGTTGACTTAGGAATGGTATTAATTCCTCGTTGTAATTCCCAACGAATAATCACTTGAGTGGTTGTTTTACCATATTTATCCGCAATTTTTTTAATTTGTGGATTTTTAAGTGCATCACCATGACCAAGTGGTGACCAGGCTTCAAGTTGAATATTATGACGATTACAATAGTCTTTAATATCAGTTTCTTGTTCTAATGGATTAAATTCCATTTGATTAATCACTGGTTTAATGGAAGCATGTTTCATCAAGTCACGGAGTCTTTGAATATCAAAGTTAGAAACTCCAATGGCACGAATCTTGCCAGCCCGATAAAGATCTTCTAAAGCACGCCATGTTTCATTGTATTTATCAGTTACTGGCCAATGAATCAAAACTAAATCAGCATAGGTGGTTTGTAGCCGTTTTAATTGGCCCTCAAAAGCTGCAATTGTTGAGTCATAGCCTTGATCACCATTAAAAATCTTAGTGGTTAAAAAGACGTCATCACGTTTTAAGCCATTTTCAGCTAATCCTTTGGTAAGTCCGTCACCAACTCCGGCTTCGTTACCGTATTGTTTTGCTGTATCAATTGCTTTATATCCATGTTTTAAAGCCCAACGAACAGATTGAGAGGCCGTAGCATTATCACTGCGCCAGACTCCTAATCCCAAACGTGGCATATCAACACCGTTATTTAATTGAACGGTTGATTCTAAATTTAATTTCATAAGATCACCCCAGTTAGAGTATAAGGCTCTCGATTACACTTTTCATTAATCTTGTTTCACTTCTACTAAAAATTCATGAGTACCACGATTAATTTGTTTCAAAAGATACTGGAATAACATCATAATCCAAGAAAAAGCTAAGGCAGACGCAAAAATTTCATAAGCTGTGAGCGAGAAGTAGTGAACTCCTTTAAACAAGACGCTAGCAAAAACAATTAAAATTCCGAGTGTATCTGAAATACGTAGAAAGTTTTTAGAAATTCCTGGCCACAACCATCTTATTCCCCCAATTAAAATAATAACGTCCAATGCCATTGACCAAGCACAAATATCGTGCCATAAATGCATCCACGGAATTTGACGATTGTTAGAAATTAACCCAACGCACATCGCGTTAATTGCTAAGATAGTTAATAAAAATCGCAAAATTTGCGTTTGTAATAATGGCCGTTTTAACGGCTTTATTGAAACAAATAAATAATCGACCAAAGCCATCATTAATAAGGCCGCAAAGATAAAGGTTAAGTTAAATTGCCAGCTATCAACTGCTTTATTAGTTCCTAAAAAACTAATATTATGCTTCCACCATTGCAGATTACTGTTAGAAAGCATCGAAATCATAACACCACCAAAGATAGTAATTACCAAGACATCTACTAACATGGTCGGTGTAATATTTTCAGCAAGCAAAATCATAACCGTATTAATAATCATTTGAAAGATTAAAAAAAGTAAGGTGGCCGTATAGATTCCAAAGGAAACTCCCATAAAGACGCGTCCTAAAACCCAAAAAATCCCTAATAAGCTAAACAGTAAAATTGCCGTAAACGATACAATAATAGTTGGAAAATTTCGTCAATATAAATTTCGATAAATCGAATTGACTGATTGGTTACGTGCTTTGATAAAAAAGATCGAAAACAAAATTAATCCTGAAATCAATCCCAAAACAATTGTAGCCGTAGCAATTGAGTAACTACCGGTAAATTTAATGGTCCGTGTTTTTTGCAACATAAAGTAGACAAAAAATATCACACTCATTATCACAGCCGGAATTACACACCACCAATATGAAACATCCCAACCGATGCTATCTGCATTAATCTGTTTTTCAAGCAGAATTGCGTTGTTTTCAATTTTTAAATCAAGCTTTTCATTTGGTTTCAGTTTGATTTTTTTTGCAACTTCTGTTGGAATTTCAATGTGGTATTTCTGATTTGACATATTCCAAAATTCCCCTTTTATTTTCATCAGATAAAAAAGAGACCCCGAATGGGTCTCTTTTTGTTTAACGTAGTTTAAAATGCTAAGTTTAATTTTGCAATCCAACGTGATTGACCTGAATAACTTGTGTAATGTAACCAAGTATATCCGTCAGCCTGTTTAGTTCCATCAAAGTAAATGGTTTCACCAGGGTTAAGAGTTACTGATACATTGCTATTTAAACCTGCTGCATCGCGAACGTATTGACTTGAAGCAGTTGTGTAAGCACCACTAGTTGCAGTCATTCCATCAGTGTAGCTAGTAGATTGTTCTGGTTGAGCATTACTTAAATCGGCAACCCAATGTGATTGACCTGAATAACTTGTGTAATGCATCCATGTGTAACCATCATTATTAAGTGTTCCA
>NZ_AYYM01000002.1 GCF_001436035.1 Fructilactobacillus sanfranciscensis DSM 20451
CAATTATCAGTATAGAAGCAGATGGGTATATTAATATATTTGTAGTACAATTAAAATTGTAGGTAGTAAATAAAGTGACAAATTGTCACTTAAAAATTAGGAGGCGAATGTGTATGACTGATGTACTTGTATTAGGTGCCGGTTATGCTGGTATGCGTGCATGTAAAGTTTTAGCTAAAAGTAAGTTGGATTTAAACGTTACTTTAGTTAATAAGAACTCATACCATTATGATGCAACTGCTTTACACACAATTGCCGCAGGAACTAATGTTCCAGAAAATATCGAAATGGATATTCGTGATGCTGTGAGTGACAAAATTAAGTTTGTTCAAGATACAGTTGTTGATATTAATAGAGAAAAAAATGAAGTTGATTTAGCTGAAAATGGCTCTCTTCACTTTGATTATCTATTTAATGCTTTAGGGTTTGAACCAGAAACTTTTGGTACTCCTGGAGCGGATGATATTGCACTAAAAATTAGTAATGTTGATAATGCTTTAGAAGATTACCACACAATATTGGCTGCTTTAGAAAAGTATCAAGAAACTAAAGATAAATCATTATTATCGATTGCAGTTGTTGGTGGTGGTTTTACTAGTATTGAATTACTTGGTGAATTAGCTTATCAAATTCCAAAGTGGGCTAAAAAATATGGGTTTGCTAAAGATGATATGAAAATCACTTGTATTGCTCCAGGATTTTTACCAATGTTTGATAAAAAATACGCTGATTATGCTCAAAAATATCTTGAAAGTAAAGGAATCACATTTATCATGGGGGGGACAGTTTCTGAAGTGAAAACTGATGGTGTGATTTATGGCGATGATAAAATTTTCCTCCCTGCTAACATTACTTTTTGGACTGCTGGTGTACGAGGTAATAAAATCATGGCTAAAGCCGGATATGATCAACATCGTGATCGGGTTGCAGTTAATGACGATATGAGTTTAAGTGATTTCCCTAATGAATACATTATTGGTGATGTTTCTGCTGTTAAAGATCCAGAAAGTGGAAGAATGTACCCTACTACTGGGCAAATTTCGATTGTTGAAGCTACTAATGCAGTTAAAAATTTAGAAGCTAAACTTCAAAATAAGCAACCAGTTAAGTTTGTGTATAATTCATTAGGAACTGTTTGTTCACTTGGACCTTATTCTGGAATTGCTGATATTAATTTATTAGGTGTTCACCTTAAACTCAAGGGAATTATTGTACCACCTTTGAAACATGCAATCTTTAAACGTTCAGCTTTTGAATTATCTGGTCTTAAGGCCGCACTTCAAAGCTAATTGTTAATTAAGGAGAATAGAGATAATGTTAAATTTAGGACTTAGTGTTTTACCACTAGCTCGTTTCCAATTTGAAATGACAACTATTTTTCACTTTTTCTTTGTGCCAATGTCAATTGGACTTGTCTTAGTTGTCGCAATTATGGAGACATTATATGTGATTAAAAAAGATCCTATGTACAAAACCATGACTAAGTTTTGGGGAAGAATTTTCCTACTTAGTTTTGCCGTTGGTGTTGTTACTGGGTTGATTCAAGAATTTCAATTTGGAATGAACTGGTCAGAATATTCAAGATTCATGGGAGATATTTTTGGAGCTCCCCTTGCAATTGAAGCTTTACTTGCTTTCTTCATGGAATCTACTTTCATTGGAGTTTGGATGTTTACTTGGGATAAATTAAAACCAGCTTGGCATGCATTGACGATTTGGTTAGTATTCTTGGGATCATCAATTTCGGCTCTTTGGATTTTAGCTGCTAATAGTTTTATGCAGCATCCAGTTGGTTATAAAATTAATGCTGCAACTGGACATGTACAAATGACCAGTTTTTCTGCATTACTTAAGAATCAACAATTATGGTATGAATTTTCCCATGTAATTTTTGGAGCATTCATTACAGGAGCATTCATTGTTGCTGGTTTGTCGGCAATTATGCTTTTCAGAAATAAATCACCTAAGTTTTTTAGAAAATCAATGAGAATTGGTTTAATTATTGGATTATTTGCTTGTGTTGGCAGTTTCTTATCTGGTGATATGCAAACTCAATACCTAATTAAAGAACAACCAATGAAATTTGCTGCAACTGAAGGTATTTACAAAAATACCGACAATCCTGCACCCTGGACGGTCTTCCAAATTACTAATGAAAAAGATCATAAGGGAGAATTTAAAATTGAAGTTCCTTACATGTTAAGTGTTCTTTCTTATCATAAACTTTCAGGTTCCGTTACTGGAATGGATCAAACTAACAAAGCTCTTCATAAAAAATACAATAAAAAATTTGGCAAAAATATGAATTATAATTTACCTGTTAACACCCTATTTTTTGCGTTTAGAATTATGAGTGCTGGCTTTGGAGCTTTAGCTGGTTTAGCAATTTTAGGACTATGGTTCTCTCGAAAGAAAAAAGATACTATTTTAAAGCAAAAATGGCTAACATTACTTCTTGGAATTGCAACTTTTGGACCATTTATCATTAACTCATGTGGATGGCTAGTTACGGAACTTGGACGTGATCCTTGGGTTGTTTATGGATTACTTCCAATTGCAGCTGCAGTTTCACCTTCAACTTCTGCTACCTCAGTATTGTTTACAAATATTGTTTACTTCTTATTATTTACCACTCTTGGTTTCTTCATGATTATGTATGCAAAACACTTCTTATTTGAAGGACCTGAAGGTTTAGGTGATAAAACTAATTATGATCTTGAAGATCCATTTTCTAAGGAGGCATTTGAAAAATGAGTTTCTTACAATTATTATGGTATGCCGTAATTGGTTTACTTTTCATAATCTTCTTAGTACTTGATGGTGCTGATTTTGGAGTTGGGATGGCTACAAGATTTTTAGCATCTAATTATACTGAACGGAAATTATTGCTTAGAACAATTGGACCTCACTGGGATGGTAATGAAGTTTTCTTAGTTACCGCTGGTGGAGCAATGTTTGCTTCTCTACCTGGATGGTATGCAAGTTTATTTTCTGGATTCTACCTCCTCTTATTCTTTGTATTAATTGCTTTGATTTTTAGAGGAGTTTCTTTTGAATTTTCTGATGCAGCGTTAACTGAAAAAGGAAAACGTGGCTGGTTATGGGTTAACTTTATCTCATGTTTGTTCATTCCATTTTTATTAGGAATGTTGTTTACTGATATGATCCAACCCCTTCCAATTGATGCCGGTGGAAATATCTTCGTAAGTTTTTATAACGTTGTTAACCCACTTTCAATTCTTGGTGGACTTTGTATTACTGCAGTTTCACTTTATCAAGGATTAAATTACATTGCCCTTCGTACTGAAGGATTAATTCGTTATCATGCTTCTCGTTTAGCTGATAATTTATATTGGATTGCTTATCCAGTTGAAGTATTAATTGTAATTGCATTATATTTCCAAACTAATTTCTACGAACGTCACCTTGTAGCAACATTAGTATTCTTAGTATTAATTGTTGCTGTGACAGTTTGGGGACAAATTGCAGCAGCAACTGATAAAGAAATTCAAGCAATTATTGCTAGTTCATCATTATTTGCAGTAATCGTAATGTTAATCTTTACTGGATTATTCCCTTATGTTTTAATTGCAAATAATCCTGCTCATAGCTTGTTGATTAAGGAAGTTTCATCTTCACCATACACATTGGTAATAATGACAATTGTGTTAGTAATTCTCTTGCCAATTATGCTTGCATACTTCATCTGGAGTTATGTATCACAATGGCATCGAATTTCACTTGAAGAATTCAAAAAAGATTTGGATAATGGTGAAACATATTAATTAAGATTGGAGAATCTATATGTTTGATAAACAACTCATGTCTATTCCCGGTGTCAAAAAGTTAATTGCTAAACTTAGTTGTTTAGCAACTATCCAATCTTTAGCAATTATATTAGAGGCTTACTTCTTATCAGTAGCAGTCGTTAATACATGGAGCTTAAAAAAAATTACAGCATTGCTCTTGCCAATGCTGTATTTTTTTATAGCCTTTGTTGTTCGTTATTCTATCACAAGAATTGAAAGTCAAATAACTGATCGATTTGCAACGAAAGCTACTGGTGAAATTAAAACTCAATTACTTACTAAAGAATTTGAACTTGGACCTCGGATGATTAGTCAAATCGGATCAGGTCATTTAATTACTTTGGCACTTGAAGGAACAGATAAAATTGAAAATTATTTTAATTTAATTATTCTAAAAACTGTTAATATGGCAATTATTCCTGTAATTTTACTAATTGCAATTTTTTTAATTAACTTTATCTCAGGAATAACCCTCTTTTTAGTTTTCCCAATCATTATTATTTTTATGATTATTTTAGGTTTAGCCGCACAAGCAAAATCTGCACGTCAATATAAAGGTTTTACGGATATGTCAAATAATTTTATTGATACGATGCGTGGACTAAAAACATTAAAACTTTTTGGGCTTAGTGATAAGTATGCTGATAACCTTTATCGAGTTAGTGAAAATTATCGTAAAAGTACGATGAGCGTGTTGAAAGTTGCCCTTCTTTCAACATTTGCACTCGATTTTTTTACAACAATTTCAATTGCAATTGTGGCTGTCTTCTTAGGGGTTGCCTTAATTGATGGTAAAATTTTATTATTACCAGCTTTAACCATTTTAGTACTTGCCCCAGATTACTTTTTGCCAGTTAGAGATTATGGCGATGATTACCATGCTACTTTGGATGGAAAAAATGCTTTAACTAATATTTTTGAAATTTTAAAAATCAAATCCCCAACTAGTAAAATTAAATTAAGTGATTTTACTGGTTGGAATAATACTAGTGAACTAAAAATTAGTGACTTGAATTTCTCTTACGATAAAACAAGTCAAGCTCTACAAAATATCAATTTTAATGTTAAAGGATACAAAAAAATTGGAATTGTGGGACGCTCTGGTTCTGGTAAATCAACCTTTTTAAACATGCTAGGTGGTTGGCTTGAACCATCGAATGCAGATCAATTACCGTTTGATGTGAATGGCAAAAAAGTTGGTAGTTTATCTCAAATAGAATGGCAAAAACACATTAGTTATATTCCTCAAGATCCATATATTTTTGCCGGTACAATTACTGAAAACATTGCTTTTTATCAACCAAACGCCACTAAACAACAAATTAAAGTTGTTGCTGAAAAAGCAGGATTAATGGATTTTGTTAATGATTTACAAGCTGGATTAGATACAAAAATTGGAGAAAGTGGTCGTGGAATTAGTGGTGGTCAAGCACAACGAATTGCGCTCGCAAGAACATTATTAGATGATAATCGTGAAATTTTATTGCTGGATGAACCCACGGCTCATTTAGATATTGAAACTGAATATGAGCTTAAGCAAACAATGCTTCCTATTTTCAGAAATCATCTTGTTATTTTTGCTACTCATCGACTTCATTGGATGCAAAATATGGATTATATTTTAGTCATGGATGAGGGTAAATTAGTAGAACAAGGAACACCTGTTGAATTGGTAAATAGAAATGGGATTTATAAAGAATTAATAGACGAGATTCGAGGTGCAGATCAAAATGCATAAAATATTTAAAAATGATACTTGGATTAAACCTTATCTAGCTAGATATAAAAAACTATTAGTTTTGGTATTTTTCTTAGGCGTTTTAACGTTTTTCTGTGCCATCGGTTTAATGTTTGTTGCTGGTTATTTAATTAGTCGCTCAGCTACTCATCCCTATAATATTTTAGTGGTTTATGTTCCAGTTCTTTTAACTCGTGCTTTTGGGATAGGAAGACCCTTATTTAAGTACTTAGAACGGATCAATAGTCATAACTGGGTGCTAAAGGTTACCTCATTATTAAGAAAGCGCTTGTATACCACACTTGAGACTAGTGCCATGTTTTTAACTAGTAAGTTTCAAACCGGAGATTTACTTAGCATTTTAGCTGAAGATATTGATCATTTGGAAAATTTATATTTGAGAACGATTTTTCCTACGGTAGTTGCTTACATTACAGGAATTATCGTAATCCTTTGTCTTGGAGTTATCAGCTGGCTATATGCCATATTCATGCTAATATCATTTGCAATCATCTTATTATTTATTCCCCTTGCTTCAGTTGCGATGCGGGGTGCTGCAAAGGAGTATGAACGATCATTGGTTCATGAATCGTATAGTGAATTAACCGATGCAACCTTTGGAATTGGTGACTGGATGATTTCAGGGAGAAAAAATGGATTTTTAAAGCGAGTTACGAAAAACGATAGTAAATTAGATGCATCAAATTTTAGAACTCGTAAATATGAATGGAATCGTGATCTACTAGTTAAAGTTATGTTTGCAATTATTTTAATTGGTACTTTAATTTGGTCAAATTGGTTTTTTAACTCATCGCAAGCGCTGGCTAATTATGCTGCGGCTTTTGTCTTAGGAGTTTTTCCCTTGATGGATACTTTTATTCCAGTTAGTCAAGCAATGGAAGAATGGCCAATGTATAAGGATTCGGTGCTTAGATTAAATAAGCTTTCAAATGATGAAATTAAACCTAATCCTGATCAATCAGCTGCTAATCCTGATACTTTTAAAGAAATCAAAATGAATGATGTAACGTTTAATTATCCTGGCGAGTCAGTTAGTTTAATTAAAAACGTTTCTTTAGAAGTTAAAAGAGGCCAAAAATTAGCAATTATTGGACCCAGTGGTGTTGGTAAAACTACTCTACTTCAATTATTATTAGGATCATTAATTCCAACTAAAGGATCTGTAACGATTGATGGAATTAATGTGACAAGATTACAGAACAATCAGGCTAAATGGTTTAGTGTTTTAGACCAACACCCTTTTCTATTCAACACTTCTGTTTTGAATAATGTTCGAATTGGAAACGAAAATTCTAGTAATGAAGATGTTAAACAAGCAATAAAAGATGTAGGATTGGAAGATTATATTAAATCATTACCAGATGGCTACAATACTAATGTTCACGAAAGTGGTGTTCGTTTTTCTGGTGGTCAACGCCAACGATTAGCATTAGCAAGAATTTTACTACAAAATAATCCGATTGTTTTGCTGGATGAACCAACGGTTGGGCTTGATCCAATTACAGAAAATGATTTAATTAAGACATTAGATAGAGTACTTAAAGGAAAAACAGTTATTTGGGTAACCCATCATCTTCAAGGTTTATCAAACATGAATCAAGTTATTTTCCTAGAAAATGGTTCAATTAAGATGGAAGGTACCCCATCAGAACTATATAAAAACAACCCCCGTTACCGTAAGCTATATGCTATGGATCAAGGGATTGTTCAAGATTAATTATTTGAATAATTTTTCAATAATCATGTTTAAAGTATTTTTGGAAATACCATCAGGTAATTTATCAATTAAGTGTTTACACTCTTTTAAGGTTTTTTCTAATTTTTGTTGAGCTTGTTTTAACCCACCACTCGTCTCGATTATAATTTGAATTTTTTGAAGATCAGCTGAATCCAGCTGATCTTTTTTTAGTATCTTTAGTAACTCTTCTTTATAACTAGTTCGCAAGGCATAAATAATTGGAAGTGTATATATTCCTTCAGTTACATCTTCGAGTCTTGGTTTTCCAGTCTTATAGGTAGGATTAAAATCAAGTAAATCATCTCTAATTTGAAAAGCGTCTCCTAACTTGGAACCAATTTGTTCAGCCAATTTAACAGTTGTTTCATCAGCACCACCTAAAATAGCACCTTCTGCAGCACTATTTATAAATAAAGCAGATGTTTTTCCGTTAATGGCTTTGAAGTAATCAGTTTCAGATCTTTTTAGATTATCTTTCGAGAGACTTTGATGTAATTCGCCATCCAAAATAGATTGGATTAGTTCAATATTAAAATTTAAATTATTTTTGTCAGGTGCGTATTCGATAAGTAATTTGAAATAACGAGTAAATAAATAATCTCCTAAGTAAATTGCTTCGTGTTGACCAAATTTTTTATTGAGTGTTTTCGCAGCACGACGCAAATCAGATTCATCAATAACGTCATCATGAACTAAAGAAGCTAAATGAATAATCTCTATTGATGCTGCCGCCTTTTCGAAAATTAAATCATTATTATTAGGACCATACTCACTGAATAATAAAAGTAAGGCTGCCCGAATCATCTTACCATTGCCATTAATCAAATCATCAATTCCTTTTTTGAATTTGGAATTATCAATATTAATTTGATTAATCATGATTTTTTGAGTTTTTTTTAATTTATTTTCTAAATTTGGAAACTGTTCCCATAAACTATAGTCCATGAATTTTATTTTTCCTTAATGTTTTTTTGTTAGTTATATTTTATCATATTAAAACTGATTAAAATAAAAAAGCACGAATGACTTTTAACCATTCGTGTATTATTCCTTCTTTATTTTAAAGATTGGAATTTTAGGTAAATCTGTTGATTGATTATTAGAATTATTTTTTTGCTGTTCATAATTTTTACGTTGTTCTTCAACTTGTGCAACCGTTGTAATGTTTTGCTTTTTCCAAGAAATTAAAATTCTATCAATGTATTTTAAACTGTAAACCTGCTTCAAAACTGCCTCACGAAGAGCTAATTTAACAATTTTGGTTGAATATTTATCAATTGTAAGCCAATCGTTAATTGTTTCTAATTCAATTGGAGATAGTGGACGGCCAAATTCTTGTGTGAAATTATTGAATAATTCTTGGCGATTTGAGAGACTTTCTTCTTCAGTATCTTTAATAGAATCTGTTACCTCAATTTTAGAATCTGGATGTTGTTCTAATAATTGATTAATTTTTTGATTTAGTGGTGTAAAGCTATATTCATCTACATTTTCTTTTCCACTAGTAATTGCAACAAATCTTTTCTTTACTAATTGATGAATTGTATCAAAAACTAGTTTTGTATCAAATCCTGTCATGTCCACAATCATTTGTGGTTCAGGAAAGTTAATTCCCCTTGTTTTTAAATAGGAAAGTTCAATTAAAATTACTGATTCTGTTGCGGTTAAACCCAGATTATTGATGTTTGCTAAAATAGCGCCTGAAATATTTACAGATCCATAATCTAAATATTTAATTAAATTATTGTCCATCTAGACACTTCCTATACATTTAATGATTCAATTTTTTTGCCATTTTTAAAGTTTATAGTGACATAATCGTATCCACCGTTATATTTTTTTAAAGAAATTAGCCAAGCAGGTTTGTTATTCACTAAAACCAAACCAGCGTTTATAATTTTTTGATTGTTATTAGATTTTGCAATTATTTTAGCTTTTTCTTCACTAATTCCATCAGATTGTTTAAAAATTTTGATATGTTTCATATTTTTAGTAACAACCGCAAATGAAGGTATATTCTTCTTATTTTCACCAGCTACTGAATAGTATGTTGTTCCTAAATTATTTTCACTAAAATTTGATATATCATGGAATTTTGCATATTTTTCAACTAAATCAATTGTGATTGTTTGCTTTTTTTGAAACGGTCTCTGAGCAATGTGAATTGCAATTAAACCAGATAAAATTATGACAATTGCTAAAGCAAATATTATTTTTGAATAGCGTAATAATCTCATACGTAGTAATCTTTTTTCTCGCATAGGTATCCTCTTTTAAATTCACTAATAATTCAATTATAGCAACTTATCATTTTCTTTTGAATTAAAAAATGTTTTATTTTCTTTTGTAATATTCTCTATATCCCCTGTAATAATTTTTAGGTCTGGATTAAAAGATCTAAGGATTTGTTCACCATATTTTCTAGTAACTAAACGATTATCCAAAATTGTAATTGTGCCATAATCATTTTCATGACGTAACAACCTTCCCATTCCTTGATTCAAATCCATAATCGCCTTTGGCAAGGTATAGCTAATAAAAGGATTTTTTTTCTCTTTTCGCAAATATGAAGATCTTGCTTTAGCAATTGGGTTGCTTGGTGCTGCAAATGGTAAGCGAGTAATAATGACTGATTTAAGATAATTATTTGGAAAATCAATTCCTTCCCAAAATCCATTCGCTCCTAAAATAACTGGATTTTTTGTTTCCTGAAATTTTCTAATTATTTTTTCTTGGCTTCCAGATATTCCAGAAGCAAAAATATGAGGAACTTTATTATTAATTAGAATATTGTGATAAACTGATTCGATTAATTGTAATGAATTGAATAATACAAGTGTTGGAACAGGATGACTATTGTATATATCAATAATAGAATCTGATAAGTATTTAACATAATCGTCATTATCAAAACTTTCGGGCATAGGAGTTTGGTTAGAAACCATTAATTTCATTTGATTTGCATAATCAAAATTTGATTTTAGCCTTTTCATTCTGGTATTATTTCTATTCAAATCAAGTTGATTATAAATAAATTGCGATTTTTTGGAGGTAAACAAGACAGCACCAGTAAAAATAGCAGGTTTGAAATATTTATAAATATCTTTACTTAAACTATTGGTTGAATCAAGTTGTAAACTCTCTAAAATTACATTGTTGGGATCATGATCCAATCCATATTTCATCAAAATAACATCTGCAAAGTTATTAGCTGCAAAGTTATCTATAAAAATATTTAATTGTTCAATAAATTTTATAATTTTAGTCACGTGTTCATTAAACTTTAAGAATATTTCGTAATCAGCTGGTGTCCAGCGTTTAGAATTTTGTGCTATTTCGAAATTTAAAGATTTTAATTGATTTTGTAGAATACTATTTAAACTAGTTAGTTTAGTAATTTGTTGTTGATTTAGTTCAATAAACTCTTTGAGCTTGTCCAATCGTAACCCAACTTCAGAACGATGTTGATTAAGTCGTTTCATAAAGAACTTAGCAAACTGACTAGCTAAATAAGTGTTAGTTTCCGATATTTGGTCAACTGCTTGAGCGATTCTTTCAGTTTTAGATAGCAAACTATTATTACTTTCAAAGATATCGTTTAGATTTTCAGCATGAGTTTGAAAAATATCATTTCTTACTCGCCCACTATTTTTTTTAATAGTTCCAAGCCACAAATGTTTTTGTTGAGAATTAAATGCTACATCTGATAGTGTAGATGCTTCGTCAACTACTAAGTATGGTTTTTGATTTAGAGTTTCATTGATTTTACGAGCATTTTGATAGAGATAATTATGATTGGTAATTACAATATCTGTTGATTTAAGCATTTGCGTTTGACGGTTGATAAAATCATAATTTCCTAAATCTAGATTATCATCAGAAAAACCAGATTGATAATTAATTTGATTAATAATAATTGCTTTTTTAGGCAAATTTAATTCATCTAGATCACCTGTATCAGTTTCAGTCAACCAAATTAAAATTTTAGCTTTGATAAATTGTGATTGTTTGTTACCATCATCAATTAATAAGTTGAGCAAAAACCGATTTAAATCTAAATAATGATTTTTTCCTTTTAAAATTACTGAATTAAATCCAAATCCAAATTCTTCGTTTAAAGTATGATTGATAGTTTTTTGTAATTGAGATTGTAATGCAATTGTAGCAGTACTAATGACAACTGGTCTTCCTTTTTGAACTAAATATGCCATCGTAATTAAGTATCCTAAAGTTTTTCCGCTACCAGTAGGCGCTTCGATTATTAAGTTAGTGGGCTTTTTTTTCGAATCTGTGTAATTATGATAAATAGCATTCATCATTTTACTTTGAGATTCTCGCCATTGATATCCTGGTTCAAGTAACTTTAACTTTTTACTTTTGGTTTTAGGGAATTTAGGAACTTTTAATTTTTCAATAAACTGTGGGGATTTTACCTTTTTTAAAATAATCCCCTCAACGTTTACTAAATTATTTGGCAATTCTAGTTTTTTGGATTGTTTTTGTTGATAAATTGAGCTAATAAATGAAAGTGTATCTTGTGGTAATTCAAGGTTAATATCTAAAATGTTTTTTAAAGTTGTTTGCGGAATTGTTTTAATTTTATCTGTAATTTTAATTAATAAAACTGCTGTTGCAGCTGCATCACTAGCTGATGAGTGTGGGTGTTTATGAATAATATTAAAATGACTGCTAAGATCACTTAATCGATAACTATTCAAAGTTGGAAAAAAAATTTGCGTTAGACTAACCGTATCAATTGCGGGAATATCTAATTCTGGAAAGCCAACTTTTTCTAAAAAGGCATTTAAAAAGGGGAAATCAAAGTTGACATTGTGAGCAACAAATACAGTATTCTTTAATTTTTTGTAGATGGTTGCTGCTACTTGATCAAAAGTTGGAGCATTTTTAATGGTCTCGCTTGTAATTCCGGTTAGATTTGAAATCTCTTCTGAAATCTCAACCCCATCATTTATGTAAGTCGAATATGAATCAATGATTTGATTATTTTTAACAAAACTTACGCTAAATTGAATAATATGATCTCCGTGTTTGATACTCGTACCAGTAGTCTCCATATCAACAACGGTGTATGTTGTATTCTGATTCATTAACTTTCCTACTCTCGTTCTTATAAACTATTCTAATTCTACTACAAAACTAGTTAAATCGATAATATCAAATCGCTTGTATGATTGGTTATTTCTTCAAATATGATAAAATATAACAGTTAAGAAAGTGAGCGATAGCTAATGAATAAAGAAGCAATTGGAAAAAGTCATGCTAAGGTTATTTTTTTAGGAGAACATAGTGCGGTTTATCAAAAGCCTGCAATCGTCTTTCCACTTCCGCAAATTGAAGTCCAAGTTACAATTAAACCCATTCATTCTAATGAATCAGAAATTGAGAGTAAATATTTCAATGGTCCTTTATCCGAATTACCCACTTCTATGACTGGTATTTCACAATTAATTGAACGATTAAATGAACTTTTAAATCCTAAGCACATAAAATTTAGTATTCAAATTATCAGTGAAATTCCCTTAGGACGTGGGATGGGTTCTTCTGCAGCTACTTCAGCTGCCCTTACTCGTGCTTATTTTGCATATTTTGAAAAATCATTAGATAAACAAGAACTAGATAATCTAATTAATGTTGAAGAATCAATTACTCACGGAAATCCTAGTGGAATTGATGCCAAAACGGTGATTTCTGATCAACCAATTTTATTTGAAAATGGTCATTTTACCCCAATCTCTTTTAATACCACTGGGTTTATTATTATTGCAGATACTGGTATTTCTAGTAACACCAAAATTGCTGTTGATGAAGTTCATAACCGATTAAATTACCATCCAGAATTAGTGAAACAAGAAATTAATCAATTAGGAAATTTAACAGAACAAGTCAAATTAACTTTGAACAACAATGATATTAAAAAAACAGGACAATTAATGAACGATGCCCAAATGATTCTTTCTAATTTGGGGGTTAGTTCTTTCAAACTTGATCATTTAATCTCAGTAGCAAAAGCCAATGATGCTTTAGGTGCAAAATTAACTGGTAGCGGAATGGGCGGATGCATTATTGCCCTTTGCGGTACGTTGGAAAAAGCACAACTAATTAAGAAACAATTATTGAATAATGGTGCTAAATCTGCCTGGATCCAATCATTAAATGAATTAACTAGTGAGGCAAAACAATGACAATTTCTAAAAATAAAGTAACTGCTCGTGCATACACTAATATTGCTTTGATTAAATATTGGGGAAAAGTTGATCAGAAATTAAAAATACCTACAACCAGTAGCTTGTCGTTAACATTAAAAGATTTTTATACTGATACATCAGTTTTATTTAACGAAAAGCTTTTAGAAGACAAAATCACTTTTAACGGTCAACAATTATCAGAAAAAAAAGCTGAACGAATCGTTAATTTTCTCGATGTTGTTAGAGACCTAGCTCAACAAAACGTTTATGCAGAAGTTTCTACAATTAACAAAGTCCCTACCTCTGCTGGATTAGCATCTTCAGCATCTGGTTTTGCAGCGCTTGCTGCTTCTGCTAGCAAAGCAATTGGATTAAATTTAAACAAAAAAGACCTTTCTCGACTAGCACGTCGAGGTTCTGGATCAGCTACTAGAAGTATTTATGGTGGTTTTGTGGAGTGGAAAAAAGGCTTTAGTGACGAAACTTCATATGCTGTCCCCTTTGAAGAAGAAGTTGATTGGCCAATTAATGTAGTTGCTGTTATGGTTAATCAATCAGAAAAACAAATGAGCAGTTCTAAAGGAATGCAAATTTCAGTAAACACCTCCCCTTATTACTCAGCATGGGAAAAAGTTTCTAAAAAAGCTCTTAAAGAGATTAAAGTTGCAATTAAAAATCGTGATTTTGATAGGATGGGTAAAATTGCAGAGGAAAATGCAATGCAAATGCATGCGTTAACTTTGAGTTCTTCACCCGATTACACTTATTTTGATGCTGACTCATTAAAAGTAATGAATCTCGTTCATAGTTTAAGAAGCAGTGGTCTAACGTGTTATTTTACAATGGATGCTGGTCCAAATGTTAAAATACTAGTAGAAAAACAAAATACTTCTAAACTGGTTAGTGAGTTAGAAAAAGAATTTGGGTCTGATAAAGTAATTGTTACCTCAGCAGGACCTGGAATTGAGTACCAATAAAAATATTTTACGAAAGAAGTTATTTTTTTGATTACTACAAAAGCGCCTGGAAAATTATATCTTGCTGGCGAATATGCTGTTGTCGAAACTGGACACCCTGCAATTATTGCTGCAGTTAATCGGTTTGTTACAGCAGAAATTGAAGAAGCAAAAAGTTATGGAACGATTACTTCCCAACAGTATGAAAAAACCATGTTACATTGGCAACGGATTAATTCAGAAATCGTTTTAGATGACCGGGAAAATCCCTTTAAATACATCGTTTCTGCAATTAAAGTTGCTGAAGAATACATTAAGCCACTCAGACTCGATTTAAAAACTTTTAACATTAATATTAATAGTGAGTTAGATAGTGGAGATGGAAAAAAATATGGACTAGGTTCCTCTGCGGCAGTGACGGTTGCTACAACAAAAGCCGTATGTAAGCTTTACCAGCTTAACCTAACAAAAATAGAGTTATTCAAGTTAGCTGCAATTGCACACTTTGAAGTTCAGGGAAATGGATCATTAGGAGATGTTGCATCCAGTGTTTTTGGTGGTTTAATTTCATACACCTCTTTTGATCGAACCTGGCTTTCAAGTTTTCGGAAAAGAGTACCACTTAATAAACTAATTAAATTAGAATGGCCGAGCTTGGAAATTATTCCATTAAAAGTTCCATCAACCTTAAAATTTTTAGTTGGTTGGTCTGGTGCACCTGCTTCGACCTCTCATTTAATTGATAAAGTCGAATTAAAAAAAGGGAAAAATAAAGTACGTTATCATCAATTTTTACATGATAGTAACAAATGTGTGCATGATATTACTAATGGATTTCATCAAGATAATATTAAAATCATTATGAATAACATTAAGAAAAATCGTTTGCTTCTACTAGAACTCGGAGAAATGGCTAATGTCGTGATTGAAACTCCTAAACTGAAAGAATTAGTTGAAATTGCAGATTGCTTTGGAGGAGCTGCCAAAACATCTGGTGCAGGTGGTGGGGATTGTGGAATTGTCTTTATTAAGAATAGTGACGCAATTAATAAATTAGTTGAAGATTGGAAGCAACATGGAATTGATCGTTTAAATATCGAAATTTATAATTATTGAGGACATCATAATGGTAAGCATTCAATCGCATCGAAAAGATGAACATTTATCTTTAGCTAAAAAATTTCATAAAGAAAAATCAAATGCTGGATTTGATCAAATTCACTTCATCCCTAGTACAATTCCAGAGATTAGTTTTAATGATGTTAATATTTCCACTAAAGTTGGTTCATTAACGTTTGATATCCCCTTTTATATTGAGGCAATGACTGGTGGCAGTGAATATACTGGTAAAATTAACCGACAATTAAGTGAAATTGCACAAAAGTTAAATCTTGCGATGGCAGTTGGAAGTGAAAGCGTTGCCCTTCGTGAACCACAACTTGAGGGTACTTTTTCAATTATTAAAAAGGTTAATCCTACTGGATTAAAAATTGCTAATTTAAGTGCTAATGCATCGATTGAAGAAGTTGAAAAAGCTATTACTTTAATTGGTGCAAGTGCAATTGAAATTCATGTTAATGTTGCTCAAGAGGTTGTGATGCCTGAAGGCGATAAAACTTTTAATTGGATTAAAAACATCAAAAAAATCGTTGAAGCCTTCCCCATTCCAGTTATCGTTAAGGAAGTTGGCTTTGGTATGGCTCATGAATCAATCGAAAAATTGAAAGCAGTTGGTGTTAAATATATTAATCTTGGTGGTAAAGGTGGTACAAATTTTGTGCAAATTGAGAATTTTCGTCGACCTTCTAAGGATATGAATTATCTTGAAGATTGGGGATTAACGACAGTTCAATCACTATTTGAAGCTCAAGTATTACCAGATTTGAATTATATTGCTGCTGGAGGAATAACTTCCCCGTTAGACGTTGTAAAAGCTCTGTATTTAGGCGCTGATGCCGTTGGGATTGCAAGTACAATATTATCCTCATTAATTGATAATGGTCCTGAAAAGACCGAAATGATGCTTTCAGAATGGATTTATGGAATTAAAGCGATTTTTGTCATGCTTGGCGTAAAAAATATTACTGAATTAAGAAAAAGTAAGATCTTTACTAGTACAGACTTACAAAATTATCTCCAGCAAAGAAAGCTAAAATAAAAACGACTTCCTTAGAAGTCGTTTTTATTATGCTTTAAATCGTAATCCTTTTGGAAAGAAATTTTTAATTGTCCCAGAAACTACTTTTCCAAATCCGATTGACATTCCATCACAAATTAATAAATACCATCCTTTTTCTAAATTAGAATCAGTAGGAATTGTATCCCCATGGACGTATAATTTCCATTCGTCACGTGTAATATTTAATTTATTTTTTACGTGCTCTGGATTAATTTCCAATGCTAGCCCATATGCTGGTTCAATTCGATTTTTCTTAATTTGTCCAAGTGGTGTTCCTGGTCGCATAACTTTTAAACCATTTAAGTCAGGAATTTCAGGGTTGAATGAATACAAAGTTTCTCCAAATTTTAATAAAGGGTGTGGATCAAAATTAACGAAATTATCATAGTTAAACTTCTCCCAATCTTTTTTTAAATTTCCCGAAACATTAGAACGTTGATATTTTATTTTTCCAATTTTACCGTCGTCTAAACTTTGTAATTTAGCCACAAAATGTCCATCTCCCCTAAATAAATGAGGAAATAATCGAACCGTCTTACTTAGATCTGGATTTCCATTCGCCCACGCTGGTCGTCCACTACTCATGCCCTTGAATTTCTCAATTGGCAAAATTTTAAAATTATAATTATCAACTAGCCAGGCAATGATTTGCTCATCTTCTTCTGGTGCAAAAGTACAGGTCGAATAAATAATTTGGCCACCTGGTTTCAACATCTTAACTGCTTTTTTGATAATTTCACGTTGAAGCGTCGCACATTCTTTTGGGTAATCTTCTGACCAATAGTTGGTAGCATCATGATTTTTGCGAAACATACCCTCCCCAGAACAAGGAGCATCAATTAAAATTTTATCAAAATATTTTTTGAAATGTTTTGATAAATTAGCTGGATCTTCATTTAAAATTAATGGGTTTTTAACTCCAAATCTTTCAATATTTTCCACTAGTATTTTAGCTCTTCCACGGTCAATTTCGTTAGAAACCAAGAGTCCTTGATTATTCATTAAACTAGCTAACTGTGTTGATTTTCCACCCGGAGCGGCACACAAATCTAGAATTTTTTCCCCAGGTTTAGGATCGGCTACTTGTGCAACAAACATTGCAGAAGGTTCTTGACTGTATATATACCCACTTTGATGTTCGGCCGATTTACCGTCAATTTTACCAATAAATCCATTATCGACATATTCGATTGGTTCTTTTGTATTAATTTGAAGATTAGCTTTCGGTTTTAAACGATTAATTCTAAATCCATGATCTGCTTCTTCATCAAAACTTTTAATAAAATTTTCGTATTCTTCTCCTAAAAGTCGTTTATACTTTGATTTAAATTTTTCTGGTAATTCCACTTATTTCTTCTCCTCGAATGTTTCAGTAGTTCTAACTGCTAACTGCCAATTATGGTAAAGTCGTTTTCTTTCAATTTCAGACATTTGTGGTACAAATGTTTGTCCTGTTTGCTTAATTCCATCGATTTCATCAACGTCTTTCCAAAATCCAACTGCTAACCCAGCTAAAAATGCAGCCCCCAAAGCGGTTGATTCAGAAGTTGCTGATCTTTCAATTGCTTGATTTAAGATATCTGCTTGGAATTTCATTAAGAAATCATTTTTTGAAACTCCCCCATCAATTACTAATGAATTTAATGGAACTTGTGTTTCTTCTGTCATGGTATTGATGACATCTTTAGTTTGAAAAGCTAATGATTCTAATGTGGCTTTTACAATTTCATTTATTCCAGTATGATTGGTAATTCCTAAAATAGATCCCCGCACACTTTCATTCCAATAAGGTGCACCTAGTCCTGTAAAAGCAGGAACAACAAATACTGGTTCGTCATTTGCGGTTTTAGCCATATTAGCAGTTCCACTGATATTTTCAATCAATTTCAATTCATCTTTTAACCATTGAACGGCAGATCCTGCGATAAAGATACTACCTTCGAATGCATAATAAACTTTGCCACTAATTCCATAAGCAATGGTCGTTAATAAACCTAGTTTTGAAAACTTAGGTTTATCACCTAAATTCATCATAATAAAAGCACCGGTTCCATATGTGTTTTTCGTCATCCCCGGTTTTAATGCTAATTGACCAAATAAAGAAGCTTGTTGATCACCAGCAATTCCAGAAATCGGAATTTGGACCCCCATGAAGGTAAAATTTTGCGTATATCCATAAACATGAGAAGATTCTTCAACCTTCGGAAGCATTTTCTTTGGGATATTAAAAACATCTAATAAATCCTGATCCCACTCTAATTTGTTGATATTAAATAACATGGTACGACTGGCATTCGTTACATCAGTAGCATGTACTTTTCCAGCGGTTAATTTCCATAATAACCATGTATCAATGGTTCCAAAAAGTAAATCGCCAGTTTCAGCTAAGGTTTGTGCCCCATCAACATGATCTAAAATCCAACGAATTTTAGTTGCTGAAAAGTATGAATCAATGATTAGTCCAGTTTTTTGTTGAATCTCATCTGCTAAACCATGTTGTTTAATCTGTTTTGCAATGTCATTAGTTTGTTTTGACTGCCATACAATGGCGTTATAAATTGGTTTTCCAGTTCTTTTATTCCAAATGACAGTAGTTTCTCTTTGATTACTAATTCCAATTGAACGAACCTTATAAGGTTGTGTTTCAGTTTTAAATAAGACATCAGAAATTACTGACTCAGTTTTATTCCAGATTTCATTTGGATCTTGTTCTACCCAACCTGGATGTGGAAAAACTTGTTTGATTTCTTTTTGTGAACGATCAATTTCTTTTCCTTGATGATTGAATAATATGGCACGAACGGATGTTGTTCCCTCGTCAATTGCCATTATATATTGTTCATTTTTCATAATTAACTCCGTTTGTTCTTAATACTCTAATTATAACGCTTCTATGATTTTTAGTAATTTTTTTCAAGCAGTTATTCTACTATTTTTTATATAAATCCTATAAGTACATTTAATATTTTTCAAAAGTTAATGGTGCTATACTTATTTTGTTAAAATAACAGATTTATTAACAAGAGAGATTAGTATAATGGAATTTAATAATGTTACAGTCATTGGTGGGGGAACTCTTGGTTCTTAAATTGCTTATATGTCAGCATTTCATGGTAAAAACGTTACTATTTGGGGACGAAAAGAAAGTTCATTAGACAGTGCTAAAGAACGAGTTAGTCGTTGGGCTCAAGCAGTTAAGGAAGATTTAGGTGCTACTGAAAAACAATTAAATGATGCACAAGACCATCTTACTTATACTACTGACTTGTCACAAGCACTCAAAGATGCTGATTTAGTAATTGAAGCACTTCCAGAAAATGTTGAAATTAAGAAAGACTTTTATGAAAAGTTTGCTAAATTAGCTGATCCTAAAACAATTGTTGCTACTAATACATCAACCCTTTTACCTTCACAATTTGCTGATTATACTGGTCGCCCAGATAAATTTTTAGCTTATCATTTTGCCAATGAAATTTGGAAAAATAATACTGCTGAAATTATGTCACAAAGTAAAACTAGTAAAGAACTTCCTAAAATGTTTGAAAAATATTCAAGAGAAATTGGAATGGTTCCTTTACTTGTTAATAAGGAACAACCTGGATATATTTTAAATTCATTATCAGTTCCTTTCTTAACAGCAGGCGTTCAATTATGGGTTAAAGGAATTTCCGACCCTCAGACAATTGATAAAACTTGGATGATTGCTACAGGTTCACCTATGGGTCCTTTTGCTTTTATTGATATGATTGGATTACGTACCGTTTATGAGATTAATAAAATGACAAAAGACTCAACCTCACAAAAAGCTGCTGAATTACTTAAAAAGATGATTGATAAAGGTGAAATCGGAGTTGAATCTGGAAAGGGATTCTATACTTATCCTCATCCTGATTTTAAAAAGGCTGAATTTTTAAAATAAAACGTTTAGATAAAAAATATATATTTAACTAAATATTGCTTAAGAGCTAATTTCCAATTTGAAATTAGCTCTTTTTTAATTTCAGAAAATTAAACTTTATAGGAGTCTATTTAATCGATGTTACAATTACTATGATAGATAAAGTGTATTAAAGGAGCGGATTTTATGAATAATTTTGAATTTTCTGCCTGTACGAGTATTCTAGTCGGTAAAAATGCAACTACTGATGGAAGTACTCTAATTGGAAGAAATGAAGATTGTAAAGCAGCATGGCCAAAACGCTTTATAGTTAATGAACATCAAGTACTTGATAAACCCCAAAAGTTTGTTTCAAAAGACAACGGTTTTACTTTAGAGCTTCCTAAAGAACGAGGAAAATATACCTCAACTCCAGAATGGACTGATAAATATGGAGTTTTTGAAGAAGATGGAATCAATGAATACGGTGTTGCCATTAGTGCTACTGAAAGTACTTATGCTAATAACAAAGTATTAGGATTTGATCCGCTAGTTTCTAATGGTATTGGTGAGGAAGCAATTGTAACTGTTATACTTCCCTACGTTAAGTCTGCAATTGAAGGGGTTAACCGACTTGGGGAAATCATCAACAAGTATGGTGCATCAGAAACTAACGGAATTTTAATTTCTGATTCTGAAAATGTTTGGTATTTTGAAATTGGATCTGGTCATCAGTGGGTCGCTCAACGAATTCCTGATGATAGTTATGCAGTAGTAGCTAATCAAATGGCCATTCAAGATGTTAATTTTGATGATTCGGATAATTTTAAATGGTCTACTGATATTCAAAAATTTGTGGCTGATAATTCATTAAATCCTAATCGTCATGGATTTAATTTTAGAGAAATTTTTGGAACACAAAATCAATCAGATGCATACTACAGTACTCCTCGAGTTTGGTATGGTCAAAAAATGTTTAATCCAGAAATTGAACAAGATCCGGAATCACAAAATTTACCCTTCATTCGTAAGAGTAAACAATTAATTTCAGTGTTTGATGCCCAAGATTTTCTGAGTTCACATTTCCAAGAAACGGTCTATGATCCTATTGGAAACGGGACTGAAGCACAAAAACATATGTTTAGACCAATTAGCCTTGCTAAAACTCAAGAATCGCATGTTTTACAATTATCAGCTAAATATCCAAAGGAAATTGGTGACATCCATTGGCTTTTAATGGGAGTGGGATCACAAAGTACATTTGTCCCCTTCTTTGCTGGAATTACAGATACCCCTGAGGAATATAAATACAAAGTTGGACATGATTATGATCATGAATCAGCATATTGGACCTTTAAATTAGTAGGAATTTTAATTGATCCACATTATCTTCAATTTAATGAGCAATTAAAAGACGTACAAAATCAATTGATTCAGCAATACATTGCTAATGTTAATGAAGCTCAAATTGCTTCATTAAATGAAAAACAAAATTTAACTGAATTGGCCAATCACTATAGTTTCAAATCGGCTAATCTTGCGTTAACTGCTTATCGAAATCTGGCAGCTAAATTTATTACAGCTTCGACCGATTTTTCACCTTTGAATTATCAACAAGATTTAAATTTATAAACTACTTATATAAGAAATGCGTGTATTAATGGGAAAAAGTAATAGTAAAAAAATGAGTGCTAATAAATTAGCGCTTATGATATTATCGTCAATCTTTGGATTTGCTAATGTAACTGTTGCTTATGATCAAATGGGATATGCTAGTATCATTTGGTATATCTTTGCTGCTTTGGTATTCTTTTTACCAAGTGGTTTGATGTTTGCTGAATATGGATCAGCATTTAGTGAGCAAAAAGGTGGGATTTATTCATGGTTGAAAAACTCTATCGGCGATCGTTTAGCTTTCATTGGTACTTTTATTTGGTTAGCTGGTTGGGTTATTTGGATGATTTCTGTTGCCATTAAAGTTTGGATTCCGCTTTCAAATATCTTTTTTTGAACGGATAAAACTAATACTTGGCATTTACTAAGTTTTTTTAATTCCATGCAAACTATTGGAATTTTGGCAATTACTTGGGTAATTGTGGTTACCTTTTTTGCTGGTCAAGGTTTTAATCAATTGCTAAAGTATCTGGCATTGGGGGGTTCTCGATT
The DNA here is from genome assembly GCF_001436035.1 of Fructilactobacillus sanfranciscensis DSM 20451. Classification (GTDB taxonomy): domain Bacteria; phylum Bacillota; class Bacilli; order Lactobacillales; family Lactobacillaceae; genus Fructilactobacillus; species Fructilactobacillus sanfranciscensis. The sequence continues at coordinate 22,691 of NZ_AYYM01000002.1, forward strand.
ATTTTACCAATTGCTTTTGTGGCGGTATCGGTTGTTGTATTAATTGTTAATCATGGTCATTTGGCCCGGCCAATTACAGGAATTAACTCTTTCATAAAATCGCCTAACATTCAATTTACTAATCCAATTGCCCTAATGTCTTTTATTGTTTATGCAATTTTTGCATATGGTGGAATGGAAACTACAGGTGGAATAGTTAATCAAGTTAATAATCCAAAAAAGAATTATCCTCGAGGAATTATTATTGCAGCAATTATAATGACTTTGACATATTCTTTTTCAATCTTCTTTGTTGGTGTAACAACTAACTGGAATAAAGTCTTGGGGAATGAAAAAGTTAATCTTGGAAATATTACCTATGTATTAGTCAATAATTTAGGGTTTGTTACTGCTAAAACGTTTGGATTATCGAATGGAATTGCAATTTTATTTGGTGGTTCTGGAACTCAAAAATTTTATTTGATTTTAACTGATATGGGCAACATTTCAAGCGCAGTTTCTTACCTATTTTTAATCGGGGCATTTCCATTTTTTAAACGTCTTCAAGAAATTGATCGACCATTTGTTTTCTTTAAACCTGGTTGGAAAACTAACATAACTGTGATTATCATGATGTTCATAATTACCTTAGGAATAGGTTTTACTGCTATTCAACCAATTATTTCTAAAGACTTTGAAACAGCTTTTTGGACGATTATTGGTCCTCTATTTTTTGGTTTGCTTGGTTGGTTATTATATGAAAACGGAATTAGAAATATTAAATTGCTAGAAAAATAAGTATAAAAAAAGAACCTACAAATGTAAGTTCTTTTTTTATACTTATTAACGTTTTTTGAATGATTGCTTGATACGAGCAGCCTTTCCTTGACGATCGCGTAAGTAGTATAGTTTTGAACGACGAACTTTACCACGACGAATAACTTCAAGCTTAGCAACACGTGGCGAGTTTAATGGGAAGATTCTTTCTACCCCAACACCATTACTGATCTTACGAACAGTATAAGTAGCTTGAATTCCGGCACCATGACGTTTAATAACGACACCAGTAAAGTTTTGGATACGTTCTGTATCACCTTCGACAACCTTAACAGATACGTTAACAGTATCTCCGGCACGAAAATCAGGCATGTCTGAACGTAATTGTTCAGCGTTGATTTTTTCAATCAATTTGTTTTGACGCATAATAAATTCCCCTAACTAGCACTCTTATCTTTCCGACAGCGGAATACTGTTGATTTTTTTGGTATAAATACCAAATATTATTATAACATATAATAATTCTAAATCAAATTATTATTTTTTTCTTCCTCAATTCGCACTTCAGCTAGTAACCGTTTAGCATCTTTAGATAATTTGCTATGATCAATCATTTCTGGTCGCTTAAGATATGTTTTTCGTAAAGACTCTTTTAAACGCCAATCAGCTATTTTTTGATGATCTCCACTTAAGAGTATCTTAGGAACCTTTTGCCCCCTAAAATCGGCTGGACGTGTGTATTGTGGGTATTCCAATAATCCATCAGAGAAAGAATCTCCAGGAGCAGATTGCGCGTTACCTAAAACACCAGGAATTAAACGTGAAACTGCATCAATCATTACTAAAGCTGGTAATTCACCACCAGTTAAAACAAAATTGCCTATTGAATATTCATCAGTCACAATTGATTTAATTCTTTCATCAAAACCTTCATAATGACCACAAATAAAAGTAAGATGTTCTTCTTTAGCTAATTCTTCTGCTATGTGTTGATTAAACTGTTTACCAGCTGGGTCAGTTAAAATAACTCGTCCCTTAGGAATTCCATTTTTTTTAGCAATTTTTTGAGTTTGTTGAAATGCATCGACAATTGGCTGAGGCTGAAGTAACATTCCCGCTCCACCACCATAAATTGTATCATCAACATTATGATGTTTATCAGTAGAATAATCTCTGAAGTTTGTAATTGAAACGTCTAATAAGCCACGATCAATTGCCTTACCAATTATTGAATCACTCAAAGGTCCCTCCAAAATACGAGGAAATAAACTTAAAATATCAACTTTCATATTACTCAAGCCCTTCTAATACATCAACAATTATTTTATGATTTTTTAAATCAACATTTTTAATAACATCATCAATTTTTGGCAACAATAAATCAGGCTGATTATTACGCTTAACAACCCATACATCATTTGGACCTAATTCCATAATATCTTTTACTGTTCCAACTAACTCGCCATTTTCTTTAAAAACATCTAAACCAATAATTTCGTGATAAAAATAAGTATCAGGATCTAATTCTAAATTTTCTTGTTGTTCCCTAGTAATTTTTAATATTGATGGTTTCAAGAATGTAACATCATTAATTGAGTCTAAACCCTTAAAATGTATAAGAACAAAGTTTTTGTGTTTACGTTTTCCGTCAACTTCTAATTCAACAGTTTTTCCATCCTTTAAAAAAGCGGTAACTTTTTCTCCTTTTTTAAAACGTTGATCAGGAAAATCAGTAATCGGTTGAACTCGTAATTCGCCTTTTAATCCCTGTGTATTCACGATTTTTCCTACATCAAAGTATTCCATTATTCACCTCTAATTAAAAAAGAAACCCTTACATAAGAACAAAGTTTTTGTGTTTACGTTTTCCGTCAACTTCTAATTCAACAGTTTTTCCATCCTTTAAAAAAGCGGTAACTTTTTCTCCTTTTTTAAAACGTTGATCAGGAAAATCAGTAATCGGTTGAACTCGTAATTCGCCTTTTAATCCCTGTGTATTCACGATTTTTCCTACATCAAAGTATTCCATTATTCACCTCTAATTAAAAAAGAAACCCTTACATAAGAACAAAGTTTTTGTGTTTACGTTTTCCGTCAACTTCTAATTCAACAGTTTTTCCATCCTTTAAAAAAGCGGTAACTTTTTCTCCTTTTTTAAAACGTTGATCAGGAAAATCAGTAATCGGTTGAACTCGTAATTCGCCTTTTAATCCCTGTGTATTCACGATTTTTCCTACATCAAAGTATTCCATTATTCACCTCTAATTAAAAAAGAAACCCTTACATAAGAACAAAGTTTTTGTGTTTACGTTTTCCGTCAACTTCTAATTCAACAGTTTTTCCATCCTTTAAAAAAGCGGTAACTTTTTCTCCTTTTTTAAAACGTTGATCAGGAAAATCAGTAATCGGTTGAACTCGTAATTCGCCTTTTAATCCCTGTGTATTCACGATTTTTCCTACATCAAAGTATTCCATTATTCACCTCTAATTAAAAAAGAAACCCTTACATAAAAACAAAGTTTTATATAAGGGTTTCTTTTATTTACCACCATCAATAATAAGTTTAACCCTTTTATTGTCAGTAACATGTACACTATAAATAATAGTGCGAATTGTTTGCGCAACTCTGCCACGTTTACCAATCACTCGTCCAACATCTTTTGGATTAGTTGATAAGATGTATTCGTGAAATTCAGAAGTCTCTTGATGATTGATTTTGACATCATCTGGGAACTTAACTAATGGTTTAATGATTTTTTTTATTAAATTATCAAAATTAATCATAATTAAATTTATTTTTTATCGGCTAACTTAATATCATGAAGTTTCTTCATGATACCAGCATCAGATAAAATGTTTTTAACAGTATCAGATGGTTTAGCACCCTTCTTCAACCAATCAAGAACATTTTCTTCTTTAAGAGTTACTTGGTCAACTTGAACAAGTGGGTTATAAGTACCAACATTTTCAATATAACGACCATCACGAGGACTACGTGAATCAGCAACTACAATACGGTAAAATGGGTTTTTCTTTGAACCCATACGTTTCAAACGGATTTTAACAGACATAACTACACCTCCTATTGATTTCTTAACAATATATAGTTTAACAATAAATTTTATAGATGTAAAGAGTTTTTTCTTTACACCTAATTACTTTCTTTTTTTCTTATTTTTTTTGCGTTTATTTTTTTTAATTTTTCGACTCATACGTTTCATAGCAAGACTAGATAACTTATTCATCCCTTTACCCATTCCTGTTTGTTGCATCATATTTTCCATTCCAGACATATTACCATTAGAAATTTGATTCATCATCTTCTTCATTTGATTGAATTGCTTAATCAAACGATTAACACTTTGAATTGGTTGAGCTGAACCCTTTGCAATTCGGCGACGTCGTGATGGATTTAGAACATCTGGGTTTTCACGTTCTTCATTAGTCATTGAATAAATAATTGCTTTAATTCGATCTAAATCTTTTGGATCCATATCTACGTTTTGTAAGGCAGGATTATTAGCCATCCCAGGAATCATAGCCATCAAATTTTTTAATGGTCCCATATTTTGAATTTGTTGAAGTTGATCAAGAAAATCATCAAAATTAAATGTATTTTCTTTCATTTTTTCGGCAAGTTCCATTGATTTTTTTTCATCAATGTTTTTTTTGGTCTTTTCGACTAATGATAAGACATCGCCCATTCCTAAAATTCTGGAAGCCATACGATCTGGATGGAAAACATCTAAATTATCCATCTTTTCACCTTGACCAGTGAAAAGAATTGGTTTACCAGTTACAGCTTTAATTGATAAAGCTGCACCACCACGTGTATCTCCATCTAATTTAGTTAAAACTACTCCAGTAATATCTAAAGCTTCGTTGAATCCTTCAGCCATATTAACAGCATTTTGCCCAGTCATAGCATCAACAACTAAAAGAATGTCAGTTGGTTTAGCAACTTCTTTGATTTCTTTTAGTTCATTCATTAATTTTTCGTCAATTTGTAATCGACCAGCAGTATCAATAAATACGTAATCATTATGATTTTCTTTTGCAACTTTTAAACCATCTTCAACAATTTTAACTGGGTTAACTTCAGTTCCTTCTTCAAAGACAGGAACATCAATTTGTTTACCAATTTGTTGAAGTTGTTCAATTGCAGCTGGACGATAAACGTCGGCCGCAATCATTAAAGGACGAGCATTGTCATCTTCCTTTAACATTTTAGCTAATTTACCAACTGTTGTTGTTTTACCAGCACCTTGGAGCCCAGCCATCATAATAATTGTTGGGATTTTATTTGATTTTTTTAAGGTAGTTGTTTCTCCACCCATCATTTCAGTTAATTCATCATCAACAATTTTAATGATTTGTTGTCCTGGGTTTAAACCTTCTAAGACATTTTCACCTTTAGCTTTAGCTTGTACTTTTTTTACAAAGTCACGAACTACGGTGAAATTAACATCGGCATCAAGTAATGCAAGCCGAATTTCACGCATAGTAGATCGCAAATCAGCTTCGGTAATTTGTCCTTTACCACGTAGTTTTCTGAAAGCCTCTTGCAGTTTACTACTTAATCCTTCAAAAGCCATATTTAAAACCTCTATTCTTCTTCAATTTCTTCTAATTTATCAATTAAACTATTTAGTGCTGAGTCTTTAGAATAAGAAACTTTAATCAAAGCTTCTAATTCGTCAACAACTTTATTTCGTTTAATAAATTTTTCATATAAGCCCATTTTTGATTCATAGTTTTCTAATGTTTTTTCAGTTCTTTTAATATTGTCGTAAACTGCTTGTCTGCTAACATTAAAATTCTCTGAAATCTCACCTAATGATAAATCATCTGCATAATATTGCGAAATATAATCGGCTTGTTTTGTAGTTAATAAACAACCATAAAAGTCAAATAAAGCATTAATATAATTGTCACGAACTAGTTTAAGATCAAAATTTTTATCCATATTTATTCCTCAACTAATCCCTTAAACAAACCATAGACAAATTTTTCTGGATCAAATGTTTGCAAATCATCCACTGACTCACCTAAACCTACATACTTAACAGGAATTCCAATTTCATTTTTAATGGCAATTACGATACCACCTTTAGCAGTACCATCAAGCTTTGTTAAAACAATTCCGGAAATGTCAGCTACTTCTTTGAAAGTTTTAGCCTGACTCATTGCGTTTTGACCAATCGTTGCATCAATTACCAACAAAACTTCTTGTGGGGCTCCAGGAATTTTATTAGTGATAATTTTATTCATTTTGGCTAATTCTTTCATTAAATTGACTTTGTTTTGCAAACGTCCAGCCGTATCAATAAATAAAATATCATAATCATCTGACTTAGCTTTTTCCACAGCATCATAAACAACTGAAGCAGGATCGCTACCTTCTGATTTCTTGACAATATCAACATGATCACGTTTAGCCCATTCATCTAATTGTTGGATTGCTCCGGCACGGAATGTATCAGCAGCAGCTAAAAGGACTTTTTTGCCTTGTTTTTGGTATTTATGAGCCATTTTTCCAATTGTAGTAGTTTTTCCTGCACCATTTACTCCGATAAATAAGATAACTGTAGGACCATCAGGATTTTCTTTTAATTTATTTTCATCATTAGAAGGAGAATCATAAATTTCTACTAATTTTTGAATTACAAAATTTTGAACTTCTTTATGACCTTTTACATTATCTAGTTTAACAGCTTCCTTTAATTGATCACTAATTTGAGTTGCTGTTTGTACACCAACATCAGATTCGATAAGGGTATCTTCTAAATCATCAAAAAAATCTTCATCAACGTTTCTAAAATTTGCCAAAAGATGCTTTAACTTTTCTCCAAAAGAAAATCTAGTTTTTTCCAATCCTTCTTCATAGCTTGCTTGATTTTCATTTTTTTGAGATTCTATTTCATCTATTTTTTCGTTATTTTCAACGATAGGTGTTACATAATCATTTTCTTTTTCAGGTTGATTAAAATCACTGGGTTTAATTTCAGAATCAGCAGTTTCTTTTTTGCCCGATTCTGGTAATTCTTCATTATTTTCTTCATTTTCAGTTAATGTTTTTTGTTCATCCACTTTGTTTTCTTCATTTGATGTAGATTGGTTTTTATGTTTAAAAATATCAAATAATCCCATTACTATCTCCTATCTTTATGGTTAATCAAATCAACAGATACTAGTTTTGAAACCCCAGAATCTTGCATGGTAATTCCGAATAAATCATCTGCATAAATCATAGTTTCTTTTCTATGCGTAACAACAATAAATTGAGTTTCATTTTTTAGATTTTTGATGTACTTTGCAAAACGATCTACATTTGCTGGATCAAGTGCTGACTCTGCTTCATCTAAAATAACAAATGGAACTGGCTTAACTTCAATAATTGCGAATAATAAAGCTAATGCCGTTAACGCCTTTTCACCCCCAGATAGTAAAGTAATATTACGGTAGCGTTTTCCAGGAGGCTTAACTAGAATGTCGATTCCCGTTGTAAGCAAATGATGCGGTTCACTTAATTCAAGTTTAGCTTCTCCACCACCAAAAATATTTCTAAACACTTGACTAAAAGATGCAGAAATTTTGTTATATGCTTGTTCAAATCGAACTTTAACGGTTTCATCCATTTTGTCCATGATTGTTAATAATTGATTCTTCGCTTCAAGCAAATCGTTCATTTGATGCTGCATAAATTCATGGCGTTCTTTAATTTCCTGATAAGCTTCAATTGATCCAAGATTAACTGGTCCCAATTCAGAAATTTGTAATTGGATATTTTGAATCTCATTATTTAATTGATTTAAATTTAAATCTAATTTTTTGTAAATTTGATTACTATTATTTAGTTCATCAAATTTGGTCTTAATTCGACTTAAATTATGATCAACCACAGTTAATTGTGATTTAAACTGATTAAGATATTCATTATTCTCAATTAAATGATTTTGTTCTTGTCCAATTTTAGCATCTAATTGTTGTAGTTCAGTTCTTTTTGTATCTAGAATTTCTTTAGTTTGATTAAAATTATTCTCAGTTTCATTAATTTGGATTTGAATATCATGAGTATCGAAATGATTAACTTTACTAATTTCTGCTAACTTTTGTTTAATTTTTTTAATTAAATTTTTGGAATTAGTTTGATTAATTTCATTTTTGTCAATCTGCTGTTTTATATTTGAACAAATTTGATTAACGTTGCTAAGTCTTTCTTTTACAATTCCAATTTGTTGTTGTAAATCATTCTTAGAATTAAGTTCAACATTATAATCATGTTTTAAAAGTTCTAAATTAGAAGTCAAAGACTTATTGCGGGATTGGTTATCATCAATTTGTTCCTGTAATTTTGTAATTTGTTGTTTTAAGTCTTCTGGCTGTTCAAATTCATTATCCCTACGATTGCCTAGTTTTAAATTTAATGCCTTTATTTCTCGTTCTATTTTATTTTTTTCATTTTCTTGCAAGCTTAAATTGTTTTTTTCTAACATTAGTTTTGAACTTATTTCACTGGAATCTTGATAAACCATTCGTTTTTTTTCTTGATCATCTTTTAGTTTAAATTGAATTTCTTTTAGGTTTTGTTCACCCGAATTCAACTTTTCTTGCATACGTTGAACTTGATTTTTTAAGTTAATTAAATTATTTTTTTGCGTTAAAAGACCATCATTTTGACGTTGGTTTTTCCCCCCAGTAATTGATCCACCAGCATTAACAACATCTCCATCTAATGAAACTACTTTTACTCTGTGATTACAAATATTACTAATCTGAGTTGCTGATTTTAAAGAATCAGCAATAATTATTCCACCAAGCAAATGTTGTTTTACTTGCTTATATTTATCATCAATCTGGACTAAATCAGATGCAATCCCGATAAAACCATCAATTTGACGAACTTTTTGCAGAATCGTATCTGATACAAAACGATCAGTAATCCCATTAACTGGTAAAAGGGTTACACGCCCAAGTTTATTTTTATTTAAATATGCAATTGCTTTACGTGCGTCGCTAACATTTTCTACAATTATCTGTTGAATAGCCGCACCAAGAGCAGTTTCAATTGCCTTAATATATTGATTATTGACATTTAAATAATCTCCGACCGCGCCAATAATTCCAGACAAATGTTCTTTTTGTTTTAATAAATTACGAGTTCCATGATACAAATTGTTATGATTTTCAAGTAAAGAAGCTAATCCATCTCGTTCAGTCTTTGCTTCTTGAAAAATTCTAAGAGCATCTAACCAATTAGCACGCATCGTTTCAACTCGATTTTCATCATTTTTTATTAGTGATTCGTATTTTTCGAGTTTCTTTGAAGCTTCAACCTCATTTTCTTTTAAAAGTTTAAGTTTAGAAATAATGTTATTAATCGATTCATTGATTGAATTTAATTGATCCTTTTTTTGTCTTAATTCTTGAAATAGCAATTTTGAGTTACTATCAGCTTGTTGACTTAGTTTTTCATTCATACGCAAGTCATTACGAGTATCTGAAATTTTTTGCATTAATTCGACATATTTGGATCGACCCTTATTAATTTCTTTTTCTGTAAATAAAACATCTTTTTCTAATTGTTCGATTTTTAAAGTTTTTAATTTATTTTCAAGATTAGTAAGTTGTTTTTTTAATGATTCTTGGTTATCGGACTCCTTAGCTAATTGACCAGCCAATTTATTTTTATTAGAAATTAAATCATCTAATTGTTGCTGTAAATCATTTTGCTTTTGCAAATCAAATTTTTTTCTTTGTTCATTAAGTTTTTTTTCACTACTCAAATTTTCAAGTAATTTATTCTTTTCTAATAATTCACTTTGCAAATTTTCTTTATCAATATCTAATTGATTAATTTTTTGACTTAGTTTTTCTTTATTTAAGTTCAAATTATCAATTTCCTTAATCAATTGACCATGTTCAATTTGAACTTCTTTTAATTTGTTTTGAATTTTACTTTTTTCTTCAGAATTATTTTTTAAAACAAATTCGAATTTATTAAACTTTAATTCATTCAAATATTTATTTTTAGACAAATAGAGCGAAGCGATTTCGCTTTGCTCTTTCAAAGGGTTCATTTGTTTTTCAATTTCCCTAATAATATCAGAAATTCTGTCTAAATTTAATTGCGTATCTTCTAATTTTTTTTCTGATTCATTCTTTTGCTTTTTATAATGATAAACTCCCGCGGCCGTTTCGATAATTGTTCGTCTTTTTTGGACGTCATCATCTAAAATATCATCAACATTCCCTTGAGAAATAATTGACAATGAACCTTCTCCTAGACCTGTGTCCATAAATAGATTATGTATATCCCGTAGCAAACATTCATGATCATTAATTGAATAAATACTTTCGCCACTTCGATAGTATTTTCTTGTCACTTTTACTTCACTATAATCTGATTCTAAGAAATGCGATGTATTATCAAAAATTAAACTAACTTCTGCACGATTCAAAGGGTGTTGATCTTTTGAACCAGAAAAAATAACATCTTTCATTTTTTTACCACGAAGACTTTTAGCTGATTGTTCTCCTAATGCCCAACGTACGGCTTCAATAACATTACTTTTTCCACTACCATTTGGACCAACAATTCCAGTAAAACCGTTTTGAAAATCAATGTTAGTTTTATTAGCAAATGATTTAAAACCTGCTATTTGGATTGATTTTAATTTCAAAACAGATTCCTCACTTTATTATTGCAATTTTTGATCTTTAATTCCTAATTTGTCTAGAGCCATTTTAGAAGCTAGTTGTTCTGCGTTTTTCTTTGAATGACCTTCCCCTACTCCAAGCTCCTGATCATCAACAAATACAGCAACTTTAAACTGTCGATCATTATCAGGACCATTTTCATCTAATAGCTTATACTCAATTTTAACTGGACCGTTTATTTGAATAGCTTCTTGCAATTCAGTTTTGTGATCAAAGAATTCATCGAACCAACCTTCATCAAGTTTAGGGAAAATGACTAAATTACAAAAATGTTTAACTGTTTCAATTCCTTGATCAAGATATACTGCCCCAATAAATGATTCAAAAATATCACAAAGAAGTGAATCACGTTTTCTAGCTCCAGCTTTTTCCTCACCCTTACCTAAACGAATGTATTTATCAAAGTGACATTCACGAGCGAACCGACTAAAACTATGACGATTAACCATTGCAGCTCTTAATTTTGTCAATCGACCTTGTGGCATTTCAGGATAACGTTTAAAGATGTAGTCAGACACTACAAGTTGATAGACAGCATCACCTAAAAATTCTAATCTTTCATAGAATTTTAAATCTTGATCTGGATGCTCATTTACATATGAAGCTTGTGTGAAAGCCTCATCTAATAGTTCTTCATTATTAAATTTTATGTTATATTTATCTGCTAATTTATTATCAAATTCTTTTTGCACAGTATACTCCTCCGTAATTCCTAATCTAAGTATATCATTAAACGAAAAACTCTATCTAATATTAGACAGAGCTTTATTGATTTGTTATTTTGTTTCAGCAACTTTTGTAAAATGATTTTTTGCTGATTCTACATAACCAGATTTTACAATTTCAGCGGCGTTAAATAAACAATTTTTAACTGTTTTAGCATCACTATTACCATGGCCCTTTACTACTGGATCTTTAATCCCTAATAAAACTGCACCACCATAACGTTTGTAATCCATTTTTTTAGCCATCTTTTTAAGACTATCTTTCATCAAGAAAGCACCTAATTTAGCTTTAAACCCACCATTTTTAATTGATTCCTTTAACAAACCTAATCCAGACATTGCAGTACCTTCAATCGCCTTAAGAACTGCATTTCCAGTAAAACCATCTGTAACAACAACATCGGCAACTCCATTTAACAATTCACGAGACTCGATGTTCCCGATAAAATTAATTTCACCATTTGCGTTCATTGATTGAAGTGCATCGTGCATTTTACGATGAATCATGTCACCCTTATCAGCTTCGGTTCCGTTATTAATTAATCCAATTCGAGGATTATTAACATGTCCAACTAGTTCTGAGTAATATTTTCCTAATAAAGCGTATTGTTCAATGTTGGTAACTTTTGCATCGGCATTAGCCCCTGCATCAACCATGGTAAATCCTTTATCGTTATTCATAACAGGCATTGTCGCCGTAAAACCAGGACGATCTATTCCTTTGATTCTACCAATAATTAACAAGGATGCAACTAATAATGCCCCTGTATTTCCAATGGAAACTAAGGCATCTGCTTTTCCGTCTTTGACAGCTTTAGCAGCTAAAACCAGACTTGAATTTTTTTTACGTTTAACTGCTCGAACTGGTTCATCTTCCATAGTAATTACTTCGTCAGCATGAATGATTTTAATGTTCTTTTCGTCTTTTAAAAGCGGTTTGATTTGTTTTTCATCACCAAATAATAAAAACTCGATATCGTCTCGACTATTACGAGCTAGTTTAACCCCTTCAACTACTGATTGTGGTGCATAATCTCCACCCATGGCGTCTACTGCAAGTTTAATCATATCTATCTTACTCCTTCAATCAAAAGATGTGTTCTCATTTAAAGTGGTTAAATTTTTTAATAATTCTTGATTTTCATCAAGATCTTTCCAGTTTTCGTTATCTGTAACCTGTTTAGCTACATCTTGAGCAGCACTAAGAATATTTAAATCTGCAATTGGATCTCCAACTTGAAAAGAAGGAAGCCCTGATTGCTGCTTTCCCAGCAAATCGCCCGGTCCTCTTAATTCTAAATCTTTTTGTGAAATAAAGAAACCATCTGTCGATGAGCTCATAACATTCATTCTTTTAATTCCAATTTCAGTTTTTGGATCAGCAATCAAAACGCAATAAGATTGCTGTGATCCGCGTCCAACTCTTCCACGTAATTGATGAAGTTGAGCCAGGCCAAAATGATCTGCATCAAAAATTACCATTACACTTGCATTTGAAACATCTACTCCAACTTCAACAACTGTTGTAGATACTAGAATTTGCGTTTTGTTATCTTTAAAATCCTGCATTACCGTATTTTTTTCGTTTTCATTTAATTTACCATGTAAAAGACCTACTTTGTATTTATTTCCAAAATATTGTTGGAATTTTTCAAAAGTCTCTGTTACGTTTCTCATATCCATTACTTCTGATTCTTCAATCAAGGGAACAATTACATATGCTTGTTCGTTATTTTTAAGATGTTTTTGTAAAAAGTTAAGCATGGTTTTAATTTGTGAATTTTTAATCCAGGTTGTTTTAATTGGTTTTCGTCCACCTGGTAACTCATCTATAACAGACACATCCATTTCTCCATATGCAGTAATCGATAAAGTCCTAGGAATTGGTGTAGCAGTCATCGATAAAACATTTGTTGCTTTGCCTTTTTCACGCATTTTTCGTCTTTGATTGACACCAAAACGATGTTGTTCATCAATTACTGCTAAACCTAAATCGTTATATTTAACTTTATCTTGAAATAAAGCATGTGTTCCAATAATTAAATTAATTTCTCCATTTTTAATTCTAGGAAGCATTTGTTTCCTAGCAGAAGCAGGTGTAGCTCCAGTTAATAATGCAATATTAACATTTGTCCCAGCAAATAGTTTAGCCAATCCATTAGCATGTTGTTCAGCCAAAATCTCAGTTGGAGCTAACATTACCGCCTGTTTTCCCGAGAGAATTGTAGATAAAATGGCAATTGCAGCAACGACTGTCTTTCCACTTCCAACGTCTCCTTGCAACAATCGATTCATAACATAAGGTCTATGTAAATCAGCTAAAATTTCATTAACTACACAATCTTGTGCCCCCGTTAGATGATACGGTAATTTCTCAATAAAGGGCATTAAGGTTAATTTATCAGCCATAATTCGGGCATCTTTATTTTTCTGGTGATTAGTCTTAATGGTCTGTAGTTGCATTTGAAATAAAAAAAATTCATTAAACTTAGCCGTTCTTAATGCTGCTTTAACATCATCATGGTTTTTCGGAAAATGTAGGTCATGAATAACCTTTTTAAAAGATTCGAGACGAAACTTATCAATAATCCATTTAGGGACAAAATCGTCAATTACATCATAATATTCTGTAAAAGCCTGTTGAATGATTTGCTGTAATGCTTTTTGAGTTATCTTGTTATTAACAGAATAAATAGCACTAAAATTATTTTTGCTATTTGATTTCATTAATTTGATTCCAGTCATCGATTTTGAAACAGCATTAAATTTACCATGAACTAAAACTTTCTGACCAATTTGTAATTGTTTTTTAAGCCATGCTTGATTAAAAAAGGTAACCGGAATAACATCATGATCTATTAATAAACGAACTGTTAAACGACTTTTTCGACGACCATAGAAACTAATAGTAGGTTCAGCAGCAATTTCGCCTTTTAAAGTTACTGTTTGCTGATCAACAATCTCTTGAATTTCTTTTGGTACAAAATCTTCATACCGAAAAGGAAAATACGTTAATAAATCAAAAATAGTATGAATATCCAAATCAAATAAAGCCTCTTGTTTTTTAGGGCCTACACCATTTAAAGTTGAAACCGAATCATTAAGATTCTTCATAGGTTTCCTCCTTATAGAAGAAAAAACTGCCAATCATAAATGATTGGCAGTTTTTGATGTTTTTATTCAACAGAGATAAGTAATGGATATACTGGTTGATCTCCTTCATGGATTTCAACTTCAAGTTCAGGATCAATTTCGATTGCTTTTGCCTCAATTTGATCTGCATCTGATTGAGTTGCACCCTCACCAAAAATAATGGTTACATTTTCACTGTCTTCATCTAACATTTTTGTCAACATTGAAATTGTTGCATCATTTAAAGTATCTTCAATAATTTCAATTTTACCATCAACAATTCCCATGTAACTGCCTTTTTTAATATCAAGACCATTAATCTTTGTATCACGAACTGCAGCTGTAACTTGACCACTTTTAACTGAATCTAGTGAATCATCCATTTCATTCTGATTTTCTTCAATTGAAGCGGCTGGATTAAAAGAAAACATCGCCGTTAAACCTTGTTGAATGGTTTTAGTATGAATAACTTTCATTGGTATATCAGTTAAACTTTCAGCTTGTTCAGCAGCCAAAAAAATATTCTTATTGTTTGGTAAAACAATTGCTTTTTTTGCATTTGAATTGTTAACCGCATTAACAATATCTTCAGTACTTGGATTCATGGTTTGACCACCACTAATAATGTTAGTTACCCCAAGGCTTTTAAATAATTCTTCAAGACCTTTACCAGCTACCACAGAGATTACAGCTATCTCTTTTGGACTTTCTTTTTTATCAGTTATTGGTTGATGTTCAATTTCTTCATCATTTTCCATGATTTCTTCTTGCTGACTACGCATGTTATCAATCTTGATGTTAATTAAATCACCAAATTTTTGTCCCCAAGTTAATACTTTACCTGGATGCTCAGTATGAATGTGAACTTTAGCAACTTCATCATCATTTATAACCAGCAATGAGTCACCAAGTGGAGCTAAGTAGTTATAAAAGGTATCATAGTCAAATTTTTTCTCAACTTCTTTACCTTTACCAAATCTAACTGTCATTTGAGTACAATATCCATAGATAATGTCTTCAGGATTTAATTGTCCTTGAGCACTTTCATGATGGTCTTCATTGACCATTTGATCCATTTGATTTGCTTTAACATTGAATTTTTCATGAACATCAGTTGAAGCTTCCCGGTCATTTAAAATGTCAGCAAAAGCTTCAAACACAAATGTAAGACCTTGTCCACCAGAATCAACTACTCCTACTTGTTTAAGTACTGGAAGTAATTCAGGCGTCTTAGCCAGAGCCTCTTGGGCACCATTTTTAATTGCATCCATTACTCGGGCACAATCATCAGTTTCTTCTGCAGCATGATGACCAGCATTAGCTGCATATCTTACTACTGTCAGAATCGTTCCTTCAGTAGGTTTCATAACTGATTTATAAGCAGTCTTAGCTCCCGCAGTAACAGCATTAGCAAGTTCATGCGCATTTAAAGTGGTCTTTCCTTCAACGTCTTTTGAAAATCCACGGAAAATTTGAGATAAAATAACCCCAGAGTTTCCACGGGCTCCCATCAAAAGACCCTTAGCTAAAGCTGAAGCTTTTCCACCAACTGTGTTATCAGTAGATTTACTAACATATTTAGCTCCACTTTCCATTGAAAGACTCATATTTGTACCGGTATCGCCATCGGGAACCGGGAAAACATTTAAAGAATTAATAAATTCTGCATTATTTTTTAGCACGACCGATGCAGCTTGAACCATTTGGTCGAACTCTTTAGTCGTAATCTTAGTTACTGGCACTATTATCCAATCTCCCTTTTAATTCAAACTAATTAATCGTTAATTACTTTTACACCTTGGACAATTACATTTACTGCATCAGCAGTAACCCCAAGCATTGTTTCTAAATTATATTTAACTTTGTCTTGTACAGTACGTGATACTTCAGAAATCTTTGTTCCGTAGCTCACGATGATATTGACATCTACTTCAATCTTGTCTTGTACTTGACGAACAACAACTCCACGTGAATATGCATCTCTACGTAAAATTTCGTTCATGTTGTCTTTTATTTGATTTTTACTTGCCATACCGACAACACCATAGTTATCAGTTGCTGCACCACCAACAACGGTTGCAATAACATCATTATCAATGTTGATGGAGCCGTATTGAGTATTCATCTTAACAGCCATCGTGTAAGCATCTCCTTATTTACAAGTTAATCTCGATACCCTATCTTAACATATTGATAATTAAAACCAAAATCATTTATTATTATTAGGGTGTCAAGTACAAATACTTGAAAGAAAGATTGCAATTAAAGTCCAAATATGCTAAATTTAGACATGTAGTTTAATACGCTCTAATTTAAAATAAAAGGAGGGATATTTTCATGGCTAAAGATGCATTAACAGGAAAAAGAACCCACTTTGGTAATCGTCGTTCACACGCTTTAAACTCTTCAAGAAGAAGTTGGAAGCCAAACCTTCAAAAGGTTCGTATTTTAGTAGATGGTAAACCAAAACGCGTTTGGTTGAGTGCTAGAACATTAAAATCTGGTAAATTCAAGCGTGTATAATATCTATACGTTTAATTAATTAATTAAAACAAAAAAGAAGTAATCGAAATGATTACTTCTTTTTTGTTTTGGTTAATTTTAATCTTTACTTTGAATCACGGTCAATATACCTTTATCAAATTCAAAAGTTGCATGATTATGCATAAATTCATTACTAGAAAAAGAAGTCGGTATTAAGACTAAATGGTCCTTCAAAGTATACATTTCATCAAATAAAGTTAAATGACAATTTTCAAAATTAACAAAATCTAGGTATTTCATCCCATTTATTTTATCAATTTGATGTTTTCCTGGTTTGAAAAAACGCACACAGTTTTGTTGATCTAAAAGAGTTACTTTTTCAACGACCGAATTAAAGATCGGCTTTTGTAACATCAATAAATTGGTCATTAACTGATCAAGACGTCCTCCAGAAAATCCATAAATATCAATTTCAGATTCTGGGAAATGTTTCATTACATATTTAATTGCAATTTCAGTATCAGTTTCGTCTTTAATTGGATTAGAGCGATGAATGGAACTAATCTGAGCTTCAATTAATTTCATCTCAGCATGGTTGACTGAATCAAAGTCACCAACTGCAGCAAGCGGGGTAATCCCTAATTCAAGCAATTTTAACGCGCCACGGTCAACCCCAATAAATGGTCCTTTAATTTTGCCATTTACTAATTCAGTTGGCCATTCTGTCTTAGGACCACCAACTAATAAATTAATTTTTTGCATAATTTAGAAATCCGTTGCTTTTTTAATCGCGTTGATTCTTTCAGCAGGATCTGGTGCATCAAAAACATATGAACCTGCAACAGCGACATTAGCCCCAGCTTCGTAAGCTTTAACAACTGTTTTATCGTTAACTCCACCATCAATTTCAATCTCAAAATTAAGGTTTTCTTTTTCGTTTCTAAGCTTGTTCAATTCTGCAATTTTTTCAATTGTTTCTGGAATGAATTTCTGTCCACCAAAACCTGGGTTAACAGTCATAACTAACACTTGGTCAACCATATATAAAATTGGTTCAATTAAGCTAACTGGAGTACCTGGATTAATTACTACTTCAGCTTTAACACCATGATTTTTAATCATTTGAAGGGCGCGATGGATATGTTGAGTTGCTTCAACATGAACTCCAATTAAATCTGCCCCATTTTTGGCAAAAACATCAATGTACCGTTCAGGATTTTCAATCATCAAATGACAATCTAATTCCATATTTGTAATGGGACGAATAGCTTTAACCCAGTTTGGTCCATAAGAAATTGAAGGAACAAACATTCCATCCATAATATCGATGTGTAAAACTTCAGCCCCAGCTTTATCTACTTCTTCAATTGATTTTTGAAGATTTACATAATCAGCACTTAAAATTGAAGGTGCAACTTTAATCATTTTTATTTCCCCTTTTTCGTTTATAAATAATTTTTTGACTCTTAATTAAAGCATATTGTTTGAGATAGTCATCGTACCTACTCGTTAGAATTGTACCATTTTCTACGCCTTTTTTCACTGCGCAACCTGGTTCGCTAATATGCGAACATTCTCTGAATTTACATTCATTGGCTACTCGGACAAACTCTGGGAAATAATTTTTTAATTCAGCTAATTTAATATCAGCTGCTTCAAATGAAGAAAATCCTGGCGTATCCGCAATAATCCCGTTGTTAATCGTCAAAAAAGAAACTTTACGAGTGGTATGTTTACCCCGACTTAATGCTTTAGAAACCTCACCAGTTTCTAAATTCAAACTAGGATCAAGATGATTTAAAAGAGTTGATTTCCCTGCTCCAGTTTGTCCCATGATTACAGACTGTTTATTTTTCAAAAGATCACGTAATACTTGAAAATTTTTAGCTTGGTCTGGAGAATAGATTACTTGATAACCTACTTTGTTTTCATAATCACGAGCAATTTGAGAGAAATAATCAACTTGTTTTTCAGAAACTAAATCTAGCTTAGAAAAGTAAATAATCGGAGTAATATGTTCTTTTTCTAAAGCAACTAGTTCTTTATCTAATAAAATTTCAGAAAAATCAGGTTCAATTACTGAAACAACCACAATTGCTTGATCAGTATTAGCAATTGGAGGTCTGACTAAAGAGTTTTTTCGGGGCATGATTTTTAAAATATAACCTTCAGTCCCATTTGTAACATCAAATTCGACTTCATCACCAACCAAAGGCTTAATTAAACGTTTACGAAAGTTTCCCCGAGCTCTGGTTCGATAAATTTGACCATCAGAATTAACATCATAAAAACCACTTAATGATTGGTAAATCTTACCTGTTTTCATAAATGCTCCTATCTCACTTTTTTAAATCCAGCAATGAAGAATCCATCAGAACCGTAATCATCTGGGAAAATCTTAAGATAGTCTTCACGTCGGTCCGCTTGAAGATTTAAATCAGTTTTAACTTTAATTTCTTCAAACTCTGGATGCTTTTCAAGAAAATCTTTTACGTTCTTGGAATTTTCTTGGTTCAAAATAGTACAAGTACTGTAAACTATTTGTCCACCAACCTTTACTTTAGCAGCAACGGAATCCAAAATTCCTCCCTGAACAACAGCCAATTCTTCAACATCTTCTAGTGATTTTTCGTATCTAATTTCTGGTTTTCTTCTAATTAGACCTAAACCAGAACAAGGGGCATCGACTAAGATTTTATCGAAAACGTTATCTTCATAAATGTCACCAACTTTACGGGCATCACACGCATGAACTTCAACATTTTCACTGACACCCATCCGTTCAGCATTTTCCATAATTTTATGCAACTTGTTTTCATGTAAATCAAGAGCTACGACTAATCCAGTGGTTAAATGCTCAGCAATCTGGGTGGTTTTCCCCCCTGGTGCAGCACAAGTATCAAGAATGTAGTCATCGCCATCAATGTCCATTGATTGAACGGGTAACATCGCACTTTCGTCTTGAATGGTGTAAAAACCTTCTTTAAACAACGCCGTATGAGCAGCAACTCCATCTTTAAGCACTAAAGCATCCGCCGCTACTTCACTATCACGAACTGTAAAACCGATCCGTTCTAGTTCTTTAACTAGAGCTTCCTTTTCGATTTTCTTAATATTAATGCGAATTGATTGATTAGCTGGTTGGTTAATACTCTTTAAAATTGATTCAGTCTTTGCTTTTCCAACTTGATTATTTAATTGTTTAATAATCCAAACTGGGACACTTGCTTCAATTGACTGTTTTTCAATTGCATTCATTCCAGTGATTTGTGGTAGACCATCTCGATCAATTTTGTGTAATACACCCGTAACTAATCGTCTAATTCCATCATGTCCTCTAAATTTAGCAATTTTAATAGATTCATCAAAAATTGCTCGATTGGGTACTTTATCGAGATAAATCATTTGATAAATAGCAGTATATAGTAATTCTTTAACCCAGTTTTGTAATTTACCAGGATGCTTAACTAATTTACTAACATAATACTCAAAAGTAAGACGATGTTGAATTACCCCATAAACAATATTAGTAAATAGACGGGTATCTTTTTCTGACATCTTAGTTGAATCAATTACGTTATTAATTTGTAAATTAGAATAGGCACCATCTGAAATTCGCTCTAAAGTTTTAACTGCCAAGTACCGTGGATTGTTGTTATTATCTTTCGTCAATGAATTGATCTCCTCTAGCTAACTTTTGATTTCCGTTTAAGAAATCAGTAATAGTTTTTTTCGGTTTACCAGCTGTTTGAACTTCATTCAATTGTAGAATTGAACCATTTCCAGCAGCAACTTGTAATGTATGTTTATCTCTGTACACGACTTGCCCTGGTTTTAAATCAGTCGTTTGGTCAATGACACTGGTATCCCAGATTTTAAAGCGTTTGCCACCAACAAAAGTATAGGCAATTGGATCAGGTCTTAATGCTCTAACCTTACAATCAATTAAGCGCGCAGGCTGTTTAAAATCAAGGACTTCTTCTTCTCGTTTAATATTTGGAGAAAAGATTACCTTACTTTCGTCTTGCTGAATGGGATTAATGTCTCCCTCAGCAATTTTAGGCAAAGTTTCTAATAACAAATCACGACCAACCTTACTTAGTTTTTTAAACATACTGGCAGTATCGTCTTTATCTGTAATTTCAATTGCTTGTTGTGAAATTATATCACCAGCATCCATTGCTTTAACCATGTACATAATAGTAATTCCGGTTGCTTGATCGCCGTTCATAATTGCATATTGAACGGGCGCCCCGCCACGATACTTTGGTAACAATGATCCATGGACATTAACCGCAGCAATCTTAACTGCTTCAAGTAATTTAGTTGGTAAAAACTGGCCATATGCGGCAGTTATAATGAAATCTGGTTGCAAAGCAATGATTTTTTGCATAGCTTCACTACCACTTAGCTTTTCTGGTTGATAAACCGGTAAATTTAAATCCACTGCTACTTGTTTAACAGGAGTTGGAATTATCTTCCGTTTTCTTCCAACTGGACGATCTGGTTGGGTAACTACTGCTTTAATATCATATTTTTCATTTAAGGCTTGTAAAATTGGAACACTAAATTCTGGTGTTCCCATAAAGACGATTGACTTCATATTCGTTTCCTCCATTACATAAAGTTAACTGGTTCAGAATCAATAGCAATTCGAAGACCTTTTCGCGCTTCTTGTTGTGAACTTTGTAAAATTTGCTTTAAAGCAGGACTTAATTTTTTGTCAACTTTATACTTAATAATTATTTGATAATAATAACGATTTTTAATTCGCGCAATTGGACGAGGTGTTGGTCCTAAAATCATTGTCTTATGACTTAACTGCGTTTTAAGATACTTTAAGATTTCATAAGACTTCCCTGCAGCTTGTTGTTCTTTTGTCGAACTAACCGTTAATTTAACAGTAAAATAATATGGTGCATAGCCAGCTAAATGTCTCAATTTCATTTCCTTTTTATAAAAGGTCTCATAATCTTGTTTTTTAACTAGCTGAATTGCATAATGCTCTGGATTAAAAGTTTGAATAATAACTTTACCTGCTTTATCCGCTCGTCCAGCTCGGCCTGCTACTTGAGTTAATAAATCAAATGTTCGTTCACTAGCTCTAAAATCCGGCAAATCTAAACCTGTATCAGCATTTAAGACTCCTACCAAAGTTACATTAGGAAAATCTAACCCTTTAGCGATCATCTGGGTTCCTAATAATATGTCTGCTTTTTGCTCGCCAAATTCATTTAAAATACGTTCATGGGCTCCTTTTCGTTTAGTCGTGTCAACGTCCATCCGTAAAATTCGTGCTTGAGGTAAGATTTTGGCAAGTTCTTGTTCAACTTTTTCCGTTCCAGTACCAAAATAACGAATGTTATGACTATGACATTTCGGACAAACATTTGGAATTGGCTCTTCAAAACCACAATAATGACATTTCATCGTATGACTATCTAAATGCATTGTAAGTGAAATATCACAATTAGGACACATCAAGACATAGCCACAGTCACGACACATCATAAATGAAGAAAATCCACGCCGATTAAGCATTAAAACAACTTGTTCATGTTTAGTGAGTTTTTCATTGATAGCCTGAAGTAATTCTTCAGAGAAGATATCGCCGCTTTTTGCGACTTCTTTAGTCATATCGACAATTTCAACTTCGGGAAGTTGTTGTTGATTAACTCGTTTTGTCAATCTAATAAAGTGATAGACACCCTTTCCCGCTCTTGCACGAGATTCTAATGAAGGAGTCGCACTCCCTAAGACAACGGGACAATGATGGTATTTTGAACGCCAAATTGCCACGTCACGAGTATGATAACGAGGGTTTTCATCTTGTTTATAACTAGTATCGTGTTCTTCGTCTAAAATAATAATTCCAATATTCTGTAAGGGAGCAAACACGGCAGAACGAGCCCCTACTACTACCTTAGCATTACCATCTCTAATTCTTCGCCATTCATCGTATCGTTCCCCATTGGATAGTCCACTATGAATAATGGCAACTTGATTTCCAAACCGATTTTTAACCCGATTAACCATTTGTGGAGTTAGAGCAATTTCTGGGACTAACATTAACGCCTGTCGTCCATCGTTTAAAGCCGTTTGAATATTTTGTAGGTAGATTTCCGTTTTACCTGAACCAGTTACCCCCTCAATTAGGAAAGTTTCTGGCTTTTTCTTTTTGATTGCCTGATCAATTTCTAAAACAGCTTTTTCCTGTTCTGGAGTTAAGCGTTTAGGATGATCTCGGACGAGTTTATGTTTATAGGGATTACGATATTTTTCAACTTGAGTTTTGTTTATCCATCCCTTATTAAAAAAAGCTTTAATCGCTGATGGCGAAATACCGTCTTTTTCAATGATTTTTTTTTGGACTAATTTTTCTTTTGGATGTTTTTCCAGAAAATCCAATAAGTGATGTTGCGCAGAGGCATTGGTTTTTAAATGCTTTCGAACTCCACTAAAATCATTAATTTGGTTTTGAATTGCTAATTCAACTTTGGATTTAGCTTCGTTCTTCACCACGTATTCGATTTCAACATCACCTTTTTTTTGCATTAAAATCAATTGATTAAGTTCTTTTTCAGTGAAATGTTTATCATCGAAGGGTGTCATCAAATTATCAGAAACTTTTTGATTTAATGCTTGATTTGTTAGCGGATGATTTTTCTTAACGGCTTTAGCGTATTTGGCTTTCATCACATTAGGAAGCATCGTTAATAAACAACTGATTCGAAAAGCGTAGGTTTTATCAGCAAGCCATTTTGATAAATCTAATAATTCTTCATCTAAGACTGGCTCAAAATCCATAATTGAACTAATTTCTTTTAACTTCGCTGGGTCTTGATTAGTTAGTGGTTCAATTCCAACCACAAAACCTTCAATTTTTCGATTTCCTTTTCCAAAGGGTACAACTACACGCATTCCCTTACTTAGAGATGATTGTAAGTCCTTTGGAACTAAATATGAATATGGTGAGTTAGTTTGCATGGTAGGAACATCTACAATAATATTTGCAATTTGCATCTATTCCCTCCTAAATAGTCCAATTGTTGTTTAATCACATTAATAATTGTTTTTGCAATTTTTTCTTTACTTTCAATTCCAGTTTGTTTTAAAATTCCATTTTTATTCATGATCGTTACTTGGTTATCATCACTACCAAAACCGATTTTTTGATTTGATACGTCATTTAAAACAATCAAATCTAAATGTTTCTTTTCCAATTTTAACTTGGCATTTCGTTTAACATCATTGGTTTCCGCAGCAAAACCAATGATGACTTGGTTTGCTTTCTTCTGATCAGCAACTAACTTTAAGATGTCATCCGTTTTTTGTAAATGAAGAACAAGTTCATTACTGTCATCGCTTTTTTTTATTTTTTGTTTAGCAACGTGAACTGGCTTAAAGTCACTTACGGCCGCTGCCATAATTAAAACATCATTTTTAGGTAATTTGGTTAAAATCGAATTTTTTAATTCATCACTAGTTTTAACCTTGATGAAGTTTATGTTTTCAGGAACTTGTAGATGACAATTTGCACTAATTAATGTAACATTAGCACCTTGTTTTACTGCAACATCAGCTAAAGCATATCCCATTTTTCCAGTTGAGCGGTTAGAGATATAACGAACTGGATCAATGTCTTCAATTGTTCCCCCAGCAGTAATTAAAACATTTTTGCCGGACAATAGTTTAGGATTATCAGATGCATAAATTGTTTGTACAATTTCTTCTGGTTCAATCATACGTCCTTTCGCTTTATAACCCTCAGCTAATCTACCATATTCAGGATTTAGGATTTTAATTCCATTTTGCTCTAGAGTTTCAATGTTTTTTCGGGTAGCAAAATTATTCCACATTACATCATTCATTGCAGGAACTACATATTTTGAGGTATCAGTCGCTAATAAAGTGGTTAAAGCAAAATTATCGGCAATCCCATTTGCCATTTTTGCAATAAAATCTGCTGAAGCTGGTGCAACAACAGAAATATCAGCCCACTTAGCTAATTCTATATGATCAATAGTTTCCCCATGATTAGTAAAATTGGATTCAGAATAGACAGGACATTTAGCTAATGAAGCAAAAGTTAACTGCGAAACAAATTTTTCAGCAAAAGGCGTCATTACAACTTTAACGTCTGCCCCTTGTTTTTGGAAAAGACGCAACAAATACACCGCTTTATAAGCAGCGATACTTCCTGTTACATATAAAACTATTTTTTTATTTTGCATTACGTCCCCCAGAGTTTTCAATATCTTAATTATACAATAATTACTAATAAGATAAATAAAAACCACTACGCGAACGTAATGGTTTACTGGTTATTTATTATTTTCAGGTTCAATTTTTAAGACACCGGCAGCAATTTCTTCAAGTGCCATTCCAACTGACTTAACATTTTCATAATGTGAAAGCATTGGGGTTGCACCTTGATCTAATTCTTCAGCACGTTTACTAGCAAGCATAATAAGTGAATAACGTGAATCTACAATTTCTAATAATTTATCAATTGATGGGTATAACATTAAATTTCATCTCCTAAACTATCAAGGTAATCTGGCATTACACGATTAACCTTTAATCTTTCACTTTTAACAATATCTTTAATTTGTTCAACAGCATTTTTAATTTTATCATTTACAATCGCATAATCATAGTTTTGCATCATTCGAATTTCTTTAGAAGCTTTTTGAATTCGTTTATTAATGACCTCTAAATCATCAGTTCCACGACCAACTAGACGGCTTCTTAGTTCTTTAATGTCTGGAGGAGTTAGGAAAATAAAGACTCCGTCTGGACAATTAGCACGAACTTGAAGTGCACCATTAACTTCAATCTCTAAAAAAACATCATGACCAGCATTTAACTGTTCGTTTACATAATTCAATGGTGTTCCATAGTAATTATCGACGTACTTTGCATATTCAAGCATTTCGCCATTTTTAATGTTTTCTTCAAATTGTTCTTTTGAAACAAAATAATAATCTACACCATTTTTTTCGCCTTCTCTAGGGTTTCTGGTAGTCATAGAGATTGAGTAATTAAAATCAACTTCAGGGTCCTCAAATAGTGCTTTTCTAACTGTTCCTTTTCCAACACCAGACGGTCCTGAAAGAACAATTAACATTCCTCTTTTTGCCATTAAAACAGCTCCTTCAATTTTACTTAGTACGAACATTATCGCTTTTTTACTAGTAATAATCAAGATATTTTAGATTAAAAATTAATTTTATTTGTGTTTTTCAGCATCAGCTAGTTTTAAAAGCTCTTCAGCATGATCAATTGCTAACTTCGTGACGGTTGCCCCAGCAAGCATTCTTGCTAATTCTTTAACGCGTGATTTACCACTAAGCAACTCAATACTAGTTTCAGTACGGTTATTAGCATCAACGTGTTTAGCAATATAATATTGATGATCAGCCATCGCCGCAACTTGAGGGAGATGGGTAATACACAATGCCTGTGATTTCATACTAATATGATGAATCTTTTCAGCAATTGCTTGTGCCACTCTACCAGAAACTCCAGTATCTACTTCATCAAAAATAATTGATGTAACCCCTTGAAGTTTAGAGAAAATAGTTTTTAAAGCTAACATAATTCGTGAAAGTTCCCCACCAGATGCAACTTTATTAAGTGGCTGCATAGCCTCTCCAGGATTGGTTTGAATATAAAATTCAACAGTTTCAACCCCTTTAGAAGAAAAAGTATCCTTAGGTAATTGTTTAAAGTGAACTTCAAATTCGGTCTTATCCATATATAAGTCTGACAACTGTTGTTGGATCTTATTTTTAAGTTTTTTAGCCCCTTGATGTCTAATTTCAGTAAGTTGACCACCAAGTTCATTTAAATCAGAAATACATTTTCTTAGTTGGATTTCTAAATCACTACCACTATTTTCTTCTGACTGCATTTCTTGTAATTCAGCTGAAATTTTTTCGTAGTATGCCAAAATTTGCCGAATTGAATCTCCATATTTGTGTTTCAATTCATAAATTGTGCTTAGACGAGCTTCAACTTCTTCCAAACGATTGGAATCAAACTCCAAAGTATCCATTTGATTAGAAATTTCTTTACTGGCATCTTGTAACATATAAAAAGCACTTTTAATGTTTTCTGAAATTGAAGTAAATGAATTATCTAATTCCTCAATATCTTCAATAGAACTCATTGCATCACCAATCATATCTAAGGGACTTATATTATCGTCGCCTTCGATGTTTGTTAATGCTTGATTTAAGTTTTGGTTAATAGTTTGAAAATTATTTAAACTATTTTTTTCTGCAACTAATTTTTCTTCCTCACCATCAATTAGATCCGCGTTCTCAATTTCATTGACCTGATATTGTAGCATGTCTAATCTTTGGGCCCATTCTTTTTCGTTTTGGTTCTTATTAGCAAGTTGTTTTTTTAATTTAAGATACAAATGGTACTGTAATTGATATTTTTCTAATACATCTTTTAATTTTGAACCAATAAATTCATCTAACAACAAAATATGTTTATCGCTTTGCATCAAAGTTTGATGTTCATTTTGTCCATAAATATCGACTAAAGTTTCTCCAATTTTTTTCAACGTATTTGTATTAACAAGCATGCCATTAACCCGACAGATATTTCGGCCATTTTTAAACAATTCACGTTGTAAGATTACACTATCATCATCGTGGTCAATTCCAAACTCATCTAATTTTGCTGCCGTAGTCTCATCGTGAGAAATATCAAATAGTCCTTGTAAAATTGACTTATTCGCACCAGTTCTAATGAAATGTTGCGAACCTCTTCCGCCAGCCAGTAAACCGACTGCATCAATAATAATTGATTTTCCAGCACCAGTTTCACCAGTTAGAGCTGTCATACCAGATTCGAAATTGATTGATAAATTGTCAATGATTGCAAAATCTTTAATTGAAATCTCTTTTAACAAAACGGTGCCTCCAATTAATTATTTAGGTTCTTATAGGCTCGATCTTGAACCTCTTTAACAGAAACATTCGGATTAATACTAGGTTTTTCGGTTGATTTTAGGTGAATCAAAAATTCAACATTACCTTCTCCACCTTTGATTGGCGAAAAGTCTAAACCTAAAACGGAAAAACCAGAATCAATTGCAAAGCCAATTACTTTATTTATAACTTCATTGTGAACTTTAGAATCACGAACAATTCCATGTTTACCAACATTTTCTTTTCCAGCTTCAAATTGCGGCTTGATTAAAGCCACTACTTCACCTTCAGGTTTTAAAATATTTTTCAATGGTGGCAAAATCAAATGTAATGAGATAAATGAAACATCAATTGAGGCAAAATCTGGAAGCCCATCGGAAAAATCTTCAGGTTTACTATAACGAAAATTAGTATTTTCCATTACATGTACTCTCGGATCTGTTCGAAGTTTCCAAACCAGTTGATTGGTTCCAACATCAAGGGCGTAACTCATCTTAGCGCCATTTTGAAGCATAACATCCGTAAATCCACCAGTCGAAGATCCAATATCTAAAACTGTTTTTGAAGCGACTGAAATACCAAAGCTCTTTAAAGCTTTAGCTAATTTAAGACCGCCTCGACTAACATAAGGCATAACATTACCTTTTAAGTGAAGTTTAGTATCAACAGGGATTTTAACTCCCGGTTTATCCAACCGTTCTTCATTTTTTCCTAGAACATCACCAGCCATAACAGCTCTTTTGGCTTGTTCACGACTGTCAAACAAACCTTGTTTGACTAATAAAACATCAATTCTTTCTTTTTCGATTGCCATATTATCCTTTTCCAAATTGAAAATACGATAAAAATGATTTTAACAAATCAATTGACTGCGCATTTTCTAATTTTTCTAATTCTTTTATACAATTTTCCACAGTTTCACTAAGTTTTGTTTTTGCACCTTGCATTCCTAAAAAATTGACATAAGTATTCTTGTCAATATCTTCCTGAGTTTCATCAGTAGGAGCATCTAAAATATCATCATAAATTTGAAAAGCAATTCCAAAATTCCAAGCAAATTCCAATAAAGATTGTTGGTCTGCTTCATCTACTTTTGCCAAGACGGATCCAGCTAAAATACAGTAATGAAATAATTCACCCGTTTTTTTACGATCTAAAGTTTGTAAACCAACCAAATCCAAAGTCTTTTCTGCTGAAGTAACGTCAATAACTTGACCTTCTACCATTCCCTTTGGGCCAGCAGCATTTGATAACAATGAGACTAGCTTAATTCTTTGAGAAGCAGGTAAAGAATTATCCGATAACCAGGAAAAAGCTAAAGTCAATAACCCATCACCAGCTAAAACGGCAATATCATCACCAAATTTTTTATGGTTTGCAAGTTTGCCACGGCGATAATCACTATTATCCATCTCAGGCAAATCATCATGAATTAAAGAGTAGGTATGCAACAACTCAACTGCACAACTAATTTTAATCAATTCATCGGTGATTTTGACTCCGTACGATTCCAATACTGCTAAAACAAGTAATGGACGTAATCTTTTACCCCCAGCCATTAATGAATATTGCATCGAGTTTACTAATAGATTTTCATTTGATGAATTTTTAATTTCTTTACTTAAAACTGCATCAATTTTAGGAATATATTCAGTTTGAAATCGATTTAATTTTTCCTGATTAAATTTCATTAAAATGGTAAATCTCCACTTTCATTTGCTTTTGCTGGTTCTTGTGTTTCATAACCCTTATCACGTTTAAAAGGAACTTCTTCCCCATCTGGATTAACCATTTTAGTTAAAGTATTTTCGGCATTCTCCAAGGTCTTTTGCATTTCTTGACTTAACTTAACTCCAGCTTGAAATTCAGTTAAAGCTTTTTCTAAAGGAACATCGCCACTTTGTAATTCATTTACAATTTGTTCTAACTTAGTCATGTTTTCTTCAAATGAAACTTTTTTTTCTGCCATTATTTTCCACTCTCCTGGTTTATCTTGGAAACATCTGCTTCAATATTTCCGTCGCTTAAATCAACGGTAATTGTTTCTCCAATTTTAACATCGGTTACTTTTTTAATAATATGATTTTCGGAATCTTTTACCATCCCATATCCACGTGCCATGATCTTCAAAGGACTCAAATGATCTAATGCATCGACCTTATTCCGCAACTGGTCCTTTTTTGAAGAATAAATTGCTTTTATATTTTGTTTTAGATTGGCATCTAAGTACTTTAACTGATTTTGTTTATCAATTAGTAGATTATGAGGTGACGAACCAGCTAGTTTACTTCGTATAAGTACTAATTTATTTTCTTTTTGCTTTAGTTGCTCTTTGAATGCGCTCAATAATTTATCCGTTAATAAATCAGCTTGTTGACTATATGACTCGTATAAACGGCTTGGATCTTGAAAAACATAACTTTGTTGTAGGTGATTTAATCTTTGTTGGTCAATTTTGATAAGATTTCGCATTGAATTTTCTAAACTATTTTGTAAATTACGGATGTTTGAAATCACATCAGTTAACTCTGGCGATGCGATGACCCCAGCTTGAGTCGGAGTCGAAGCCCTTTGATCAGCAACTAAGTCAGCAATAGTATTATCTGTTTGGTGTCCAACGGATGAAATGATGGGAATTTTACTATCATAAATTGCTCTAGCAACAATTTCTTCGTTAAATGGCCATAAATCTTCAATTGATCCACCACCACGTCCGATGATTAAAGTATCAAAATTACCGTTTTGATTAACATTTTCGATTTGCTTAGCAATTTCTTGAGCAGCACCTTCTCCTTGTACAGCTGCGGGATAAAGGACAACTTGTATGTGTGGATCACGTTTACGAACTGCATCAATGATATCTCGAATTACGGCTCCACTTTGTGATGTCACAACGGCAATTCGTTTAGGATATTTAGGAATAATTTGCTTATGGTTTTCGTCAAATAAACCTTCAGCATAAAGCTTTTTCTTTAGTTGTTCGTAGGCTAAGTATAAATTACCAATTCCATCAGGTTCCATTGATTCAACATAAATTTGATATTGCCCACTCTTGGCAAACGAGGTAACTCGACCTGTAATGAGAACTTTCATTCCCTCTTCCGGTTCAAACTTAACTTTGGCAAAAGAACTTTTCCACATCACTGCACTGATTACGGAATGATCATCTTTAATAACAAAGTATTGATGTCCAGGACGTTTTCTCCAATTTGATAGTTCACCAGTTACGTAAACTTTACTCAAATATGGATCATTTTCAAATTTTTTATGAATATATTGATTTAAAGCAGTAACCGTTAAATAATCATGATTCATTATTAAAGTCCCCATTCACACATTTCGACAGTTTGTTGCATTAACGTGGCAATCGTCATTGGACCAACTCCCCCAGGAACAGGCGTTATATAGCCAATTTTACTTGTTTTAGGGTCGTAATTAACATCACCGACTAATTTACCATTTGAATCTAAATTTTGCCCTACATCGATTACATAGGCGCCTGGTTTAAAATCTTTATCTTCAAGAGTCTTATATTTTCCAACTGAAGAAATAACAATATCAGCAGCTTGGGTATAAGCTTTCAAGTTTTTAGTATGACTATGTACTACTGTAATTGTTGCATTTGCATTCAACATCAAAGCCAACATTGGCTTCCCTACAATTGAACTACGACCAACAATTACCACCTTTGCACCATCTAGATTTACTTGGTATTTTTCTAGTAACGTCATTATTCCTTTGGGTGTACAAGCAACTGGATATTTTTCATCCAAATTTAAGAATAAATTTCCAATATTAATAGGATTAAAGCCATCAACATCTTTTTCGGGTGAAATTGTATTAATTACTTTTTGTTCATTAATATGTTTTGGTAAAGGTGATTGAACTAGAATTCCATTAACCTTGGGATTACTATTCAATTTATTAATTGTATCAATTACTACTTTCTCACTAACATCTTCCGAAAAAGTCTTCATAATTGAATTAATCCCTAATTCATTTGCTTTCTTTTCCTTCATATGAGCATATCTTCTACTAGCATCGTTATTTCCAACTAAAATAACTGCTATACCGGGGGTTACACCCTTTTTTGCTAGTTCACGAACTTTTTGTTTCGTAGACTCATTTAATTGTTTTGCGACTTTTCGACCATCAATTATTTTTACCATGTTGAATCCCCGCACTTCATTTTTAACTTAATTTTAGCATATTCCAAAATTAAACACCTTGATTAAACAAAATATAATTATAAAAAAACAAGAATCCTACGATAGTAGCTTTTGAGCTGTTATCGTAGGATTCTTGTGGCGTTTGAGAATTATTTTTCAGTATCGTTCATAATTTTATCTAAGATAGCATTAATAAAGTTAATTGACTTGTCATCACTAAAATTCTTTGATAATTCAAGTGCTTCATTAATAGCAACTTTTGCTGGAACATTTTCTACAAATTTCATTTCGTAGATTGCAATTTCAAGAATGATTAAATCTGACTTATTAAGACGATTAAGCGTCCATTTTGAGTCTAAATATGATTCAATAATTTTGTCGATTTTTTCTTTATTATCTTCAACACCATTAACTAATTCTTTATAGTAATCTGGTGCAACTGCTTCATCATTGTCAGTTAGATATTTAAAAAAATAATCTAAATTTAATTCATCATTACTTTGCATTGCAAATAAAGTTTGAAATACATATTCTCTGATTTGATGTCTGTTAATTTTCACTTTTTTCTCCATCATTGTCGAACAAGCTATCAGTATCAACTTTTGTAGCCTTTTCAGGAACTACACCTTCAACATGAACATTGACAGAACCAACCTGTAAATCAGTCATGAAAAGTAATTGTTGCTTAACTTGATCTTGAATTTGAAGTGCTACTTTAGGAACTGAAACTCCATAATCAAGGTAAACAAATACATCAACATCCAAGTTATCATCATCATTAAACACTAGCTTAACTCCGTGACTACGTTCTTTTCTACCAAATAATCCTTGAACACTTGAAGAAAAGTTGCCTCGCATTTTGTTAACACCATCAACATCAGTTGTTGCAATACTGGTAATCACTTCAATAACATTGGGTGCCACTTTAATTTTACCTAAATCACTTTTTTTATTATCTAAAGTAATAAATTGTTCTTCTGCTGCCATTTTCATAGCCTCCAATTCAAGAATAATTATTTTTTATTTACTTTCTTTGTCACGTGAAATGTAAGAACCATCAGTAGTATTGATAATTAATTTATCACCTTGGTTAACGAAGAAAGGAACTTGTAACGTAACACCAGTACTCATAGTAGCTGATTTTGAACCACCAGATGCAGTATCACCTTTGATTCCTGGTTCAGTAGCAGCAACTTCAAGGCTAACAGTCTTTGGTAATTCAATTCCAAGAGTTTCACCCTTGTATTGCATGATTTGAACTTCCATGTTGGGTTGTAAGTATTTCATTGCTTCCTTACAATCTTCACGTGGAATTGTAATTTGATCAAAAGTGTCATTGTCCATAAATACTAAACCAGTACCATCATCATAAAGATATTGCATCTTCATAGTATTGATTTCTGCTTTTTCCATTTTAGCACCAGAACGGAAAGTTTTTTCTTGAACAGCACCAGTTCTTAAGTTCTTAAGTTTAGTACGAACAAAAGCTCCACCCTTACCAGGTTTAACGTGTTGGAATTCTAAAATCTTCCAGATTGCATTATCAACTTCGATAGTCAATCCGTTTTTAAATTTTGCAGTTGAAATAGCCATAATAAAGCCCCCTATATTTACTTTCAATCATATCAATTGTAACTAGTCTAAATCAAGTGAATTAGCTAATTGCATAAAAAAAGACTCACGATTAAGCGAGTCTCAAATTTTTATTTACTTATTTGCAGTTTCAGCTTCTGGATAAACAGAAACTTGACGTTTGTCTCTTCCTAAACGTTCGAAACGAACGACACCATCAGCAAGTGCGAATAAAGTATCATCTGAACCACGTTTAACGTTAACACCTGGATAGATGTGAGTTCCACGTTGTCTGTAAATGATTGAACCAGTTGTAACAGTTGAACCATCAGCAGCCTTAGTACCTAAACGACGACCAGCTGAGTCACGACCGTTAGATGATGAACCACCGGTTTTATGGTGAGAGAAGAATTGTAAATTCATTTTAAGCATGTGCGATACACCTCCATATTAAAATTTATTGAACTTTAATGTATTGATCATATTGTTTTGCAATATCACTAATACCATTTTTAAAGCATAATAATAATGCTTGTACTCGAATGTTATCTAAATCTATATCTTTAATTGTTACAGCTAGATAACCGCCATTTTTTTCATCTTGATCAACCATTGGTTTAATACCAGCGACCTGGCTTAGACCATTAACCGTTGAAATTGATAGAACAGAAACAGCAGCACAAACAATATCATGCCCATACTCGCCAGAATCTGCATGACCAGATAATGTAAATCCAGTAATTAGATTCTTTTGAGAATTAAACTTTGCTTTAATCATAATAATTAAGCGTTAATTTTTTCAATCTTAACTTTAGTGTAAGGTTGACGATGACCTTTTTTAGAAGTAGAACCCTTCTTAGGTTTGTAACGGAAGATAGTAATCTTCTTTTGTTTACCTTGTTTTTCAACAGATCCTTCAACTGAAGCACCGTCTACTAATGGAGTTCCAACTTTAGCATTGTCTCCACCAACAAATACAACTTGGTCAAAAGTTACTTTGTCACCTGCAGCTGCATCTAATTTTTCAACGAAAATTGATTCACCTTCAGAAACTTTGTATTGTTTTCCACCTGTAACGATAATTGCGTACATGTACATGCACCTCCTTAAAATAATATGCTTAGACTCGCCATAGCTGAGCGCCGAAAACGGACTTAATACTCAGAATGTGCGGTTGTAGCTGTGAGAGTTCACAAGTACAACATAGTTATTATATAATAAATAAACTAAAAAAGTCAATAAAAAAAGAAATGCATTAAGCATTTCTTTTAAAAATGTCGCAGGAGCGACTCGAACGCTCGACCTACGGTTTAGAAGACCGTTGCTCTATCCAACTGGGCTACTGCGACATATTGTTCTTTAACAGAACAATAATAATTATATGAATTTTATAACCTTAAGTCAATAGGAAATTAAATAAGTTTCAAATCTTTTTCTATTTTTTTCTGAAATGCAACTTGAATTTCATTCTCAGTAAAATTCAAATCTGTTTTACCCCATTTAAGAAATAAAATCCATGCATGACGAAAAGCAATTACATCTTTCTCATAAAAAGATTTTAGCAACATATTCTCAATTGATAAATAAAGGATGTTCAACTGGTTTTTATCATCCTTGGGTAAAATGGTTAATCGCTTAGTTTCCTTTTCGCTTATAGATAGTTTATCTGTCCAATTACAAATAGTTGAAAGTAAAATAAAATCTTGCATCACTACAACCAGTTTTTCTAACCGTAATTCTTTAGATGAATCTGTAATCCCATCAATTTTAGTATAGTCTAGGCCGCAAACTTCCGCTAACTGTCCTAAATGAATATTCAAAGAAACTAAAATAGAAGATAAATGTTCAGTGTCTTTCCAAATAAATTGACGTTTAGCATCATACTGACGATATAAATTAACTGTTTGTTTACACATTGTTTCGATATTCAAAGGATCATCTCCACTTTCTGATTAATAAATCAATATCATTTATTTCATTTGGATGTTCAACTAAATTAAACCAATTAGTATTTAATTTATTTCTAAACCACGTTAGCTGTCTTTTAGCGTAGTGACGTGAATCAAGTTTAATTGCATCTATTGTAGCAGATAAACTTTGATGATTGTTAAAGTATGCATTGAACTCACGATAACCAATTCCTTTACATGCAGGATTATTTACCCCACCATTTGCATATAACCATTCGTTTTCTTGAAGCAATCCACTTTTCATCATCAAATCAACTCTCTGATTAATTCTTTGATAAAGTAACGCTCGATTACAATTTAATCCAATAATTAAGGCATCGTATTGTTTCTTCTGATTTTGCTGATCTGAGAATTTTTTACCGGTGGCTTTATAAACCTCTAAAGCTCTAATGATTTTACGAGAATTAGTTTTTGGAATTTTTATGGCTGCATCGGGATCAATTTCTTTTAGTTGACTCCACATATGTTCACTATTAGTCGAGGCTAATTCTTTTTCTAAATCGGCTTTTATTTTTTTATCAGAACTATTTTCTCCACCTAAAGCTAAACCATTAATCAAAGCTTGAATATAATAGCCTGTTCCCCCTGCAATAATTGGTAACTTTCCAGTACTAGAGATTTGATTAATTAGTTTCCCTGCATCATGAACAAAATCAACCACACTATTTTCCTCATCAATTTCTTTTGTATCAATTAAATAATGTTTAATTCCATCTTGGTCTTTTGTTTGGACTTTTGCAGTCCCAATATCTAATTTACGATAAATTTGTAACGAATCACCAGAAATGATTTCACCATTAAACTTTTTGGCTAATTTAATTGCTAAATCGCTTTTACCAACTGCCGTTGGTCCCACAATAATTAATATTTTTTTCATAATCATCTTTTACCTCATAGCTGATACTGGATATATTACATTAAATAACGCATAATAAACATGGAAATAATAATATGGAGGTTAGTTTATTATGCATAAATTTGGAAAAGGTTTTGCTACTGGTGTAGCTACTATGATTGGTCTTACCGCCGGAGTTCTATTCTCATTTAAAAAAGCAGTAGTTGAACCAATTGAATCACAAGAACAAAAAGCTGAAGAAAACCGTAAAAAATCATTAAGAAAATCTGGCTCTTCACACCTAGGTTAACAAAATAAAAAACCTTATCACAATCGTAATGACGGTTATGATAAGGTTTTTATTTTACTCAAGAATCAATTTTAACCCTTTTTAACTTTTCCATCCCATTTTTGGTAACCTTCATCCAAGATGGAAATGTTTTTAAAACCTTTTTTATTTAAAAATTTAGCTGCTCTCATACTGAGTGTTTTAGTTTGATCATACAAAAACACTGGCAAATCAGGACGAAGATCAGTGTAAAAATTTTTAAAGGTTGAGTAAGGAATATTACGAGCACCCATAATATGACCATTAGAAAAGGCATTAGCTTCTCTTAAATCAATTACTTGAGCCTTTCTAATTCCTTGTCGAAACTCATCTTCTGAAAGAAATTTAGCATAGCGCTTAGTCCGAAATACATTAAAATAATGTACCGCTGACCAAAGTGCAATAATAACAACAATTGCCACTAAAAACATGGTAATTGAGTTCAAAAAACTGGCGAAACCAGACATTTAAATCTACCCCATTCTTTAGTAGTTTTTATCTAAACTGTAATGCCATTGATGCAGCACCAATTACTCCAGCATCATTTCCAAGTTTAGCTAATTTAATCTTAGTTGAGTCTCTAACTGATGGAAACGCATTTTGTTGGAAGTATTTAGTAGTAGGTTGTAATAGAGTATTACCCGCATTAGAAACTCCACCACCGATAATAATACTTGCTGGGTTTAATGTATTACCAATCATTGAAAGAGCTAATCCAAGATAGAAACAAATCCGATCAACGACTTGATTAGCTAAAATATCTCCATTATCTGCAAGATAAAACACAAGTTTTGAGGTAATCTTTTCATCACCATCATCAATAAGTTCCTTCAAACGTGATGTTCCATTGAATTCTTTAGCCATATCATCAGCTACTCTAACAATTCCAGTTGCAGATGCATAAGTTTCTAGACATCCCCTTTTACCACAAGTACATAAATAACCATTTGATTGAACAGTAATATGACCTATTTCACCTGCTCCACCGTTTACTCCATGAAGCAATTTACCGTTGGCAATAACTCCACCACCAACACCAGTTCCAAGAGTAGCGAAAACAATATCATCTTCGTTACTACCAGCACCTTTCCAATATTCACCAAGTGAAGCAACGTTTGCATCGTTATCTAAATCAAAAGGTAAACCTAGACCTGCTTGAATATCTTTACGAATTGGTTGGGTAGTTTTCCAGTTTAAATTAAAAGCTTCTGACACAGTTCCATTTTCACGATTAACAGCACCAGGAGTTCCCATTCCAATTCCAATAAAATCATCAGTTGTTTTACCTGAATCTTCAATATGTTTTGAAATTGATTTAATAATATTAGGAACGATATGACTTCCATTATCACTAATATCAGTCAAAATTCTCCATTTTTCTAAAACTTCACCATCTTCATTGAGAAAGGCCATTTTTGTAGTTGTACCACCTAAATCAATACCAATTAAACCTTTTGACATAACTATAAACCTCCACCGTTATTTAATTTTTTTATTTTAAGTTCTTCAATCTTATGCTCATGAGTTAAAACTAATTTTGCTGAGACAAATTCTTTATTAGAAATAATCTTTGCCTTGTATAAATGATCAAGTTCCAAAGCCATCACTTCAATGTCCCAAATTCGTTTACCTACATAAACATAAATGCCAAACTTTTTCAAAAGTTGCTGCACATCATATAAAGTTTTCATACATAGCTATCATCCTAAATAATATCTTATTTGTGTAAATGATATAAACCAATATAGTACAATACCATTATAACAATAATTAAAGCGTTTGCATAAAATATTATACATTTTTTATTTAAAGTTTTAAATCCCTTTATTCCTAAAACTAAACTAATCAAAATGCCACCAATTAATCCACCTAAATGACCGATTATGCTAATCGATGGAATAAATAAATCAAAAATAAAATTTAAAATTATAAAAATTAAAAATGTTTTTGCATTATTTTGAATAAATGTATTATTTTTCAAATTTAAATATAAAACAAAATAAGCACCAAACAATCCAAAAATAGAGGTACTACTACCCGCTGAAATTCCATTTTCAAAAGCAAAACTAAATAAATTACCTACGATTCCCGAAACTAAAAAAATAATCAAATAACGAAAATGCCCATAAAATTTTTCTATTATACTGCCTAAAAAGTATAAAACAATCATATTTAAAATTAAATGTTGATATCCAATATGGATAAAGATTGGTGTTATTAATCTCAATATCTGACCTGCTTTGATTAGAGGATTGTATTCAGCACCAAATTCAATTAAAACGTTATTATTACTGGTACCACCAGCAAATGTCATAAATATAAAATAAATGACCATTATTCCAATTAAAAAATATGTAATAATGGGTTTCTTAGCCAAACTATTTTTTATCATTAATTTCCTCAACTATTAAATTTTGAACTGGTACATCAGTTAATTCTGGGATCCATTTTGAATCAACTAGTTGAATTTTTCTAACTAAACTAACTGTTTTACCTTGATAATTTTGTAGATAACGATCATAAAACCCACCACCGTAACCAATTCTCTGATTATTTATTTTTGAAAATGCAATTCCAGGGACAATTATTAAATCAATTTCATTTTTTTAATTGGTTCTTGTTCTCCATTAGGTTCTAAAATTCCAAATTTTGTTTTACATAAATCATTAATCGAGGTGAATTCAAAAAATTCCATCTTACCTTTTGCAAAAGTTTTTGGAATTAGGATTTGTTTCTTTTCAGCTAACCCTCGTTCGATAATTGGCATTGTATTTAGTTCATCATCAGTACTCATTGTCAAGGCCACTGTTTTTGCATCGTTCCATAAACTTGATTCAAACAATTTTTTATATAACGATTCTTCATTAATTGGAATTTTTTTCATTAAATTTAAAATGCTTTTTCTGATTTTTCTTTTCATTTTTTCACCATAATAAAAAAGATTTTGAGCTCTAGGCTCAAAATCTTTATTTTGTTTCGCGATGTAAAGTTGCTTTTCTTTCACGAGGGCAGTACTTTGTTAATTCTAAACGATCGGGATTGTTACGACGATTTTTAGAAGTTAAGTAATTGCGTTCGTGGCATTCAGTACATTCTAATGTAATGTGTACACGCATGGTAAATACCTCCAAACAGATGCTTTTTTAATTTATCAATAGTAACATAATTAATCATAACATTTTTTCAAAATAATTTCTAGCAATTATTCAAAATAATGTTAAGTAATTATACTTGACGCTTATTTTGGAGCATTTTCAACATCTTTCCAATAAGCATTTAAAATATCAGTTGCTAATTGACCGTTATTTCTACCAGACTCAGCAGGCATATTTGGCATTGCTAATGCAACAACCACTTTCGGATTTTTCGCTGGTGCCATTGCAATTAAACTAAGCGTAGTCGTTTGGTTACCATCGTAAAATGTTTGCGCAGTACCAGTCTTAGCCGCAATCTCTGGTTTTACAGTATTAAGAAGTTCTCCAGTTCGATATGGACTGGTTCCATGAACAACTTTATACATTCCTTGGAGAATAACATTTCTTTGAGATTGTGTCATTGGAATTTGATTTAAAATTTTAGGTCTGATTGTATCTTTAATAGCACCTAACTTTTTATTTTCTTTATTAATTCCTCGAATATTTTGTACTAGTTGTGGTTTCAAACGATAGCCACCATTAGCAATTGTCGCAACATATTGGGCCAATTGAATTGTAGTATAGCCATCATAGTTCCCATATGATTCATCAAGTGCTTTACCAATATTAGCAAAACCTGTTGGTCCTTCAATTCCAGCTGATTCTCCTGGCAAATCGATTCCAGTTTTAACACCTAAACCAAATTGTTTAAAATTGTTTCTTAAGGTTTCAAAAATTGAAGGATTCATATCTAAGTCTGCACCTGGTACATATTTAAAACCTGCTTCTTTCATTGCTAACTGCATCATATATGAGTTTGAAGAAACTTCCAAAGCATCTTGGGCTGTTAATTGAATATTATGACTACCATTAGTGTTAAACCAAGATGATTTGACCCCGCCACCATTTTTGATTGGTTGATCAGTTTGCGTACTGTTTTCAGGGGTTATAATTCCTTTCATCAAAGCTCCAGATTCCATAGCCGGTTTTACCACTGATCCCATTGTAATGGGACGATTAATGACACCCACATCGTTTTGTGTAACTTTATTTGTTTTAGGATCACGATCTACACCAGCCATACCAATTACTCCGCCAGTGTAAGGATTCATTACGACAGCATAAGTACCAGTTGAATATCCACCAGCTTGGTCTTTTCTAACAATTTTTTGTAAATCATTTTGAAATTTTGAATTAATCGTAAGTTGCAAATTATCTCCATTTTGACCTGGATATTTAACAACCTGTGAAATAATTTGATTACTACTGTTAACTTTGAATTGAGTTTGCGATTTAGAACCTTTTAGAACTGGTTCATATTGTGATTCAAGATCACTAATACCAACTGATTCATTTTGTGAATATCCCTGAGCCAATAAGCTATTAACACGATCCTCTGGAAGACCAGA
This sequence comes from Fructilactobacillus sanfranciscensis DSM 20451, assembly GCF_001436035.1. Lineage (GTDB taxonomy): Bacteria > Bacillota > Bacilli > Lactobacillales > Lactobacillaceae > Fructilactobacillus > Fructilactobacillus sanfranciscensis. The sequence goes on from NZ_AYYM01000002.1 coordinate 63,874, forward strand.
TTTATTTGATGAAACCGATCCAGTCACAGTTCGAACTTCTTTTCCTTGAGGATAATTTCTCACCCAATTACTACCAACTTCAACTCCAGGCAAATCAGATTGATGTTCTCCAACTAACGACATTTCTCTATCAGATACGTGATTATATTTTATATAAGTAGTTGATAAAGTATATGCACCACTCATAGAATTAAAAATTGCAGCTGCATTTTTCATGTCATTAGTAACTGGAGTAATTTTGCCGGCTATAAATTTATTAATTTCTGCCTTTTGTTGTTGATTGGGACTCATTGAAGCAGCGCCACTAATTTTCTTTTTAGCGCTTGCTTGATTTTCAGGATTTGCTAGATAATATTCTGCAATTTGTTTTTTAGTAAGTCGATTGGTAGGAACTGTAATATAGTCTCCTAATTTCGTTGCTGTTTGATACATGTCTTTTGATGATACGCTTGGCAATCTAGTATAAGTGATTGCCCTTTGGTTCTCATTTCCAACCATTAATTTTCCAGTTGCATCATAAATTTTTCCACGAGCTACATTACCATATTTAACATAATTACTGGTTTGATTCACGGTTGATTTGAAATAATTGCCTTGAATAATTTGTAAATCAGCTAATTTCCAAATTAACACAATAAATAATAATCCAACTACTAAGAAAATCAAATTCAAACGAAACGGAATTGTATTAGACTCATTTGTTTGTCTTGTTGAACGTGTCCGCTTTTTGAAAAATTTTCCAAAAAAGTTACCCACAGCAGTTACCCCTTTTTATCATATAATTTTAAATTAAATTCATTTCATAATTTAAACAATTAGCTTAATTATCGCATTATAAAAGCGGTTCCGCAACAAACATAAATTAAAATTAAGTAAAAAGATGCTAGGCAAATTGCCTAACATCTTTTTTTATATTTAATCGACACCTAAAATTTCAACATGCATTGTTCCATCTGGAATTTCAATATCAATTTTTTCTCCAACCTTGTGTCCCAAAAGGCCACGAGCAATTGGTGAATCATTTGATACTTTCCCAGCAAGTTGATCAGCCTCAGCTGCTCCTACAATTTGATATTCTTCTGGTTCTTCGTCAGGTAATTCTTTAAATGTTACAGTTTTACCAACACTCACTTCATCAGAAGCAGTTTTAATATCATCAACAATTTGAGCGAACTGCAACATATGTTCAACCGTATTAATACGGCTTTCTAATAGTGCTTGCTCATTTTTTGCTGATTTATATTCTGAATTTTCTGATAAATCACCATAACTTCTTGCAATCTTAATTTGTTCAATTACATGTGGACGTTGATTAGTTTTTAAATCTTCAAGTTCTTTTTCTAGCTTAATTTGACCATACTTGGTCATTGGATATACATCTTCAGCCATTTAAACACCTCATTATTTTATTCAACTTAAAATTAACATTAATCTCAAACTTTTTCAAACAAAATTATTAATAATCAATCAAAGAATTGGGATTATCATTACCAAAGATTGCCTGAACCTTTGTAACAAGCAAATCGATTGCCACAACATTCTTACCACCGCGGGGAATAACTATATCAGCATATCGTTTACTAGGCTCAACAAATTGATGGTACATGGGCCGAACGGTCGCTAAATATTGTTGAATAACTGAATCCAATGAACGACCTCTATCAGCAATATCACGCTTAATCCGACGAATTAAACGGATATCATCATCGGTATCTACGAAAACTTTAATATCCATTAAATCGCGAAGTCGTTTATCATTTAAAATCAAGATTCCTTCTAAAATAATGACATCAGTTGGTTCTTGGATTTTAGTTTCTTTACTTCTCGTGAATTTTGTATAATCATAAACTGGCTTTTCAATTGATTTGTAATTCAATAAATCATTCAAATGCTTAACTAATAAATCATCATCAAAAGCATCAGGATGATCATAATTAACTTTTTTACGTTCTTCAATAGTCATATCAGATTGATCATTATAATATGAATCTTGTTGAATGATACTAATCGAGTGCCCAAGCAAACGTTGCAAAATTGATTTACTAACGGTGGTTTTTCCACTACTAGAACCACCTGTTACACCAATAATAATAGGTCTTTTTTTGGTTGCCATTTGTCAGTTTCCCTTCTAAATTGAAACTATCTAATTTCAACATCAAGTTCATCTTGAAGATGTTTAGTAATTTTAGCAACTGCTTTGTTTACAACTTCATCTTTAAGAGTTTCTTTAGGATTTTCAAAAGTCAAAGAATAAGCTAATGACTTTTTGCCTGCTGGAACGTGTTCACCATCATAAACATCAAACAAAGTAACTTTCTTCAAGAAGGCTCCACCACGACGTTTAATAATAGCATAAACTTGTGCATTAGTAATGTCATCATTAACTAACATTGCCATATCACGACTAATCTTTGGAAATGGACTAACTTGTTGGTATTGTTGTTCACTTTTCTTAGCTGTAACTAATTTATCTAAGTCAAGTTCAAAAACAAACGTTGGCTTAATTTTGAAAGCTTTAGCTGTTGATGGGTGAACTTGACCAACAAATCCAATCACTTCATCACCAAGTTTTATTAAAGCTGTTTGTCCTGGATGCATTTCTGAAATTGAATCAGTTGCTTCATATGAAATTTCATCAGCTAATGATAACGTTTCAAGATATTTAGTCACAATTCCTTTCATTCCAAAGAAGTCCATTGGGGTAGCTTTTTGATTCCAAGTTGATTGAGCTAATGAACCAGAAATTGCTCCTGCAATGTGTTCAACTTCAGTTGGACGAACTTGATCAGCTTCGCGGAAAAATACCCGTCCTTGTTCAAAGAAAGGAACATCTTCAACGCCACGAGCTTGGTTATAGGCAATATCATCTAATAATCCCGAAAGTAAATTCATACGTAACACAGCATGATCATTAGTCATTGGCCATTGCAAATTGGTTTCATTACTATCATTTAGTAAAAACATCTTTGCCTTGGCTTCTGTAGTTAGCGAATAAGAAATTGCATGAGTAAGTCCTTCTCCAAGCAAAATTTTACGAGAATTTTTGATTAATTGTTGTTTAGGTGTAAAACTTCCTTCAGTAGTAACGGTAACTGGTAGTGTTACAGGAATATTATCATACCCATAAATCCGAGCCACTTCTTCAATTAAATCAGCATCAATTTTAATATCCCAACATCTAGTTGGAACGGTAACCAACATCTCATGATCTTTATTTTCAACTGTAAAGCCTAGACGATGGAAAATATCAGTAATTTCTTTCTCACTTAACGAGGTTCCTAAAACGTGATTAATGCGTTCAGCAGAAATTGAAATAGTAACTGGTTTAACAACTTCGTCACTTCCAATAACCACTCCTTGGCTAGCACGTCCATTAGCAAGGTCTTGAATTAATCCAGCTGCATAGTTTAATGCATTTTCTACATTGCCTTTGTCGATTCCACGTTCAAAGCGTTGAGATGCATCAGTATGAAGTAATTCTTTTTGAGCCATCTTACGAGTCGCAACTGGAGCAAAAACGCCAGCTTCAATTACGATATCAGTAGTATCTTTAGTAACTTTAGCATCATTTCCACCCATCAAACCTGCTAACCCGACTGGCTTTTCAGAATCTGCAATAACAACATCTAGTGCCGATAATTCACGTTCTTCTTCGTCTAAAGTTGTAATCTTTTCACCTGGTTTAGCTCGACGAACTCTTAAATCACCATCAGCAATCTTACTTAAATCATAAGCATGTAAAGGTTGTCCCAATTTCATCATTACTAAGTTAGTAATATCTACTACATTATTAATTGGTTTAATACCTAAATTCCATAATTTAATTTGGAGCCATAGTGGACTTGGCTTTACTTCTACATCCTTAACTACCTTAAGCTTATAGATAGGAGCAAGATCTTCATCCGCATGAGCCTTAATATCGGTCTTGGATTCTGTTTGCCCTAATTCCTTACCCGCTTTTTCATCAAAGTTAACTTTTTGATCAAAAACAGCTGCTAAGTCATAAACAGCACCACGTAAACTTAACATATCACCACGATTAGGGGTAACGTCTAAATCAATTAATGGGTCGTTCATACCAAGATAATCAAAAACCGAATTACCTAATTTAGCATCATCTGGTAAAAAGTAAATTCCATCTTTCCATTCATCAGGCACAACATCTTTAGAAAAGCCAATTTCATCTAATCCACAAAGCATTCCGTTTGATTGTACACCACGCATCTTGGCTTTTTTAATTTTGATGTTTCCACCAACCCGAGCTCCGGATAAAGCAACAATTACTTTTTTACCTACTTCAACATTGGGTGCACCACAAACAATTTGAAGCGGTTCATCTTCACCAACATCAATTTGGCAAATGTTTAAATGTCCAGCATCGGGATGTTTTTCAAAAGAAATGATTTTACCAACAACAATTTTTTTAAGCCCGTCACTTCTTTTAGAAACAGAATCTACTTCAACGGAAGTTCTTTCAATTTTTTCACCCAGATCTTCTGGAGAAAGATTAATGTCTAAATAATCTTTAAGCCAATCATATGATAATAACATTTCAATTCCTCCTAATTAATCAAATTGTGATAAAAATCTTAAGTCGTCAAGATAGAAATCACGAATATCATTTACACCGTATTTCAACATGGCAAAACGGTCAGGACCGACTCCAAAGGCAAATCCACCATATTCTTTTGGATCAACGCCAGCCATTTTAAGCACATTGGGATGAACCATTCCAGCCCCTAGAACTTCAATCCAGCCAGATCCTTTACAAACGTCGCAACCTTTACCACCACAATTCATGCAAGTAATATCTGCTTCCACTGATGGTTCGGTAAAAGGAAAGTAACTAGGACGAAGACGAACTTTAAACTTATCACCAAATAACTTATGCGTCATCGTTTCTAAAGTTCCCTTTAAATCAGCCATTGTAATATGTTTATCAATCATAATTCCTTCTACTTGATGGAATTGGTGGGAATGAGTTGGATCGTCGGTATCACGTCTGAAAACCACCCCTGGTGAAATCATCTTTAATGGACCTTTACTAAAATCATGTTTTTCTAGAGAACGTGCTTGCATTGGTGAAGTATGAGTTCTCATTAAAATTTCTTTAGTAATATAGAAAGTATCTTGCATATCGCGTGCAGGATGATCTTTTGGTAAGTTCATCATTTCGAAATTATAATGATCTTCTTCAACTTCAGGACCATTTAACACTTGATATCCCATCCCAATGAAAATATCTTCAATTTCATCAATAATTTGTTGAATCACATGTGGATGACCTAAAGCAACCTGGTTACCTGGTAAAGTAACATCCAATTTTTCTTCAGCTAATTTAGCATTTAATTTAGCGTTTTCTAATTCTGTTTGTTTCGTGGTAATCGCGGTTGCTAACTCATCACGAATTATATTTGCAAAACTACCAACTACTGGGCGCTCTTCAACTGGAAGTTTAGAAATTCCACGTAGTGCTTGAGTAATTGGACCTTTCTTACCTAACAATTGAACACGAATTTCATTTAAACTTTTTACATCGGTTGACGCGTCAATTTCTTTCAAACCATTTTGTTTAATTGTTTCTAAATCTTCTTTTAAACTCACAACAAAATCCCCCTTTTCAAATAAAAAAAGCCTCTCCCACAATCAAGGGACGAAGCTTCGCGTTACCACCCAAATTCATACAATTAGTATGCACTCTTAGATGGATAACGAACATCAATCGGACATTTTTTAATTAGCTTATGTCTACTTCTTCAAAAGCGAATTCAGTTACTATGATTTTTTTCAGCAATCAAAATCTCTCTGTTAAAACGTAACTTACTAATTCTTTCTTCACAGTAGTTAATGAAATTATAAATCAAATCTTAATAATGGTCAAACTTACTTATTACCATCACACCATTTATCTGCCCAAACATGAACTGATTTCATAATTGGTTGTAAATCTCTTCCCTTTTCTGTTAATTCGTACTTAATAAGTGAGGATTCATCAAAGGTTTTACGTGAGACGATATCACAATCACGTAGTTCTTTTAACCTAGCAGTTAAGATTCGATCACTACAGCCATCAATCTTATTAGCAATTTCTCCAAAACGAAGTGAATCACCAATCAATAGAGCTTCAATAATTACTCCATTCCATTTTTTACCTAAAATGGAAAAAACTTCTTCAAACCTAGAACAAAGACAATCTCCATTCTCTTTATCTATTTTTTTTCTGTTTGTCATCAAAATCACTACCTATTCTTTTTATGATTACCTTTGTTATTTAATAGTCTCTTAAACCTGTTTTCAACTGGCGACATAAATTCATTAACAGCAGCATAATCATCAACTAAGGAAACAATCACACTCTCCATATACTTAGGTCTAGCTAAAGTTAAACCCCACATATGTTTTAAAATAATATCTTCCTCTTTGGGTGTTAACTCCGTAATGTTTTTAGCATTTCGTAAAGCAACTCGAGGATGCATATATGCATGCGTCCCTATATCAAATTTAGTGGTTCTCCAATCATAATAAAATAAATCATGAAGCAATCCACCGCGAGCTGCAGCTCGATAATCTAGATTCATTTTTTTTGCAATCAAGTAACTAACATAAGAAACATAAATACAATGTTTTAACCTAGTTGAATGATGATGTTGTGTATAACCAGCTAATTGCTTAACTTCATTGGAAGCTAATAAATCAGAAATACAGTTCATAAATTCTGGGTCAGATTTCCATTCATTTGCCTTCATAATCTGTTCTCCAAATTACTTAATAATTTGAAACATAATCACTGCTGCCGCAATTGCAACATTTAGTGATTCTGCTTTTCCTTTAATCGGAATATATAAATTATTAGTAGTCTCTTTTAATAAACTCTTATTCATTCCATTACCTTCATTTCCCATAATCAAAGCAAAATCAGATAATGGAGTAATTTCTTTATAATTTACTGCATCTGGATTTAATTCAGTACCATAAATGGGAGTTTTTTGTAATTTTAATTTTTCAACCGCAGATGATAATGGGGCTTTGACTAATTTAATATGGAATTGGCTACCCTGCATTGATCGCTGTACTTTACTATTATATTGGCTAGCAGTACCATCACCAAATATAACCCCCGCAAATCCAGCTGCATCTGCAGTTCTAACCATCGTCCCAATATTTCCTGGATCTTGAATATCATCAAGTAAGAGCCATGCTCCATCTAATTTAACATCTAACAAGGATTGATTGTTAATTTTGCATAACGCAAAAATTCCTTGGGTGGTAGAAGTAGATGCAATTTCGCTAGCAATTTCGTCAGAAATAGAAATTACGTTTAAATCCTTTAAATCTGAGCCATGCTCAAGATATTGATCATCAGTGACAAAAATTGAAATTACATCTTTCTTTGGTAAATTATTAATCGCTTCTTGGACTAAATGCCAGCTCTCAATTAAATACTGGTCCGATTTTTTACGGCCTTTAGCAGTTGCTAATTTTTTTAATTCTTTTACTTTTTTATTTTGTTTTGATGCAATTCGTTCCATATATGAATTCTTCCTCAAATTAATTTATTCTAATCATTATACTAACACATCAATCAAACAAATAAACTTGAAACAATTTTAAAATTGATAGACGATTATTAAATTATTTTCAAGTTTATTACAAAGATTCAAATATATAAATTCTTTTATTAATATATTTTTGATTTAATTTAAATTCATTCAATTGCAGTAACAACTGCATTAGTTTAATATTATAATTATGATTTAATAGATGGGAGTATCATAAATGAAAAATAGAAAAAAACTGAGTTTAATTGGAATAATTGGATTCGCAGCACTGACCCTATCGGGTTGTGTACGTCAAGATTCTCATGGGCATCCATATGGAATGGTTTACGATTATTTAGCAGTTCCAGGACAACATGTAATGGATTGGTTAGCTAAATATGTTGGGGGTTATGGTTGGTCTTTAATTGCAATCACTGTAATTGTTAGATGTCTATTGTTACCTGTCATGATTAGTCAATTAAAAAAATCAACCATTATGCAAGAAAAAATGGCTTTAGTTAAACCTCAAATGACTAAAATTCAATCATTGTTGAAAAATGCCAAAACTCAAGAAGAGCAAGTTGCTTTAAATCAACAAATGATGAAACTTTACAAAGATAATGGTATTAGTATGACAGGTGGAATTGGTTGTTTACCACTTCTAATTCAAATGCCTATATTTGCTGCTTTATATGCTGCAATTCGTTATTCTCCAGAATTGTCTCATACAGTTTTTATGGGAATTCAATTAGGACAAAAAAGTATTTTACTAGCTGTTCTCTCACTGATTGTTTACGCAATTCAGGGTTATCTTTCTATTTTAGGAATGCCAAAAACTCAACGTAAACAAATGGGAGCTATGATGATTATAAGTCCAGTAATGATTTTCTTTGTCTCATTGTCATCTCCTGCTGGATTAGGAATCTATTTCTTCATTGGTGGATTATTTGCAATTATTCAACAATTAATTGTTAATGAAATTCGTCCTAGAATTATCAAGCAAATTCAAACAGAAGCTAAAAAAAATCCGCCTAAAATAATTGTTCCAGATACCCTTGAAGAAACCGAAGAAAAAGTTTCTGCTGAAGAAAGCAATGACAATCAAATAAATCACAATAATAATCGAAATGCTAACAAACAGCGTCATCATCACGAATAATTTAAAAAAGCTAGGAATTTATTTCCTAGCTTTTTTGTAAACAAAAACACCTTAACCAAAGTTAAAGTGTTAATGTAATTAATCTCTATTATCACCCATTCCAATAAGTTCCAAAAGAATTTGGAAGATGTTAAGAATATCAAGATAAATACTTAAAGCACCAATAGTACTGTATTTTTGAAGTTGTTCTTCACTTTGGACTGAATCAGCAAAACGCTTTACGCTTTGAGTATCAAAAATGATGAATACCGCAAAAATTACCAACATTACTACATCTACAAGAACGTATAATAAAGCAATGTGGAAAATCATTGAAACTAAACTTAACACAATAGCGGCTAAGAGTCCCCAAGTTAAGTATGCACCAAATCCAATAAAATCTCGTTTAGTAGTATTTGCATAAAAAGTTAACCCACCAAACATCACTGCTGTTCCTAACATTGCTAATCCAATTGTCTTTACATCATAATAAATAAGTACGGGACTTAACGAAACCCCAAACAATATGGTCATTAAGTAGTAAATTGTATTAGTTGTTGAGGCACTAGTATTATCATTGGTAACTGAACGACTTAGAGCAAACATTAACCCAAGAGCAACTACCAAAATTAATAATGAAGTCGTGATTCCCATTGACATAACCCATTTAGTCATAAAGACAGCCATGAGTGTCATAATTACTCCAGTAATAGCAAGACCAGTACAAACTTTTTGATAAGTTTTTGCGACTAATCTATTTGCTATTTCAGCAGTATTTCCATAAATTTCACCATTCATAAAAATATCTTCCTTTCAAATTCTATAATAGACAAGATAAATTCTAACACGATTAAAATATAAATCCTAGAATCAATCTTCATAAGTTTAAACTTTAGCTAAAACTTTATTTGTTTTAATAAAAAACAAATTAAATGCATTATTTCACAATTAATTCTATAAAAAAAGAACATCGAAAACCCATGGTGTTTTCAACGTTCTTCATTATCTATTAGTTGTTCTTTTTAGCAACTACTTCTTTTCCATCGTAGAAACCACAGCTTGGACATACGTAATGTGACTTACGTAATTCTCCACAGTTAGGACATGGACTCATGCCAGGAACACTCAATTTGATGTGTCCACGACGCATATCTCTTCTAGATTTTGAAGTTTTTCTCTTTGGTACAGCCATTAATAATAACCTCCCTTATTAATTAATTTCCACTAGTGAATTTTTAAGCCTTGTCATCATTTTTAGAATGAAAATTCTTTAAACTTGCAAGACGTGGATCAACTTTCGTTGTTTCCTCCTCTTGATGATTAAAATCATCTTCAGAAATAACTTCCCAGTCATTTCCAGATGGCATTGACTTACCATCTTGTTCCTCAGGAGAAAGAACCTGCATAGGAATATTAATAATAATATTATCCGCTACAGCTTTATCAAAATCAATTGCATCATCATCTTCGTCAATTTTTAATACCACAACATCTTCATCATAGCGATTCAATGCTGCTTTAGTATTAACATAAACTTCATTAATATCAAAGTCTAAATCAAGTTCAACTGGATCCAATGATCTTGAAGAAGGAACAGTTACACTTCCTTTAACATGGGCATCAATAATCACATCTCCATTATCAGAAATCGCTGATACTTTCACGTCAAAAGGTGTTGCATCTAAAATATTATCAGGATATCGTTCTTTTAAATCCGCTCTTAAATCTAATTTACCGCTGTCTTCAAAAGAATTATTTTTATATTCCTGAAGTTTTTCAAAAGACCATTTCATAAAAACAACCTCCAATGCAACAATCCAATTATACTTATATCTAAAATCTATGTCAAGGTGTTTCACTTGATAGCAATTGCTATTTGTTAATTATAACAGGAAAATGATATAAATCTTGTTGATTATTTAAAATTGTTCCTGTTAATAAACCAGCTTTACACTCTAAATAATCAGCTCTATCAAAAACAGTTTTATCTACTTTTGAAATTAAAGATAATTTAAGTTCCTTTTTGATCTGATTTAAATAATTTTGACCATTTTTCGTCATTCCTAGTACCCTAAGATTCCGAGAACTATCATCAATCTGTTGCTGAGTAATTTTAAATAAAACGTAAACACAAAGTCTTTGTAATCTGGTATAAGTATACCGTTTACTTTTTACTAGTTCAATAAATTCATTAAAGTTTTTAGCCTTAATTGCAGCCCTTTTGAAAAGAAATTCTAATCCGTCTGACATTTGATATACATTTCTTAAATCAAATAATGAAGTTTGATTAATTTCATATTTTAAATATGGCCAATAGTCATCCCAAAAAAGTGGTTGTAATTTTTCAATCTGAACCGACGATTCTGGAATGAAATTAATAAATCTCGAATTACGATTCTTAATAGCTTTTCTTATCGCTTTACCGCTTGAAATTTGATGTAATAATTTATCATCACCGTGATTGCTTTCATTTCTGGCAATCGGAACTAATTTTAAATTGGCATTAAGTTTTTGCACAGCTTGAGCATACCAAAAGCCTAAGGTATCGTTTGGTAACTCTAGATTAAATCCATAATTTTCTAGCATAAACTTGCGGAAATTTTCTGGATAGCTTTCCTGATAATTTTTGAATTCATTAGAACTGGTATTAACTTCAAATGTTTTAAACTTATTAAAATCAAATTCTGGACTTTCACTACCAAATGAAAGAGATTGACATTTTAAAGCAACAATTAATTCAACAGCATTGTATGCAAAAATACTTGCAGGTTGAACTGCAGATTGAATTGGCAATTCAATTACCAAATCAACTTCATTTTCTAAGGCCATTTTAGTCCTTGTCCACTTGTCAAAAATAGCTGGTTCTCCGCGTTGAGTCCAATTACTACTCATAACTACAACTGTCACATCCGCATTAGTTAACCGTTGTGCCTGTCGTAATTGAAATAAATGGCCATTATGAAATGGATCATATTCTGCTATTATTCCAACTGCTTTTAAAGTCATTTTTAATCCTTTTCACACACAAAAAACCATCTAGTCGTTTGATCATCAACTTCTTTTTCACCAAATTCAGAACTAATTTTAATGTTCTTAAAACCAACTTTATACAATACCGATTGATATTCTTTCGCCAAATAAGTACGTTCATAATGAGTTTCTGAATATTCATCATAACCTTTAATTTCATTATTATAGTTAAAAAAGGTTAAATCATGTTCAACTGAATGGGGAAATTCACCGATATAAGTCGTCCACATAAATGCATGATCTTCATCATGAAAATTATACATATATCCTGGATACTTAACGTCAGTTTGATATGGGGTGATAACGTCAAACAAAAATTTTCCATGACGATTTAGATGGCCATAAACTTCTTTAAACATTACCTTAACTTCATTTAAATTATTAAGATAACAAATTGAATCATCAAAACAAGTAATGACGTCAAAATTACCTAATTCACTTAAATCAAGCATATTTTCGTTTAATAATGAAGGTTCAGTAAAACCTGCTTCAATTAGGTGCTCGTTTGCAATTGCTAACATATCTTCTGAAAAATCTGCACCAATTGCATCGTACCCTTTCTTTTTCATTAAAACTAGTAATCGACCAGTTCCACACGCTAAATCTAAGATCTTATCATTTTTATTAACATTATTACTTACAAAATTAACCCATTTGTTATACAAAGCATTATCAAATAATTGATCATAAAAAGTGGCAAATTCAGTGTAAATCATAATTAATCCTCAGTAATCCAGTTTGACACGTCAACTGCCTTAGCATCTGCCCATAATTTTTCTAGATTGTAAAATTCACGAGTTTCAGTCTTAAAGACATGCACAATTACATCACCTAAATCCATTAAAATCCAGTTTGATTTATCTTTACCTTCAAAATGAATAATTTTAACTCCATCCTCTTCAAGATGATCTTCAATATTATTAGCAATCGCTTTGACTTGACGTTCTGAACTTGCGTCCATCACAACAAAGTAGCGACCCATTACACTTAAATCTTCAATATTTAATACTACAATATCATTTGCACGACGTTCGTCAGCAGCCTTAACTACCGTCTCTAAAACTTTTTGGTTGTTCATATTTTCTCCTATTTAAGTCCGGCAACAATTGAATTGTAAGCTACAATTGCAGCTGGATAAATTGCTTTATTTTTACCAACTAATAATTGCATGGTTTTTTCGTTTTGAAAAATAACCCCATCCCATAAATTTTTATGAGTGATTTTTCGTGCTTCGTCAGCTTCAGAGAAATCACGATCAGGTTCAATGAAGTCAGCCATATAAGTGATTTGAGCGTACTTATCCATGTCAGGGGCACCAATTGTGTGATACTTAACAGCATTTAATATTCTAGCATCGTTAATTCCTAATTCGGCTTGCACTAAAAGATAGCCAACATAACCATGCCAAATTGCTTTACCATAGTTTAGCAAATCAGGGTCAAGATGATGTTCTTTAATTACTTTAATAAAGTCCTCATTAGGTCGTTGTTTAGCATAATCATGAACAAGCCCAGCTAATCCAGCAATTTCTGGGTTTACTCCATTTTCATTTGCTAAATCAATTGCAGTCTGTTCAACTCTTAAACAATGCTGAAATCTTTTATCATTAAGATGCTTTTTCATTTCTTCAAGAATTTCAGTACGATTCATTTTGGCGTAATTAGTATAATCATATTTAACTTCATTCATAAAGACCATTCTCCTTAATGTAATTTAGTACTTGATTGGGAACAAGATATCTCAAATCTCGATGATGCAAAATTGAATTTCTAACGTAAGTTGAAGAAATATCTATTAATGGAGAAGAAATCCATTTTACAGGATATTCTGTCTCTACTTTATTTCCCAGTCTCTTAACCCCCACAAATGTTACCATTTTTAATAAATCATTAATTCGATACCATTTTGGTAAATATTCAACCATATCACCACCAATAATAAAATAATAATCATTATTTGGATGACTTTTAGTTAACTGTACCATTGTATCAAAAGAATAACTTTTTCCACCTCGATCAACTTCAATTGTTTCTAATTTAAAATTAGAATTGTTAGCAATCGCTAACTTAATCATATTTATTCGATCAAAAGCATCAATCGTATCCTTATGGTCAATATGAGGGGGTAAATAATCTGGCATAAATAGTACTTTATCTAGTTTTAACTGAGATAGAGCTTGCTCTGCCATAATTAAATGCCCTAAATGGATGGGATTAAATGTACCACCTAAGATACCAATCTTTTTTTTTTCCATTCTTTTATAGACTAAAGACGCCGTTGGAAATATCACGGTGTTTAGGATTTGATGACTGATTAAATAATAAAACTGTTTTGCCAATGGTTTGAACTACACTGATATCACTGTTATTTTCAATAAATTCTTTTACATCATCAGTATCAACATCTGCACTTTGTTGAATACTAATTTTTACTAATTCACGACTATCGACAGCTTGATTAACCTCGTTTAACCAAAGTTCGTTTAATCCGTTTTTACCAACTGAAAAAATGGGCCGTAAATGATTAGCATTGGCACGTAAGAATCTTTTTTGTTTGCCTGTTAATTTCATAATTTCTCCTTAAAACATTGCTTTTCTAATTAAAACAGAAACACCTTTGGGAGCCCAACCAGCAATGATTGAACCTTTTGGTACGGTAACCCAACCTAAACCTTCAATTACTAAATCAGAAGTATCTTCGACTTTAAATTCATGCCTCTGAAGTGGAACAACATTTTCCTTACCCAATGGTGGATTCAATAATTCACCGGCATGTTTATCAAAAAATTCATCAGCATTTTCTGTCTTCGTACGGTGGATCATTAAATTATTATCAACGTAAACTGTAAAACCAGTCTTTGGACCTTTAACATAATCAAAACGACCAATTGCCCCCAAAAATAAAGTTTGACCATCATTTAATTGGTAAACTTTTGGCTTAATTCGCTTTTGTGGAGAGACATATTTCAAATCCTTTGGCGATAAATAATGTGCCATTTGACTTGCATGAATAACTCCTGGAGTATCAATTAAATCGTGTCCATCATCCAATGGAATTTTAATCATATCTAAAGTAGTACCTGGAAATTTTGAAGTTGTAATCACTTGTTCTTGTCCAGAAGCTTGATGGATAATTTGGTTAATCAACGTTGATTTACCGACGTTAGTTACCCCAACTACATAAACATCCCGGTTCTTTTGATATTTTTTTATAACTTCCAATAAGTCATCAACGGAACGATTAGTTTTTGCTGAAACTAATTCAATGTCAATTGGTTTAATGCCAGCTTTATTCATCATTTGACGAAGCCAATCTTTAATTTTTGATTCTTTAAATGATGATGGAAGTAAATCAACCTTATTACCTACTACTAAAATTGGATTATTTCCGACAAAGCGTTGGATTCCTGGAATAATACTTCCGTTAACATCAAAAATATCGACAACATATACGACTAAAGAGTCAGTATCTCCAATTTTACCTAATAAATGAAGGAATTCGTCATCTGAAACATCAACTGGTTGAATTTCATTGTAATGCCGTAATCTAAAACAACGTTGACAATATAATTCTCCTGATTCAAGTCCTTTTTCAATGGCTGACTTAGGTGTATAACCAGCTTTGTCTTTATCAGTATCTTGAATTAAAGCACCGCAACCAATACAATAAAGTTTTTCTTCCAGAATTTTGTTAATATCGTTATTTTCTACCATTAATAAATGTCTTCTTTCCAATTCAAGTTCGGATACTTTTTCTTGAGTTTTTTATAAACTACTGACTCAAGAAACCGATTTATTTTAGTTGGAAACATGTCAGTTTCAACCAATGGTTTAACCCAGATACTTTTAATATGGCAATTATTAGCAGCCCAAATATCTGTCATTAATTGGTCTCCAACCATTACAACCTGTTTCGGAGTTAGTTTAAAACGTTTTAAAGTTTGCTTAATCCCACGATTAAGTGGTTTTAAGGCATGTGCAACAAAAGGAATATCTAATTTTTCGACTGCAATTCCAACTCGTTTAGGATTGTTGTTAGAAACTACAATTACATTAATTCCATTTTCTTTCATAAATCTAATCCATTCATTAATTTTATTCGTGCCAATGGAATTATTCCAAGGAATTAACGTATTGTCCAAATCGGTTAAAATTGTATCAATTCCATTTTCCTTTAATTTTTCCGGTGAAATGTGATATAAACTTTCAACCATCCATGTAGGTTTAAAAGCATCTAACATAACAACCCTTCTTTCTCTTCTAATTACTTACTATTATTTTAAATCATTTAACACATAATTGGGAAGATATTGAAGAAAAAAACTTCCACCAAAGAAATTGATGGAAGTTTTTAATGTTTAAAATTAAAGAGCTTTTTTAGCTTGTTCTACTAAAGTAGCAAATGCTTCTGCATCATTAACAGCTAAGTCAGCTAACATTTTACGATTCATATCAATGTTAGCTGATTTCAAACCATGCATTAATTTACTGTAACTAATATCATTGATTCTAGCAGCAGCATTAATTCTAGTGATCCAAATCTTTCTGAAATTGCCTTTGTTGTTACGACGATCACGGAAAGCATAAGTACGTGACTTCATTACTTGATCTTTAGCAGTTTTGAAAAGACGATGCTTAGCACCGCGATATCCTTTAGCTAATTTAAGAACACGTTTACGACGGTTACGTGTGGTAGCTCCACCTTTTACTCGTGGCATATTAAAATCCCCCTATAGTTAAATTATTTTCTTAAAAGTTCAGTATAAGTTTTTACCCAAAGACTACTAATCATGTGTGTTCCACGTAAATGTCTACGTTGTTTCTTAGTTTTACCATGGAAACGGTGACTAGTATATGCATGAGCACTCTTAAGTCCACCTTTAGCGGTTTTCTTAAATCTCTTAGCAACTGCACGATTTGATTTCATTTTTGGCATAACAATATCCTCCTCTTTAATTAAAGAAATTAATTATTTCTTTCTATTAGTACTTGGTGCAAGCATTAAGAACATGCTACGTCCATCCATTTTTGCTCGTTGGGTAACGGTAGCAATATCAGAAAGTGCATCAGCCATTTTGTTAAGAACAGTCCGACCGATTTCCTTATGGGTAATGGCACGTCCTTTAAATCTGATGGATACTCTAACTTTTTCACCTTTGTCTAAGAATTTTTGAGCATTCTTAAGTTTAGTATTAAAGTCATTTGTATCAATAGTAGGACTTAATCTAATTTCCTTAACACTAACAATCTTTTGTTTCTTACGAGCTTCACGATCTTTCTTTTGTTGATTAAAGCGATATTTCCCGTAATCAAGAATTTTAGCAACTGCTGGTTTAGCGTTAGGAGCGACAAGAACCAAGTCAAGATTTGCATCTTCAGCAATTTTCATTGCTTCTTGTTTTGTCTTTAAACCAAGTTTATTTCCATTATCATCAATGATCATCATTTCGTGGGCACGAATACCATCATTAACCATTTGATCTCTCTTTGCTATAGTGGTTCACCTCCAAGTAATTTTAAAGCAGAAAAATAGCGGATACCCACAATGGATACCCGCTATCCCTATCGAAATAGGTCTTTCATTCGTAAAGCCCAGCGATTAAAATCACTTAGGCGAGAAGCGGGAAGCCTCTGCTTTTAACTATTTAATCATATCAACATTATCTAACTTTGTCAACTGATTCTTTTTCTTTGTTTGCATCTCTTGAGTAACTTGAGATATCTTTTAAAATTTCCATGACAAATTCATCAATTGACATATCACGACTATTATCTTCACCATATTTACGTACGGAAACTGTATTATTCTTAACTTCGTTTTCTCCAACCACAATGGTGTATGGAACCTTATGGGTTTGAGCATCACGAATTAAGTAACCCATCTTTTCACTACGATCATCAACATGAGAACGAATCTTAATTGCAGAAAGTTTTTCATTTAACTTACGAGCATAATCTCCGTATTTTTCATCACTAACCGGAATGATTTCAACTTGTTTAGGTGCTAACCAAGTTGGAAAAGCTCCTTTGTACATTTCAATCAAGTAAGCTGTAAATCTTTCCATAGTTGAAACAATTCCACGATGAATCATAACTGGACGATGTTCTTTACCATCTTCACCAACGTAATGTAAATCAAAGCGTTCTGGAAGCATAAAATCAAGTTGAATAGTTGATAACGTTTCTTCGTTACCAAGAGCTGTCTTAGTTTGAACATCAAGTTTTGGACCGTAGAAAGCAGCTTCACCTTCCGCTTCAACGTAATCTAAACCAAGTTCATCCATGGCACCTTTAAGCATTGATTGTGCTTTGTTCCACATTTCATCATCGTCAAAGTATTTTTCCGTATTCTTAGGATCACGATAACTAAGTCTGAATGTGTAGTTATCAATATCAAAGTCATCGTAAACATCCATCATTAATTTAAGAATCTTTTTAAATTCATCTTGAATTTGATCTGGAGCAACAAAAGTATGACCATCATTAAGTGTCATCTCACGAACCCGTTGTAATCCACTTAAGGCACCAGATTTTTCATAACGGTGCATCATTCCTAATTCAGCAATTCGAAGTGGAAGTTCACGGTATGAACGAATGTGATGTTTGTAAATTTGGATATGTGAAGGACAATTCATTGGACGTAATTCAAGCATTTCGTCATCATCCATTTCCATTGGAGGAAACATGTCTTCACGATAGTGATCCCAATGACCAGATTGTTTGTATAAATCAAGGTTAGCTAAAACGGGAGTATAAACGTGTTGATAACCATTAGCTAATTCTTTATCTGTAATGTAGCGTTCAATAGTACGACGAATGGTAGCACCATTTGGCATCCAGTAAGGCAGACCAGCACCAACTTTAGGATCTACAAAGAATAAATCTAAGTTATTCCCAATGACACGGTGGTCACGTTCTTTAGCTTCTTGACGAGCTTTTAAATCAGCTTCAAGCTCTGCTTCTTTATAAAAAGCAGTACCATAAATTCTTTGTAACATTGGGTTAGATGATTTACCTTCCCAATATGCACCAGCAACTGAAAGTAATTTGAAATGTTTAATATTTTTAAGACTAGGTGCAACTACTCCTTGAGCTAAGGTTAATACGCCGGCAATGTCATAGAATAAAATATTATCTGAATCAATTTCAGAAATGATTTTAGCTTGGTATGGATCACCATCGACTTCTTTAAGTGCCTCATCTTTGCTCAAATAAACTCGCTTTACAGAAGCGTCATTTTTAATGATTCTTTTCATTTGATTTGCTAATTCATCAAGCTCATCAGCACTAACTTGGCGTTCAGCTTTATCAGTGTCAACATAAAAACCATCTTCATCAGCAGAAATTTCACCAATTTTAATGTCATGGAATTGTTTTTTTGCAACTGTTTCTAATAATTGAGCTGCACTTTGACGAAGAACTTGTAAGCCTTCTTCTGATTCAGAAGTAATGATTTCAATTTTTCCGCCCTTTTGTAAGGGTGCAAATACATCAACTAATTCACCATCTACTTTACCAGCAACGGCCTTTTTGGCTAAACTAACTGAAATTGATTTGGCAATATCCTCAACAGAAACGCCGGCATCAAATTCTTTTTGATTTCCATCTGGAAATTCAAAAGATAACTTTGACATGATTTTTCCTCCTATAAAAAAAGTCCCTAGTATTATTCAATACCAGGGACGTCGTTAGACGCGGTTCCACCCAAATTCGTTCAGTAAACTGAACATCTCATTTGTAACCACATTATTAATTTTAATTTTAATCAAGGTGGTAAATTAACTAATCCAACGAATAACTTCCAGAAAATGTTATTCTCTCTGTGAATTCATAGCTAACTCATATCCTTGTTAATACTGTACTAACACCAACAACAAATGTCAAGAGTGATGCTTAATCATTTCTTAAATTCTTTCCGTTAACTTCAATCGGAGTAGCCAAGAATTTAATTCTCTCCATGAGCCGCTTAGCTTTTAGTGGCTCAAAATCTCCCTTAGCTGTAATTGCTAAATGTTCTTTTTCTAATTGCTCCATCGAAAAATTAGAACTAAAGAAGGTTGATAATTGATTTTGCATCCGATATTCCAAAATCACTCCCAAAATATCATCGCGAATCCAAGCTGACATCGAATCAGCTCCAATATCATCAATCATTAAAACAGGTACTTTTTTAACACAATCAACCTGATTACCTACAGAATCAGTTTTGGAATTAATCAAAGCCTTCATATCCATTGCAAATGATGGAAAGTGTAAGAATGTAGTTTTAATGTTGTCATTAGCCAGACGATGGGCAATTGCACTCAACAAGTATGACTTTCCAACTCCAAAACTTCCATAGATATAGAACCCCTTGTGATATTTCTGCGGGTTATTTTCATATGCATCAATAAAGTCAAGAGCATGAACTAAAGCATTTTCGCGAGCTGGATTTCCTTCATGATAATAATCATTAATGTTAGCATTTTGTAGCGCTTTGGACATACCTAAATCTTGAATATTATCACGAATTTGGCGTTCCCAAACCTTAGTTAGGTAGGCTTGGGTTGGTTGATAAGAAACTTCAATCGCATGATTGTTAACAACTAACTTTGGTTCATACCCATGTGCATAAGTGTCTTTTCCATTTAGCATGGCATCACGTTTATTCACAAACTCATATAAACTTGAAGCAGACTTTTTAATTGATTCATCCGTCAATGCATCACGATTAGACTCAATAAAATTTTCAACCTCTGGATCTGCATATACTTCATCCATTAATTTACGATAATTTTCTGCGTAGTTTCCGGTTGCCATAATTGCTTTAAATTTTTTTCCAACATTATCCATTATCAATCACCTCACTTCTTTTCGTTAAATTTTTTAAGCTTTTCTGCAATTAATTTTTTTTCTTTAATATTATTTGAAACTGAAGTCTGGGGGGTATGTGGTTGATCTTTTGCCCAATCAGGCAGAGTTTCTCTGACATTTAATTTAACATTTTGTTTTGATTTTTGTCTTCTTTTAGATTTTTCTGCATTAATCTTACTATCACGTGTTTTGATTTGTTTAAGTGCCTGTTCAGCAGTTTGAATATGATTTTGTGACCAATCGTTAGCAATGGTATCAACTAAATTTTTATTTAAAGTTGGATAATTATAATCAACTAGCAATAAATAAATTAACATGTTAATTACATCCGTTTTCAATACCATTCTTTCGACCAATTGTGAAATAACTCTTTCTTCAGAGCTTGTTGCATATCCATTTTTTTCTTTTTTTAAAGCATTTAAAAAAACAAGCGGTGCATAATTTTTAGCAGTCTTAATTAGTTGTTGTTCTTCATTATCGAATTGATATTCATTTGTTGTAGTATTTTTAACTGGATTAGTTTTTGCTGTTTTAAAATCAGTTTGATTATTTCTCGAAACTAAAAGTTTAAACTTTTGCATATCAAAATGATTATTAGTTAAATTCGTAGCTTGTTCAACTAATTTTGTCATCGTCATTTCATCAATACCATACAATAACTTAGTGGAAACAAATAAATCATGATTCTTTTTAATATCATCGATATTTACAAATGAACTACTCAAAATATCTAACATTAATTTGAAATCTAAATTATCATCTTTCAAGCTTTGTACCTGCTTTTCATCAGGAATTCCCGTTTGAACTTGTTTAATAATGTCTTGCTGGTTAGTAATATTTTGTTGGTTAATTGAATAAACTTCTAAGAAGTCGTGAGTAGTATCAGTTAATAGGGAAAAATCATAATCACTGGGAAGTAGTTCTTTAGATAGTTCTAAATACTTGGTTTCCCCCACCATTTCTAACAAAATTTCACTCATTAAACCATTACTAAAAAATGATGTAGCTGATAACGGCTTTGTTAATAAATACGTAACTATTTCTTTTTCATTTTGAAAAGTCTGAACTAATCCAACACCCTCAAGTTTTAAGCGCGCTTGATAAAGTTCACCACCATCAATTCCAATCCCATTCATCAATGCGAAATGTTCACGCTTATTAGAATCTTCATTCCATAATGAACTGATTAAAGCAAAAGCATTTGCCCCGATAATTGGCAAATACAGCTTGGTTAAAATTTGAAAGTCTGTCGCATTTAATTCTCCATTACGATAAACTCGATATTCTGTTTTAGGTTCAATAATTTGATTATTATTCATCTTTTTTGTTTTTCTCTTTTGATGCGTCGTCACCCATCAATTCCTTCATCTTACTATAAAATTCATTCATGTCTTTAAACTGGCGATAAACGCTTGCAAATCTAATATAGGCAATTTCATCGACATCTTTCAGCCCCGCCATAACGCCTTTGCCAATTAATTCACTGGAAACTTCATGACTACCATCATCATTATTTTCCAAATTACGTTTTGTTTCGTTAACAATTCTATTCATTTGCTCAAGTGAAACTGGTCTTTTTTCACACGACCGAATAATTCCACGTAAAACTTTTTCGGAACTAAATTCTTCTCGATTACCATCTTTTTTAACAACTAGTAATGGTGAAGCTTCAATTCTTTCAAAAGTAGTAAAACGATGACCACAATTATTACATTCTCGGCGGCGTCTAATTTCGTTACCCACTTGAATAGGACGACTTTCTAAAACTTTTGAAGATGTGTGTTGGCATTTTGGACATTTCATTTTCTTACCTCAAATCATCAAGCAAGCATAAAACTTGTTTTTTTAACTCATCAATTCCATTTGTAGAATCAATTACTACATCTGATAATTCTTTTTTTACTGATTGTGGCCACTGACTTTTCATTAGTAAGTTAGCTTTACTAATTGAGATGGTGTTTCTTTTTATCAATCGCTGCATTTGAATGACCGGATCACAAGCTATCATAATAATTTTATCAACATAAACTTGTAAGCCATTTTCAAAAAGCGTGGGTGCTTCAATAAAAATAACATCCTCATCTGTATGACTATTAATTTCTTTAATCAAAAATGGATTCAATATTCTAACTAATCTCTTTAAAGCGTTTTTATCATTAAACACAATTTCGGCAAGCTGAGAGCGATTGATTTTTCCGTTATTAGTAGTCTTTACTCCGAACAACTTAACAATTTTATTAATGACATCTTTGTTTTCATTTTCTAAATCATGAACAGTCTTATCTAAATCAATCACATCAAAATTTTTATCTTTAAGCAGTTTCCCCACGGTTGATTTACCAGACGCAATCCCACCTGTCAATGCAATCACTTTAGTCACTTAGATCACCATGTAGTTTTTGACATTTAGGACAGAAAGTCGTTCCCCTTTGTGCCACTTTAATTTTTTCCATTGTAGTTCCACAACGCTCACATTTTTCATCTTTACGCCCATAAGCATGAAGTTGATTTTGGAATTGGCCTGCTTCACCATATGCATTTGAATATGAGTGAACAGTGGTTCCGTGACCCTTGATTGCTGCAGCAATTTCTTTAACAATATTTGCTCGTAATCTTCTAATCTCATCATCACTTAATTCATTAGTAAGTTGTTCTGGATTTATTTTGGATAGCCAAAGAACTTCATCACAATAAATATTTCCTAATCCCGCAATTTTTGATTGATCTAATAAGAATCCTTTGATTTTACGATGAGATTTGTGCATGATTTCTTTCATGTAATCAAACTTCAAATCTTGCTCAGTAGGTTCAGGGCCAATTTTATTTAACCCTGATAATTTATAAACATCTTCATTTTTAACTAAAGCCATTTTTCCAAACATTCGAGTATCTTTATAGCGTAATTCACGACCATCAGTTAAATGAAAAACGACATTTGTATGCTTAGGTCTTTCAGTTTCTTCAGGTTGAACTTCATACTTTCCTTCCATTCTCAAATGGGAAACCAGTGTCAAATCATCACTCAATCTAAATAAAAGATATTTGCCTCGACGGTCAATTTGAATGATTTCTTTTCCTGCTAATTTTTTTTCAAAATCTTCAGCTGGAATATTAATCATCTTAGGGTATAAAACTTCTACAGATTTAATCTTCGATCCCTTAACTAATTTATTTAATCCTTGACGAACCGTTTGAACTTCTGGTAATTCTGGCATGAAAGCCACCTCTTTACTTTATTTTTTTATATTATACCAATCTGATCCAGAATGGCTTTCAACTTTTAATGGAACATTAAAATCAACAGTTGAATTACTGAGTAATTTGTCTGTCTTCATAATTGAGTCCATCACTTGTGGTACTAACTTTTCTAAAACTGGAATTTCTGTTTCTGGTGCTTCAAAAATTAACTCATCATGAATTTGTAAAAGCATCTTAGCTTGTAATCCTTTTTCTTTTAAAACAGATTGCATTTTAATCATTGCCGCCTTAATTATGTCAGCTGCACTTCCTTGGATGGGAGAATTCATCGCAATTCGTTCGGCAAATTGACGTTGCTGAAAACGTTTGGACTGAATTTCTGGAATGTAGCGTCGGCGATGGGAAATAGTTTCAACATATCCATGTTCTTTGGCAAATTTAACTGAATCTTCCATATATTGCTTAACACCAGGGTATTCATTAAAATATTTGTCAATGAACCGTTTAGCGTCACCATTTGAAATCCCGGTATTATGCGCTAATCCAAACGAACTAATTCCATACACAATTCCAAAGTTAACCGCTTTGGCTTGTCGTCTTAAAGTTGGTGTGATTACAGCATCTTTATCCAATTCAAATATTCTACGAGCGGTAGCTGCATGAATATCTTCTCCACTTTCGAAAGCCTCTCGCATATTTTTATCGCCAGAAATCGCAGCTAAAACACGTAATTCAATTTGAGAATAATCAGAAGAAAACAATTTCCACCCTTTATGACTAGGAACAAAAGCTTCACGAACCTTACGGCCTTCTTCAGTTCGAACGGGAATGTTTTGTAAATTAGGGTCAACGGATGATAATCGACCAGTTTGCGTTAAGGTTTGCAAGTATCGTGTGTGCACCTTACCATCATCCGTAATATCAGCTTTAATTCCGTCCAAATACGTAGAAATTAATTTAGTTAATTGACGATAATTAAGAATATTTTCAATAATTGGATGATCTGGGGCTAATTGTTCTAAAACATCAACTGCGGTTGAGTAACCAGTCTTAGTTTTTTTAATAACTGGAAGCCCCATTTTTTCGAATAACACAATTCCTAATTGTTTGGGTGAGCCGATATTAAACTCTTCACCGGCCTCTTGATAGATTTTTTGTTTGTATTCACTAACTCGTTCAGTAAATTTACTTTTTAATTCTTCTAATTTATCTTGATTAACACTAATTCCTTGAATCTCCATTGCACTCAAAACGCAAGCTAATGGAAGTTCCAAATCACGATATAAATCAGCCTGCTGATGTTCTTTTAGTTTTTCAAGCATTTGTTTTTTTAATGTTGAAATAGCTAATGCTTTTCGCACCATATGCTCGAATAATTCATGATTATCTGGAATTTGAAGGCTCTTTCCCTTGCCATAAACCTCTTCATCAGATAAAACACTGAAATAACCATGGCGATTAGCAACTTCTCCGATATCATCTTCATTATTGAGTGTATTAATTAAATATGAGACCAAAAGCATGTCAAAATCAACGCCTTGAAATCCAATCTCATTACGATGTAATCCAACAATTTGTGCTTTGGTATCAAAAATATTTTTATTAATTTCACTATTTTCTAAAATTTGTTTAATTCGTTTATCAGATAATAAGCTCATATCGCGACTAACAAACCACTTTTTTCCATTGCCAATTACGAAACCTAATTGTTCAGCCGTATGGTAGTTAGGATTAATTGTTTCAAGATTAAAAGTTATTTCATTACCTAAACTATTAACTTCATCGAGATTTTCTTTACTTAACTCAGTAAATTCAACTTCTGGTAGTTCAATTTTAGAGGTTCCAAGTTGATTATCGGCATTATTTGAACTATTCAAAAATGATTTAAATCCCATTTTTTTATAAAAATCAGATAATTCTGGTTCTTGTGGACCCTTGTAAATTAAATCAGCAAGTTTAATATCAATTGGTGCGTTAGTATCAATTGTAGCTAATTTCTTTGAAAGAAATGCTTGCTTCTCATCGTTTACCAAATGTTCTTTTAATTTTTTAGCCGTAATTTCATCAATATGGTCATAAAGACCCTGAACCGTACCATACTGTTTAATTAATTTAATTGCTGTTTTCGGACCAACTTTTTCTACACCTGGATAATTATCAGAAGTATCACCTTGAAGTCCCTTAATATCAATAATTTGTTCAGGATTTATACCCATATTCTTTTTTACATAAGTCGGTGTATAATCTTCAAGATCACTGACCCCTTTTTTGGAAACTTTAACGGTTGTTTTCTCAGAACAAAGTTGAGTTAAATCGCGGTCTCCAGTAATAATATCAACGTGATAACCCTCTTTTTCAGCCATCTTAGCCGTTGTACCGATAATATCATCAGCTTCATAATCTTTTAATTCATAAGTTTTGATTCCTCGAGCTTTTAGCAAATCCATCACATAAGGAAATTGTTCCCTCAACTCGTCAGGAATTTTTGCTCGGCCTGCTTTATAATCAGAATACATTTTTGTTCGAAAGGTCTTTTTACCAGCATCAAATGCTGCTAAAACAGTTGTTGGTTTGATATCAGCTAAGATATCATTTAACATCCGATTAAATCCATAAACTGCACTTGTATGTAATCCGTCTGGACTAGTGAATCTATCCATTGAGGTATATAAAGCAAAAAATGCCTTATAAGTTAATGAATTCCCATCAATTAATAAAAGTTTTTTTTCGGTCATCTGGAAATTCCTCCAAATTTATTTCTTATATTTTAACACTACTTTTTTAGCAAAAAAAAGCATGACTTATCGTCATACTTTATTTTTAGTTATTTTTTTTACTTAAATGACTAAGTAAGTCTTCATAACTTCTTTCGTATTTTTGGATATCCCCAGCTCCCATAAAAATGACAACTGCATCGTGATAATTTAATAATGGTGAAACATTGTCTTCTTTAATCAAGGATGCACCAGGAATTTTATTAACTAAATCTTGACTACTAATGTTACCTGATTTTTCCCGAGGGGAACCGTAAATTTTAGTAATATAAACTTGATCAGCTTTTGAAAGAGTTTTCGCAAAATCATCAAGATATGCAATCGTTCTACTAAAAGTATGTGGTTGAAAAACAGCAATAATCTCTTTGTTAGGAAATTCTTGCCGAGCAGCATCTAAAGTTGCTTTAATTTCAGATGGGTGATGAGCATAATCATCAATAATTGTCATATCTCCAACTTTGATTTTTGAGAATCGACGTTTAACCCCCTGAAAAGTTAGTAATTCACGTTGAATTTCATCTAAATCAACTTCTTCAAAATATGAAACAGCTATTACTGCAAGCGAATTAAGAACGTTATGTTCACCAAACAAAGGAATTTCAAAACGTCCTAAATCTTCACCTCTAAAAATTACATTGAACGTTGAGCCAGAAGTAGTTCGCTTAATATCAACTGCTCTAAAGTCATCCTTTTCGCCCGTTCCATAGTAGTAAACAGGAACATCTGCTTTAATCTTACGAAGATATGGATCATCTCCCCAAGCAAAAATTCCCTTTTGAACATGCGTAGCAAAAGTTTGAAATGCATCAAAAACATCTTCAATTCCAGTATAGTAATCAGGATGATCAAAATCGATGTTTGTCATAATTGCATAATCAGGATAAGTTGGCATAAAGTGACGACGATATTCATCAGCTTCATAGACAAAGAATCGAGCATCAGGAAGGGCATTTCCAGTACCATCACCAACTAAATAATCGGTAGGTGCAATTCCACTAAGAACATGAGCTAATAAACCCGTTGTACTAGTTTTACCGTGAGCCCCGCATACCGCGATACTGGTAAAACCTTTAATTAATTCTCCCAAAAATTCTGGATATCTAAAAATTGGTAATCCTAATTCTTTTGCTCGAACCACTTCAGGTTGGCTATCTTCAAAAGCATTTCCAACGATTAATGTCATACCTTTTTTAATATTATTTGGATTAAATGTAAATACTTTAATTCCAGCATCTTCTAATCCCTTTTGGGTAAAGGTGTATTTTTCAATGTCGGAACCTTCCACAGTACAACCCATGTCTTTAACAACAAGTGCCATGGCACTCATACCGGTTCCTTTAATTCCAACAAAATAATAAGTCGTATTTTTATCAATTTTTAATTCTGGTTTAGTCATTATTTATGAAAACTCCTTTTATTTTCTTTACTAGTAAATATCATACCATTTATTGCTTTTGGTAATTAGATATTTAATTTATGAAAATCATCTTCCGTTAAATAAACATCACGTGGCTTTGAACCATGTTGTCCTGAAATGAAATTATTTTTTTCCAAATCATCAATAATGGTTGCCGCTCGATTGTATCCAATGGAAAATACTCGTTGTAACTTAGAAGTAGAAACATTATCTTCTTCAGCAATATATTCTAACACTCTTTTCCAAATTTCATCATGTTTTGCCGCCTGATCAACACTCTTTAAAAGTGACTTGGGATCAAAATCATAATGAACTGTTCCTTGGTTTCGAACAAAATTAGTTACTTTTTCAACTTCTTTATTGGTAACAAATGCCCCTTGAAGACGTTCGGGTTTATTAGCGCCATTGGCTTGATAAAGCATGTCACCCTTCCCTAACAAACGTTCGGCACCAGCTTGATCAATAATTGTTCTTGAATCTATTTGACTAGAAACCATAAAAGCAATTCGTGTAGGAATATTATTCTTAATTGTTCCAGTTACAATATCAACACTTGGACGTTGAGTAGCAACAATTAAATGAATTCCAGCAGCACGTGCTTTTTGAGTAATTCGAACAATATAATCTTGTACTTCACTAGAAGCAACCATCATCAAATCAGCTAATTCATCAATGACAACTAAAATATATGGTAATTTATCTTGGTCTCTATCAGTTTCATGAGCCTTTTTATTATATTGTTCAATATTACGAACTCCCGCCGCTGCTAATCTATCATAGCGATTATCCATTTCATTTGTTACCCACTTCAATGCTGCAGAAGCTTCCTTTGGATCGGAAATAACCGGTGAAATAAGGTGAGGAATTTCATTGTACGGCGCTAATTCTACAGCCTTTGGATCAATTAAAATCATCCGCAAATCACTTGGAGAAGCGTGATAAAGCAATGACAACAACAAACTATTGATAAAAACACTTTTCCCAGAACCAGTTGCCCCAGCAATTAAGGCATGTGGCATTTTATTTAGGTCAGCCACAACTGGGTTTCCTTCAATATCGACCCCCATCGCAACCTCAGTAACAGAATCATTATTTTTGAATTTAGGTTCTTCAAGTATTTCTGACAACATAACTGGACGAGGATGGCGATTAGGAATTTCAATTCCAACTGTTGATTTCCCAGGAATTGGGGCTTCAATTCGAATATCTTTGGCTGCTAAAGCCATTTTTAAATCATCTGTTAAATTGGTAACTTTACTGACTTTTACACCTAAGTCCAACTTAACTTGAAATTGTGTAACCGTGGGACCATTAGTCCAATCAACTACATGTCCCTTAACATGAAAAGCTTGTAAAGTATTGTCTAATGTAATTGCTTGTTCTGTAATCCAATCATCCATATCAGAATCAACATCGTCAACTGGGGAAACTAATAAATTATCATTAGGGTACAAATAATTAATATTATTAAATTTTGTTGATTTTGATTGAGTAATAAAATAACCATTACCATCACTCGTCTGTAAATTTTTTGCTGGATCTTGAATATTTTCATTTTTCGTTAATTCGCGATTATCTATTTTTGAATTATTTGTATTAGAATTATTGGATTTTTTATTATCAGTTGAATCAACTACTTTTTGTTCACTATTATTAAACAAAGGTAATTTGTCAGCCAATCCTGATTCATCTTTCAATATATCACTAAGAGAATGACCCAATCCCCTATTGTTATTATGTTTTTGCTTATGTTGTAGTGAGTTATCCACAGTGTTTTCATTTTTGTTTTCATAATTTTCTTCCAGCTGTTTTTGTTCATTTTTAGAAGACAAATCATATTTTCTGGATAATTCATTATTTTCATTTTCTTCAATTAAATCAGTATTAGAGGAATTAGAAACTTCTTGAGAAGTTATTACCTTTTTTTGACTTAAAAGATCATTGTTTTTATTTAAATCGATTTTAGGTATTAAAACTGATTTATCATCATCTTTCGCAAGCAAAATTAAATCTTGCATATTTTCTAAATTTTCAATCGCCCGTCTATAGCGATCAGTAAACTTATTAGTCCATCGATTAAAAACTTTTTCTGTCGAAAAATGGTTCTCAGGCTGAAAAGACTTAGTCTGTTCAACTAAGCTAGATCTCGATTCAGCATTCTTTGATTTAATGAAATATTGCTTTGCTTGGTTCGATTTTATTTTAATTTTATTTTCGTTATCTCTACCTTTATAGTTAATTGACTTAGGAGTAACTTGACCAGCTTTGTTGTTTTTAAAGAGATTTTCACCTTTAAAATATTTTCTGAAAAAAGCTGGCCCATCATAACGATCCATATTTTTCACCTTAACTTTATTTATGTATAAAAAAACGAATAGATTCTATTCGTCGAAAAGTGTTTTTGCTTTATCAAAATCAAAGGGTTCACCGATTTTATATGAATCAGGTAAAATTAGTGCCCCAGGACGATCAGGAGCATTAGGAATTTTAAGTTCTCTACCAGAACAAATCATTCCATCACTTTCTACATCTTTTAATTCACTTGGCCAAATAATCAAACCATTTGGCATCATGGCACCAACTTCAGCAACAACCACTTTGATGCCTTCTTGCATATTAGGTGAGCTACTTACAATTTGAAGGGTCTTTCCATCTTCAACTTCTGTTTCAGTGATGTACAAATGGCTTGATTTAGGATGTTCTTTCATTGATTTAACGAATCCAACCACAAATTTAGGTGAGACTTTACTAGGTAATTTAGTGTCAAATCCGGCTGAAACAATTGCTTCATTTAATTTATCGATTTGATTATCAGATAAAATAACCTGTCCATTTTGATTTTTAATTTCTGGAGTAATTGAACTAACATTAAAAATGTTATACCCAATTATTTTTCCATCTTCGTTTTTAAGCGCAACAATATTACCATTTTTTTTGCTAGTTTGAATCCCTTTATCTTGTCCTAAGACAACGATTAAAACATCACCAATTTGTTTGAAATTGTAACTTGCAATCATCATATTAAAAGCTCCTATTTTTATTCTGTTGGTAAAGATTTAATAAAATTTTCTACTTCTTCTTTACTCTTACGATCTTTGTTAACTAAACGTCCAATTTCTTTTCCATTACTAAACGCAACAAAACTTGGAATTCCAAAAACGTCTAAATCTTTACATAAATCAATATTATCATCTCTATCAACCTTAATGAAGGTAAATTCAGGGAATTCTTTAATAATTTCTGGCATTGCCGGCTTGATAAAATTACAATCAGGACACCAATCAGCAGTGAAAAACAAAATGTATCTGCCTTTTGCTAACTTATTTTTAAGCTCTTTTTCATTGATTACAGCTAATTCTTCCATAGTTACATCTCTTCTTTCTAATTTTATCGTTCATAAAAATTAAATTGTTATATAATAAATCTAATTAATCAAACTGAAAGGAAATCAGTTCAATGCCAAAGAAAAAATTATTTATCCCTGCAATTTTATCATTAGTTGGAACGTCAGCTTATCTAATCACAAAAAAGCGAAAAGAAACAAAACAAGATAATATTCGCCAAGCGTTAACTAAATCTTTAAGTCAACGCTTTGGAAAAGAAAATATCAAGGGATACTGGATTGACTTCAATAATGATCAAGGATTGGAATATGCTTGCGGGGTAAACATCGAAAATGACGATGCCGTAGTGGATTCTTACACATTTATTTTCAACCCCGAAAATAATGAAACTTATAGTTTCAAAATTATCAATTCTTCATTTAAATAATTAAATTTATTTTTAAAATTTGGCTACAATCTTATAGATTGGGCCTTTTTGTTTGAATTTTTCTTCGTATTCTGTTTCAACGTTTTCTGCAATTGTTTCTTCATCACTATGATGAAGATCAAGACTTACCATTTCAAATTTCATCCCATAATTGTTTAAACTAACTAATGAATATTCAAACAATCCGCGATTATCAGTTTTAAATTCTAGTTCAGAATTATCAGGTAGAATATTCTCATAACTTTTAAGGAATGTCTTATAAGTTAAACGACGTTTTTCATGTCGACTTTTTGGCCATGGATCAGAAAAATTAAGATAAACTTTTGAAACTTCTCCCTTTTCAAAAAAGGTGTCAACATTTGCTCCATCCGTTAAAATTAATTGAACATTATCTAATTCACCTTCGACTGCTTTTTGCACAGCCATAGCTAACACAGAATCTTGTAAATCAATTCCAATATAATTAATTTCGGGATGCTTTTTTGCCATACCAATAATAAATTGACCTTTACCAGAACCAACTTCAACATGAATGGGTTGTGATTTTTTAAATCTTGATTCCCACTTACCAATCAATTTTTCTGGTTCCGTGATCAAGTACTCTGGGTGTGCTTCCATGTATGGAACAGCCCACTTCTTTTTTCTAACTCTCATTATAAAAACTCCATTTCATTTTTAATTTTCAAATTTACTTTTAAGGTAAGGACCAGTTAAACAGTAAATCTCGAATAAACCAACAATTAGGGCAAAACCAATAAATTGAATTGATGTTCCACTGATTAACATTCCGATTGTTAATACTAAAATCTCGATTGATAACATAGTTCTAACTACGATTCTAAAATTATACATTCGCGTTTTTTCACTTATTGGATAAATATGCACAAAAACATTATCGTCAAATATCTTATAAAAAGGAATTAACTGGAATCCAACTAAGTAAATAAACAAATCATAAATACATAAACTTAATACATTATTTTTCACAAAAACAATCACCAAAAATCCAATGATTATCAATCTAAAGTACAAGGAACTAATCTCCCCGTCGCGAATAAACGTTAATAGATATAGCTTAGTAAAGGTATTGTTGTGAATAGTTTTTACTGATTTAAGCAGTGGACTTGCCCACCTTCTCCGTTTAACTTTCGGTTTAACTTCTGGAACATCTTGAAATAGACTGAAAAAACGATAAATATTTGCCATCCGTCGCTCTTCATTGTCAATTAAATATTTCCAATCAAGTAAATTAGCTAATCGATTAAGTGCTAATTGTAACAAGATTGAAAAAAACAGTGCAAGTGCAATCCCAACAGACAGATTAACGTATAATGTCACGATTAAAACGATAGCGGGGATAATTAAATTAACAATTACTTTTTCAAAAATTGATTTAGGAAAATCTAAATAAAAATTTGCCCAATTATTTTTAAGAATTAACCATTTTAAAATTAAAATTAAACAAAACAACTCAATTATTTGAATTCCATTCCAATGCAAACTAATACTTACAAAGGGCATCAAAATAAAAACAACTAAAGCTTCAAATAAAAATGCCAAAGTTAAACTATAGTAAAACGAAGACTTTAAATATGATCCAAACTCATATTCTTTTGGTGCAATAAAAACTTTATCAGGCTGTTTTATTAAGGCAGCCATACCACAAATTTGTAAAGCAATTACTAAAACTAAGATTATAACAACTTTTTCCCACCAAAGTCCCCCAACGACTTCTTTTAAAAAGTTAGAATAAACTAATCCTAGTGCCCCAATGAAAAACATTAAAGCAATTACAAAAAAATCATTAAAAACATATTTTAAATACCGTGTCATTTCTTTAAAATGTAAACCTAATCGATGTTTAAAGAAATTATTCATGATTATCATCCTTTTTTGCCAAAGCAAGATAAATTTCATTTAAAGAATGGCCCAAATCGTTAAAATGTTGTTTAATTTCATTCATGCTACCTTCATAACTAATGCTTCCATCATTAATCAAAACAAAGCGATCACAGTATTTTTCAGCCGTATCAAGTACATGCGTTGACATCAAAATACTAGCACCTTCGTGTTTCTTTTCATTAATTAGTTGTAGTAAATCATTAACTGCTAGCGGGTCTAATCCAAGAAATGGTTCGTCGATCACAAATAATTTGGCATCTGTGATAAAAGCACAAACAATCATTACTTTTTGCCGCATTCCTTTGGAAAAGTTAGAAGGAAACCAGTCAAGTTTATTATCCAATCGAAAAATCTTTAATAATTTTTGTGCACGTTTCCAGGCATCGTCTGAATCAAGATTATATGCCATAATAGTTGTCTCAATATGTTCCCGCAAAGTTAATTCATTGTATAGAATTGGCATTTCAGGTATATAAGCAATCTGTTGTTTATATTTTTCAATATTATCCGTAATTTGTATTCCATTAACTGTAATTGTTCCAGAAAAAGGTGTCATTAAACCCATAATATGATTAATGGTTGTTGACTTCCCTGATCCGTTAAGTCCAATTAATGAAACAAGTTCGCCATCTTTAACATCAAAAGTCTCATTCTTTAAAACTGGAATACTTGAATATCCCCCAGTTAATTTATTAACTTTTAAACTCATTTAAACTCTCTTTTCTGAATGGAATGTTTTCTTAATTATATCACAAGATTAACTTTTCTAATTACGCCATATTATAGTGTATAATCGACAAAAAGGAGAATTATAATGACTGATAAAGATTGTATTTTTTGTAAAATTGTAGCTGGAGAAATTCCAAACTATAAAGTATATGAAGATGATGTTGTTCTTGCTTTTTTAGATATTTCACAAACTACACCAGGACACACCTTAGTAATTCCTAAGAAACACATTCAAGATATTTATCATTTCACGGCTGAAGAAGCTGGAGATGTTTTTTCTAGAATTCCAATGATTGCAAAAGCAATCAAAGCATCCAACCCAGAAATTAAAGGTATGAATATCATTAATGATAATGGGAAACTTGCTTATCAATCAGTTTTTCACGCACACTTCCACTTAATTCCTCGTTATTCTGAAAATGATGATTTTTCTATTCATTTTGGAAATCATGAAAATGACTATGATAATGCTAAGTACACTGCAATACAAGACGCCATTAAAGACCAAATTAAGTAGATTAAAATATGATTAAATTTTTTAATCAATATAAGCATGAATATTTACTTGTGTTATATTAGGGTTATTGACTAGTTTATTAACTACAAGATAAATAATTTATTTAAGGAATGGACGTGTATTAATGAATAAGAAAAAATGGGCAGTTGGTGCTGCTGGAATTTTAATGAGTTTATCACTTGTTGCTTGCGGTCAAAACGATAAAACTGTTGTTACTACAAATGGTGGTAAAATCACGCAAGAACAATACTACAACAAGATGAAACAAACCCAGCAAGGTAAACAAGAACTTCAACAAATGATTTTAAACAAGGTTCTAGAACATAAATATGGAGACAAAGTTAAAAAATCTGAAGTTAATAATCAATTAAAACAATACAAGAGTCAATATGGATCCGAATTTAGTGCTATGTTACAACAACAAGGCATGACTGAGAGCCAACTAAAGGGTTCAATCAGAGATAACCTATTATTGAAACAAGCAGTATTAGCTAAGACTAGTTTTACTGATAAAGATTTACAAAAACAATTCAAGAGCTACGAACCTAAAGTTACTGTTAAAGCAATCACTGTTAAAGACAAAGATACTGCTCAAACTGTAATTTCAGAATTACAAAATGGTAAGAAGTTTGATACTTTAGCTAAAAAGTATTCTACTGACGATACTACGAAAAATAAAGGTGGTCTACTTCCTCCTTTTGATAATACAAGTACTAGTGTTGATTCAAAAGTTAAGAAAGCTGCCTTTTCACTTAAAAATGGTCAATATACAACTGAACCAGTTAAAACTGACGCTGGTTATGAAGTCATTAAAATGGTTAAACACCCTTCTAAAGGTAGTTGGAAAGATCACAAATCTGAACTTAAAGACCAACTTGCTACTTCAAGAATGAATAACAGCACTACTCTTCACAATGTTGTTTCTAAAGTCTTAAAAGATGGCGATGTTCACATTGAAGATAAGAGTCTAAGTAACATTCTTTTAGGATATGTTGATGCTCCAAAAAGCTAATTAAAAACTAAAATAGACGATTACAATTGTAATCGTCTATTTTTTTAGCTTAATTTAAGTAAATCTTCTGATTTTACTTGTTTTTCAATTCGATCATCTGCTGTAAAGTAAATAACCTGAGTTGTATTAGATATTTCTTTCATTAATTCAATTGCAGCATTGGTTCGAACATGATCAAAAT
Source organism: Fructilactobacillus sanfranciscensis DSM 20451 (assembly GCF_001436035.1). Taxonomy (GTDB): domain Bacteria; phylum Bacillota; class Bacilli; order Lactobacillales; family Lactobacillaceae; genus Fructilactobacillus; species Fructilactobacillus sanfranciscensis. The sequence continues at coordinate 99,933 of NZ_AYYM01000002.1, forward strand.
CAACAAATCCATCATCAATGATAATTGGCATTGGATACTCATCACTAAACGACATTGTTAATGCAAAAATAAGTGCAAGATAAAGTTGTTGCATGGTTCCCTTAGATAATTCTTTCACGTCAAACTTAGTTCCTGTTTCAGTCTTTACTTTAATTTTTTTACCATACTCTACGGAAACGTAGTGATGATTAGTGAGCATATTAAAGTATTTTTGTGCCAAAGCTTGAACTTGTGGGAATCGACCATGACTGGCTAAATTCAATACCTTTTCAATCCACTCATCTGTTAACTTCAAAGTTAGCCATTTTGAAACCAAATCATTAATTTCTGTCTTTTGAATAGCAAGATCTTGACGTAATTCATCATAAGTTCCATCTTTAGCTAAACTATCAATTGTAATTTTTACCGAACTTATTTTTTCCGAAAGATTAGTTAAACTTTCGGAATTTTCTCGATCAACACGCTCTAACTTATTTAGTTTTTGTTTCAAATCATCAAAATTTTTATATTGTTGGAGCCGTTCAATCATTTGACTACTTATTGAATTTTGTAAATTTTGAATCTGTTCTTTCCGTTTTTGTCCCACTTGTTGAATTTGATATTGTTGATCAAACTCTGTAAAACTTGAAACATTTCGTTTCTTTAAGAAATCTTGTTGAGCTTGTTCAATTTTTTCAATTTGTTTTTGATAATCAGAAATTTCGTTTAATTTTTCAGTTCGTTTTTCTTGTTGAATTTTGATTTTATTTTTCATTTCATGAATATTAAGCATGAATTGATTGATTTGATTTAAGGACTGACTAAACGCTTGATTATTTAAGTTTGGCAAACTCCAACTATTAAGATAACTAACAATTTTTTCATGGTCATTGTGTAAATCTTGCTTCAGTGATTCCACCTGTTGTCGATGTTGATTTCTTTTTTTCATTGAAGTTTGTAGCACCGTCGTCCAAGTCTCTGGATGATCATTTTTAATTTGATGATCCTCGGCAATTTGGGATAGTTGTTGATTAATTTTATTGATTTGATCATCATAGTCTACGGTTTGCTCCTGACTAACCATTGATTTTGGTTGCGATTTAAGGTAAAACCCAAATCCTACTAGAACAAGACCAACTAATAATAAAGTAAATAATCCAATTCCCCCGACTACAAATCCAAGCACCACTAGTCCTAATCCGATTGTCATTAATAATTTCCAAGTATGATTTGGTTTATCATCAGCAATTGGAGTTTTGGAAAATGTCTTTTTCGTTTTCAAAGCTTGTTTTTCTTCGAGTAACTGGTTAATTTTGGTTTGATCATCATCATTAAACTCAAGACTATCATTTCCGCCCGCAGCTTCATTATCTAATTCCAAATCTTGTTCTTGTCTTCGTAAATCACGTTTCAGATTTTCATAATCGCGTTCATTCTTCATTTGAGTATCTAGTTGCAGATACAAATCATCAAATTTGGATTGATTTGCTAAATACAAATTGTACTCTGCTGAAGGTTTTAAACTTTTTTCTTGCTGTTGTTCAATTAATCCTTGTAAATCTCTAATTTTTGCTTTTAAAAAGTCAATCTGATTAATTAATTCCTTAAATTCACTCAAATCACTAGTGGTGAATCCCGGTAATAATTCAATTTGTTCCTTTTTATTTTTATCTAATGCAACGTAATTATTCCAATTCTGTTCATCTGCTTGAACGGTTCGAAGTTGTTCAAAAGTATGTTCTCTTTGTATTTTAAGTTCTTGCTTTTTTTGCAGAAGTTCTTGATATTGATGATTTAAATTTAAATATTCATCATAGGATTGCTGAGCCTCACTTAATTTTTCTTTGCTTTCTTGATATTCAATCAATGCTTTATTTAATTTTGGTTTTTTACCACGCTGCTTATATAATTCATCGGCAGCTTTTTCAATGGATTTTTTCAATTCCAACCATTGTTCAATCCCAATTACCCCAACTTGACGAATCCTTGTTTCTAAATCATCTTTACTGAGTTTTCCAACTTCTGCTAAATTAGGCGAACCAAAATAAAATAAATTATCAAAAGTCTCACGATTAATTGGTCCTAATAATCGTTTTAATAGCTCTGGTGGCATCTCTGTTTCATTCAGGTCAGTTATTTTTAGATTACCACCATTTTTTCCTTCGACACGTTCAATTATGTACGCAGTATCATCAACAGTAATATGAAGGCGTCCCCCCATTTCACTCTTATCTTTAGGTACATAGGGATGTGTGGCTTTACGTTTAGTAAATCCAAATAACACATCTTTGATAAAATTAATTATCGTCGTTTTACCGGCCTCATTGGCACCTAAAATTGCTTGAAATTGATTAAATTCAAAAACTTGATGACTTAGTTTTCCATACCCAAAAATTTCAATTTTATTAATCTGCATGATCAGTATCAACTCCTTTCATTTCAGATTTAATCAGCTCTTCACTTTTTTGCATTAAACCATTAGCTGATTCATCGCTATTAAATTCATTTCTGATAAAATCATCAACAAATAATTTCCCAGCTAAATCAGCAATATTTTCTTTAGAAAAAACTTCTACTTTGGCTTGATTCCAAAAGACTTGATCTAAATTGCTAAATTCTTTTTTGCTGTTTGACTTTAACTTTATTTCATAAATCCAAGCATTTAAAATTTCGTATTGAGAAGATAATTCGCGTTGCAAATTACTAATCAAGAAATCATGACCATTCCTTTGACTAACATCCTCAGAAAATTCACCAGTTTGGGATTCTAAAGTTAAATTAATCAAATGTAATTCAGTAAAGTCTTGATCTTTAAGGGTTATTAAAATTTTATTAACAACCATGGTAATATCCATGTTTTCATCAACTTTAATTGTCATTGGACTAAAGATAATGGTAGAAGTAGGTACAAATGTTTTATTTAAATGACCATTTTGATCATCAACGAGCAGATAACCTTTTTCGCCAACTTCATTTTTATGACGACCTTGAATATCACCTGGATATTCAATCATTGGAACCTGATTCAATTCACTTCGTTTATGAATATGTCCAAGGGCCCAATAATCATAACCTTTACTCTTCATTTCTGAAATCGTAAATGGTGCATAATTATCCTTACCATCTTTTCCAATTTCGCCATGAACCATTCCAATCTGGTAGTCAGCATTCCCCTTTAAAGGAAAATCTTGAACTAAATCGGTTGTTACAGCTTGGCTTGGGTAACTAAAACTAGTAACTGCCACCCGCTTTCCATCATGTAAAGTTAATTCATGGGTTGTAACTTCTTTGGGAAAAATAAAAACATTAGCGGGGAAATCAAAGTGTTTCCCTTGATCAGGTTGAAAGTCATGATTCCCAAATGAAAGTAAAACTGGAATTTGTGCATCATTCAATCGATTAATTTGTTCAATAAAAAAACTAAGTGCTTTAACGCTTTGATTTTTACTATCAAATACATCCCCAGCAATTAACATAAAATCAATTTTTTGATTGATTGCTTGATCAATAATCTTTTGAAAAGACTTATAAGGTGCATTTTTTAGAGTTTGCCAAAGAGAAGTTGGCGTTTCAAGATCATTTTTGATTCCATCAAATGGTGTATCTAAATGTAAATCAGCTGTATGAATAAATTTCATTTTTCTTCCCCTAAGTATAAAAAAAGAAGCACTAAAAAGTGCTTCTCTAATTACAAAAAATTAAGCTTGGTATAATTTACGTAATGGTTCAGTAATAACCATGTTAGCATCGTCAATTAACTTACCCATAGCTTTTTCACGTTCCATTAATAATTTGATTGCAGGAAGCTTGTTCATTTTATCAGCAAGTTCACGAGCATATTTCATATCATCTGGTGTAATTTCTTGACCAGACATTTGTTTTTGTCTTAAATCATTTTGGCTTGCTTGGAAATCAGTAAATACTTTGTAAGAATCTTTTTCAGCCTTTAAAGCATCCATAGCATTCTTTAAATTAGTGAATTCTTCTGATTCTAAAACAGTTTCTTGCATTTTCTTTGCTTGTTCCAAAATTTTGTTATCTGACATAATTAAAAATCTCCTATTAGTTAATATACTTATAGCATAACACAATTATAGAATTATTGACCTAAAAAGCTCTTAACTCCATCAACTAAATTATGAGCAACTTCAGATGCCTTTTGTGATACTTGACCAAGTTTATCTTTAATTCCATCAACAGTATTATTACTAGAATCATCATCTCCTAAATATGATTCATCTTGTTGCTGTTGCTTTTGCGCATATCTTGTTGCCGCATCTTTGACTTTAAATTGATTTTGCTCAGTATAAGGTAAGATATCTTCCATTTGATTCTTAAATAATGTGTTAATACTATTACTTCCACTAGAAATCTCTAAATGATTATCTGAATTGGCATTGTCAAAACCTTCCCAACTAGCAACTACTACATCAGGAGTATATCCAATTACCCACCAATCTCTTACAGCACGATTATCACCACTAGAATCATCTTCCGTAGTCCCTGTCTTACCAGCAACCTCATAACCACTTGGCTTTCCACTAGCACTTGTTCCACCTGGTTTAAAGACATCAATTAACATACTTGTCATTTCACGAGCCGTGTCTGCTGAAATAATTTGTGAAGTATTTGTATCATGACTAGCAATCGTTTTACCAGTTGAATCAACGATTTTTGTAATGTAGAAAGGGTGGGATAATTTACCTTGATTAGCAAACGCTGTATAAGCACCGGCCATCTGTTGAGGCGAAACACCTGTTGTTAAACCACCTAAAGCTAACGAAAGATTTTTGTCCTTCTTAGTCACGGGTAGTCCAAAACTTTGTACAGAATCATAACCCTTATCTACTCCAATTTTATTCAAAGTCCAAACTGCAGGAGCATTTAAGCTTTGTGCAACAGCCTTAAACATTGGAACTTTGCCTGAATACGTTTGAGAAAAGTTTTGCGGAGTATAGTTATTTTTACCATATGATTGTAGTTTATTATTGAGCATTGAATCGTATGAAAATCCATTTTCCAATGCTGGTGTATAAACCGAAATTGGTTTTAATGCCGATCCAGGCTGACGACGCATATATGTAGCACGATTATATCCCCGAAAAACTGTATCCCCACGTCCACCAACAACAGCTTGAACACCACCATTTTTGGGATTGACTGCAATTGAAGCGGCTTGTACTTTCTGACCATCCGCACCATTACCCGGAAACAATGATGAATCTTTAAATTCACTTTGAAAACTTTGTTGTTGCTGCTGATTCAAAGTTGTATAAATCTTATAGCCATCATTCATAATTTGTTTTTCTGATAAGCCGTATTGATTAATGGCTTCATCAATAACAGCATCAAAATAGTATGGATATTTATATCCATTTTGATCATCTAAATCATCACGGACTTCCATTGGCTTGCTTTGATAAAGTTTAACTTGATTTTCTGGAATCTTGCCAGTTTCTCCCATTAACGCCAAAACAACATTTCTTCGTGCTTTCGCTGCCTCTGGATGATCGATTGGATTATTACTTGGATTTTGTAACATTCCTGCCAAAGTTGCCGCATCTTGAACTGGTAAATCTTTTGCATCCATCCCAAAATATTTACGAGATGCATCTTGCACACCATAAACCCCATTACCGAAGTAAGAATTATTCATATACATCGTAATAATTTGTTTTTTAGAATAAATATTTTCAATTTCAATTGAAATAAATAACTCTTTAAACTTTCTAGATAAAGTTTGTTGTTGTGATAAGAAAGTATTTTTAGCTAGTTGTTGGGAAATCGTACTACCACCACTACTTATTTGATTATCATGCAAAATCCTGTTTTTAAGGGCTAATAAAATTGCTCGTGCATAACCCTTAACTGAAAATCCATGTTCATGATAAAAATTACGATCTTCGGTAGCAATAATAGCATTCCTAATATTAGGTGAAATATTATTACTGGAGACGTATGTCCCTTTCTGTGCGTATAATTTCCCTGCTTTTTTTCCACTTTGGTCATAAATCACTGTCGATCTAGATAAGTTAGATTGTAAATTTTTAACATGTGAAGTTTTCGCAATAATCGTTAAGTAAATTGAAGAAATTAGCATAATGAATAAGACAATTGCAATTATCCATTTTGTAATTTGATACCTTTTCCAATATCTTTTTAAAACTCTCCAAAAAATTAAAAAGTATTTTCTAACAAAATTCCATAAAATACTCATTCCTTGTTTTAAGGAACTTATGATTTTTTCTTTATCCATTAATTATTTCTCCTAGGAATAAACTTATTTTAATTTTATCATAAAGAATAAAAATAACATGAATAACAAAAAACGGAAGTTTGTCAAATGGTGTTGAAGGATAGTTTCTATCCTTTGGAGATCTCCTCGTGTGGGAGATCTTTTTTGTTGTTTTATTAGTTGCGGCGTTTAATCTGGTGTGTTGTCTGAATATCGTACTTGAAGGCATAACAAATAAGCCTACCATCGTGACGTTATTGTGGTAGATAATCTAGGCAATCAGCTGGTAGACGCGTGTGAACATATTGGCCTGATTGGAGAAGCCATAACAAGCACGTTTGAACTCCTTGATCTTACGGTTGATGCCCTCTATCGGTCCGTTAGAGTAGGACGATTTGTCGGCGTTAATTACTCCATTAAGATTCTTTCGTAGGGTATGCATGGCCGTATCTAGGGGCGTGCCGTTAGGCTGATAGTTAGTGATGATATTCTTGAGTTCATCAGCGTGATGCCCCATCAAAGCATCGTGGAGATCGATGTAGGTTTCATAAGCTGTTTTGAAGGCCGGAAACGTAGGGTCTAGAATTTTTGGTGTTGGAAAGTATTTCCATTCCAAAAGTACTAGGCCCTTTTTGATAACAAAAAAGGCATCTAAGCCTCCCTAGTGCTATGCTTTAAGCGACGAAACTTAAGATAAGCGGGGTAGGAATAGATGTCTCAACTAGATAATACACTTAAATTACTGGGAATTACAGACACAAACATTCAGGTGTTCGGTACTCGTGAGGAATTTCATGGTCGGGGCTCGGGTCGCAAAAAGTATTTGGTCATCCAGGCAGAGCTTACCTACACACTCAGGCGCTGTCCCAGCTGTGGATACAATACGTTGCACCCTAACGGATACAAGCTCACTCATGTCCACATTTGCAGGACCCATGGACCGGCCCGTAATTCTAGAGCTAAACAAGCAACGCTGGCGTTGTAGTAACTGCCATAGCACTTGTACGGCCACCACTCCAGTGGTATCAACCAACCCACGCCATCGGTCACGGACTGGCGACTCATGTGCTGAAGCTAGCTAGTAAATCACTCCCGGCTAAGACTATCGCCAGTCTCACCGGTATTTCGACAAACTCAGTTCAGCGTATTTTGACGGCTAATATTCATCCACACGCGAGCCGCCGGTTACCGATTAATCTATGCTTTGATGAATTCCGTTCCACGCACGGCTCCATGTCGTTTATTTGCATTAACGCCGACACTCACAAATCAGTTAAAGTACTTAGCGACCGCCTTAATAGAACCATCAAACAGTTCTTTCTTAGTCAGTACAGCACCGCAGAACGGGCCGCGGTTCAACGCGTCATCATGGACATGAACGCCTCCTATCAGGCATTCGTGCACGAACTATTCCCTAACGCCGAACTCATTATTGATCGGTTCCACATTATTCAATTAATGGGCCAGACGATTGAAGAGTTTGAGATGTTACAAAATTTGCCGCCGGAAGAATTATTAGCCAGACGTCAAGCTCGCTTCCGCAAGTTTTAAAAGCCCCATATGGGCGCAAGCTTACTTTGGGTTAGTGTAATATCGTATCACAAATGGACTATTCCGTGATTTAATTCACAAACAAGAGAAAGCCAAGCGCAAAAAGTGCGGGCCCTCCTTGCGTGAAAATAATCTTTTTGTTTGCTGTTACAGAACCGAACAGCGCAGCAATTACAACAAAACCTATAAATAGAACTTGGACGTGAAGCGAAGCCATACCAGTGAGACCATATCGGGCGTATACGATACCGACGCCAACAAAGCCATTGTATAGGCCTTGGTTGGCCATTGACATGCGTGCTTCTTTAATTGCTAAGTATTTCTTCGACAAGTCGAAAGCGTTGCGTGCTATTTTAGTTTGCGTGCCAAACATTTCAAGCAACATAATGAGCAACGCCTCTACTGCGACAAATATAACAAAAATATCTTTCAAAATAATCATCATGATCCTCCTAGTATAGAAAAGGGCCTAGTACTTTTGGAATGGAAATACTTTCCAACACCAAAAATTCTAGACCCCCAAAAACTTATAAACACAGTTATCATTAACCTGCTGTTATAAGTTTTTTAAACGATTATTACATTTCGTTAGGAGCCTTAACACCTAATAATCTCAATGATTCTTTTAGAATAATTGAGACACTTTTTACTAATGCTAAACGAGCATTTAATTCATCATCTTCAACCAAAATTTTAGTGTGTGCGTAATATTTGTTGAAGGCTTTTGCTAATTTTAAAGAATACTTAGCAACCACAGAAGGTTCAAATTCTGCATTAGCTCGCTTTACAATTTCAGGGAATGCTTGAATTAATTTAATTACTTCCCAAGCGTCTTCATTAGTTAAAGCATAATTATCTGAATTAATATAGTCTGATTTAGCTTTTCGAAGAATACTTTGTGCTCTAGCATGAGCGTATTGAACATAAGGACCTGTTTCTCCTTCAAATTTCAACTGTTCTTGTAGATTGAAGTCAATACTATCAATTCTAGAATTCTTCAAATCACCAAAGACAATTGCACCAACCCCAACTTCTTCAGCAACTCTATCTTTATCTTTAAGGTCTGGATTTTTTTCAACAATTTGTTGCTTTGCCATCTTAACGGATTCATCTAAAACTTCGTTAAGTAATACAATATTACCATGACGGGTTGATAATTTTTTACCGTTAACTGTAATTAACCCAAATGGAATATGATGCAATCCAGCTGCGGAGTCTAACCCCATTTTCTTTAAAACTGCTTTGAGTTGTTTAAAGTAATAAGTTTGTTCAGAACCAACTACATAAAGATTCATTACAGGATGATAAGTTTCATCACGATAAATTGCTGTGGCAATATCACGAGTTACATATAATGAAGCACCATCAGTTTTTAGGATTAAAGCAGGATTAAGATTTTCATCGCTCAAATCAACTACTGATGCACCCTGTGATTTTTCAAGTAATTCATCTTTTTTTAAAGTGTCTACAACATCTTGTAACTTTTCATTGTAAAATGATTCCCCATTGTAAGTATCAAATTCTACTCCAAGTTTTTTATACGTTTGGTTGAATGCTTCTAAAGAAACTTCACGGAACCATTTCCATAAATGAACCGCCTCTGGATCACCATCTTCGAGTTTCTTAAACCATTCTCGTGCTTCTTCATCATACTCTGGATGGATTTCATCTTCTTTATGAAAACGAATGTAATATTGAACTAAGTAGTGAATAGGATCACGTTTAACATCTTCTTCACTTCCCCATTTAAGATAAGCTGTAATTAATTTACCAAACTGAGTTCCCCAATCACCTAAATGATTATCTTTAATTGGTTTATAGCCATTTTTTGTAAGGATTTTAGCAATTGAATTTCCAATAACAGTTGAACGTAAATGACCCATTGACATTGGTTTAGCAATGTTAGGAGAAGACATATCAATAGTAACTACTCGATCTTCACCTTGATGGTTATCACCAAAATGTTCTTCTTCAGTCAAAACTGTTTCAATTACCTGATGGCTTACTTTACCCTTATCAAGGAAGAAGTTAACATATGGTCCTGCTGCAACGACTTTTTCAAAAGATTCACCATTGATATTATCAACGATTTCTTGTGCAATTACTTGAGGTGATTTGTGTAATTCCTTTGACAAAATAAATGCTGGGAAAGAAATGTCACCATTTGCTGATGTTTTAGGTTTTTCAATTTTTGCATAAATATCATTAGTAGATACTTTACCATCTACCACACTTGATACAGCATCCGCTACAATTTGTTTGTAATCCATGTAATTCACTCCTTCTAAATAAAAAGACCCCTACATTAAAAAATGTAAGAGACGAGATTAACCCGCGGTACCACTCTATTTGGATAATACCCACTTTAATTATTAATTTAAATTGCCTAAAAAGTACGAATTCACTTAAGGACTTTATCTAGCTCACATCATCCTAGACTCGCTGTAAAATTCACTTAAATTACTATTCTTTCATCTTTGGCAAATCACAAAAGCGGGCGACGGGAATCGAACCCGCGACGTAAGCTTGGGAAGCTTAAATTTTACCACTAAACTACGCCCGCAATACGTTATAGATTATACCATCTTTGATAATCATTGTCATTAAAATTAAGAATGAGATGTTATAATAAATTAATAACGGAGGTTTGTTATGTTAGTTAATATTATGATGTTTCTTTGGGCATTACTAATCATCCCATTTTTGGTTGGAATGTACGTCAAGCAAGATAAAACAATCATTAAAATTATGATTTATACCAGAATTATATATTTAATCGTTTTAGTTGGAGATATTATGCTAATCCTCCGAAACTTTAAAACTAATCCAGTAATTGATACTTTGAGTTTTTTCGCAACAGTTATCGCAATTTCTTTCATTGATATTTCTTATCAACGTAAGATTCAAGGTAATTTTAAGTCTTATCTGATTTGGATTACAATTATTAGTATTATAATCTCTATTTTTTGCTTATTTTTAATTTAACAAAAACACGTCATTTAATTGACGTGTTTTTTTGTTTGCTATAAAGTTTCCAACAAATCGCGAACAACTTTTGAGTCGGTTGGATATGGTGTATCTACCCCATTAATTTTTTGATAAGGATCTTGCCCTTTACCAAGGATTACACTTATATCTTCAGGGCTACTATTTAAAATAGCATCTTTAATTGCCTTTTCTCGATCCATTTCGAAAATCACTTTCACATTGTCATGATTAATATGTGCATCTATTTCACTCGCAATTTTCATCGGATCTTCAAATGCTGGGTCATCCATTGTTAAATAAGCAACGTTTGCCTCTTCACTTAAAGCCTTACCAAATCCTTCACGACGATCAATTCCTTTGTTACCAGGACTACCAACTACAACAGAAACCTTTCCGTGATGACTTTGACGTTTCAAAAAATTTAATAAAGCTTTAGTACTAGCATAATTATGTGCATAGTCCACATATACAACTCCATGATTATGGCTACGATACATTTCCATTCGCCCTGGAATTCTTGTATTTTTAATGCCTTCAAATAATTGATCTCGTTTGAATCCCACTAAACCTGCTGAAATAATTGCATCAGTTGCATTTGATTCATTATAATCACCAGGAATCCCAATTGTATAATCACCTTCAACTCCAAGTGATTTAGCTTTTTCACTAAGTGCGATTAAAGAGATTTTACTATCATTTAAAGTATCTTCATGACTTTCAAAAACAAAATCTAAATCAACTGGCAAAGAAACGTCCCCACCATTTCTAGCAAATAAATAAATATCTTCTGGATTGGTAGTGGCTTTAGCAGCATAATAAACATCTTCAAAATCTGCAGTCTCAGCATTTAAAATAACTTTATTTGAATTTACCAATAATTGCTCTTTACAATGAAGATAATTAGCAAAAGTTGGATGTTCATTCTCACCAACATGATCTGGTGAAATGTTAAGAAAAGATCCCACGTCAAATTTCAAACCGTAAACTCGATTTTTCAAATATGCTTGCGAAGATACTTCCATAACTAAATTCTTCATTCCATTATCAACGGCTTTTCGCATATTTTTAAATAAATCTAATGATTCAGGTGTTGTTAAATGAGATTTAAAAATTTCGTTTGGACCTAAAACAGTATTAACCGTTGAAAAAAGTGCTGTTTTTTGATTAGTTGCTTGCTTAATTCCATCATAAATGAAATATGCAGTCGTTGTCTTGCCTTTCGTTCCAGTAATTGCTATTGTATTCATTTCATCTTGCGGAAATGCAAAAAACGCAGCTGATAATATTGACATTGCTTTTTGAATGTCAGAAACTATGAACTCTGTCATTCCTTCGCTTTGTGTTAAATGTTTTTCAGCAACAACACCAGTAGCACCTGCATTTTTAGCATTCGTAACAAATTCTGGCTTATAGTTTCCTTTACAAAAAAACAAAGTATTACTTTTAATATCACGAGAATTATAACTTACGTAATCAAAACTAGTACTTTTTGTAATATGCTGGTTTTTTAGCAAATTATGTTCCAGTAAAATAGTCTTAATTTCATCAATATTTAAGGACAATTCTTTTACCTCATTTTTAATTATTTATTTATTTATTAGCAGTTTAATTCTAGCAAAACTTATTTTTGTTAATCAACTGAAGTTATTTTATGAATGTCGACATTATCAAGTTGATCACTTACAACGTTGATAACTTCTAGAGCTTCATCAATTTGACTTCTAGTCAAACCCAAAATATCAAAACACTGATTAACATGTGCATAAATTTCTTGTTCCATTTTTTTGGCATAATCAGTGATATTAATATTAACTACACGCTCATCTTTGGTTGAACGTGATTTAATTACCCACCCATTTTTTTGAAGTCTTTTTAATAGCGGAGTAAGTGTCCCACTATCAAGATCTACGTAAGATCCTAATTCACGGACTGTAATTGGCGTATGTTTCCAAAGAACGAGCATAAACGCATACTGAGGATACGTTAGCCCATAATTTTCCAAAACATGTTGATAAAATCGATTAAATTTTTTATTTGCATTATAGATGCCAAAACATAATTCTCCATCTATTTGTCTAATTTCTGCCATAATACATTACTCCAATCAATAGTTAGTTATGTACAACTTAGTTATTTATATACTAAACTATGATTTAACAACTGTCTATAGCAATAAAACGATTGTTGAAATTTAAAAAGTCCTGTCTTGAGAGACAGGACTTCTTTATTATTATTCAAAAAATACTCGACTGTGTGCAGTTTCGTTGTAAATATCAAAACGACCTTGTTTTAATTCTACTTTATACATGTCAGTTTTTTTAGTTTCATTTTTTGCAAAATTCATCAATTCGTGTTCCACACTACTGTTATCTTTGTGACCTTCAGAATTTAATAATTCTTCTTGGACACGGGGATACTTTAAAACTTCTTCTAATTTCTTTTCAAGTTTTGCACCATCAGTTGTAAATTCTTTCATAGTAAATAATTCCTACATAATTGTATTTCCCCCATTATAGCATTTAAAAATAAAACATCCTTAGCTAATCTAGCTAAGGACGCCTGCGCGCGGTACCACCTTTATTTTTAGTATTCTCACAAATACTAACTCACTAAGTCTAAAATTACTTTTTAGCTGATACAAAAAAACGTCCTTGGTTAATTAACCAAGGACGTTTTACACGTGTTACCACCTATTTTCCCAATTACTTCTAATCGGCTCAAAAAGTATAATTTTTATACTTAAATGCGGTAATGGGCACGGCCAGCAAAAACTCAAATTCGCCTTTGCAACTTGTAGACTACTTTCATTAAAAAATTGTTATCTCTTTTCACCACCAGAGACTCTCTGAAACAAAATTAAAAACTACTTTTCTACGCTTCGCTTTTTTTATTAATTTGTACTATAAATGATAAGTTAAATGGTGTCAATCGTTTATTTAATTAAAATTAGCAGTCCTACAATTGCAATTAAAACAATTAGGATTGCAAAAACTTTTTCCCAAGCATTAAAGATTTGCTGATTAGGATTATATTCCTTTCGGGCATACATAAAAACCGGGATTCCAATTGCATAAATTACAAAAGCAATTGTTAAGTACTTAATTCCAGCAGTATATCCCATAAACAAAGTTCCAATGATTGCTAAAATTGCAATAAATAATGCTGCATACCTTGATACATTAATTGCATTTTTATCTGGGTTAAAGGTCTCTTCTTTCATACTAATTTTAGCTAAATAAAGCATTGAAATTAAATATGGTGGAATAGTCATTGTTGCAACAATAGTTAAAGTTGTATCAAAAGCACGCCCTGCAAAATGAGTCATAATAATTATGATTTGAATTACGATAACCGTCATAATTAATGATGATTTTGGAACATTATGTTTACCAATTTTTTGAAAAAACATAGGAAAAGTTCTATCTTCTGATGCTGCCCTAGGCATTTCAGATAACAATAAAATCCAACTTAGCCAACTTGCCAAAACAGCTACAATTACTCCAAAAGTAATAATTAATCGGCCAATTGGTCCTAATACGTATTCCAGCAAAATAGCAGTTGAAGGACTGGGGATATGCGATAGCTGACCATAACTAGCTATTCCTAATGGTAAAATTGAAACTAAAGCATATAAAACTAAGCACAGAATAAATCCATCACGAGTGGCCCTTCGCACTGATTTTTGACTTTTGGCACTTCCAGAAAGGACAACGGCACTTTCTACTCCGGAAAAAACCCAGAGAGTGGTAAGCATTGAGCTTTTTATTTGATGGAATAATCCACCCAAATCACGATCATGAATTTTGGGTGGATTATTTGATGCCATTGGATTAGTGACAAAGACATGCCAATTGAATGCTACAATCATTGTAATTATAAAGGTTGCAATGATTAATAACATACAAAAAGTGCCGATTAGATCAACTTTACTTGTCGTTCTGATACCTTTTAAAATCAAAAATGTCATAGTCCAGAGAACTATCGTTCCACCCAAGATTGCTAGCCAATTATTACCGCCTTTGAACATTCCTGGCCAAAAAGCATCAAGTGTAGACATTAATAGAACCGAATATGCTGCAATCGCAAATGATTGGCATATCCAATATCCCCAACTAACAAAGAAAGCGGCAAATTTGCCAAATCCTGCCTGAGCATAATGATAAAGACCCGTCGTATACTGCGGTCTAAGTTGTGAAAGAATCATAAATGATCTAACGATTGTCCAAATGATAATTCCAGTAATAATCCAAGCTAATACTTGTGCTACTAAACCAGCGTGCAATGCCATATTTTGTGGAAGATCATAAATTCCCCCACCTACCATAGCTGATAAAACGAAAGCAGTTAAACCTAATCTTCCAATTTTTTCATTTGTTTTATTTTCCAAACTGCACCTCTTATAATTTTCAACATCTATTAATTATAGTTGAATTATTCAACTATCGCAATGTTATAAGAATTAGAAATTTTGTATATTACAACTAATTAAATTTGAAATGCTTTTTTACATGATAGTGTTTATGAGAATAAGTTGTATGCCATTTTTTATATTTTTTTACATGATATTTTGAATAATTAGCTGGAGAAGGAACTGTCATAGATGTATCAACCGTAGAACGTCCAGTTTCATAATCGAAAACAACACCCGGTTGAACATTATATAAATAACGATTAAAATGCATTGTTCCATCTGTACTTGTGGCTTCAACCCATACCCCTTTCGCCATCAAATCCAATCCCTGATAAACTGGTGTAACTTGATAAACAACTTTTTTATTCTCTTCTAAGGCATCACGAACCTTTTCTTCTGTAATTTGCATTACTTTTTGGTTGGAAAACGCAGATTGAGTAATTAAATTCTTTGGATTATCAATTGATCCCTTAGCACCTTTTTTGTAATTACCATCGCTATTTAAATTAAATGTACATGTATAAGCAATCAAATGTCCCCGATTAACTGGAAAAACACGTTCACCGTTTATTTTTTTGGCCTGATTATTCCAACCAGTTGGTTTGAATATTTGTGATGCTCGCCCACTTGATTTACCTAAATTATTTTTTGTTAAATAAGCGGTTGCAGTTCCCGCACGGTTTAAATTATCTAAATTTGAGTAATCAATTTTATTATCATGATAATCACTTGCTGAAATTGTTTCAGGATCATCACTATTCAAAATATCATAAGCTTGTGATCCCGACTGATAATTTTCATTAGCTAACTCTGTATAGGTTCCAGTTTGATTTGGTTCCAATGAAGCGTTGATAGTTGGGGTTAAAATTACCAAAGCAATTGTTGTAACTAACACCGAAGTTATAATTCGTTTCTTAATTTTCATAAAATACTCTCTCCTAACATGTACGAACGTATGTTTCTATTTTAGCAATAAAAAACAAAATAAAAAAGCCTGTTTCCAGACTTTTATGATTAAGCTTCAAAAACAATTTTACCTTTGCAAAATGTCATTTCATTTTCTGCATTTACTTTAGCACCAATAAATGGGGTATTATTACCCTTTGAACGCATTTCAGCTTCATTAATTTGTCGCGAACTAGCTAAATCCCAAATCGCAAAGTTGGCAATATTACCAATTTTAATTTGATTATCATCATTGAGTTTGAAAATTTTCGTTGGATTATAACTCATCCATTTAATTAGTTGCATTAAAGTAATTTTTCCAGTTTTAACCAACTTGGTATATAACAAAGGAAATGAAGTTTCAATTCCAGTAATTCCAAAAGCTGAATGGATAAATGATTCACCTTTGTCTTCATCAGTATGTGGAGCGTGATCAGTTGCAATCATATCAATTGTTCCATCCAAAAGCCCTTCTAATAAAGCCACACAATCACTTTTATCTCGTAAAGGTGGATTCATTTTAAACATTGGATTATCAGCTTTAATCATTGAATCGTCGAGTAGTAAATGATGAGGTGAAACTTCTGCAGTCACATTAACTCCATCTGCTTTTGCTCGCCTAATCAATTCTACACTACGCGCTTTAGAAACGTGACAAACATGGTAATGAACCCCAGTAACACGTGCTAATTCTAGATCACGAGCCAATTGACTTGTTTCAGCAACATCTAGCGAACCTTTCATTCCAAGACGGTCAGCCGCTCTACCAGCGTTCATTACTCCACCATTCATTAAAGCATGGTCTTCAACATGTGCTGCCAAAGGTAATCCCGTTTTTTCGATTGCAACCATTGCATCATACATAGTTTTTGCAGTTTGGATACCAAACCCATCATTGCTAAATCCAATCGCACCTGCTGCTTGCATAGCTGCAAAATCAACTAGTTGTTCTGTTTTTTCATCATAGGTAACAGGAGAATATTGCTCAACTTTAATAACTCCTTTTTTCTGATTATCTGCAATCATTTTTTTTAGAAGCTGAGGCGTATTGGGAACTGGCGTAACGTTGGGCATTGCACAAACAGTTGTGTAGCCACCATGAGCTGATGCTTCACTTCCAGTTTCAATAGTTTCTTTTTGCGTTTGTCCTGGATCTCTAAAGTGAACATGCACATCAACTAGTCCTGGTAAAATCGTTTTACCTTTCGCCTCAATCACTCGATCAACATTTAAATCAAGATCTGTTTCAATTTTAACGATTTTACCATCTTCAATTAAAACATCACGTTGTAAAAGTTTTCCACTTTGAAAAATATCTGCATTTTTAATTAAAATTTTCATTTTTAATCAACTCCTAAAAGATCCGTTTTATTGATAATTCCCTTTGCAACCATAACATCTGTTAGAATCACCATTCTCATATACATTCCATTTTCCATTTGTTTGAAAATTCGTGATTTATCACTTTCAACTAAGTTAGAATCGATTTCTACCCCACGATTTACCGGTGCAGGATGCATAATAATCGAATTTTCTTTCATTGTGGCATAACGCTCTTTTGTTAATCCATATTTTTGATGGTATTTACCTTCATCAAAATCATTTAATTCATCACCTAATCGTTCTTTTTGAACTCTAAGTAGCATGACCACGTCTGAATCTTGTACAACTTCATCAACCGTCAAATGTGCCCCATATTTTGCAAATTTATCATCGTACCATTGATTAGGACCGGCAAAAGCAACTTTAGCGCCTAATCGAGTCAAAAGTTCCATATTGGAACGAGCAACTCGTGAATGATTTAAATCACCAATAATCGAAACTTTAATATCTTTAAAAGTTCCAAATTCTTCATAAATAGTCATCATATCTAATAGTGATTGAGAGGGATGTTGACCACTTCCATCACCTGCATTTACAATACTAATATCTAAATTTTGTTTTAATAAGTCATTATAATATTCATTTTCAGAGTGACGAATCACAGCTAAATCAACTCCGATAGCTTGGATGGTTTTAACTGTATCTTCTAAAGTTTCACCTTTGGTTACAGAACTAGCATTTGCATCAAACTGTAAAACTTGCATCCCCAAACGTCGTTCTGCCATATCAAAACTAGTATGTGTTCTAGTACTATTTTCAAAAAATAGATTCATCGCATAAACCGGACGATTAAGAGTTATCCTTTTTCCCGCTTTAAATAGCTGAGCAAGCTTAATTTTATGTAAAACTTCCATTTCGCTCATATCTGCAACTGTAACTAAATCATGTTGATATTTAAAAGCCATGTTGTCCCCCTAAAATATTATCTATTAAAGAAAATTACATAAATAAAAGACATGCTACCATTAACGTAGCATGTCTCAATTAAATTCAACATTACCAAGTTAACTTATCGACCTCTCTGGATCAAATTAAAGCACCTTTATTTATTGCTACTAACTTTATCCAATCTAATAAAAAAAGTCAAATATATCTTTTGATTGACTTTTCAAAATAACTTACTTATTATTAAGAAAATTAATCTTAATTTGGTTCAGAGAAACCAGAAGATGTTCCTGATAATTTCAAAAATAAAATGCACAATTTTGACTATTGATTTTCTCTGAACTTCGTCAAATTTGTGCATTTTTTTCTAAAAGGAGTTTACTATGACAGATATTTCTATTGCAGCAACGATTGGAAACGAAAAATATGAGCACCCTTTTATTAATGCTGCTGGGGTCTATGATGAAACTGCTGCACAAATGAACGAAATCTTAGATTCTCAAGCAGGTGGAGTAACTACTAAAAGTGCAACCTTAGTTTCTCGTCCTGGCAATCCACTTCCTAGATATTTTAATACAGAATTAGGAAGTATTAACTCAATGGGCCTTCCAAATCAAGGATTAGACTACTACCTTAATTATATTGAGGAAACTAATACTGATAAGCCAATCGACTTATCAATTTCAGGAACTTCAATGGCTGATAATTTAAAGGCTTTAAAAAAAGTACAATCGAGTAATTTCAATGGTTTGACTGAATTAAATCTTTCTTGCCCAAATGTAATTGGTAAACCACAAGTTAGTTATGACTATGATGCAATTGAGGATACATTAGCTGCTGTGTTTGAATTTTTTACTAAGCCACTTGGTTTAAAACTTCCGCCCTACTTCGATTTACAGCAATATGATGCTGTTGCATCAATCCTAAACAAGTATCCTTTAACTTATATTAATGCAATTAACAGCGTTGGAAACGGTCTTGTAGTTGATGCTGAAACAGAATCAGTCGTCATTAAACCTAAAGGCGGTTTTGGTGGAATTGGTGGTACTTATATTAAACCGGTTGCTTTGGCTAACGTACGTGCTTTTCGGCAACGTTTGAATCCAGAAATTAAAATCATCGGAACTGGTGGGGTAAGTACTGGAAAAGATGCCTTTGAATTAATCCTTTGTGGTGCTGATATCGTTGAAGTTGGTACAATTCTTGCAAAGGAGGGTCCTGCAGTCTTTGAAAGATTAGATACAGAATTAAAAGCAATTATGGAAGCAAAAGGTTATCAAAAGCTAAGTGATTTTCGTGGTAAATTAAAAGAATATCAAGAATAATTAATTTAAATTAAGAACCTATTTAGGTTCTTTTTATTTAGGAGGAATATCAATGACAAAATCATTAGATGAACATCAAAAATGGCTTGTAAACTTTTACAAGAATCGCGATTGGTACAACTACTCTTCTTTAATTCGCTTAAACTTTCTTTCTGAAGAAGTTGGCGAATTGAATCGTGCAGTTCGTAGTATTGAATTAGGACGAGATCATCCAGGTGAATCCCAAAAAACTGAAGCAGAATTACAATACAACCTACGCGAAGAATTAGCAGACTGCTTAGATCAAATCTTAATTATTGCCGATAAATACGGAATAGACCCTCAAACTTTAATTAATCAAAGTGAAACTAAAATTAAAGCTAGATTTAATTTACCTGACTAATTTAATTTTACATAACCAAAAAGACGAGTAATTACTCGTCTTTTTGTGTATAAATATTTAGTTATTTTTACGAATTTTAAATCCTAATAATGTAACAAAACTAATCAAACCTAACCCGATAACTGTCAATAATGAATTTTTTGTTTCTCCAGTTGCTGGTAAAGTATCTTTTTGATTTGTTGGAGTAACTACTTTTACAACTTGATTATCAACGGGTTTCACATCTGTTTTTTCTGGTTCAACACTAGTAATGTTGTTATTTCGATTATTATTAACATCTGCAGGTTGTGCAGTTTCTTTTTGAACTGGTGCTGCAGGTTGTGCAGTTTCTTTTTGAACTGGTGCTGCAGGCTGTGCAGTTTCTTTTTGAACTGGTGCTGCAGGCTGTGCAGTTTCTTTTTGAACTGGTGCTGCAGGCTGTGCAGTTTCTTTTTGAACTGGTGCTGCAGGCTGTGCAGTTTCTTTTTGAACTGGTGCTGCAGGCTGTGCAGTTTCTTTTTGAACTGGTGCTGCAGGCTGTGCAGTTTCTTTTTGAACTGGTGCTGCAGGCTGTGCAGTTTCTTTTTGAACTGGTGCTGCAGGCTGTGCAGTTTCTTTTTGAACTGGTGCTGCAGGCTGTGCAGTTTCTTTTTGAACTGGTGCTGCAGGCTGTGCAGTTTCTTTTTGAACTGGTGCTGCAGGTTGTGCAGTTTCTTTTTGAACTGGTGCTGCAGGTTGTGCAGTTTCTTTTTGAACTGGTGCTGCAGGTTGTGCAGTTTCTTGGGCTTCTGCTGCAGCTTGTGTAGCACCGTTAACTCGTCTATATGAAGCAGTTCCTAAAATATTTTCCATTACTGAAATTCGACGTGATGTTACACCATCAACAGTTTCTGCATTAATCATATTTCCATTGCCTGAATAAATACCAACGTGATCAGAACCATAACTACCAAAGAAAACTAAATCTCCATATTGAGCATCCGCTGCTGATTCTTGAGTAGTAACTCTATATTGTTCACCTGATGTTCTTGGCAAATTAATTCCATCGGCAGCATAAGCATTTTGAACTAGTGCAGAACAATCAATTCCGCTACGACTGTTTCCTCCATATTGATAAGGAGTTCCTATATAGGCTGATGCATTTGAAACAACATCTGCATTTGCATCAATTGAGTTAACCATGAAAGCCCCAGTACTAATTGCAACTGTAGTTATTCCAGCAATCATCCATTTTTTCCCAGCTTTAAACATTTTATAATGTACTTTATTCATATTTTTACCTCCATTTTTAATTTTGTATTCATTGAACTCGTAAATTTTAACATCAAAATTTACTTAAATTCAGCAAGACTTTAAATCTTAACAAGCTTGTAATCTAAATGAAATTTCACCAATCTAATCATTTGACTTTTGTTGACCAATATCAATAGAATAGGATTGAGAACTTTATTAAGAAAGGAGGAACGCATGGCTAAAAAATCACTAGTTGAAAAAAGTAAACATCCAGCAAAATTTGCAGTTCAAAACTACACTCGTTGTGAACGTTGTGGTCGTCCACGTGCTGTCTATCAAAAATTTCATCTTTGCCGTATTTGTCTTCGCCAATTAGCCCATAAAGGACAAATTCCTGGTATGAAAAAAGCTAGTTGGTAAGCTTTAATCAATGGAGGATATTATTATGAAAGAAATGACATTAGCAACTGCCTACCGCATGCTTAAAAGTCCAAACAAACGGACTAAAAGCCGAGCATTGCGTGTAATTAAAAAAATAAATCTAACAAATAAAGCAAAAAACAGTTAATCATTAAATTGATTAACTGTTTTTATTTTGGATCGTGTTCCAGATGCCATTGTTTTAAATAATTAAGTCGTTGTTTAAAAACGGTTTCTTTTCCTTGTTCTGAAGGTTCGTAATATTCGTGTCCCGTAATTTCTGGCGGATTTGTTTTCATTGCTGTTAATTTATCTTTTTCCCGTTGAGCCATTTTATATCCTTTTCCATAATTAAGATTTTTCATCAACTTAGTTGGTGCATTTCTAATTTGTAAAGGAACAGGTAAATTACCATATTTTTTCACGTCAGCAGCTGCTTTCTGGACTGCTTTGTCAATTGCATTTGATTTCGGTGCTAAAGCTAAATATACAGTGGCTTCAATAATGGCATCGTCACAATCTGGCATACCAATTAACTTTATGGCCTCAGTTGCATTAATACAGACATTTAAAGCTTGTGGGTCAGCTAGTCCAACATCTTCACTAGCAAATCGAACCAATCTCCGCATGATAAACATCGGATCTTCTCCGCCATCTAACATCCGACTTACCCAATAAACGGCAGAGTCAACGTCACTATTTCGTAAAGACTTATGCACCGCCGAAATAATATTATAGTGTTCTTCACCTTTTTTATCGTATAGCAATGATTTACGAGTAATTAGCTGTTGTAAATCTTCAAGAGTGATATCAACTTTTTTACCATCTTGCTTACCATTTTCCACGGCCATCTCTAAAGTATTTAAAGCCGATCGAGCATCCCCATTTGCAAACTCAGCAATTGCCATTAGATTATCTTCACTAATTTTGACTTCTAAGTCGCCGTATCCTCTTGGGCTATGAATTGCTTGTTTTAATAATTGAACAATCTCAGTAGCCGTTAAACTTTTTAAAACGAAGACTTTACTTCGTGACAACAATGCTGAATTAATTTCAAAAGACGGATTTTCAGTGGTTGCCCCAATTAAAATAATGCTTCCATTTTCAACATAAGGTAGAAAAGAATCTTGTTGGGCTTTATTAAAACGATGAATTTCATCTACGAAAACGATGGTTTTTAACCCCATTTTTTTATTTTCGGCTGCTTCTTGCATAATTTTACGAACTTTAGTAATACTTGTTCCAACTGCACTAACACTAATAAAATTAGCATCCGTTTCATGAGCAATAATTTGAGCTAAAGTCGTTTTCCCCGTTCCAGGTGGTCCCCACAAAATTAAAGAAGCAATTTGATCATTTTCAATTAGATTTCTTAAAATGGTACCTTTTCCAATAATTTGCTGTTGCCCAATAAATTCATCTAAATTTACAGGACGAACCCGGCTCGCTAATGGTATTCCTTGATTATTTTCTTGATTTTTAAATAATGATTCTTGTTCCATTATCTTCACCTCCTATATAAATAAGGCTGGAAACCAAATTGATTTTCCAGCCTCTTTTAAATTTAATTGTATAAAACAACTGCTTGATAAGCACTCAGACTGCGAACACGTGTTTGTTTATTTAATTCTACATCATTTTTGTTACTTAAGGCAAGCATCCCACTATAAGTTTTAGTAAGTAGTGCTTTATTCTCACTTAGATTTACTAATACGGTAATACAATGATTTTCATAAATCATTTCATAAGCAATAACTTGATTGTTTTCTTCAGTAATTTCGTTTAAATCACCATTAATCATGAGTG
The DNA here is from genome assembly GCF_001436035.1 of Fructilactobacillus sanfranciscensis DSM 20451. GTDB lineage: Bacteria > Bacillota > Bacilli > Lactobacillales > Lactobacillaceae > Fructilactobacillus > Fructilactobacillus sanfranciscensis. Next base: position 123,455 of record NZ_AYYM01000002.1, read on the forward strand.
CTTTGAACTTACTTGATTGACGAAGCTTAATCATTTGTTGATAAAAGTTAAGCACTGAATTAGGATCTTTCAATTCATCTGCGACATTAATTTCTTTACGATCATTACCTAAAGGTAACCATGGTTTTCCAGTTGTAAATCCAGCATTGTCACTATCATTCCATTGCATCGGGGTTCGCGCATTATCCCGTGATTTTAAATTTACATATTTCAATGCTTCTTTAGTAGTAAAGCCCTCATCAAGAGCTAATTGATAATTATTCAAGGAACTAATATTGTTAAATTCATTAATATTATTGCGTTTGAAATTTTTCATTCCAATTTCTTGACCTTGATAAATAAAAGGATCTCCTGGAAGAAAGAAATACATCATTGCTAGTGCTTTAGCAGCAGTCGGTGTCCGGTTTTTTGCTTTTTTAATTAATTTTGAAAGTACCCGAGGTTGGTCATGATTTTCTAAAACATTTGCAAACCAACCGTCGGCGCTTTTAATGCCCTTTTGACTATCAAAAATTAATTGACGTAACTCAGAAACGGTCCAATCGTTTTGTCCTCTAAGCCATTCATCTCCGTCTTTCATATCAATATTCATGTAGCTAAAATCGAAAATCATTGAAAAGTATCCATGTTTCCCTACTAGTCTTTTCAACTCGGAAGGTTTCAGTCCATATGCCTCTCCAATTGTTACTGCATCATACTTATAAAAGGTTTCTTTTTTTAATTCTGCTAAAAAGTTTTCTAATCCAGGACGATTTTGTCCCTTATGAATTACAGAAACCAAACCATCCTTAGCATCAGCTGGTAATGATGACCAATCTTGATCTTTTTTCAAAAAATTAATTGCATCAATCCGAAAGCTAGCAACCCCCCTTTTTCTAACCACCAATTAATCATTTTATAAATTACTTGGCGGAGCTTAGGATTTTTCCAATTCAAATCAGGTTGTTGAGATGAGAAACTATTAAAATAATAAGTCCCTGGTTCATTTGGAACTGGTTCCCAAGTTGATCCACCGAAAATTGAACGCCAATTGTTTGGCATCTGTCCATCTTCCGTATGTTTAAAAATATAATAATCACGATATTCACTCTCAGGATCTCTAAGAACTTCCTTGAACCATTCATGTTGGATTAGACGTATGATTTACAACTAAGTCCATAATGATTTTAATATGACGCTGTTTAGCTGCTGTTAGTAACTCATCAAAATCAGCCATCGTACCAAAGATGGGGTCAATTGCTTCGTAATCAGCTACATCATAACCCATATCATACATTGGCGGGCGATTTGTAAATTGGAGAAAGCCAAATCGTAGTAATGCCTAAATCTTGCAGATAATCCCTTGAAGATCGCCTACTCCATCACCATTACTATCTTGAAAAGAACGTGGATAAATTTGGTAAAAGATCTCATCTTTCCACCATTTTATTTTTTTAGTTTTCATTATAATACCCCAAAATTCATTTTATCCTATTCAAACACAAAAGAGCCTTTCTAGCAATACTAGAAAGACTCTTTTTATTACAACTTATTTTTTTAATTCTTTATTTAACTTTTCAGCTAATTCTTCAAAGCCTGGTTTACCAAGTAAAGCAAACATATTTTTCTTGTAAGCTTCTACACCTGGTTGGTTAAATGGGTTAATTCCATTTAAGTAGCCAGAAATTCCAACTGCCACTTCAAAGAAGTAGATCAAGTAGCCTAAACTGTATTCAGATTCATCAGGAACTTCAACAGTCATAACCGGAACTCCACCATCGTTATGAGCTAACACAACTCCTTCATAAGCTTTATCGTTAACTTCATTCATTGATTGACCTTTAAGGTAATTCAAACCATCAAGATTTTCTTTATCCATAGGAATTTCAACGTTGTAAGGTGGTTGTTTAACCTTAATCACTGTTTCAAAGAGATTACGTAATCCTTCTTGAATGTATTGACCTAATGAATGTAAATCAGTTGTAAAGTTAGCTGAAGATGGGTAAATACCTTTTTGGTCTTTACCTTCTGATTCACCCATTAATTGCTTCCACCATTCAGAAAACATCCGAAGATTTGGTTCGTAGTTTTCACATAATTCAGTAACATATCCTTTACGATATAAAATGTTACGAATTGCAGCATAACGATAAGCATCATTTTTAGTTAAATCTGTATCAACGTAATCTTTAGATGCATCATCGGCACCCTTCATTAATTGATCAATATCAGCACCAGTTGCTGCAATTGGAAGTAATCCAACTGGAGTTAAAACAGAGAAACGTCCACCAACTCCATCAGGAATAACAAATGATTCATAACCTTCTGCTTCTACTTCAGTTCGTAAAGCACCACACTTTGCATCAGTAGTTGCATAAATTCTTTTATCTGCTTCTTCTTTACCATATTTACTGATTAATTTTTCTTTGAAAATTCTAAAAGCAATCGAAGGTTCAGTTGTCGTACCTGATTTTGAAATAATATTAACTGAAAAATCTTTATCACCGATAAAACCTTCAAGTTCGTGCAAGTAAGATGCACTTAAGGAGTTACCCGCAAAGACAACTTGAACGCCACCTTTACGTTCTGCTTTAGATTTAGCATTGTAAAAATCACCTTGTAAAAAGTCAATTGCTGATTTAGCTCCAAGATATGATCCACCAATTCCAATCACAACTAATACTTCAGAATCATTTTGGATTTTTTTAGCAGCTGCTTTGATTCGAGCAAATTCTTCTTTATTATAATCATTTGGTAAATGTAACCAATCACGAAAATCTGCTCCTGCACCAGTACCTTCACGTAATTCTGTGTTTGCAGCATTTACCATTGCTTGCATTTCTGGAACTTCGTTTTCGTGAACAAATTTGCTTACTTTTGAATCATCAAATTTAATATAAGCCATTATCTATCATTCTCCTAAAATAAATTAAATATTATCTTTTTCGTCAAGAGCTTTCTTAGCAAGGACAAAGTCCCCAAAAGTAGCTGAACCGTTATGAGCAATTTCTGGAGCAGTAATGTATTTTTCAAGTGAACCAACACTGAGGTAATTGTTAAACAATAGCGTAAATTGTGCTCTTACCTTAGCAATGAATTCTGGGGTACATACTCCACCACCTAAAACAACTTTGTTTGGTCTAAATGTAACTGTTAAATCTACAACAGCTTGTGCTACGTAGTAAGCAATAATGTTCCATTTAGGATCATTAATAGGAGTTTGACGACCTTCAATACCATCACGTGCTTCGAAAGTAGGACCTGAAGCAACTCCTTCTAAACAGTCACCATGCCAAGGACAAATACCCTTAAAATCTAAATCATCACGATGACGTTTTACTTTGATATGACCAAATTCTGGTGTACCCATTACACCTAAGAAATCAATGTTACTCCAACCCTTTTTAGGTGTTTTAATAATCCATCCGTAGGTTTCAGAATTTTTATCAACATCAATTGGTCCAAAAGAAGCAATCCCAAAAGCATCGATATCAAATTTCTTAAAATATCTAATTACTTTTGCTAAAGTTTCATCTGGAGTTGTAGTTGGAAATTGAGTTTGGTCAATCACGTTAAAGTTTTCGTCACCAACTGCACAAACAAACTTAGTTCCACCTGCTTCCATATAACATACTATCGTCCTCCTCGGAATAATTACTTATTAAGTGACTATATTATAATTCTTACTGAAACCGTTTTCAACGATTTTATAATCATTTTAAAAAGTACTTTATTTCACAAAGCACACCATTATTTTTGTAATTTAAGCCAAAGTGCTTTGAATGGTGATTGTTTGGTGTATTCACGATCAAATGGGAAGTCAGCTGGTGCTTTAAAACCTTCTTTTTCACTGTATTTGTGTTTAGAATTCATCAAAGCTTTTTGTACCCCGCTACGGAAATCACGTAAATTAATACTGTTAGATTGAGTAGCTACGAAAACATCAGCTTCTTTATTAGCTAAAGTAAAGACTTGGGTAAGTAAACTAGTTAAATCTTTGCGAATGTTAAAGTTACCTTTTTTACTTCTCATAAAGGCGGGAAGATTAATGGTAATTAAATCAAAGCGAAGATTGTGTTTGTTAGCATAGTCTAAAAAACCACGTAAATCCATGCTACGAACCGTTTGTGAATCAGTTGCAATGTTGTTAGCTACAAATTCTCCAACTAAATCTGATTTAGCCCGTTTACTTTGGTCAACATCTTCCGTTTCAGTACTTCCACCAGTGATTGCAGCTGAAACAAATCCGGTTTGATCAAAAAGTAAGTTCAAAACTAATTTGTATTGAGCATTCTTCTTAACTTGTTTACGTACATCACGATAAATTAAGTCAAGTCCAGTTTTGGTTGCTCCATCAAGGTGAATTGGATAAACAGTTCCATCTTCAACAATGGTTTTAAATTCTTGCGGATTTGGTGCAATTCCATTAATGGGACGAATGGTACTACCATTTTCAAAGTGCTTAACGTCATAAACGTTGTTGTAACTGTCCAAATTATCAACAATCGCTGGGACTAACATCCGACGATGGTTATAAGTTCCTTCATTTTCCCAGCTAATTACAATTTCACCATCATAATTATCAACTGTAATTCCGCCAAGACCATCGCCTTGTCCGTTAAACAATCGATATGTAGAACTACTTAATCCTTGTAATGCCTTTCGCTTATTGAAAGCTGCACTAAACAAATGACTGAAAAAGTTATCGTTGATAGTTTGATTTTCTTTACGACTCAAAATCCAACCAATTCCATTTCCTTCTTTAGCTAAATAGGCACTGGCAACAAAGTGTCCACCTTTCATCAAGGCCACAAATTCACCATTATTGGTAAAATCGTCTTCATTAACTAAATCTTTTAAACTAATTTGTGGATAGCCACCTTCAAATTTACTAGCAGCTGATCCGGTAATTTCTATTTCTCGCATAATTTCTCCTTTTTCTAAAAAAACTGTTACTTCTATTGTAACTGGAAATGAGTAGAAATAGTAGGAAGTCTGCTCTAATGATATAATTATTTTAAAAATTGAAACGAGGAATTTTTAAATGTATAAATATTTAGTATTTTTTGATTTGGATTCTACTTTATTCGATGCTAATTCAAAAGTTAATGATGAAGTGGCCAATGCCATGGATGAAATCAGAGCAAATGGTGGCTTACCAGTGATTGCAACTGGGAGAACATTATACGAAATTCCAGATACACTGGCCAAAACAAAAATTAATACCGTGGTTGCCTCAAATGGTGATTATGGAATGTTTGAAAACCACGAACTTTTTCATCGTGTAATTAATCCACAAACAATTGATGAATTGATAGAATTTGCTAATCAACACGGTAATTCGGTTACGATGCTTGATCAAAATGGAAAAGGATCTTCTGCTCATGATCACCTTTTATTGGACGCTTGTGCTCGAGTTCATGCTCCTGTTCCTAAACTGGTCAAAAGAGACTATTGGCATGATCGCCCAATTGATATGATGTTTGTAACTAACAAAGATTTAGATGATGTATACATAAGTAAGTTTGGAGATCGTTTAACCTTTTTCCGTAACTCACCTTTCAGCATTGATATTGTGGACCATAATGCTTCTAAAGCAACTGGAATTAAAACTTTAATTGAAAAAGCTAATTTAAAAGGAATTCCTACTTATGCTTTTGGTGACGGAAATAATGATATTCCGATGTTGGACTATGTCGATCATCCAATTGTAATGGGCAATGGTTTAGATAATGTCAAAGAACATGCTGAATTTGTGACAACTGATAATACTAATCATGGAATTGTCAAAGGATTAAAGCATTTCAATTTAATTTAAATGATAGATATGTTATAATTTAGTTCATATCTATCGGGGTCGTTATGGATTCGACGGGTATGGTTCGTGCCTGAACTGCACTTCGTACTGCGATGCGTTAAATCGTCCAGTTTAATTATAACTGCAAAAAATAATAACAATTCTTACGCCTTAGCTGCCTAATAAGTAGTCGACGTAGATCCAACTAATCTTGTCCATGGATTAGATTTGGGTCCTAAATTAAATGGACTTACGCTTTTATACTCCCATCTGAAGTATGAAGAAGAGATTAACCAGATTAGCTTTTCATATTAGCCTTGATTAATGGCGTCATGATTAGTGAAACTTAAATGATTAGTCTATGAGTGTAGACGTTCAGGTGGCGACATACTCGGACGCGGGTTCAAATCCCGCCGACTCCATTTTTAACATCTTGCCTATTATTATTGACGCTTGAAACGTTGATATAATAGGCTTTTTATTTTCCTTGATACTCATATAAGGTTATTAAATGCCATGAAATAGCATTCACTTTTACAAATAAAAAAAGCAATTCGGAATATACTGAACTGCTTAACATAATTTAAAAAATAATTTAATATGACCTTTTGGGTTGGCGTTTTGAACATCACTATTAATGTAGTGGTGTTCTTTTTATTATATCATCCGCGATCGTTTCAAATGACAATGTAAATACACCAATCTAATTAGTTTGCTCTACATTCTTTAATCAGATTAGCCCAGATAGTCAATATAACGGCATTCTTGCTCTACATTTTCTATACGTTGGCTTTTAAGACAATCGCGGATGTACTCACTGATTAATTAAATGGAACACTTGCCATAGATCATAGCAATCAACATAAACGGATGCTACACGTCAGATTGCTTCCCTTGGTGTCGTGTTCTGCTAGTTCCTTAATATGTTAAGTCTTGATAGGTTATTGAGTTATCTCTGAAATGGTTGACACCATGTTTAATGTTGGTTTTTCCACACTTAAACCGTTTTTTTGACTTATTTTGTCTGTATTAGGCGTTTTTATGTAAGTTTTTGACTAGTTAAGCTGCTTAAAACAATTATGTATGTTGGAAGCCTTAGGGGTGTCCGTTTTGTTCATTCCTTTAGCTCGCATCATAGCAAGTTGTTTATGTTTGATATTTGTTTGATTATTTCCCAATCACTGTTATATCAATGGTTTTTACGTTTGATTTATGATTGATATAGCAATTTAAATAAAAATACCCCCGCCCTCTTTTTCAACCAAGGGGAGCACGCACACAGTCTGATTTTCTTAAAAGCAAGAAAATTGAAATTTTTTTATAGGGGGGGTCAAAAATAAAAATGCCGTTAAATCAACGTTTACGGGAAAGGAGAAGTCTAAAAGTATATGTCAAACAAAGCACAAAAAAATAAAATTCTAACGAACCGGCCGCCTTATTATTTAAAATCTTACGCAGCGTCTTCGTTACGGTTGCCATTAGGCTTACTTGTGGGCATGTCTGTTATGATTGGCGATTGTAATTGGCTTGCTGATATACCGCAGATATCCATTAATCTTTGCAAGTTATATCTAAGGTAACGCCGTACATTCTTTTTTGTCTTTGTTTCGTCTATTTCTTCGAATAAATCAAACATACTAAACCACCAATCTATTAATCTTTGAATTTAACGGATGCTATTATTTACTCATATTCTGCCGTTTAAAGGCTTTTAATCAATCATAGTATAAATGCCAGTTACATAACTAAATTACATCAACTTTAAAGAAATCAACCAAATCTGGATAGCCTAGCAGTATTGCATTAAAAACAATCTTGAATTAGTAGGTATTAACTAGGGTTGACGTTTCAACTGATTAAATCAGCAATTTATTAATAGCTATTGCATTTCTTTGCTTTTGTTTCATCGTTGCAACGCTTTTAATATTGTTGCATGTAACAACACAACTAAACCAAAAATACACCTGATCTAAAAACAGATGTATTCTAGCTTTTATTATTTTAATTATACCAAATATAATTATCTATCTTGGTTGTCGTTCCTTACTCCTTGCGTTATTGCAGATAGCAACTTTTCTACTGCTGAAATATTGTTATTCTCATCATCTGAATTATTAAAATACTTGTATAAACGTTCTTTAGCTTTGTCACTGTCTTTTAGCTTAACGGTAGTTATTCCATTACCGCTTGTAACTTTATCAATTACGCTTGGGTCTACTTCATCCGACGATTTTAAATATACGTTGGTTTCGTGTGAGATTATCTGATTACCATTTTTATCTAGTCTAGGCTTACCAAATTCATCTAATAACGGCACATCGTAGCTCTTCCAATTAACAACATCGCCAATGTTAGCAAAAGCAATCTTTGCATCATCTTTTACTAGATCTATTAAATTTAAAATTAAGTCATTCTCTTGGCGGGTTTTGTATTTGGCAGATTGCAAGAAATAACTTGAACGAATTTAGTGATGTAGATTAAGCAAGAAGATCTCGATTGGTGTATGCCAATTAAGACATTTAAGTGGCCGTGAATTCAGATACCAATTGATTTGAACCAGTTGGTAATCACTTAGTTCTTCAATGGCTTGTCCCTTGGGAATAAACCGTCGCAAAACTCGGTTACGGTTCTCATTACTACCGCGTTCATGTGGTGAATAAGCATGGGCAAAATAAACCTGAGTACCTGTTAGCTGTTCAATTGTCTGGTAGTTAGCGAACTCTTTACCATGATCCACAGTAAGCGTCTTGAGCTTGTTTTGAAGTTGACTAGCTAGTTCAAGTACGGCTTGAGTCATGGACTGACTGTCGCAACCATGGAGCCGTTTAACAATTGTCAGGCTACTTTTACGCTCCACAAAAGTAGCCACAGCTTGACCTTTACGTTTACCAGAAAGTACGGTATCAGCTTCAAAGTGACCGAATTCCTGGCGAGTTTCGACTTTATGAGGACGCTTCTCAATTGAGCGGCCGTGACTGAACGTACCACGCTTTTCTTTAGCACGATGACGACGAATTCCATGATCAGGCAAATCGGGTAGCTGTACATCAAGCCATCCTTGATCAATCCAGTTATAGACCGTCTTGTAGGCAATCCCCACCACATGGGCAACTTGTTCAGGGGACCACTTCTGGACTTGAATCTTTTCCTCGATCAAGTGTTTAAGGTTTTTAGTAAGCGAAGACTTTCGCCCCCGTTGACTAACCTTTCGTTCAAAGTAAGTTTGCGCTAGCTCAGCCTGGTACTCACCATTTAGTCGGTGAAGTTCGTTAAAGATGGTGGTCTTACTAAAGTCTAAGTAGTTAGCGATGTATCGCAAGGAACGTCCTTCATTATAAAGCGTTTCAATGACAACACGGTTCTGGAATGATAAAATAGTGGTGCTCATCAAGGTCCTTCTTTCTAATGGATTGTGTGGTAACGCCATTAAAGACCTTGATGTTTTTCTCTGTCCACTTAAATGTTCAACTTAAATTTTACAATCTGCCATTTACTAATGAATTTATTAATCTTATCTAATTTAAGTAATCTTGACCCCTCAACGTTAGCAGTCGACCGCTTGCAGTGATAAGCCCTAAGGTATGACTGCGTAGCGTTATATGATTGGATGTAATAAACACAAAATAGCTTTTGTGTTTCTGTCATTGCATCGATATTATTCAAATCATGATTAATTAATTTATTAGTATTATGAACACGAGCGGTACTCTTATTATCTGCCCAGTGCTGGAATCATCCGTAACAAGCGCAAAATCAATGCAATTATTACGAATGCTAAAGTAATTGAAAAATTTCACGAACAAGGCTCTAGCTTTTCTGAATTGATGTGGAACTTTGTCGCTCATAAGCCAATTATTAACTCAATTAATAATCATAACGATATTCCTAGTACCACTCCATTAGCCACTACGATTAGTAAAAAATTAAAGTCAATTGGATTTAGCTTTACTGGCCCTGTTGTCGTTTACTCATTTATGCAATCCTGCGGAATGGTTAATGACCACGAAAATAATTGTTTTGCTAAATAAATTTTTCCCTTATAACCTAAAAAACGATTGAATTCCCAATGGATTCAATCGTTTTCTTTTAGACTTATTTAATTATTCCAAACCAACTCGTTTAAAGATTTCGTCGACATGGCGAATTTGATAATGGTAATCAAAAATTTCATCAATTTCTGCTTGTGAAAGTTTACTTGTAATTTCTTTGTTATTTTCAACTAATGGTTTGAATTGTTGTTTTTCATCCCAAGCTTTTGCAGTCAAGGGTTGAACTAAATCATAAGCTTCTTCACGACTCATCCCTTTTTCAATCAATTCCAACATTACTCGTTGACTAAAGATTAAACCGTAAGTAATTTTCATGTTTTCCTTCATTCGATCAGGGAAAACCACTAAATTACTTAAAATTCCATTGAAACGGTGCAACATATAATCTAATAAAGTAGTTGCTTCAGGCAAAATAATTCGTTCAGCAGAAGAATGTGAGATATCACGTTCGTGCCATAAAGAAACGTTTTCGTAAGCTGTCGTAATCAAACCTCTTAAAGTCCGAGCTAATCCAGTAATGTTTTCTGAACCAATTGGATTCCGTTTATGAGGCATTGCTGAAGAACCTTTTTGCCCTTTGTTAAATAATTCTTCAACTTCATGAATTTCAGAACGTTGTAATCCTCGAACTTCAGTTGCAAAGTTTTCTAAACTAGTTCCAATCAAAGCAATTGTAGCAATGTATTCGGCATGTAAATCACGAGGTAAAACTTGACTAGTGATTTCTTGGGGACGAATACCAAACTTCTTACATACATATTGTTCAATTTCAAGCGGCATGTAGGCATAAGTTCCAACGGCACCAGAAATATTACCAGCTTCAACGCCTTCAGCAGCCTCGTTGAAACGTTTTAAATCACGTTTCATTTCTGAGTACCAACGAGCTAACTTCAAACCAAAGGTAGTTGGTTCAGCTTGAACCCCATGAGTCCGACCGATTTGAACAGTGTCTTTGTATTTCAAAGCCATTTGTTTAATGGTTTCCATCAAAGTTTCAATGTCACTACGTAAAATTTGATTGGCTTGTTTTAAACGAAGTGCTTGCGCTGTATCAACCACATCTGTACTGGTAATTCCGTAATGAATCCAACGTTTTTCTGGTCCTAATGATTCTGAAACGTTGCGGGTAAAGGCCACAATATCATGATGAGTTTCTTTTTCAATTTCGGCAATTTTATCAGCATCAAAAGTTGCGTGATCTTGAATTTTTTTAATTTCCTCGTCAGTGATCATCCCTTGTTTATTCCAAGCTTCGTCAATTGCAATTTCAACATCTAACCAGGTTTGGTATTGGTTTTGCATACTCCAAATTTTTCTCATTGGTTCGCGTGAATATCTATCAATCATTTACAAGTTCCCCTTTTATTTCAAAATGTAATTTTGTAATTAGTTCCTTAATTAGAATAACACTTTAGAACAAGCCAGTAATTTTTTCATCACTATCAATTTTAATGTGATTAGCAGCGGGATCCTTAGGTAATCCAGGCATCGTTAAAATATTTCCTGCCATGGCTACTAAGAAGCCGGCCCCTAATTTAGGCACAAATTCACGAATATGAATGACAAAGTCTTCTGGTTTACCAATTTTTTTAGCATCATCGGTTAGAGAGTATTGCGTTTTAGCAACAATCACTGGTAACTTATCCCAACCTAATTTTTCAAAACCAGCAATTTGTTTTTGTGCTTTAGGTGATAATTCAACTTCTTTACCACCATAAATCACTTTAACAATTTGGTTTAATTTCGTCATAATGCTGTCATCAGGTTGATATAAAGGTTTGAAATCAGCAGGTTGTTCAGTTGCTTCCACAACTCCAGCTGCTAAATCAGTCGCACCTTGACCACCTTGGCCCCAAACATCAGCAGCATAAGCTTTAACACCCTGTTCACTGGAATAGTCTTCAATCATTTTCATTTCAGCATCAGTATCACTGGTAAATTTATTAATCGCAACGACCACTGGAACACCGTAACGTTTCATACTGCTAATATGTTGACCTAAGTTGGCGAGTCCATTTTGTAAGGCAACTAAATTTTCATGATTAAGGTCTTTTTTGTCCATGCCACCGTGCATCTTTAATGCTCGAACGGTAGCGACAATTACAATTGCATCTGGATGTTTTGGTAAAAGTGGAGTTTTAACATCTAAGAACTTCTCTCCCCCTAAGTCAGCACCGAATCCTGCTTCAGTAACTGCATAATCACCCATTTTCATAGCTAATTTGGTTGCTTGCACTGAATTAGTTCCTTGTGCAATGTTGGCAAATGGACCACCGTGAATCAAAGTTGGCGTGTGTCCCATGGTTTGTACCAAGTTTGGTTTAATGGCATCTTTTAATAAGGTTGTAATGGCGCCCGCAACCCCTAAGTCAGCTACTGTAACTGGCTTTTTATCGTATGTATAACCTACGACAATTCGATTAATTCGGCGTTGCATATCATCTAAATCAGTTGATAAGGTTAAGATAGCCATTAATTCGGAAGCAGCCGTAATATCAAAACCACTTTCGCGGGGAACTCCGCTAGTTCTCCCACCTAAACCAACTACGATATGCCGTAACTCACGATCATTAACGTCTAATACACGTTTTAATAAAACTTGTCGTGGATCTAAGTTTAATTTATTTCCTTGATAAATACTGTTATCAACCAAAGCCATTAAGGTGTTTTGAGCAACCGTTAAGGCATGAAAATCACCAGTAAAATGTAAGTTAATGTCATCCATTGGTAAAACTTGTGACATTCCTCCACCAGTAGCTCCACCTTTCATTCCCATGACAGGTCCAAGGGAAGGTTCCCGTAAAGCTAAAACCGTTTTATGATTGGCTAAATTCAAAGCATCCGCTAAACCAACGGCAACGGTTGATTTACCTTCTCCAGCTGGAGTTGGATTAATGGAAGTTACCAATACCAATTTACCGTTTTCTTGATCATGTAATTTTTCATCTAAAACAATTTTAGCGGTATTTTTCCCATAAGGAATCACTTCATCACTAGTAAAACCAGCTGCTTTAGCGACTTTTTCAATTGGCCAAATTGTTGCTGCTTGTGCGATTTCAATATCACTTTTCATTTTTCCACCCCAAAATTACTTTTTAATTAATTTAATTTACCAATATCGTTACGATAAGCCAAACCCATCTTGGTTTGATCTAAAATAGAATAAATTTTTTGCCGAGCTAAATCTAAAGTAGGTGCATGAACGACCGTAGTTAAAACTCGGCCACCATCACTCATCATCTGATTTGCTTCTGATTTAATACTAGCATAATTCACTACCAAATTATCTGAGAAACTTGGTACTGGATATAATTGATGATTTGGAGCTGGATAATTAGGATTTACCAAGACAACGCCTAAGTAAGTATCCGTATTTTGCCATACTGGTTGGACTAGTTTTCCGTTTAATAATCTTTGAATTAAAGTGTAAAAATCACTTTGTAATTGTGGTAAAACCACTTGGGTTTCGGGATCACCAAACCGCACATTAAATTCAATTACTTTGGGACCAGACTTCGTGAGCATTACTCCAGTATAAAGAACTCCATAAAACGGGGTTCCCTGTTTTTTCATCGCATCTAAAGTTGGCATTACTAATTGATTAAGTGCTAATTCAAAATTTTGTTTAGATACCTGGACAACTGGACTATAAGAACCCATTCCACCAGTATTAGGCCCTTTGTCAGCTTCAAATCGACGTTTATAGTCATGGGCAATTGGCGTATGCACAACTTGGTCTTTACCCACTAAAGAGAAAATTGAAAATTCAAAACCTTCTAAGTACTCTTCAATTACCAACTTAGCATGCGGTTCTTTTTGATATAAATTAGTGAGAAATTCATCGGCAGCTACTTTAGTTTGATGAATTGAAACGCCTTTACCAGCAGCTAAAGCATCTGTTTTCACTACTACGGGGTAACCAAATTCATCAGCAACCACTTTCGCATCAGTTAAAGAAGTTACCGTTTTCGCTTTTGCAGTTGGAATATTAGCATCTGCTAATAATTTTTTCATGAAAGCTTTTGATCCTTCTAATTTAGCAGCTTGTTGGTTTGGCCCAAAGATAGCTAATCCAGCTGCTTCAAATGCGTCGACTACTCCTGCTACTAAAGGTGCTTCATTTCCCACGAACGTTAAATCAATTTGTTGGTCTTTTGCAAACTTAATCAAAGCAGGAAAATCATTGGTCTCAATGGCAACTGGTGAGATTCCATCAGTTTTCATTCCGTAATTTCCTGGTGCCACAAATACTTCATCAACTTGAGGACTACGTTGAAAGGTCTGGGCAATCGTATGTTCACGAGCTCCAGATCCAATAATTAATACTTTTACCATCGAAAACTCCTTAATGCTTAAAGTGACGATTACCTGAAAATACTAAGGCAACTCCTAATTCATTTGCTTTATCAATTGAGTCTTGGTCTCTAATTGATCCACCTGGTTCAATAATTGCATCAATACCATGCTTAGCAGCGTATTCAACTGAATCATCCATTGGGAAGAAGGCATCAGATGCTAAGACTGCGTCTTTAAAACTAGGTTTAGATTCAGCATGATCAATTGCAATTTTAACTGAATCGATTCGGTTAGGTTGACCTGCACCAATTCCAAGGGTTTGACCTTCACTAGCAACCACGATGGCGTTTGATTTAACGTATTTAACAGCCGTTTGAGCAAAAATCATGGCTTTCATTTGTGCTTCAGTTGGTCGTTTTTTAGAAACGACTTTTAAATCATCGATTGATTCACTTTCTAAGTCGCGGTCTTGCATAACTGCTCCACCTAACACGGAAGTAGTTTCAATTCTTTGAGGAATTTTGTTTGTGAATGGAAGGGTCAAGAGACGAAGGTTCTTTTTACGAGCTAATTCTGCATAAGCATCATCATCAAAACCAGGTGCAATGATAATTTCAAGGAAAATACTGTGTAACTTTTTAGCAGTAGCTAAATCAACTGGACGGTTTAAAGCCACAATTCCACCAAAGATGGAAATGTCATCACCTTCGTAAGCTTTATCCCAAGCTGCTTCAATGTTTTCACCAATTCCAATTCCGGCTGGATTCATGTGCTTAACTGTAACAACGGCTGGATCTGAAAATTCAGCAATGATTCTTAAGGCTGCATCAGCATCACGAATGTTGTTATAAGAAAGTTGTTTTCCATGCAAGATGTTAGCGTTTAAAACAGAGTATGGTTCTGGGATGGCATCGCGGTAAGCAGCTGCTTTTTGTTGTGAATTTTCACCATAACGAAGTGGTTCAAATAAATCGTAAGTATTGGTAACTTTTTGCGTAAATTCAGGACCAGTTAAATATTGAGAAATTAAGGCATCGTAAGCAGCTGTATGTCTGAATACTTTAGCAGCTAAACCTTTCCGAAATGCGGGAGTATCAGTTTGATTTGCAAGGACATCTAATACTTTTTCATAATCAGCAGGATCAACCACTGCTAGAACATCATGATAGTTTTTAGCGGCTGAGCGAAGCATTGAAGGACCACCAATATCAATTTGTTCAATGGCGTCCGCTTCGGTAGTGTCGGGTTTTTCAATCGTTTCTTTAAATGGATAAAGGTTAACGGCTACTAAATCAATTGGGGTAATGTTTTGTTCTTTTAATTGTTGCATATGTTCAGGAACATCGCGGCGAGCTAATAAACCACCATGAACGTTAGGATGAAGGGTTTTAACCCGACCATCTAACATTTCAGGGAAATTAGTCACATTTTCAATGGGAATCACATCAACTCCGGCATCATGCAATGCTTTAAAAGTTCCACCAGTTGAAACAATTTCAAAATCTAATTTTTGTAGTCCCTTGGCAAATTTAACCACGCCGTTTTTATCAGAAACACTAATTAATGCTCTTCTCATGATTTAAATACTCCCTCTTTAATCAACTTCTGCAATGTTTTTGGATACAACTTGTGTTCAACTGTATGAATCTTTGCTTCTAAAGAATCCAATGAATCATCATCTTTAATTCGAACTGGTTCTTGTGCAATTATCTTGCCACTATCCACTCCATCATTAACAAAGTGAATCGTGACTCCAGTTACTTTAACACCGTAATTATAAGCGTCATCAATTCCGTGGCGTCCAGGAAAACTGGGTAATAAAGCCGGATGAATATTAATGATTTTTTGCGGATAAGCTTTAACAAATTGAGGAGTTAAAATTCGCATATACCCTGCTAATAAAATTCCATCAATTTCATCATCAGCCAATTGTTGTAAAATTTGCTTTTCTGCTGTTTCTCGATTGGGATAATCCTTGTAGATAATAGTAAAAACAGGAACCTGGGCTTCTTTAGCAAGGTCAATGACCTTGACATCGTCATGATCAACTACCAAACGAACAATTTCGACCGGTAACTTGGCTTGTTTAATATAAGCTAATAAAGCCGCAAAATTAGTTCCGTTTCCCGAAGCCATGACGGCTAAGCGTGTTATTTTTTCCATGGAGCAACTCCTTCAAAAATAACTCCAGCATCTTTTTCGTTTGCTTTTGATTGTAACTTACCAATTTCATAAACTGGTTGGTTAGTCTCTCTAAAGTAATTCATAACATCCTTTAGCTGATCTGGTTTGATAATTAAAATCATTCCTAACCCGTTGTTAAAGGTGTTCAACATGTCATCCGTACTCAATTGACCCTTTTGTTGTAATGTATTGAAAATCTCTAAAATTGGCAAACTGCCCCACGTGATTTTAGCTTGTAAATCTTTGCTAAAGGCCCGAGGTAAATTACCAACAATTCCCCCACCAGTAATATTACTCATCCCGGTAATCCGGTGTTCATCCAATAATTTACTAATGATTGGATAGTATAGGGTTGTAGGGGTCAATAATTGTTCTTGGACAGTTTTGGGTAACTTATTAAAATCGGCAGGCTCTTTAATTCCAAAAACAGAACGGACTAGTGAATAACCATTGGAATGAACTCCAGAAGATGGTAAGCCTAATAAAATGTCGCCTGCTTCTGCATTTTTTTCTGAATCCAGAATTTCATCTTTTTCCGCAATTCCAACCCCAAAAGCAGCTAAATCATAGTGTTTTTCAGCGTAAAGACCTGGAAGTTCAGCAGACTCACCACCAATTAGAGAGGCTCCCACTGCTTTAGTGGCTTTCGCAATTCCACCAATTGTTTCAGCTACTATTTCAGGCCGCATTTTATCAACGGCTAAATAGTCTTGTAAAAAGAGTGGTTTAGCCCCTTCAGCGATAATATCGTTCATAACCATCGCAACTAAATCTTGGCCAATCGTATCGTGCCGATCTGCACCAATCGCTAACAATAGCTTAGTTCCGACTCCATCGGTTCCACTAACTAAGACAGGATGTTGATATCCAGTTGGTATTTCAAAAACTGATCCAAAACCACCTAATCCAGATAAAACTTGCGGTGTATAGGTTGACTCAACGGCAGCCTTCATTTTTTGAACTGCTTCATCACCCGCGTGAATGTCAACCCCAGCCTTAGCGTAAGCATCTTTTCCCATTCTAATTCTCCTTAACTATTTTTGCCCAACTTCGGTATCAAAAGTAACTTCTCCCGTCTTGGCTTGTTCAGTCAATTCTGGTGCATAGTCATAAATTGGAGAAGGATAATGACCATCAAAATAAGCGGTGGTTAATCCAGTTCCACGACCTTCATGTTCTAAGCCAATTGAATCAATCAAACCCTGCGTTGATAGGAATTCAAGCGAATCAGCCCCAATTTTTTTCCGCATTTCTTCAACCGAGTTGTTAGCGGCCATTAATTCTTTCGTGGTTTGCATATCAATCCCGTAAAAAGATGGATATTTAAAGGCTGGTGAAGCAATTCGAACGTGCACTTCTTTGGCCCCGGCTTCACGTAACATATGAATAATGTACTTTGAAGTTGTCCCCCGAACAATTGAATCATCAACTAGGACAACTCGTTTACCTTTTAAAACAGAAGGAATTGCACTTAATTTCATTCGCACTGCTCGTTCTCGTCGTTCTTGAGTTGGTTCGATAAAAGTTCTCGCGATGTATTGGTTCTTGATTAATCCCATTTCATTAGGAAGACCGGATGCTTCAGCATAACCCATGGTGGCAGAAAGAGAAGAATTTGGCACTGCCACCACAATATCTGCATCAGCTGGAGCTTCTTTGGCTAACCGTTTTCCCATCCGTTTTCGGGCTTGATGCACGTTTACGCCATAAATATCGGAATCAGGACGGGCAAAATAAATATATTCCATCGAATCAATGTTTAATGTGATATCAGTCGTGTAATGATCAATTTTCATTCCATCATCATTAAGTGTAATCAATTCGCCAGGTTGCACATCGCGTACGAATTTAGCTCCAACTGCTCCTAAGGCAGCCGTTTCACTAGTAGCCACGTAAGCTCCATTTGGTAATTGACCAATGACAAAGGGACGATAACCATGAGGATCCAAAGCAGCATAAATGCCATCTGGTGTCATGAGTAAAACCGCAAAGCCACCATGAATTTGATTTAAGGCTTCTTTTAATTGTTCAACAAAAGTAGTTTTATGTGAACGACGAATTAAATGGAGTAAAATTTCCGTGTCAGAAGATGATTGGAAAATTGCCCCTTGATCTTCTAACTTTTTCCGTAATGATTTAGCGTTCGTAATATTTCCGTTATGAGCTAAAGCAACTTGCATATCGCTAAAATTAACCATAAAGGGTTGAATATTTTCGACACCACCAGATCCAGCCGTTGCATAACGAACATGTCCTAAAGCGGCATCACCCTTTAAATTTTTTAATTTTTGGGGATCGGCAAAGACGGAACTGAGTAAACCTAAACCCCGTTCTTGCCATAAATGACCGTGATTATTCGAAACAATCCCAGCTCCTTCTTGACCACGATGTTGTAAAGCATGTAACCCATAAAAAGTTAATTCTGCAGCGTTTGGCACTCCCCATACTCCAAAAATTCCACATTCTTCATTTAATGAATTAGCGGATCTTAATGGTTCAATTGCCATGTGATTGCCTCCTGATAACCCTTTTCAATTTCGTTTTTATTAACATTAATATCTTGATCAAGAGCTACCAGCTTAAGTTGTGGGTCGGTAGTTACTTTACCAATTAGGCGCGCTTGGTCACCTACCAATTTTTCAAATTTGGTTTGATTTTCTGGTTTAACGGTTACGACAAATAGTGAAGGTGATTCTGCAAAATACCAACTAACTGGATGAGCTTGTTTCACATTTGCCCCAAAATCAGTGTTGAAAGTCATTTCGGCAAGCGTAACGCCCAAACCACCTTCAGCGACATCATGAGCGCTATTAATTAATTGTTGCTTGATTCCTGCGAGCACTAATTGTTGGTGTTGTTTTTCAATATTTTTATCGAAATCATTTAAATTACCCTTAATTTCACCAGTTTGCATTTTTTGCAATTCAGTTCCGTTAAAGTCTGGTCTAACTTCTCCAACTAAATAAATTAAATCATCTGCGTTTTTAAAATTAATGGTGGTTGCTTTTTCTACATCATCTAAAAGTCCAACCATTCCGACCATCGGCGTTGGATAAATGGCTTGTCCATCAGTTTCGTTATATAAAGAAACATTTCCAGAAATAATTGGTGTATTCAAAACTTTGGCCATATCATTGATACCTTCACATGACTTATCTAGTTCGTAATAAATTTCAGGATCATCAGGATCACCAAAGTTCAAACAATCGGTAATTCCAATTGGAGTTGCTCCTGTTGCCACGATGTTTCGAGCGGCTTCAGCAACAGCTAATGCTCCCCCAATTTTAGGATTGAGATAAGTGTAACGACCACTAATATCAGTCGTCATGGCAAGTGCCTTACTCGTTCCTTTGATTCGAACTAAAGCGGCATCTCCACCAGGTTTGATAACTGTATTAGTTCTCACCATACTATCAAAATGTCTAAATAAAGTGGCTTTAGAAGCAATGGTACTTTGTTTTAATAAATCAGTTAAAGTTTGACTAGCATTTGTCATTTCTGGTTGATATTGTTGGGTAGCATCCTGGGTGAGACGTTTTGGTGCAGTTTCTTGCATCACTTGCTTAGGTGGATTAGTTAAATAGTTAACGTCCACATCAGCCACCGTTTGTCCTTCAAAAGAAAGCACATATTTACCATTATCAGTTACTTCACCAATGTCAACGGCTGATAACCCAGCATCTTCAAACACTTTAGCAACTTCAGCAACTTGGTTAGCTTTGACAACTAATAGCATCCGTTCTTGTGATTCTGACAACATCAATTCATAGGGAGTCATGTTAGTTTCTCGTTGGGGAACTTTATCTAAATCAAGTAAAACTCCAGTTCCTGCTTCATCAGCCATTTCAGCAGATGAAGAAACTAATCCAGCTGCACCCATATCTTGAACTCCGACAATTGCATCACCGTGTTCGCGAATTGCTTTAATGGTGGCATCCATCACTAATTTTTCTAAAAATGGATCACCAACTTGGACAGCAGAACGATTTTTTTCGACTCCGCTATCAAAATCACTTGAGGCAAAAGTGGCACCGTGAATTCCGTCACGACCAGTTTTAGCTCCAACGTATAAAACCCGGTTTCCAATTCCTTCGGCTTTCCCAACTTGCATATCAGCTTGGTTTAACAATCCGACTGCCATGACGTTTACCAAAGGATTTCCTTGATAAGTAGCGTCAAAACCAATTTCACCACCAACCGTTGGAATTCCAATCGCATTTCCATAACCAGCAATTCCGGCAATAATTCCATTTACTAAGTGTTTCGTATCGTTATTATTTAACTCACCAAACCGTAAACTATCTAACACCGCAATTGGTTGCGCACCCATTGAAAAAATATCACGTAAGATGCCTCCAACCCCAGTAGCAGCTCCTTCATAAGGTTCAACTGCAGATGGATGGTTATGGGATTCCGCTTTAAAGACGACGGCTTGTTGATCACCAATGTCTAAAACTCCAGCACCTTCTCCGGGTCCTTGTAAAACTCGTTCATTTTGTGACCAGAATTTGCGTAAAACTGGTTTTGATTTCTTGTAAGAACAGTGTTCTGACCACATGGCCGCAAATAAACCAGTTTCAGTGTAATTTGGTAGGCGATGTAAATGGTCACAAATTAAATCATATTCTTCTGTGGTTAAAGCCCAATCAAGATAAACTTTATTTTTTTTAATTTCTTCTGGGGATGGTTCATTTCTCATTGGTTCCGGAACTTTTACCATAACGTACTCCTTGTCTATCAACTAATTATCTAAAATACTCTCAAATAATTTTCTACCGTCTGTATTACCTAAAATAGCTTCAATGGCACGTTCTGGATGAGGCATCATGCCTAAAACATTCCCTTTTTGGTTCGTAATTCCAGCAATATCGTCAGTCGAGCCATTTACGTTGGTTTGATATTTAAATACAATTTGGTGATTTTTTTCTAATGAGTCGATTGTAGCTTGATCAGCATAATAGCGACCTTCACCATGTGCAACTGGCAAAGTGATTTCGCTTGTTTGATAATCACGACTGAATTTGGTGTCAGGATTAGTAACTTCCATTTTAACTTCATCACAAATGAAGCCTGGATGTTCGTTTTGCATTAATTGACCAGGCAATAACCCAGCTTCGGTTAAAATTTGAAATCCGTTACAGATCCCGACAATCCTTTTACCTGCTTCATCAGCCTGCTTAACGGCTTCCATAATTGGAGAAAAACGAGCAATGGCCCCGGAACGGAGATAATCACCAAACGAAAATCCTCCCGGTAAGAAGATAGCATCGTAATCACTTAAATCAGTTTCATTATGTGAAACTAACGTTGCATCAACCTTAAAATCTTTTAAAGCGTGCATCATATCCATGTCACAATTTGAACCAGGAAATTGAATTACAGCAGCTTTCATGCTAATCCCCCAATTCTTTTAAATCATAACGATAGGTTTCGGTATTGGCATTAATTAAAAGAGCTTCAATCATTTTTACTAATTCTTGTTTAGCATTTTCCATATCAGTAGCAGCAAATTTAATTTCAAAATATTTTCCTTGCTTCACAGATTCAATTTTTTCAAAACCCATGTGCGTTAAACCTGACTTGATAACTTCACCTTGAGGATCTAAAACTGACTTTTTGTATGAAACGTAAACTCTACCAAAATACATATTTATTCTCCTAATTCTTGTTTCAAACGATTTAAGACAACGGCATATCCATCAATTAAATTACCGGTTTCTTTTCTAAACACATCTTTATCAAGTGACTTGCCAGTTGCTTGGTCAACTAGACGCATGTTATCAGGTGAAAGTTCGTCACCTAGAATTAATTGACCATCACTAGTGATTCCGAATTCAAATTTAATATCAACTAAATCAATCTTAATTCGGTTAAATAAAGCCTTTAAGTCTTCGTTAATTTTAAGTGCTTGTGCTTGAATGAATTTAATTTGATCTTCATCAACAATCTTAAGCGCTAAAATTTGGGAATTGTTAATCATGGGATCGTCTAATTCGTCTGATTTGTAATAAAATTCTTGAACGGGAGGATCTAATTTCATCATATTCTTAACTGCAAAACGAGTGACAAAATGACCTGAAGCAAAGTTTCTAACTACGACTTCTAAGGGGATCATCTTTAACCGTTTTACAACGACATCAGTATCGCTTTCTAGGCTAATAAAATGAGTTGGAACCCCTTGACCATTTAGATAATTAAATAACAATGAACTAATGTGATTGGTGTAGTAACCTTTGTTGGCAATGGCTACTTTCTTTTTTCCGTTTAAAGCAGTTGCTTGGTCTTTACTGTGCACCCATAAAACTTCTGGGTCATCAGTAGCATACATAATCTTGGCCTTACCTTCAGTGATTTGTTCGCCTTTTTTAAATGTTTTCATGATGTGTATTCTCCCATTCTGCTAAGTCAGTACTATTTTTGGCGCCTAAAACGGTGATATGTCCCATTTTTCGTTTGGGTTTAATTTGATCTTTTTGATAATCGTGAAAATGCCATTCTGGATGACTAACTAAGTCATTTCGGGCTTGTGTAATTTGGTCACCTAATAAATTAATCATGCGAATTGAATCATCAAGTTGTTCGATTGGTGCAATTGGTAAGCCTGTGATACTACGAATGTGACCTTCAAATTGTGAAACATTACAACCTTCAATGGAATAGTGCCCAGAGTTATGTGGACGTGGTGCTAATTCATTAACATAAACTTCATCACCCACCACAAACATTTCAATCCCTAACACTCCACTTAAATCTAAAGCATGAGCAATTTTTCCGGCATATTCATGAGCTGCTTGAACCAATTTTGGTGATAATTCATCATTAACAACTGTCGTTTTTAAAATGTGATCTTGATGAGTATTTTGCGCAATTGGCCAGGTTTTTACTTCTTGATTACCATCGCGCGTTACCATAATACTAATTTCTTGATCAAACGCTAATTTCTTTTCCAAAATTAGAGGTACATCAATTTTTCCATTTAACCTATGTAAAACTGCTTGCATCTGAGTTTCATTATCAATATTCCACTGACCGTGACCATCATAACCACCACTCCGCGTTTTTAAAATAGCAGGATACCCGATTTTAGCAGCTGCAGCAGGTAAGTCATCAATTGATTACACGTTAGCAAAGTTAGTGACGGGTAAACCCGCCCTTTGAATAAATTCTTTTTCTAGTAATCGATCAGAAGTGACTTTTAAGAGATTGGTTCCTTGAGGGATGCTTACTAAATCTGAAACCTGTTTTAAAGCATCTGTGTCAACATTTTCAAATTCATAAGTTAATACATCACAACGTTTAGCAAGCTTCGTTAAAGCAATAACGTCATCATATTCGGCAATAATTTGATCATCGGAAACTTGACCAGCTGGAGAATTGGGTTGCGGATCTAAAATAATGACATTGTAACCCATTGGTTTGGCTGCTTCTGCCATCATTCGGCCCAACTGCCCCCCACCGATAATCCCAATCGTTGCTGGAGGAACAATTAAATTATTCTTCATCTAATTGAGCCTCGCTTTCTAACACACCTTGAGCAGCTTCTTTTCTAAAGTTAATTACATTCTTCCGAATTTCTGGATTAGTCATTGCAAGAATTTGTGCAGCCAAGTAACCAGCATTTTTAGCACCGGATGTCCCAATTGCAACAGTTGCGACTGGCACTCCAGAAGGCATTTGTACAATACTTAATAATGAATCAAGTCCATTGAGAGCCTTACTTTGTACAGGAACCCCGATTACTGGAACAATTGTATTAGCAGCAATCATACCTGGTAGGTGAGCGGCGCCACCTGCACCAGCAATTATTACGGAGACATCATTATCGAGTGCTCCCTTAGCAAATTTAGTCAATAAATTAGGGGTGCGATGAGCTGAGATAATTTTTTTGTCATATGAAACACCTAAATCATCCAAAACCTTTGCAGTTTCTTTCATTGTTGGCCAATCTGAAATTGATCCCATCACAATCATAACTTTCGTCATTATTATTCTCCTTAAAATTCGCATTTGAAAAATCTTTCATACAAATTAAACCATATAAAAACATTATATGTCAATTAATGTTTACTTTTATTGTGTTTTTAAGAATAATGTTCGTGTTTTACTTTACGAAAAATAATAGTAAATAAAAAAGACAGAATTCATGACGAATTCTGTCTTTCATATTTGTCTCAATTAATAATAAACGGGAGTGTCCTCTACCAGTTTGTCAAGTAACATTTTTGCCTTTTTACTAAGGCTATCAAATTTATGATTATTTCTAGCAAATCGATATTCTTGATTTAATTTTTTATAATTATATTTTATAAAAACATCGTTTCTGACTTTTCGATTATATTTTTTTATTGACTTGTAATTTTTTAACAATTCCAATGTTTTTTGATTGGGGAAAATAATATTTTCTAAATTTTCATGAGACTTATGTTCAATTTGATTTAAAAATTTACTAGCATAAAGATATTCTTTTACATACTCAAATAAAGTTTTTCCAAATGTTCCATTCCCAATATAGCGCTTACTTGGTCGTAATTTCTTAGTGTTTGAGCGCATCATCCAAATACAAGAACGAATAAAGCGACCATTGCTTAAATAAACTAACAGATTTCGATTTTCATATAAGCATTCTGAAAGTTTAAATAATTTATCATACATTATTTTGTTATCTTGATAACTTCCAATCATAAATGGTTTTTGAAAAAATGTTTCAATTATATTTGGATCACCTTTCATAATTAAATGAAATAATTCTGGAATTGCGATTAACTTAACTTCACAATTTTCTAGTTTAACAAAATTTTCTTTTTCCATATTTTGAGTCAATAATTCTAGCTTAGTTGGAACATAAAATACATAAAAATCAACATCACTAGTTTCTGTTGCTAATGATTGTAATTGTGATCCTGTTTCATAAACCAAAAAGTATTTATAATTTTCATCATTTAAATATTTTTTTAGACATTTTAATCCAATTTCTTCTTTATTATTTAACTTTTTCATATTATTTACCTCCGTTAAATATTAATTCTATATGTTATAAAAAAAGCCGATAACCGCAGTTATCGACTTTTTTATATTGCGTGGCAACGTCCTATC
>NZ_AYYM01000020.1 GCF_001436035.1 Fructilactobacillus sanfranciscensis DSM 20451
AACTTTATTGTAGCCCA
Organism: Fructilactobacillus sanfranciscensis DSM 20451; assembly: GCF_001436035.1. Lineage (GTDB taxonomy): Bacteria > Bacillota > Bacilli > Lactobacillales > Lactobacillaceae > Fructilactobacillus > Fructilactobacillus sanfranciscensis. The sequence goes on from NZ_AYYM01000020.1 coordinate 18, forward strand.
TCACCGTTTTGAGAGGCTTTTTTTATTTTTTCATTATCATAAATTCATTTTTCTTTTCTGCAAATTTAGCGATAAGTGATAAAATACTAAAAATTCCACCTAAAACGCCAAACATAAACACTAAGATTACGAATAAAGAACTATGAATTAAACTGATGATGGCAAAAATAATTAAAAATAGTACTAGCAATCCAAAAATAAGATTTGCCTTAGCAACGTATTTAATGGCACCAGTCATCTTACCAACGCTGCCAAATTGAGGAAGATTACCTAAAGATGATAAATCATTTAAATTTAGTAACGCCATGATTTTTTTGGCATCGCGATAAACTAAAGTAAAAATCACCCATAATGCTGCTAATAATCCAATTAAAATGCCAAAAAGTAACATCATAAAGTTACGAATTCCACCTTGATAAACTACTACAGATGCTGTTAAAAAAATAATTGCAATCATTGAAATGAAAAACAAATATTTAAATTTAGCTAATTTTTTTAAAATATTACTCCATTTTTGAATGTATCTTTGAATTTCAAACATGTTTAGAATTCTCCAATTCTTATTTAATGAACTTTATTATAACAGTTGTCCTGATAATAAAGCAAAAAAGAGGATAATAAAAAGCCGGCTACATTAGATTGTAGTCGGCTTGAATTTTATAATTTTTCGTCAATTAATTGATATTCAGCATCAGTTAAATTAATGTTTAATGCTTTAACGTTACTTTTAACTTGTTCAGGTTTTTTAGCACCGGGAATCACAACAGAAATGTTAGGATTCTTGATGTACCAAGCAATTACGATTTGGGCAACTGTAGCATCGTATTTTTCAGCAATCGGACGAATTTCGTCAATTCCATCGATGATTTTTTCAAAGGTTGCACCTTGGAAATCAGGATCATCATGACGAATATCATCAGCTGGGAAAGTTGTTGCTTTAGTGTATTTACCAGTTAATAATCCGGAAGCAAGTGGGAAGAATGGTACAAAGGAAATATTGTGTTCTTTAAGGTATGCAAAACTTTCTTGTTCAGCATCACGATCAATTAAATTGTATTTTTCTTCATCAACATCAACTAAATTATCAAGGTTAGCTTGTTTAAGTTGTTCCATTGACATGTTTGAAACCCCAATGGCCCGAATTTTACCTTCTTTTTTCAACTCATTAAGGGCGGCTACTGATTCATTTAAAGGAGTTTTGCCGTCAGGAAAGTGAATGTAGAAGATATCTAAATAATCGGTCTGAAGGCGTTTTAAACTATCTTCAACGCAATCACGAAGGTAAGCAGGTGAATCATCAATTACAACACTTCCATCTGCTTCAACTTTTTGACAACCCTTAGTTGCAATTTGAATTTTTGAACGGTCGTAACCCTTAATTGCTTCACCAATTAATTTTTCAGATTCTCCCATTCCATAACCAAACGCCGTATCTAAGAGAGTAATTCCAGAATCTAAGGCAGTTTTAACAATTTCAATTCCAGTCGAGTTTTTAAGGTTGGGGAAAAGGTTATGACCACCAACCGCATTAGTTCCTAAGCCTAATGGTCCAGTAACTACATCTGATTTTCCAATTTTTATTTCTTGCATAAATATTCTCTTAATCTAATTCAGCTTTAATCGCTGGTTGTTGTAATAAATAGTTATAAATAATAATGGCTTGATTATGTTTCTGATCTTTAGCCCCATATAAAAGAATTACGTTTTGCTTTTTAAGCTTCTCTGCTACAAGATTAACAAATTCTTTAGTTGATGGATTTTGCTCAAGTTCAGCTAAATACTTGGTTTTAAATTCGGGAAAACGATCAGGAACGTGATTAAACCATTTTCTTAATTCAGTTGAGGGAGCAATTGATTTTTCCCAGTTGTCTAAGGTTGCTCTGATTTTTGAAATTCCACGTGGCCAAAGGCGGTCAACGAGAATTCGATAACCATTTAAATCGGCTGGTTTAGTGTAAATTCTTTCAAGTTTAAGTTTGATTTTGCCCACCACCTTATCTAAACTAAGTATACAATAATTAAATATCACTTACTAAAAATTAGTTTACATCAATTAATCTTGCAATACTTGCCAAAAAGCATGGAACCAAAGGTCATCATAAAGACACCCCAATTACCTAATTCGCGACTAAGTAACTGGTTTGGATCAGTCCAGTTTAATGATAAAAGCCGCCAATCACGGGCAAAATAGTAAAGACAGCCAGCAATTTGGCTCAAAATAATTCCGGATAATAGTGGTAAAATTAGTTCAATTTTCAAATGAATAAAGAAGGCAATGGCGAGGCTTAAGATAATCGTTAAACTAATTTGAATGCCAGTTGCTAACCAAAATTTGATTTTTAAATAATGAGTAAACTTAATTGGGAAACTACGCATCATTTCAAAGTTTTCCCCGTCCAAAGAAATAATATTCCCTACAAAGGCATAAGCATTAAACGTCATGAATGAGAACATCACTCCTACCAAAAAGAACACACCAGCATATTCTAAGCCCAGGTGATGAATGAGATCTTTACTACCGTAACTAAACCCAAATAAAAAGATAAAAGGCATCATAATTGTATTCATGAGGACCTGGGTCATAAAAGATGGTTGGCGTAGTAGTTGTAAATTGTAACGAATGAGGGTTTTACCAAGTGATTTTTGGACCACTGGGTGCGTTGGAGTCTTTCGCTTTTTGGTATATGAGCTTTTAATTTGCAAAAGGCCGCTATTGCTTAATTTGTTTAAAATGAACATTCCCCCAGTAGTAATGCCGATTAAAACTAGCAATGTGATCAGCGATGTCGCACTAAAGGGCTGCGTGATCAATTGGAAAATTGGTTTTAACGGACTGAGGACTGTTTGATCGGTAGTGTGAGGCTCGTTTTTGGTAATACTGCCAAGGTAAAAAATAAGGGTAAGCAAGGCGACGATAATCGCAAAAACCACGTTGTAGTTGCTTTCATAAGCCGTCATGACAAAAATGGCTAGCACTGGAATGGCAAAGGGAATCATAGTAATGACAATCGTAATTAATTTGGCCGTCCACAACGTACTAATTTTTACGGGTAGGGATAAATAATTTTGCAGGTCTTGATTGTCCAAAAACACGTTGTTAATGGTGGAGATTAATTGGGACATTAATAAAAGACTAAATAAGGCTAGGAAATGAGTAAAAATTCCTGGAGCGTGAGATAAGTCAACTGAGAGCAGTGAAAAACTAAAGAGTACCATCAAAAGGAAGCCCGTTAAAACAGACCATAAAATCGTTGATTTAACAATTTGATTGATACTTTTACCTTTTTTTCGTTGGCGCTGGGTGCTACTAGGGTTGGAGTAGAGCAAATTAACTTTAATGAGCTCGGTTAATTTTTTATTCAGCATGTGAATCACCTTCAAGTTGTTCAATTTCTGATTGATTATTTTTGCGACCAATCAGATTAAGATAAATTGTTTCCAGTGATTCCTTAGGATGTGCTTCTAAAAGGGATTTAACAGAATCATTAAAAATCATTTCACCATTTTTTAAAATGGCAATTTCATCACATAATTGTTGCGCAGTATCAAGCACGTGGGTCGAAAAAATGCCTGTTTTGCCTTGTTCTGCATGAGCTTTCATGTTTAATTTCAGTTCGATGCTGAGCTAAATCTAATCCATCAAAGGAAATTTTTCCGGAAGTGGGTTCAATGATGCTGGTTAGACTTTTTAGCGTCGTTGATTTACCAGCACCGTTATGACCGAGAAAGCCAAATCTCACTAGGAAACGATAGAATCTTTTTAATCTGGTATAATTTACAAAGAGATTTTGAGAACTAGGAGGTTAAAAACATTGTGGGAAGTAAAGCCATTTAAAGAACTAAGTTTAGAAGAACTCTATGAAATTTACCGCGTCCGTTCCGATGTGTTTGTTGAAGAACAAAAAATCACAGAATCGGATCCAGACGAAAATGATAAGATTGCACTTCATGTCTTTGAAACGGATGGCAATCGAATTACCGCTTATGCTCGCATTTTTAGTGAGCAGCAATACGTTACTTTTGGACGTGTTTTGACAACCGGTCAAGTGCGTGGAACAGGAAAAGGGCGAGGATTGTTACAAGAAATTATGCGACAAATTAAACTTCATTTTCCAGGATTACCAATTGAAATTGAGGCTCAATTTTATGCCGTTGGTTATTATAAAAAAAGTGGATTCAAAACTTTCGGTAATCCCTTTATTGAAGCCGGAGTTAAACACATTAAAATGATTCATGATTCCATGCAAAAAGACTAGCATCTGAAAAACGGATGCTAGTCTTTTTATCTATTCATTTTCGTGTTTATAATCATTCAATAAGATTGTTTCTTCGTAGTTCACGTTTTGCCGTAACTTAAGTCCCATTCCAGGGCCAATGTGATTATTTTCAATCAAAACCTCGATGGCTTTTCGTTCTGCTTCAAGGGCTTGCATTCGAAGCGTAATTAATTGTCGTTCATATTCTTTTTCTTCGGCTTCAGAATCACCAAATGACTGTGCTTCTTGAATTTGTCTTTCATAATGAACAATTAAGAAGTGAACTGTTTGGGCAGAAAAATCTCTTTCGTCAATGTCCTTACTATTTAAGAATTTCTTTACGGCATTGATTGCACCTTGTGAGCCAACTTTTTGAATCAAACGTAAGTCTGATTTAGTTGCTTCACTTTCGGAACCATTCCATTGCCAAACTTTAATTGCTCGTATTAAGCGACTAAAGAAACTTAAGTGGGGCATATTTCGGAAAGTTTGACGATTTCCAGCTGCTTGAGATAACAGATATTCTTGTTGGTTTAATTGCCGACTTTTAATCCAATAAGAATCTTTGTTAATTAAACCTTTTTCGTAAAGGGTATTAACGGCATCGCGAATTCCATTTAAAGCAACTCGCCGTAAGGCTAACATTTCGTTTAGAGTTTGAGTTGTTTCTGCTCGATCGTGTAAACGATATTGGATTTTCCGAATGTCGACTTCATAATCAGTGATGATATCAAATACAGCCCGTTGGGTATCTTCGGTTTTGTTGTTTTCTAAGTTTGCAATCGCCGAGTTCATAAGATATAGACGAGCTACGTCATAAGATACGTATTCAGGAGCATCTTCATCGTTGTCTTCGTTTTCTTTTTCATCAATTACGGAAGCTCTGGTTTCTAAAGTTCCTTTACCAGGAGCGATTAGTGGCAAAGTGATGGTAGCAGCTACTAAACTGATGACAATTACTGATGCGGCAATGAAGAGCATTAATGAGCGATCTGGGAAGGCTTTTCCACCGTCGATAAAAGCTGGAACAGAAAGTACCCCAGCCATGGTAATGGCACCACGAACTCCAGATAACCCAGCAAGAAGAGCAACCGAAAATTTAGGTTTCTTGGTTTCCTTTTTTGTTACATAATAAGCGAATGATTGGTAACCAATAATCCAAACAACTCGGATGACTAAAATCATAAACCAGATTGCAAAAGCATAGCCTAATGAAGCAAATGTTCCGTAGATTTTACTTTTGAAGACCGCGTGCATGGCGACCGGTAACTCAATTCCAAGAACTAAGAATACAACTCCGTTTAAACAATAAATGATGATATCCCAAGTTCGGTTAGTTAATAAAGTAATTTCTGGAGTTTGTCCACGTACCTTTTTTTCGGAAAGGTGTTCAAAAATTCCGGCCGTTACTACGGCAATTACGCCTGAAGCATGGAGAAAATCTTCGGCGATAACGTAAATTACAAATGGAGTTAAAATTTGGAGAACAACACTAAAAATCGCATCATTGAAATTAATACTATGTAACCAATTTCTAAGCCAAATTAATCCGGCCATTAAAGCCATTCCAGCTAATAGTCCGACAATCGCCATGTAAACAAAGTCACCTGCTGCTTTAGAGATTGAAAAATAGCCAGTTACTACTGCTGCAATAGCGTATTTAAAGGCAATCAAACCACTGGCATCGTTAATTAAACTTTCACCACTAACCAAATGCAAAATATTTTTTGGTAATTTAACTCGTTTTGAGATTGATTGTACAGCAACTGGATCAGTTGGGGAAAGAATTGCAACAAGAGCAAAACTAACTCCTAATGGCATGCTAGGAACTAACCAACTAACAAAGAATCCACCTATAATTGTGGTTAAAAAAACTAATAAAATTGCATTTTCAAAAATTGGGCCACGTAATTTCCATAGTTCTTTTTTAGGAAAATCACGACCATCGTTAAATAGCAACGGGGCAACAAATAATAACATAAACCACGTTGTATCAAGATCAATTTTAAATTTGAATAAGATTGCGATAATAACTCCAAATGCGACTTGTAACAAACTTACCGGAACAGCGGTAATGTAATGACTAGCCACATTGGAGACTAGAACTAGACCAAGCAGAATTAAGACTGCTTCCAATATCTCCATAAATATACCTCCAAAAGTAGTGTTTATCTTAATTATACCAACAAAGAGGGGTTATATAAATTAAAGCTGTGGGAATGATGGTTATAAGTACATAATTTAAAGGTAAGCGCTACAATCAAAATATAAAAAACAATAGGAGCGTGAATTATGAAAAAAGTTGCTTTAGTTACAGGTGCAGGTCAAGGAATTGGTGCAGCAATTGCTAAACGTTTGCATAAAGATGGTTTTGCAATTGCCTTGGTTGGAAGAACAGAATCTAAGGTTGAAAAAATTGCTAAAGAAATTCAAAATGATCATGGTGATGCCATTGCAATTGCTGCTGATGTAGCTGACCGTGATGCAGTATTTGCAGCAGTTGAAAAAGCTGCTAAACACTTTGGTGATTTTAATATCATGGTAAATAATGCTGGAGTTGCTCCTACAACTCCAATTGATGAAGTGACTCCAGAAATTTTAGAAGATACTGAAAAGATCAACGTTGGTGGTACAATTTGGGGAATTCAAGCTGCTTCTAAAAAATTCAAAGAACTAGGTCACGGTGGTAAAATTATTAATGCTTCCTCACAGGCGGGAATGACTGGAAATCCTAATCTAACTGTTTATGGTTCTACTAAGTTTGCAATTCGCGGAATTACTGAAACAACTGCTCGTGAATTAGCTGATTTTGGAATTACTGTAAATGCTTACTGTCCTGGAATTGTAATTACTCCAATGATGAATGATATTGCCAAAAAAGTTGCTGATAATGCTGGTAAACCCTTTGAATGGGGAATGGAACAATTTGCAAAGGATATTGCTTTAAAACGCTTATCAAAACCAGAAGATGTTGCTGGATGTGTTTCTTATCTTGCAGGCCCAGATTCAGATTATATGACTGGTCAATCACTATTAATTGATGGTGGAATGGTCTTTAATTAGTCTAATTAATAAAATTTCATATTAAAAAAGAGCTTTAATACTTATAATAGTGTTGGAAGCTCTTTTTAATTTTTGCACTTATCTAACATTCAAAGTTGGTGATTACCCACGGGTTTTCGAAAAAGCACAATCAGTTAAATAATTTTAGGAGGTAAATTATTATTACTCAAACTGAAGAACTAATTAAAGAATACTCAAAAGATCCAGAATTTAAACGTTTTTATGATGAAGAAGCTTCTAAGACTGGGTTAGCTCTTGCAGTCAAATCATTAAGAGATCAATTTGGATTATCACAGGTTGAATTTGCTAAATTAGTGGGAAAAACCCAATCAATAATTTCAAGAATTGAAACAGGAGAAACGAATCCATCTTTCAAATTACTAAATGAAATAGCTGATAAGACAAATAAAAAAATTGAGATTAAATTTGTATAGTAAAAAAGAGCCTACCATTACTTGCGTTAAGCAACAATGGGGCTCTTTTAATTTCCAACTTTGAGGTATGGACTCACCTATAATCAAATCATTACGATCCCCTCAACACCGAAAGGGCAACTACTAAAGCACAAATTAAAAACAAACAAAAACAGTAAATTTTATCAAATAAGTTATAAGTCATTTTTTGGCTAGGAGATGGATTTTTTACGAATACATATACAGCCGCTTCTACCATTAGGCAAAATAACATCATTAATACTAAAGCCGCAGCAATCATTTCTTTCATTTCCATTCCCCCATTCGAATTATCATATAAGTACATTATAGTATGAAACAAAAAAGAGCGGTAAGAAAACCGCTCTTTTTAATTGAATTTTATTTAATTTTTATAAATTTTCGTTGATTTCTTCATCAGTGTTAACATCTGATTCATCAAGAGCTGAGTCAGCGTGCTTCATTCCATAAGCAAAGTAGATGATTACTCCAACTACAAACCAAACGATTGAGTAAAGTTTTGCCTGGACATCAAGTCCCATGAAAATGGTAAGTGATCCAAGGAAACCAAGAATTGGAAGAACAGGGAAGAAGGGTTGTTTGTAAGCAGCCTTAGGAAGATTCTTTCCTTCACGTTTTCTCAATGGATACATTGCAAGTGAAACTGCCATGAAGGCGATTAAGGTTCCAGCAGAAATCAATTGAGCCAAGAAAGTGAATGGAAAGACAGCTCCCATTACAACTCCAACAGCAGTGATGATCCAAAGAGCATTTTGTGGGATTTTTTTCTTATTTAGTTTACCCATTGATTTTGGAAGCATTTTATCACGACCAAATGAGTAAATTAAACGTGATCCAGCCATCATCATTCCAATCAAGGCTACCAACATCCCAGCAACGGCAATTGCTTGCACAACGGATGCAATAATTACGTGACCTTGTTGACGAAGAGCCCAACCAACTGGTTCAGCATTACCAAGGTAAGCTGAGTATTTAAACATTCCCACCATAACTAGAGAAACAGCTACGAAGAAGACCGTTCCGATTAAAAGAGAACCGATGATTCCACGAGGCATTGTTTTTTGAGGATCTTTAGCTTCGGCAGAGTTAGCAGCAATTGAATCAAAACCAATGTATGAAAGGAAAATGGTTGAGATTCCGGCATAAATTCCAGACCAGCCACCAACAAATTGGGTACCATCAGAAAGGGCATGTGGCTTAGGGAAGAATGGAACATAATTTTGGGCTTTGATAGCAGTTGCACCAACCACTACAAAAGTGATGATAGCAAGAAGTTTCAAAACAACCAAGACGTTGGCAACTTTAGTAGTTTCAGCATCACCACGAAGTAAGATAAACGCAACTAAAGCTACGACAACCACCGCAATGATATCAATGACACCACCGTTTGTTCCAAGTGGAAAAGCGAAAGCGTTTGGAATTTTCCAACCTAATGGGGAAATTAATCCTTGCACATTAGCCGACAATCCAGCAGCAACGAAGGCCACCGCGATTAGGTATTCGGCAAGTAGCGCCCAACCAACAATCCAACCCCAGAATTTACCGAATAGTACGGAAATCCAAGAATAAGCGGATCCAGCAAATGGAAGCACTGAAGCCATTTCAGCGTAGTTCATTGCTACCAAACCAGCAGCTACGGCGGCTAGTAAGAACGAAATAACTACGGCTGGTCCGGTAAATTTAGCAGCAACTAATCCAGGTAGGGTAAAGATTGAGGTTGAAAGGATGGTCCCTAGCCCTAAAGCTAAGAAGTCTTTTACTGTCATGGTCTTTTTCAGTTGCTTATCTTTTGATGCGTAAAAATGAAAGTCGACTTTCTCATTCATTTTTTTGAAAATGTTTTTCATGTCATACTCCTTTAAATATTACCAGCCCATTGGTTTAGCTGGTGGTAGTTTTCCATCATTTAATTCTTGCATTGCTTGTTCTATGACACTAAAAGCCTTGTTTAAATCAGTTTCTTTAATTACCAATGGTGGTTGGAAACGTAAGATGTTTCCACGCACCGTAATCATTAAAGCTCCTAATTCAAAGATTTGTGTGATTAATTGGGTAGCGGCGTCATCGTCTGCTTTTCCAGTTGCTGGATCCACAATATCAATGCCACCATTTAACCCATAAATGCGCACAGCTCCAATAAAATCAAATTTATCTTTCATTTTATCAAAAAAAGCCTTAGCTTGCTTGCCTAATTTGGCACTTCGTTCAACTAAGTGTTCGTTTTCAATCACATCAAGGGTGGCATTTGCCGAAGCAGTCGTCACTGGATTACCCGCTGTGGTATACACATTTCCGGGAGCGCTCAAGGCATCCATCACTTCAGCTCGTCCTAGAACAGCACTAAGTGGAAGTCCTGAGGCAATTGATTTACCAACCGCAATCAAGTCCGGATGAACATCAGGAAAATGTTGAATGGACCACATTTTGCCACTCCGCCCTAAGCCTTGGTTAACTTCATCGACAGCAAATAAAATTCCATGATCTTTAGCAAATTGATAAACTTTGTTGAGATAACGTTCAGGTGCTTTAATAAAACCACCATCACCTTGAATTGCTTCAATTTCAATTAAAGCCGTTTCGTCAGCAGGTAAGTAGGTTTCAAATGGTAATTTAAAAGCGTCAAACATGCGATCAGAAAAATCATCATCGCTTTCGTTCGGTAACCGATACCAAGGACTAGGAAATGGCACTTTCACAACTCCGGGTAATAATGGACCAATCTTGCGGGTCATGTTTAAACTAACGCCAGAAGTTGAAATGGAACCATAGGTTGAACCATGATAAGCACCAGTGAAACTGACAATGTATTGGCGACCAGTATAAGCACGAGCAAATTTGATAATGGCATCGTTTGCGTCAGACCCAGAATTTCCGTAAGCAACTTTTACAGGTCCGTTGATGGGAGCTAATTTAGCTAAACGAGGAGTTAATTTTGCTTCTGGTCCGTTAGCAAAGTAGGCAGGCGTATATTGGATTAATTGTTCTGCTTGTTGCTTGATTGCTTCCACAACGTGCGGATGACAATGGCCAGTATTAGTGGCTGAAGCACTTGAAAGTAAATCAATGTATTGATGATCATCTTTGTCAGTTAAAATGGCACCTTTACCAGATTTGATAACGATATCAAAATATTTAATTCGAGCTGCTTTCGCGTAATGTTGTTGTTCTTGATCTAAGATTTCTTGATTTGACATAGTATAAACTCCCTTTGCTTAAGATTTATTTAAGTTTTTAAGAGTATAAAGTGAATGAAAATCAATGTCAATGCTAAACTTTCTGATTTAGGTAAATAAAAAGACAATCACGTTTATTAATGATTGTCTTTTACTATTTAATTAGAAAATTTATGATTAATTAGCCAAAGGTCTACTAAAAGGATAGCGGTATAAATGGCACCACCAAATCCTAAGAAAGGCATTCCAATTGAGTTTACGATGATACCACCAGTGGCAGAACCAACTGCGATTCCGACATTGGTAAAAATCGGATTAAAGGAAGATGCAAGTACTAATGATTGTGGATACTTAACTTCTGCAATGTGCATATAGAAGAGTTGGGTAGTTGCTCCCGCAAGTGCAAGGGTAAAGCCCAAAATGATAATTAGGACTAAATCAATTGTTGAAACTTTGAAAAAGATTGAAATACCTAGTAAAACAATTTCTTGAAGAATGTAAAATTTAAAAATCCGTTTCATTCCGTCACGAGATGCTAAACGACCGGCAACTTGGTTTCCAATTAAACTTGCAATCCCATAAATAATTAAGAAAACCGTGACAAAATCGATGCTGTAACCGAATGAATTAGTTAACATTGGCGTCACGTAAGTATAGACAACATATCCACCACCTGTCATTAAAACAGGAACAAAAATTCCTAAGAGAATCAATTTGTCTTTGAAAATTTTAAATTGATCAGTAAAGTGGTCCACTTTCTTTTGGCGTAAGTCGTGGGGTAATGCAATCACGAAGGCGATTAAAATTAAAAAACTTAAGGCCGCAATAATCCAGAAAGTAATGTGCCAACCAACTTGATTACTTAACCATGTTCCGGTTGGAACTCCAAAAACTGATGCGATACTAAAACCAGAAAAGACCCAGGATACAATCCAAGCTCGCTTGTTGGGTGGAGTGATGTAAGTCGCAAATGTAATTGCAATGGAAATGGTAATTCCAGATACAAGGGCGGTAATAACACGAGAAATGGTTAAGACAAAAAAGTTAGGGGAAACAGCAGATAATATATTTCCAAAAATAAAAATCGATAAGATTAATACCATAACTTTATCTAAACGGCGTTCACCAACCATTAGGGATAGAATTGGTGTTGAAACTGCATAAACTCCCGCAAAAATAGTGGTTAATAATCCAGCTGTCGAAATTTCTACGTGAAAAGTATCAGCGATATCTCCTAAAATTCCCACGATAATAAATTCACTCATCCCTAACATGAAGGCAATCGCGATGAGAATTAGGGTTTGTATTTTAAAACTTTTCATAAATAACTCCTTTTAAGTTGATTATGATTGAGTGTGATGAGTTAAGACCCAAAGAATTACCAATAAAATGGCAGTATAAATGATGTAAACCGAACCCAATGAAAGTACAGGCACGAAAATTCCTAACAGGATGCGTTTATCGGTTAGAATTTTAAATTGATCAGTAAAATGTTCTACTTTTTTCTGTTTGAGATCATGTGGAAGTGCTAATTGAAAGGCAACGAGCACCAGTGTTGAAAGAATGGCAATAATCCAGAAAGTTAGTCGCCAACCAACTTTACTACTTAACCACGTTCCGGTTGGAACCCCAAAGACTGAGGCAATACTAAATCCCGAAAATACCCAGGACACAATCCAAGCTTGTTTGGCTTTTGGTGTAATAAAGGTAGCAAATGTGATTGCAATTGAAATGGTAATTCCAGCAACCAATGCGGTAATAATTCTGGAGAGTGTCAGCACAAAAAAAGGTTGGGGCAATCGCTGATAAAATGTTACCAAAGATAAAAACCGCCATTGTAAGGCCAATTACTCGATTAAGTCGATGTTCCCCAACTAATAAAGATAGAATCGGAGTCGAAATTCCCGCTGCCAGTTGTACTTGGGAGATACGCCGTTCTTTACGTAGTTTTTTAATTAATTCTCCATTAGTCATAGTGGCACTCTTTACTTTTAAATCAGTCTATAAAATGAATTATGACGAAAAGCTTTACATAATGATACTCCTTCACTTCTGCGCATGTAAACTATGGGCAACGGAGGATGAAAATCATGAAAAGTACATTATTACAGCAAAAACAATTTAGAAATTTTTTCATCTCAGACATCATTTCTGGGTTTGAAGTAGGACTTACGACTGTCGGCGCTAACTGGTATGTATTGGAGCAAACCAATTCCGATAGTATCGTGGAAACCTTTTTAGCGATTAACGTATTAGCAGGCTTTTTGATTTCGCCAATTGCGGGTTATGTAACTGATAAATTCACTCGCAGAAACGTAATTATTGGGACCTTTTTAATTCGGGCCGTTCCACTGGGAATCATCGCAGCTTGCTTAGTTCTTTTTAAATTTAATTTACTGGAAATGTATGCCTTAGCAATGTTTACCGGAGTTGGTTGGGTTGCCTATATGGCAGCTTCCAGAAGTTATATTCAGTCAATTGTGCCACAAAAGTTACTGGGCAGTGCTAATTCGTTTATCGAGGTTTCCTTACAGGTCGGGATGTTTTTAGCGGGAGGCTTATTATATTGTTTTATCGTTAGATTAGTATTGAACTTAATGCACAATTTCTAATTGCCGACTACGATTATCCGTGCGAGCGATTAGATTGCACTTGTTGTGTTAAGTGCGGTTCAGCCGAAATTAAACACCCATAAGACAAGTGTTTGCCTTAATTGTTGAAAAAATTGTCGCACAAATTATTTCTTAAATTGAATCAAAAAACGATAGAATTAGGAAATACCAGCATTTCAGCAGCTATAGCTGTTCGATAAACAATAAATTTGCATAATGTTATCGTTAATATTACGTAAACGTTTCCATTAATTATCCAAATGTTTTATACTGTAAGCGTTACATATATTGGTGCATGATTAGAGCAAATCAGTTATGTTTCAAAAAATTATGGAGGGATTAATTATGGTAGATAAGAAAAAAGGGCAGGGGTTGCCAAACTTGCCGCTAAGCACCATTTGGATGCTAAGTTTTGGATTTTTGGGCGTGCAGATGGCATTTTTATTGCAGAGTTCCCAAATGGGACGTATTTTTCAGACCTTGGGTGCTGATCCCACTAAGTTAGGAGCTTTCTTCATCCTACCACCATTGGCAGGGTTGTTTGTTCAACCACTAGTTGGTTATTTTTCAGATCGCACTTGGACAAAACGCTTTGGTCGTCGAATGCCTTACCTATTGGGTGGCGCTTCTGTGGCAGCTATTGTAATGCTCTTGTTGCCTAATTCAGGTAGTTTTGGTTTTTCAACTGTTGCTGGTTTGTGGTTTGGAGCAATCACAATTTTGTTCATGGATTTGAGTTCTAATGTTGCAATGCAACCCTTCAAGATGGTTGTGGGTGACATGGTTAATGAAGACCAAAAATCATACGCGTACTCAATTCAAAGTTTCTTGTCTAATACAGGGTCTGTCCTTGCAACAATTTTTCCATTCTTGTTGACAGCGATTGGTGTTGCTAATACAGCACCTAAAGGTCAAGTTCCAGCTTCTGTGACTATTTCATTCTATGTTGGTGCGTTAATCTTAGTTATCTTTTCACTAATTGCAGTCTTTAACGTGAAAGAATACGATGATGCCACTTATGAGTTATATCATGGCTATGCTTTGAATACACCAAATGATGGTGAAGGTGGCTTCTTGACTTTGTTAAAGCGTGCACCAAAAACATTTTGGATGGTTACTTTGACTCAGTTCTTCTGCTGGATGGCATTCCAATATTTGTGGACATATGGTGCTGGTACTGTGGCAGACAATATTTTCCATGCAACTAATCCAACATCGGCTGGGTATCAGAATGGTGGTAATTGGTTTGGTATCTTGTCAGCGGTTTATGCTATTGCGGCCGTTGTGTGGTCACTAGTCTTATCAAAAATTCCAGCAACTAAAAACAAAACGGGTTATGCTTTGTCACTCTTTTTAGGGGCAATTGGTTTCACATCGGTATTCTTTATTCACTCACAGTATTTGTTGATTGGTTCATTTATTTTAATCGGTATTTCATGGGCAGGTATGATGGCATACCCATTCATTATGGTAACCAACGCATTGCCTGGTGATCACATGGGTACGTATCTAGGATTGTTTAACGGTTCAGTTTGCTTGCCGCAAATTGTAGCTTCGGTTGCTAGTTTTGCACTATTTCCTGCACTTGGTTCACATTTTCCATCAATGATCTTAGTATCCGGAATCTTAATGTTAATTGGTGCTGTTAGTGTTGGGTTTATCAAGGAAATTCACAGTAATCCAGTAAATGCACAATAATGGCTAACGTTTCGGCGTAATATGTGCGATCAGTCGTCGTAGATATTAGCGCTGAAGCTAAGTATTCGAAAAATGAAAGAGGTAGAAAGTCTTATGAAACGAATTTTTGAAGTTGATCCTTGGAAAGTTACATCACATGATTTGAATCCCGAAGATAAACGTCTCCAAGAATCTATGACGAGTTTGGGTAACGAATACATGGGCATGCGTGGCATGTTTGAAGAAGTCTATTCCGGTGACACACATCAAGGAATTTACGTTGGTGGTGTTTGGTTCCCAGATAAAACACGTGTCGGTTGGTGGAAAAATGGTTATCCGCTTTACTTTGGAAAAGCTATCAATGCGCTAAACTATGTCAAAGCAGACATTTACGTTGATGGTAATCAAGTTGATCTAGCTAAGAATGATGTGACTGATTTTGAAGTATCATTGGATATGAAAAATGGTGTTTTGAATCGAACGTTTACTGTGTTTGGCGTAACGTTTAAAATCACGCGCTTAGTTTCAGCAGCAGTGAAGGAATTGGCAGATATTCACTATGAGTTGTCATCTGCTGATGGTCAAACGCACACAATTCGTTTTGATGCTAGTATCGACGCTGACGTTGTCAATGAAGATTCAAATTATGATGAAAAGTTTTGGCAAGTTTTGGACGCAGGTAATGAGACTAATTCATCATTTATCGCTACGCAAACAATTGAAAATCCGTTTGGTGTGCCACAATTTACAGTTGTTGCCCGTCAGAGCTTTGTTGGCGGTAAAAAGCATGGTGCGAACCGCTCTGAAAAAGAAGTGACTGATAACTTTGACATTGAAGTACCAGCTAAAGGTTCAGTTAGTTTCGAAAAGCGCGTGATTGTGACAACTTCGCGTGATTATGATAGCCTAGCTCAAGTGATTAAAGCAGGTGAGACATTAACTGCGGATCTTGCCGCACAAAAATACGACGACATATACACAGCACATGCACAAGAATGGGCTAATCGTTGGGAAAAAGCTGATGTTAAAATTGAAGGAGATGATGCGGCGCAGCAAGGTATTCGCTTCAACTTATTCCAGTTATTCTCAACTTACTATGGTAATGATCCACGTTTGAATATCGGACCAAAAGGTTTCACTGGCGAGAAGTACGGTGGTGCCACGTATTGGGACACCGAAGCATTTGCTATTCCTGTTTACCTTGGTGTTGCTGATCCGTCTGTGACCCGTTCATTGCTACAATATCGTTTTGATCAGTTGGATGGTGCATTCCACAATGCCAAAGAACAAGGCTTAAAAGGTGCTTTGTACCCAATGGTGACCTTTGATGGTATTGAGTCACACAACGAGTGGGAAATTACTTTTGAAGAAATTCACCGTAATTCGACAATTGCTTATGCGATTTATAATTATACAAACATCACGGGAGATCACTCATGGCTTGACGGTGACGGCGCACAAGTTTTGTATAATATCGCACGCTTCTGGGCAGATCGTGTCCACTATTCTGCCCGAAACGATAAGTACATGATTCATGGTGTCACGGGTCCCAACGAGTATGAAAACAATGTTAATAACAATTTCTATACAAATTGGATGGCAAAATGGGTTTTGCAATACTCCCTTGAACACTACGGTGAAATTAATGCTGATGAAAAAGCTAAGTTGGCTTTGACGGATGAAGAATTAGCAAAGTGGCAAGAAATTGTTGATAAAATGTATTTGCCAGAGGCTGATGTTGAAACCAAGACAGGTAAAAAACATATCTTTGTTCAACATGATACATTCTTGGATAAAGATTTGACACCAATTGCTGATATGCCACAAGACATTCGACCAATTAACCAACACTGGTCATGGGATCGCATCTTGCGCTCACCATATATTAAGCAAGCTGATACATTACAGGCCATGTTCTATTTCCCAGACGCGTTTACAGAAGAAGAAAAGCGTAACAACTTTGAATTCTATGAACCATTTACAGTGCATGAGTCATCATTGTCGCCATCTGTTCACTCAATTTTGGCTGCTGACTTACGAATGGAAGATAAAGCAGTTGAACTGTACGAACGTGCGGCCCGTTTGGACTTAGATAATTATAATAATGACACTTCAGATGGTTTGCATATAACCGCTATGACAGGCTCATGGTTAGCGATTGTGCAAGGATTTGCTGGCATGCGTGTTCGTGATGGCAAACTCTACTTGAAGCCATTCTTGCCAAAGAAATGGACAAAATATGCTTTCCGTTTGGTATTCCGCGGTCATGTTTTGGAAGTGTCAGTCGATGGTCAAGGTGCACATGTTGACTTGATTTCAGGTGAACCATTAGTGATTAACCTATCAGGGCAAGATGTCGAATTGACAAAGTAATAAGCATAATGATGAGCGAGGAATCGCTCATTTGTTGTATAGCAGGAAAGGATATCATGAAAGTAGTAGAGAAGGATTTTGGGCAATTACCTGACGGAGAAGTCGTGACGGCGTTTACCCTAGAAAATATCAAGCACACACAGATTACTGCAATTTCATACGGGGCAACTTGGCAATCGTTTTCCGTTGAACGTGATGGTGTCAAACAAGAATTGTTAGTCCAATTTGATGATTTAGCCGCGTATTTAGATAATCCATTCCATTTTGGAAATACAATTGGTCGTGTTGGTGGTCGTCTATCAAAAACTGATTATGATATTAATGGGGCACATTTTACATTAACGCCAAATGATCATGGCAATGTTTTACACTCTGGCATTAATGGCTTTGATGCGGTTAATTGGCACGGTGAAGCAAGAAATTTGGGTACAGCGGCGGAAATTAATTTCACACGTACTTTTGATGATGAATTCGCCGGACAATTAGCTGCCCAAGTGACCTATCGATTGAACGATGAAGATCGTTTAGACATTATATTTAGTGGCGTTTCAACCGAGAATACATTGTTCAATCCAATGACGCATGTCTACTTTAATTTAGTTGGTAAGGATCAAGATATCAGCCAGCATAAATTACAAATTGCATCACGTCAACATCTTGAAGTTGATAATCACGCGATTCCAACCGGTAACTTGATTGATAATCAAAATACAAAATTTGATTTTGCGCATTTGCATGCCTTGGGACAAGAGCATTACGATGATGCTTGGGTATTAGATCCCAGCCGTCAAGGGGAGGGAGTAAGACTAACTTCACCCGATGAAAGTTTGACCTTGACAGTGGATTCAGATCGCAATGGTGCGGTTGTATTCACTGCCAATCCTGACGATAGCAGTGACATTAAAACAGCGCTTGCTATTGAGATGCAGACCTTGCCTGATGCGGTTAATCATGAAGGCTTGGGTGATATTGTTTTGCCAGCAAATGAAACAAAAACATATACTGTAACTTACCAAATTAAAAAAAGCGAGGATAAATAAAAATGGCTAAATTTTCAGATATTAAAGGTTTTGCCTTTGATTTAGATGGCGTTATTGCCGACACGGCGCGCTTTCATGGTGAAGCTTGGCATCAAACAGCTGATGAGGTTGGCACAACTTGGACACCAGAATTAGCTGAAAGTTTGAAGGGCATCAGTCGCATGGCTTCCTTGCAAATGATTTTGGATGCTGGGGATCATGCCGATGATTTTTCTCAAGCAGATAAAGAAGCATTAGCAGAAAAGAAAAATCATAATTATCAACAACTCATTTCAACATTGACTGAAAATGATATTTTGCCTGGCATGAAAGATTTCATTCAATCAGCTAAGGCAGCTGGCTATACAATGTCGGTGGCATCAGCTTCTAAAAACGCACCAATGATTCTAGATCATTTGGGATTGACCGAATATTTTGTTGGCATTGTTGATCCCGCCACTTTGACAAAGGGGAAACCTGATCCTGAAATCTTCGTTCGTGCTGCGGAAGTCTTACATTTAGATCCAGAAAATGTCATTGGATTGGAAGATTCAGCTGCTGGAATTTCCTCAATCAATGGCGCAGGTGAAACATCACTAGCAATTGGTGATCCAGATGTGTTGTCAGAAGCGGATCTGAATTTTGAGTCTACTTCAGAAGTGACATTAGCAAATATTGAAGCTAAAATGCAATAGATAACTAAAAAGAGTGTCAGTACATAAAAATACTGACACTCTTTTGTTGTTTTAATTAACATTTGCCACCGTATTGCCCTGCTTGAGTGTGATATCGGTAAAAGTTACGTTATGCGTTGTTGTATGTGATCAACGAGAGCCGTAATAGCTAATTTATCCATCTGTGTAAATTTTTACTGCACAGGTGCTAAAAAAGGACGTGCTAATTGGGTTAATTCTGTCCAATCGATGATCACAATTGATAGATTCTCAGAGACAGAAATGCCAACACCTTTTGCACCATTTTGTTAGTTTCTTCTTTCTTTAGGTAGTAATGTTTTGAAAATAGAATTATTATTAAAATAAGCAACTATTCAGGGGGGCTCTAAATGAAAGGAATTATTCTTGCAGGGGGATCCGGTACACGGCTTTATCCAATTACACGGGCGATTTCAAAACAATTGATCCCGATTTATGATAAGCCAATGATTTATTATCCGTTATCGACGTTAATGTTGGCAGGAATCCAAGATATTTTGGTTATTTCAACACCTGTTGATACACCACGGTTCAAAGAACTGTTAGGCGATGGTCATGATTTGGGCTTGAATCTATCCTATGCTGTCCAAGAAAAGCCGAACGGTTTAGCTGAAGCTTTTATTTTGGGTGCTGATTTCATTGGAAATGATTCAGTCTGTCTTATTTTAGGTGATAATATTTATTATGGTGGCGGCTTATCCAAGATGCTTCAACATGCTAGCGCTAAGCCAAAGGGGGCCACGGTCTTTGGTTACCATGTCAATGATCCGGAACGGTTTGGTATCGTTGACTTTGATGAAAATATGCATGCAAAGTCCATTGTTGAAAAGCCTGTACACCCAGCTAGTAATTATGCTGTCACGGGAATGTATTTTTATGATAATCAAGTCGTTGATATTGCGAAGAATATTCAACCATCACCACGTGGTGAATTGGAGATTACGGATATCAACAAAGTTTACTTAGAACATAATGAGTTAGATGTTGAACTCATGGGCCGTGGTTTTGCTTGGCTTGATACTGGGACCCATGACTCATTACAAGAAGCAAGTAGTTTTATCGCAACCGTGCAAAAACGCCAGAGCTTAAAAGTGGCTTGCTTAGAAGAAGTGGCGTATCGAATGGGTTATATTGATGCTGATAAAGTGTATGAATTGGCGCAACCATTAGGGATTAACTTTAGTATTA
>NZ_AYYM01000021.1 GCF_001436035.1 Fructilactobacillus sanfranciscensis DSM 20451
CAGGAATCAGCTTACATCCAGCTTGATTAGAAGTTGTATCTGCATATACTCCACTATACAATTTGACTAAATCATTAGAGTCTTTATCATTATTTGATGGCATTTGATTACTTGAATCATCATTTTTAACTTCATCAGTTGAATTAGGTTGACTTTGCTCTGATTTATTTTCATCAGTTGTCTGTGTTTTAGCAGGTTCAGAATTATCCTGAACTTCATTAGTTAATTCAGAAGTTGGTTGTTCTTGAGCTTTTACTTCATTTTGAGGTGCTGTTTCTGGATTTGTTTCAGTAGTTTTACTTGTGTCATTTTCATTTTTAGTATCATCTTTTGCAGATGATTTTGAAAGATTGACTTGATTAGAATTAACACCGTCACCAGCTACCGGAGCGTTATCCTGATTAGCTGCTTTTACATCTGCACTAACTACTTGTGAATTGGTATCGGCTGATACGTGGAGTCCACCACCAACAATTCCCATTGATGCAAAAGTAATTCCCATTGCAATACTTAACCAACCACGTTTACTTTTAATTAATTTATAGCGTTGCTTAGTTTCTCCAGTTTCCCATGAAACTTTATTACGTTTTTTAATTGCTTTCTTAAAGCTTTCCATATAATAATTCTCCTTAAAAGTACCTAAATAAACAGTCGAAAATTGTTTAGCACGATTGTTATTTAAAATTAAATAGGTTAAATAACGGTTAAAACCTTAACAAAAAAACTGATTTGTAAACAATAAGAACATAATTTTAAAAAAAAAAGCTGAATTCATAATGAATTCAGCTTTATTTATTATATTATTTTTTCAAAATTTCATTAGCAATGAAACTAGCATATTTAACTGACCCTGTTTGATTAGGATGAGTTGAATCACTATATAACCAATCTGGATGATCTTTAATGTAATCATTCCAGTCAATCACCGTTAAATTATGATATTGCTTTTGTGCATTATTTAAGGTGTCGTTATCTGTGTTTTGCCAAGGTTGAGTTGGAACATGCACATTAATCCAATAGACATGTCGTTTTGACCCAGCAATTTGCATAATCTGTTTAATGGTATCGTCTTTAATTTCACCATTAGTTCCTAACCCGATAATGATATTTTTACCCATCAAACCTTGATTCGATAGACCTTGAAGAGTTGAAACTCCATCAGTCGTTTGTCGCGAAACCGCAGCATCAATATAGAGTCTTGGAAAAATCTTTTGTAAATCATCTCGTCCAGACAACATTACAGAATCACCCACAGCACAACCAGAGAATTTTTCGGCTTCGTTGAGCTGCGTTGCACTTAAACCTTCTTTTTCAAATTCAGTAACATCTGCTTGGGGACGTTTAATGGCTTGCTTACTTTTGATTTTTTCAGCTAATTGTTTATTATGATCTTTTTCTTTTTGTGAATTTTCCTTAATTCGCTTAGCTAATTGAGTATGATTGGCTTGATGAGGATTAATCAATGTTGATTGAATAATACCAAACATTCCAAACGTTAAAATTACAAATAACACAATTTGTAGTTTAGATAATTTTTTGATGTATGCAATAATTTTATGAAATAGTGCTCGATAATCATAATGTCCAAACGGAATTTGAATGCAACGATATGATAATTCTGAGACAACTCCAATCAATAATAATTCAACAATTCCATAAATTAATTGATGATCAGCAATATTCTTAAATTTATCACCAAAGAACACAAAAACTGGTAGTTGATAAACATAAATTTCATAACTTCGTGAACCAATCCAATTAAAAATGGGATTAGTCAATCTTTTGTTCCAAAAACCAGCGTTAGTAACCACTGCCCACATAGTTAACACGGTTGCTAAAGAAAAGAGAACCATCCCACCACGATAAAGAAAAGTTGATTGAGCCCCAACTGTAAAGACTAAAATAGCCATTAAAAATAGGCCAATTCCTCCAATAACGTTAAAAAACACATTTTGTTCTTTACCGGCATGATGCATAATTCGATTACTAGGCCAAATCACAGCAAGTGCTGCTCCCAATAAAATTGAAAACATCCGCGTATCAGTTCCATAATAAACCCGACTAGGATCAACTCCGTGTTGATATAACAAAGCCATTTCAATGATAGAAAACAGTGATAAGCCTAACGCAACATATAAAACTTGTTTTTGATTAAGTGCTTCACTCTTTTGTCGACCTTTATTAAAGGATCGCAAAATTAACATCACAATCAAGGGCCAAATTAAATAGAATTGCCCTTCAACTGCCAACGTCCACAAATGCGTAAAAGGTGACTGTGATCCAGCAAAATTTTGAAAATAAGATTGCCCATTTAAAATTTCGTACCAGTTATATGTATAAGTTAAATTAGTTACAATGCTTTGCCATAAATTAGCTAACAGATTTCTTTGGAAAAAGGTAATGTAGGCAGCCGTTGCAAACAACATCATAATTAACGTCGGATACAACTTTTTAATTCGTTTATACCAAAAATTACCATAATCAAAAGTATTTGTTTGCTGATATTCACCAATTAAATGATCAGTAACTAAGTACCCAGATAATGTTAGAAAAATGGGAACGCCTAAATAACCCCCACTGAATAATTGTGGATTGAAATGATATAAAATCACGCCAATTACTGCAAGCGCTCTAAGACCGGTAAATCCAGTAATAAAACGATGTTTAACTTTGTTATTTTCCATAATCTGCACTACATTCCCATAATTTAATTTTTCTCTAAGCTTGATTATATACTTATACTTACAATTTTTAAAACAAAAATCCCAGTCTAATAGCCGTCTAAACAGCTGTTGGACTAGGATTTACATCAAATTAAAACTTATTTTCCATAATATTCATCAGGGACATGAACTAAATCATGTTCAACTAATTTTTCGGCAATTTGAACTGTGTTAGCAGCGGCACCTTTTAACAAGTTATCTGCTACGACCCACATATTGTAACTACCAGGATTTTCAGGATCTTCTCTTACTCGACCAACAAAGGTTTCAGTATGATTTTCAGCATCAATTGGTTGAGGATAAATTTGGTTAGCGGGATCATCTTGAAGGACTAATCCTTTACCATTTTTGATTAATTCCTGGACTTTTTTAGTATCTAATTTGCTTGGATCTTCAACTTCAAAGAACACTGATTCTCCATGACCAATCACAACAGGAACTCGAACACAGGTTGCGTTAACTTTGATTTCATCAGAGTTCATATCACCTGACATAATCTTCTTAGTTTCATGAACCATTTTCCATTCTTCATGAGTAGAACCATCTTCTTCGAAAACATCGATCTGAGGAAGAAGGTTAAAAGCTAAAGGATAATGTTTCTTTTCCCCTTTGACTGGGAAAATTTCAGCAGTCATTGGTTTACCATCAAGATGTTGTTGTGCTTCATTATCAAGTTCTTTAATAGCCATTTGACCAGCACCTGAACCTGCTTGATATGTAGAAACGATTACTTGTTTCAAACCAGCAACTTCCTTAATTGGTTGTAAAGCAACTACCATTTGGATGGTTGAACAATTAGGATTGGCAATAATTCCCTTGTGATCGTAAATTGCTTGTTCGTTAACTTCAGGAACAACCAAGGGAACTTCAGGATCCATCCGGAACGCACTGGTATTATCAACCGCAACGGCACCACGTTTCACAGCTTCTGGTAAGAATTTTTTTGAAGCTGCTCCACCAGCAGAAGCCAACACGATGTCGACATCATCAAAAACTTCGGGAGTGGTTTCTTCAACTACCACATCTTGTCCTTTGAATTGTAGAACTTTACCAGCTGAA
The DNA here is from genome assembly GCF_001436035.1 of Fructilactobacillus sanfranciscensis DSM 20451. GTDB lineage: Bacteria > Bacillota > Bacilli > Lactobacillales > Lactobacillaceae > Fructilactobacillus > Fructilactobacillus sanfranciscensis. The sequence goes on from NZ_AYYM01000021.1 coordinate 3,783, forward strand.
CGGCTGGAAGCTAAAAATTTAACATTTTTAACGGGAATCGATGATTTTTCCAATTGGTCAATCATTCGCGTTCCGACGGCACCAGTAGCACCTAAAATTGCAACATTATACTCTCTCATAGTTAGTTATCCTCTTTTTTATAAAACGTTTTCTAATCCAATTTCAAATCCAGTAAGTTTTTGAATGTTTTTAATGGCAATGTTTAACCCATGCATAAATGAAGCACGATCAAAAGAATCTTGGCGAATGGTTAAGGCTTCACCTTGACCACCAAAAAGTACTTCTTCATGAGCCACATAGCCAGGTAACCGAACGGCATGAATGTGAACGCCTTCATAATCGGCACCACGTGCTCCCGGAAGTGTTTCAACCGTCGGATATTCAGTTCCTTTAGATTCACGACCGGCCACAATCATTTTAGCAGTATTAATCGCAGTTCCCGAAGGTGCATCCTTTTTATCAGCATGGTGCATTTCGATAATTTCGGCATCAGGGAAATACTTCGCCGCTTGTTTAGCAAATTGCATTAAAAGCACTGCTGATAAACCAAAGTTAGGCACAATTAAACCTTTGGTATTCGTTTGTTCGGCAAGCTTTTCTAGTTCCGCAACTTGGGCTTCGGTCATTCCACTCGTTCCAATCACGGGTACCATGTTGTGATCTAACGCAAATTTAGCATTTTCAAAGGCGCCAGTTGGAATCGAAAAATCAACCCAGACATCAGCATCCGTTTGAATGTCAGCTAATTGGTTAAACACTTTACAGTCAGTTGGCAAACCGTAGTCAGCCGCATCCGTTGTTTTCAAATTAGGACTGTATACGGCCACTAATTCTAATTCAGGATCAGTTTCAATCATCTTACAAGCTTGGGTTCCCATTGAACCTCTAAATCCAGAAACTAAAACTTTAGTCATTTTCCGTCTCCTTTTCGCCTACAGCTACTAATAATTCATTTTGTTGCTTTTCATTTAAATCAACAATTGGTAAACGAGACCCACCAACGTTTAACCAGTCATGATTCAATAAGAATTTTACAGGTGAAGGTGATGGGAACATGAATAATGCTTGCATCTTAGGGGTTAATTCACGTTGAATTTGTCCAGCTAATTGAATATCACTATTCATTAATTGGTACATCCGGCGTAAATCTGGCATGTAAAGGTGGGAAGCCACTGAAATAACTCCTTGTCCACCCACTGTTTTGGCAAATAAAGCTTGAGGATCTTCACCAGTATATGTAAGGAAATCATCCGGTGTATTTTCCACAATTCGTTCAAAGTCTTCCATTGAACCACATTGTTTTACTCCGATAATATTAGGATAGTGACTCAATTCGATAATCGTATCAACATCCATCGTTACTCCAGTTCTACCTGGAATATTGTACATAATAATTGGCAAATCAGAAGCATCGGCCACGGCTTTGAAGTGGGCTTTCATCCCAATTTGGTTGGGTTTGTTGTAGTAAGGAACGACTACTAAAGCAGCATCAATTCCCGGAATTTGAGCTACTTCTTGGGTGAAATCGATTGTACCTTGCGTACTATTATTTCCCGTTCCCGCAATGATAGGAGCACGACCAGCAACAATTTCAACAAACTTTTGGTAAAGTTCAATTTTTTCAGCATGAGATAACGTTGGAGTTTCTCCAGTGGTTCCCCCAATTAAGAAACCAGTGCCACCTTCTTGCAACAAACGATCAGTTAATTCTGCTAAAGCAGTAAAATTAATTTGATCATGGCAATCAAATGGAGTGACAAGTGCAGTGATAATATCAGCATTATTAAACATGAATTACTCCTTTTCGTTCATTCGATGAGTTAAAAATCCAGTAATGGCAGAAATCCCAGGTTGAATGGCTTTAGTATCTGGCACTAATTGACTGGAATGAAGTTGATGATCTGGATCACCAATTCCTAACCAAAACATGGTTCCCGGAATTTTAGATAATAAATAACCAAAGTCTTCTCCAGTCATTGCCGGTTCAGTTTCTTGATAAGTAACTTCGGGATTTTCTTCCATACAATTGATGAAATCAGCGGTTAGTTTCGGATTGTTTTCAACGGGTAAATAGCCACCTTGATTTAATTTCAAATCAACTTTACATCCGTAGCTAGTTGCAATTCCATTGGTGACCTCTTGTAACCGTTCATCAATGTGTTCAATCATGGTTTGGGTTAAGCCCCGAATCGTGCCCTTTAAATGAGCAGAACCCGAAATCACATTGCGAATTGTTCCCGCTTCAAACTGACCAAAGGTAATGACGCCTCCTTCAATCGGATCGACACTTCGCGAAACAATCGTTTGTACTTGATTAATAAATTGACTAGCAGCCACAATCATATCGTTAGCGAATTGCGGATATGCAGCATGGCCTTGTACTCCAGTGAAATCAACGTCAACTTCCGTGGTTCCAGCAAATAAGGTCCCCATCCGACAACCAATCGTGCCAGCATCCAGTTGCGGATTATCGTGTAATCCATAAAATTCATCCGGACGCCATTGATCAGTAAAGACACCATCTTCGTAGGCTAATTTCCCTCCATTTTCACTTTCTTCGGCTGGTTGGAAGAAAAACAAGAGGTTGTCTTGTGGTTGATGTTTGGCAAAATAACGTAACGTGCCTAATGCCACTGTCATATGGATGTCGTGCCCACAGGCGTGCATCTTCCCAGGATGTTGCGATGCAAAACTTAATCCCGTTTCTTCATTAGTAGGGAGTGCATCAATGTCGGTTCGATAACCAATCGTGCGTTTGGGACTAGAACCGTGGAATAACACTAGAATCGCAGTTGATAATTCTTCTGGTACTTTGATTTCAGTAAAATCAGTATCAGCAGTAAATTGTTTGATTTGTTTCATTAAATAGTCATGAGTTTCAAATTCGTGTAAGGCTAATTCGGGAATTTGATGTAAGTCTTGATAAATTTTACGTAAATCTTGATCAAGCTCTACCATATTGTCTAACCTCTTAAATCGTCTTCTAATTTAGTCTTATCAATGGTTTGTTGGTTTACGTCTTTGATTTTTTTAGCAGGCATCCCAGCAACGACTGTGTAAGGTTCAACGTCTTTGGTAACGACCGCACCAGCAGCAACGACTGCCCCTTTACCGACATGAACTCCTTCAATCACAACGGCATTTGCACCAACTAATACATCATCGTCAATTCGAACTGGTTCGGCACTAGCTGGTTCAATTACTCCAGCTAAAACGGCACCAGCACCAATGTGACAGTGTTTTCCAACTAAGGCACGACCACCAAGCACGGCACCCATATCAATCATTGATGCTTCACCAATTTCAGCACCGATGTTGATTAAAGCTCCCATCATAATCACGGCATCTTTCCCAATTTTAACTTGGTCACGAATTACAGCACCTGGTTCAATTCGGGCATCAATATTTTTGGTGTTCAATAATGGAACAGCTGAGTTTCTGCCATCACTTTCAATTTCAGAAGCTTCGATTTGGTCAGCATGATTAGTTAAGATGGGTTCAACTGCGGCCCAGTCCCCAAAAATTACTCCAGTGTTGCCATTGATGAAAGTCTTAATGGTATCAGGAAAATCAATTTTTGCTAAGTCACCCTTTAAGTAAACTTTAACGGGAGTTTTCTTTTTGGCATTTGAGATGTATTGAATAATTTCGTGAGCGTTTAGTTCAGTCATGTTTTTCTCCTCTTAAATATCTAATTTTTTGTCTAAATGAATTAGGTCAGCGTAAGTTTCTCGTTCAATTGCAATTTGTGATTTACCATTTTCCACAAATACTACTGCTGGACGGGGGTTAAGATTATAATTGGAAGCCATTGAATAACCGTAAGCACCAGTAGCAAGCACGGCGATTACGTCACCAGGATGTAAAACAGGAAGTTCGATATCTTTAATCAAAATATCTCCCGATTCACAGTATTTTCCAGCGATGGTTACTAATTCAACGTTGTCATCATGGACATCGTTTGCCACCACAGCATCGTAATCAGCGCCGTATAAAGCGGGACGGATGTTATCACCCATTCCTCCATCAACAGCAACGTACTTTCTGATTTCAGGAATATCCTTACTTGATCCAGCGGTGTAAAGAGTGGTTCCTGCTGGCCCAGCAATTGAACGACCTGGTTCAATCCACACAGCAGGAAGTGGTAAATTGCGACTTTCTGTTTCGTGACGTAAAGTGGTTAAAATTTGTTGCACAAAATCTTCTGGACGAATGGGATGATCAGCATCTGTATACTTAATTCCGAATCCCCCACCAACGTTGATGATTGAAGGCATGTAGCCAAAATCATCATTCCAGTGTTGCATTAACTTAACTAATTTTTCGGTTTCAATCTTAAAACCATCCGTTTCAAAGATTTGCGAACCAATATGAGAATGGACTCCCACTAAGTTCATGTTAGGTTCCTTTAAAACTTGTTGTAAAACTTCATCAGCTTGGCCAGTTAAGATATCAAAACCAAATTTACTATCTTGTTGACCGGTTTGGATAAATTCATGAGTATGAGCGGATACAGCTGGCGAAACTCGTAACATAACATCAATCGTTTCGTTTTTTGTAGCTAAAACTTCACTCAATAATTGAATTTCATAGAAATTATCTAAAATGATTACCCCAACATGATTGTCAACGGCCATTTCAAGTTCTTCACGAGACTTGTTATTTCCGTGAAAACTAATGTGATCCATTGGGAAACCAGCTTTAATAGCAGTATAAAGTTCACCACCAGAAACGACATCCGCATGAGCATTTTCCTGTGCTAAAACTTGGTACATGGCAATACAAGCAAAGGCTTTGCTGGCATAACTAACCGCGTAGTCAATGTCATTTTCCTTAAAAACACGTTGGAATGCATGAATCTGACTTCTAACTTTACTAATGTCATAAACCTGTAAGGCTGTCCCATATTGAGCTGCTAAATCAGTAGCCAGGATGCCACCAATCATTAATTGATTATCTTGAACTTCATTGCTATCCAACATTTATGGATCCTCCAGTTTTTATTAAATCGAATTTAAAAACAAAAAAGAGTCTATTTCACGAAAGCTCCGCAAAAATAGACTCTTTTAAAACACTTTCAGAATCGATTATACATAGCTCCCCGGAAATAATTCCGACAGTCCATAGCTTATTCAACTATGTCCCAGCTTGCTAAGTTCCATTTAACTTAGTGCTTCGGCAAATAACCCTTTCGTTTGTTTCATCGTCTAATGGTAACTCCCCAAACTAATCTTATTATTTGCGACCTCTATTTGATTTATTAAAGCATAACGAATTCAGTTACTTTCGTCAATACTTTTCCCAGATTTAATGAATCATTCGTAAATTTCTTTATTTCTATATACTAAACAAGATAATTGTCGTATTTTATTCCCCAAAAGGTTGCCGAGTTATTAAAATAGTGATAATTTCTGAATAACAAATTTACGAGGTGAATTAAATGAAAGTTGTAAAATTTGGTGGTAGCTCCTTAGCTGATGCAGACCATTTTGAACAAATTATTAAAATTATTAAAAGTGATTCCGAACGAAAAGCAGTTGTCGTCTCAGCTCCTGGAACTCGTTTTAAAGGCGACATAAAAGTAACTGATCTCTTAATCAAATATGCAAATCAATTCCTTAATCACGAACCTTTTGAAAATACGCAAACAGAAATTATTAAACGTTATCAAGCAATTGCTGACCACTTTCAGTTACCTGAAAATGTCATGGAAAGAATTGCAACTACAATTCAATCCTTACCATTGCAAACCTACTCTGATGATGAATTTTTAATGGCCGGATTTAAGGCGCAAGGTGAGTATCTAAACGCCTTCCTATTGACCGCTGTATTAAATAAAATTGGTATGCCAACCCAGTTTATGGATCCAAAAGAAGTGGGCTTTTTAGTGAGCGATAATGCGCAAGATGCTCATGTTTTAGATGCTACCTATGCTAACTTAGCGCAATTTCGTAATCCCGAACAACACTTAGTTTTTCCTGGTTTTTTTGGTTTTACTGAAACAGGTCAAATTGCAACTTTTTCCCGTGGTGGTTCTGACATTACTGGATCGATTGTGGCTAAAGGGCTAGACGCTGATGTCTACGAAAACTTTACTGATGTAGATGCCATTTATTCGGTGGATCCACGAATGGTTCAAAACCCAAAAAGCATTAAAGTCATGACGTATCGTGAAATGCGAGAATTATCATACGCCGGATTCTCTGTTTTTCATGATGAAGCAATTTTACCTGCAATTGAAGCTCAAATTCCTATCAACGTTCGCAATACTAATCATCCCGACTTACCAGGAACGATGATTGTGCCCGAAAGAACTTTCAAGCCAACTGGTTTAGTAACTGGGGTTGCTAGTTCAAAACGATTTGCAGCTCTCTACTTACATCGTTACTTGTTAAATAAAGAAACTGGTTTTACCCTAAAATTATTGCAAATTTTATATAAATACAATATTTCTTACGAGCACATGCCTTCCGGGATTGATGATTTAACTATCATTTTTGATAAACGTCAATTTACACCTGAACTAATTGAACAAATGTGTGCTGAAATTCAAGAGGTCTTGAATCCTGATCAATTGGAATGGATTAACGATTATGCCATCATTATGATTGTGGGAGAGGGAATGCAAAAAAGTCCCCACACCATCGAAGATATTATCCGTCCAATTAGTGATCACGAAATTAAAATTCACATGATTAACCAAGGGGCTTCCAAAATTGCAATTATGTTAGGAACTAATGAATCTGATGCCGAACAAGCGGTAAAATTAGTGTATCAACACTTCTTTGATAATAATCGAATTATCGATTAGAAAGGTCTACATTTATGACAAAATTACTTAAGGTCCATGGATCCGAAAACACCTTTTTTCTCTTTGACTTAACTCAATTTGAACAACAACCAACTTTTGCAGAAATTTCTAAATTAGCAGTAGCGATGAAGGCCGGTGATAATCCCGATTTAAACAATATCGACGGGATTTTAGTCGTTCAAGATTCTGACCATCAAGATTGTTTAGGGAAAATGACAGTGGTTAATGCTGATGGAAGTTTAGCGTCAATGTGTGGAAATGGCTTGCGAACCGTCACCCGTTATTTAGCCGAAAAATTTGGCAAAACCAAGTTTAAAGTGGAAACGCAAGATGCCGATTTAGACGTGGAAAAAGAAGCCGATTTAGCGGACCAAGTCCCTGCTTATGGAGTCCAAATTTCACCAGTCCGGTTTGACCACAACGATTTTCCCTTTGAAAAACTAGGGACCGACGAAATTCACGACCAAATGTTACCGCAATTAGATGATCGCTTAAGTTTTACAGCAATTGCATTACCGAATCCTCATTTAATTAGTTTTGTGTCGGATGCAGTTTTAAAAACCGATAAATTAAAAAGATTGGGAACTTATTTGAACGGAGAAAATCCGTATTTTACTGACGGAGTAAACGTTAACTTTGCTAACATCCTAGCTCCTGATACCCTCTTCGTGCGCACTTTTGAACGTGGTGTGGGATTCACAAATGCCTGTGGAACTGGAATGACTTCGACTAGTTTAGCCTACGCTTTAAACCATTATGAAGGTGATTTTGATCGTATTATTACGGTTTACAATCCTGGTGGCATGGTTAAGGTTCATGTCCAAAAAACGGGGAATGATTTACACCTTCAATTAATTGCAAACGCTACTGAACTAGGTACTTTCACAATTGATGCAAAAGATTTATTTGACCATCATTTTGCCGCAGGAACTTACCAACCAACTGATGAAGAAGCCCATTATCAAGAATGGATTAAAAGTTTAAACTAATTTAAACAACTTACTAAAAGAAAGTGGTATACTAATAGTATATTAATTAAAGGATGGCATGATGATGACTAAAATTAACGTAATCTTAGGTAGCGTGCGAGAACCTTCTATGGGAAATCGCTTATTTACTTATTTAAAAAACAATCGGCTTGAATTGGAAGCCGAAAATGGGATTCAATTAACCTTTATCAAGGTTGGAGATTATCAATTGAAACCTTATAATCAACCAATACCTCCATTAGCAACCCCTGAATACCCCAACAACTTGCCAGAAAATGCCAAGCAATGGGTCAACGATGTTTCTGATGCGGACGGAGTTTTAATCTTAGCTCCTGAATATGACTACTCCATTCCAGGTGCTTTAAAAACAGCCTTGGATTATTTAAAGGGTATGGACGGCAAACCAGTTCAAGTCATTAGCTACTCAATGGGAAAAGTTGGCGGATTATTAGGTATGATGGCTTTATTACCCGTTTTCCAAGTTCTCAATATGATTACTTTGAACCATAATTTACAACTTGCTAACATTCAAAAAGTATTTGCTGAAGACGGTAACTTTATTCCAGAATTGGCAGAATCTGAACAAGTTTATTATCGTAACCGAATTGCACAAATCATTAAAAATATTTCACATTATTCTGAATTACTAAAATAACTCTGCTAAATCACAGAGTTATTTTTGGTGTGTTAAACTATTATTAATGGTTGCAAATAGAACAAGAAAAAAAGGATTTACATGATGAAAAAGGTAAGATTAGCTTTACTAGTTGGTTGTTTAAGCATCGTCGCTTCGTTATTCTTTTTAACAGGGACGACTTCTGCTAATCAAAAAACTAATTTACTAAATCCTAGTTATACTAAGTTGAATGGCAAAAAAGTGGTCGATTGGAAGAAACCAACCGCTAAGAAATACGTTGATTTAACTAACGTTCCTGCTAAAGATTTAAAAATTGTGGTTAATCAAAAACACCAAAAGGTGAATATTTATAAAAATAACAAATTAGTTGAACAATTCCTTTGTTCAACTGGAAAACGTACAAAAGAAACTGCTACTCCAGTTGGAACATTTGCAATTGAACCAGAACACGGAACGTGGTTCTACAACGCTAAACCTGACGTTGCTGAAGGCGCACGAAACTTCGTAAGTTTTAAAGATCACGGAGTTTATCTCTTCCACTCAGTCGTAATGAACCAAGATAACCAACCAATTATGAGTCGTCAAGGTCGCCTTGGTCACCCTAATTCACACGGTTGTATCCAAATGAGTTTGCCTGATAACATTTACTTCTACAACACTTTCTCACAACCTGATAAAGTGGGAACCAAAGTTGTGATTGAACCATTTAGTAAATAATATTGATTAACAAAAAGAACTCGATAATGACGTTATCAGCTGATGTTTCCTTGCGGAATATACTTCTGATAACGCCTTTTTTGTATGCTAATTAACAATCAATAAAGTAGAAAAACTGCTGATGAATTAAAAATAAGCAAACAGTCCAAATATAATTAAATATATATATGATTCAAAGATATCTAAATCACTAGAGTTGGAACAGATTTGAGATTAATTCTGAAGGACTTAAAGTGCTGGAAAGCTTTGACAAAGAAAATTACCAAAAACGTCAAGATAAAAACGACAATGTTGTCGACAAGCAAATGCTTGACGTTTTAGCTGAACAATTAAGGGTTAAAGATCAACAAATTGCAGAACTAAATAAAGTATTAGATCAGCAGCAACAGCTATCATTGATAACTACCCAAGAGAATCGACAATTAAAAGAAAAGATCAATGAACTTGGTGGATATTTAAATTCTGATAATAGGGAAGTTGATAAAACAAAAGAACCCACACAAGTTCATGAAGAACAGGTAGGGTTCTGGGGTAGATTATTTGGTAAGCACTAAACGTACAATTTTTGTAAATTATCAAAAAGCATAATAAAGCAAAAGACACCCAAATGGGTGCCTTTTGTTCTACTTTCGTTGGCTACAAATCGCAACAACGATTATAGCTATGCAAATCAGTGAGATTTCCATGTTGTTTACCTCTTATAGGAGACAACGGAATTAGTCGTTTGACCACGACTAAAAAATTTAAGGGTACCCTCTTAACGGGTACTCTTTTTTATTTTTCATTAATTTAAGGCAATAAAAAAGTTCGCCAACTACGACGAACCTAATTTATGATAATTTTTTCCAATCGACTAATACCATTGCTAAGCTAATTAAAATTAAAACTAAGATAATCATCATTTGATCAGTCCAAGCCAACCATTTGCTGAAGGGTCCCGCTAATAAACCACCAACTAGGGCAGTGATAGTTAAGTCAATAATCATTGCTGATAAATAAAGCGCTAACCACATAAATGTGATTAACACCCAAAATTATTTACATAAATGCTTGATATCCCAAGTAAAGGGCCACGATAATCGCAAAACAACTAATCGTATATTGCATGACCTTGAAAGGAATGAAACGCACCACAATTGGTCCGAGATATCCTCCAGCAAATAAACATACCGCAATAATTGGAACAACCATCCAATCAATTGGCAATGTAAAGACAAAGATGATGACCGATAAAATATCGGCACACAATGCTGCCATATTACGCGTTGCATTGTATTCGACATACGGAGCCGTGGTAATCCGCGACAAAACGGCATTCAAAAGGACTCCAGTTCCTGCACCAAAGTACCCTTCATAAACTCCAACAGCCATTAATGAAGCAACCGCCATTACTTGAACTCCCCGTTTAACTTCAGTAGCAGAAGTATGTTTTTTAGGTAAAACCATCAAAATTCCGGAAAACAAAATAATGATGGGAACCACTTTTTTGAAAGTCTCGGCTGAAGTAAATAGTAAAATAATTGAACCAAAAATTGATCCAACAGCAGTAATCGCTGAAATTTTAACCCATTCAGATACATTTTTCTTTAGTTCTTGTCGTTATGATAGCACTGCACTAGTATCACTAAATAATAATCCAACGGTAATTGTTACATTAGCTGTGATTGGTGAAATTCCAACGTAGAGCATTGCCGGATATAACGCTAACGTCGCCATTCCCACAATTCCATTCATCGTTCCGGCAATAATACTCGTTACGACTAAAATAATGATATTGGTTACAGTAAACATTTAAAAAACCTGCTTTCTTCTGTTCAATAGTAATTATTATCTGCTTTAAAAGCAGTGATTTCAACTTTAAACATTAAATTTTCACTAAATAAAAATTGACATTATTACTGAGAGTGTTATTATGAGCTTTAAAGAAATTGGCTTTAACTGGTTCGGAGAAACCACAAGCTTTCCCCAGATGATTGTATAATAATATACTTTTATTCAGAGTGATTTTGTGTGGCCTGAACCAGGCCATTATAAAATCACTTTTTTATTTGGAGGTAGTTTTCATGCATTTTTCGAAGTTTACAAAGTACCAAAAAGGTGTTTCACTTTCAACTGGATTAAGTTACATCCTTGAAAGAATGGACGCTGCTTTTATGGGATTGGCGTTAGCATCAATCATTGCAACATTACATATTTCAAAAGCACAAGGTGGTTTAATTCCAGCCATTACCGCTGTTGGTTCATTAGTTGGTGGAGTTGGATTCGGTATTTTAGCCGACAAATTTGGTCGAGTTAGAACGCTTAGTTGGTCAATCTTTATTTATGCATTTGGAACTGCCGGAATGGGTTTCACTAATTCATTTACTCTTCTTCTAATTTTCCGAATCATTATTGGACTAGGAACTAGTGGTGAGTATGGAATTGCTTTAACCATGCTTAGTGAAGCTTTCCAAAAGAAATACATGGGACGAATTTCATCAGCTGCAGGAGTCGCTGGCCAAGTTGGAGCAATTATTGCCTCATTACTAGCTGCCGTTGTTCTTCCTGACTGGCATCTCCTCTTCTTTATTGGAATTATTCCAGTTATTTTAGCTGCTTACATCCGTTTCAGACTTCCTGAAAGTAAGTCTTTTAACGATAATAAAATTGAAGAAAAAAAAGATGAAAAAGTTAAATTAGGTGACGTTTGGTCATTATTTGCTACACCTGCCGAAGCCTTCTTATCAATCAGAATTGTGATCATGTTCTTAATTCACATTGCTGGTTATGGTACTGTAATGAACTGGCTTCCAACGATTGCACAAGAACGAATGCATGTTGACGTTGCTAAATCATCTCTTTGGATGGTATTCACAATCGTCGGAATGGCATTAGGAATGTCAGTTTTTGCTTACCTTCAAGATAAATATGGGAGTCGGATAGCTTTCGGGATTTTCTTAGTTGGATCGGCTATCTCCGTTTTCTTCTTAATTATGGCAACTAACCCAATTGAATTCGTGATTGCTGGTGCAATTGTTGGTTTCTTAACAGACGGAATGTACAGTGGTTATGGTGCAATTGTCAGCAACCTTTATCCTAGTAAGAATCGAGCAACTGCTAACAACACGATTATGTCAGTTGCCAAAACAATTGGAACTTTATCTCCCGTACTAGTTGGATACATTATGGATGTATCCACGGTTACAACTGTGGTAATCTTTATGAGTATCTGTTACTTAATCAGTTTTGTCGTTATGATGTCAATTAAACAATTGAAGAAGGATCACCCACGTTATGTCGAAGACAATTAAAATTTTATCAACCAGTGATGTCCATGGTTTTGTTTATCCAACTGATTTTAGTAGTCGGGATAATCGAACTGAATTAGGTTTATTAAAAGCTGGAAGTTACATTAAACAAACGAAAGAAAATGCTAAAGACGATGAAACTGTCGTGGCCATTGAAAATGGTGACTTGATTCAAGGATCACCACTAACTAGTTATTTAGCCGATCATTCTGATCATCAATCTTTCTTGAGTTTGATTACTCGAAAAATTGGGTACGATGCTGGAATATTAGGTAACCATGAGTTTAACTATGGCTTTAATTACATTAAAAATAGTGAAGCAGACCGAAATTATCCAATTTTAGCGGCCAATATTGATGGTGCCATCGCTGCTGGCATTGCTGAACAACCTTATCAAATTATTGAAAAAAATGGGATTAAAATTGCAATTCTTGGGTTAACCACTGCTTTTATTCCGAATTGGGAACTCGCGAAAAACATCCCTGGTTTAACGTTTAACTCCATTTTGCCAATTGCTAAACAATTAGTCCCTGAACTACGTAAACAAGCTGACGTGGTCATTGTTAGCTATCATGGTGGCATTGAGGCTGATCCAGAGACTGGTGAGCCAACGGAAAAATATACTGTAGAAAATGAAGGGGCTCGTTTATTAAACGAAGTTCCCGGAATTGACGCACTTGTTACCGGACACCAACATCGAGAATTAGCTACTAAAATCAACGGTGTCCCACTAACTCAACCAGGTCTACATGGAACCAATGTTGGTGAAATTACGCTTCAACTTGATAACGATAATCATGTCATATCTAGTGAGAGTCAATTAATTGACACAGCTCCCATTAAAATTGACCCTGATTTAATGCCTAACCCAGAATTGGAAGAAACGGTACAAGACTGGCTTGATCAACCAATGGGAACCGTTACTGGTGCAGATATGCGGATTACTAGTCCGATGGAAGCACGCTTGCATGGTCATCCTTATTTAGAATTAATCAATCAAGTCCAAATGGATGCCTTAGGTGCAGACATTGCTAGTACAGCCCTCTTTAACGATGATTTAGATGGCTACGGTCGCAATGTTTCTATGCGAGAAATCATTAATAATTATCCTTATCCCAATCTAGCATTCTTAGAAAAAGTAACTGGAAAAGATTTAAAAGCTGCCTTAGAACGTTGTGCTAGTTTCTTTACATTGCAAAATGGTGAAATTGGCATCAGTACAGAATTCACGAAGCCTAAATTGCAAATGTTCAATTATGATTTTTATAGTGGGATTGACTACGAATTTGATTTAACGAAGCCAGTTGGTCATCGAGTTACGAAACTAATTTATCATGATAAAACAGTTACAGATGATCAAAGTTTGTTAGTAGCAATGAATAATTATCGTGGAATTGGTGGTGGTGAGTATTCGATGTTTGGTAGTGATAAACTAGTTAAACAAACTAGCGATAGCATTCAAAACTTAACGATTGAATACCTTAAGCATCATGACCCCTATCAAGCTATTCAACCAAATAATTTAACTATAAAAAAATAATGAGCTAGCTGAGAAATCAGCTAACTCATTTTTATTATGCAGTTTTTTTAGATTTAAGCTCTTTTACATAAGCAGCGGCTTTATCATGATTAAATTCATGTTCAGATGTTCCAATTACCACTGTGGCAAGTGAATTACCAACAACGTTTACAACCGTTCTAGCCATATCAACGAATCGATCAATTCCAGCAATAAAAGTTAATCCGGCCATTGGCACCCCAATTGTCGAAACAGTTGCTAAAAGAACCACGAAAGATGCTCCTGGAACTCCAGCCATTCCCTTAGAAGTGATCATTAAAACCACAACTAAGGTGATTTGTTGACCAATTGAAAGATGAATTCCATAGGCTTGCGCCAAGAAAATGGCAGCAATTGATTGGTAGATAGCTGAACCATCTAAGTTAAAGGTATAGCCAGTCGGAATTACAAAAGAAACGATTGAGGGATTAACCCCAAATTTATCCATTTTTTCCATCATCTTTGGCATTACAGCTTCAGAACTAGCAGTTGAGAATGAAAGGACAATTTCATTTTTCATAACAAGTAATAAGTTGAAAAGGCTAAAATGACAAAGTTTTGCAACAATTCCCATAACCACAAAAACGAAGAAAATCATAGTTGCGTAAACAGTAATAACAAAATAACTGAGCGGAAGGAGCACTTTCACACCTAGTTCAGCTAAAGTTAATCCAATTAAGGCGCAAACACCAATTGGTGCAAGGTGCATGACCCAGTTAGTAATTTTAAACATTACTTGCGAAACTGAACCTAAGAAGTCGACAATAATTTGACCCTTTTCACCAATGGCAGCAGTTCCTAATCCAAAGAAGACTGAGAACACAATGACTGGCATCATATCACCCTTAGAGATGGAGCCAAAAATGTTAGTTGGAATTAGAGCAATCAACGTTGACCAAAGGGACTCATTTTGTGAATGCTTTGCGGTCGAAACGTATGAGCTAATATCCATAGATGAATGCATTTGATGCACATCAATAAACGTTCCAGGATGAAAAATATTGGCTACGACTAACCCTAAGATAATTGCTATTGTAGTCATAATTTCAAAGTACAACAGTGTTTTTCCACCAATACGGCCAACTTTTTTAATATCACCCATACTGGCAATTCCAACTGTCAAACAAGAAACCACAATTGGTAATACAATCATTTGGATTAAACCAATGAACATAGTTCCGATACTTTGCATAGCTGTAATTGCCGGTTTGTTATGATAACAAACTAATCCTAAAATAATCCCCAAAATTAATCCAGCAACAATTTGCCAACCTAACGTGAATTTAAACTTCTTTTTCATCATGGCCCACCCTTTTATGTAATTGCATCGATTATACAATAAAATAAAGTTTTTAACAAAGTCAAAAAATTAACTCAAATATTTAAAACAACAAAAAAGACCTTAGCTTACGC
>NZ_AYYM01000022.1 GCF_001436035.1 Fructilactobacillus sanfranciscensis DSM 20451
TAGCTGTCTAACTAAATTTGTACCATTTATTGACATAGGAACATATTGACATAGGAGCATATTGACATAGGAGCAATCCTTAATTGTAGTAAAATAAGAATATTAAAGGGGAGGAATAAAATTGCAAAAATTACAAAAGGTTTTAAAAATGGTTAGATTTAATAGCTTAATTGCTACAATTTTGCCATTTGTTTTAGGAATTTCATTCACACTGTATTATTTCAATGCCATTAATATTTTAAATACAATTGTATTTTTATTAATTTGTTGTTTAATGCAAATGATTGTTAATTTACGTGATAGCATTAAAGACTATGATAATTCGAAAAACTTTGCGGTTGAACAAAATCAAGATGAGGTTTTTGCGAAAATTGGTCATGATAAAGATTTAAAGCAATTTAAACTACTATGTTATGCAATGATTCTAGCAGGGGTAATTTTAGCACTATATTTGGTTTACTTAACTAATTTTATAATTTTAGCATTAGGATTAGTTAGTACCTTAATTGGTTACCTATATACTGGTGGAAAATATCCGATTGAAAATGGACCATTAGGGGAACTATTTTCTGGCTTAACCATGGGTTATATCATCACACTTGCTTGCGTGTTAGTTAATATTCCTATTTCTGATTATTCGTGGAACTTAGTTTGGAAATTAATCTTTGTTTCTGGAATTGCAATTTTTGCCATTGCTAATATTATGTTAGCTAATAACACTTGCGATTATGATGCTGATATTAAAGTTAACCGTCATACTTTTGTTAGCTACGTGGGCAAGCAAGGAGCACTAAAAGTATATGCTACTTACTATGTTCTTGGTTACTTGTTATTGTTAGCTGCAATCATTTTACGTTACTTACCAATTGAAATGCTAGTCGTATTTTTAACCATTCCAGTAATTATGAAAAATACTAAAAAGTTTTTTGCAGTTCAAGTTAAAAAGGAAACATTTATTTTAACAATTAAAAATGATGTTACTTTATTAGTTAGTTCGCTAATTGGATTGTTCATTTATTTGATTTTAAAATAACAATAAAAAAAGGGTCGCTTTTAAAAGCGACCCTTTTTTTAATGACTACTATTTGTATTATCTGAAGCAGTAGTTGGTTTATTATCCGGTTGTGTTTGAGTATTACTAGTGTTGTTGCTATCAGCGTTATTATTTGTTGTATTTTGAGGATTATTATTCGATTGATTATTATTACTATTATTTGGGGTCTGTTCTGTAGGCGCATTAGTCCCATTATTAGTATGATTATTATTCGAATCATTCCCATTATTTTGCTGATTATTTTGATTTTGACTATTGTTGGTTACTGATTGATTATTATTTACTTGTTGATTTTGAGTCCCAGAAGTTGATGAAGAAGGTTTACTATTCTGATTTTCACCATGTCCAGCAATATAATATTGATCATGACCATCTTTATATGTCTTAACAACATCACTAGGCTTTGACCAATCAGTATTTGGTAAACCTTCAGAAGCAGTTGACATAACAGCTTTATAGTAGTTCTGGGCAATAGTATATTGTCTTCCAGTAATTTCATGTCCTTCTTGGAATGGTTGATCATAACCAGTCCAAACTGACATTGAATAGTGTTTGGTATAACCTGTAAACCACGCATCCATATCTGAGTTATATGGAACTTTACTAATCCATTCTGAAGGGTATTGAGTTTGACCAGATTTACCAGCTTGATTCAAGCCAGAAATTCTAGCACTTGTCGCACTTCCATCGCTATTGTTAATAACACCTTTAAGCATCTGCGTCATGATGAAAGCTGTGGAAGCTGACATTGCTTGATTACTCTTAGTACTAAAGTTTTCAATATCACCCGTTGGAGTAACAACTTTATCTATTGTATAAGGCTTATAGTAAGTACCACCGTTAGAAAAAGCTGAGAAAGCAGCTGCTTCTTGTTCAGTTGAAACATAAGCTCCTAAACCATTTTGAAGAGTTAGTGGCTTCTTAAAAGTCATTCCTAATCCACTTAAGAAATCAGTGGCACGACCAATACCAACAGCACTTAAAGTACGTAAAGCAGGAACATTCCTTGATTCAACCAATGCTTTTTGCATAGTCATATTTCCATCAAACTTATTGTCAAAATTTTCGACTTTAATATTTGTACCAGGATATGTGTAAGGGGTATCTTTAACCGTTTCGTAAGTGGGGTAGTTTAAATATTCAACGGCAGGTCCATAATCCATTAAAGGTTTAATGGTTGAACCACTAGATCGAGCCGTTTGAACTGCTCGATTCAATCCGAATAAGGTATTTTGTTTTCTTCCACCAAGCATTGCAACAACTTTACCATTATTAGGATCAACTACAGTTGCACCAATTTGAAAATCATTATTTGGAAATCCAAGACCGTTATCACTATCATTAGCTAATTTGTACATGTGCTTTTGCATATCCATATCAAGGTTCGTATAAACTTTGTTTCCCGCATCTAGCTTATATCCTTTTTGTTGTAGTTCCTGGATTACTTGACTAATATATCCATCCGCATACTTTTCATTTGCTTGAGTAGGATTACTTTCAGCACGTTTCTTATTAATTCCTTTTTCAATATCTTCTTTTTTAGCTGACTCCGCTTGCGCTTTTGAAATTGCTTTATTTTTAACCATCGCATCCAATACTTGATTACGACGATCTCTAGCGTATTCAGGATTGGTAACTGGATTATAAGAAACAGGCGCTTGTGGTAATCCAGCTAATAAAGCGGTTTGTGATAAATCTAATTCGCTTAACGGTTTATTAAACATTACATCTGAAGCAGTTTGCATCCCATAAGAGTTGTTACCCATATAAACCTTATTGATATAAAACTCTAAAATTTGTTGTTTGCTATAGTTACGGTCTACTTGGATTGCTAACCAAGCTTCTTGGGCTTTTCGCTTTAAGGTTTGATCAGAAGATTTAGTAGAAAAAACTGATAATTTTACTAATTGTTGAGTTAAAGTACTTCCACCTTGTAATCCGCCCCCACCAAAAATATCGCTAACAGCAGCTTCCATAATTCGAATTGGATCAATTCCTTTATCCGTGTAGAAGTGACGATCCTCAACTGAAATAATGGCATTTTTTAAATTTTCTGGTATATCTCGGGATTTAACATAGTCTCTATTTTGCATACCTAAACGAGAAATAACTCTTCCATCTTTATCATAAATAGTAGTTGAATTATCACTAGACAATGTACTATATGAAATGTGGGGGGAGGTAGCAGCGTAATAAGTAAACATTCCACAACCCATTAAAAATAGGACAAAGATAAAGAAAATAATCCATAAAACAATATGTCCAATTGGTCCCATATGTCGCTTATTTTTTTTAATTCGCGAATATATTTCATCTGAGCTCATATTTTTCTCCTTTAATTTAAACTATCAATAATTTTTTTCACCGCATCTAAATATGGTAGAACGGGATTGATTTGATAATTAATTTTATATCCTAAATTTTCAAATTCCTTTTTAGAAATTGATTTTCTACCATCATTTTTCATTCGATTCCAAAAAGTAAATAAATTATCACTGTTTAAAACAAAAATTTCATTTAACCTTACGAATTTAACTAAGGCAAAACAAATCCCACCTTGTTCAACACATTTTTTCATATGAACAATTTGATGTTCATGAAAATTACTTAAGGGAAGGGAGGTCTTGTTCATCGTTTCTTTAGCATCAAAGTCAATGTATTTTCCCATATAAATTCCATTATAATCTGTAGTAGAAGCTTGCTTAAAATAAGCTTCTTTGATTACTGCAGCACTTCGTCTAGGATAATCAACTTTAACAATTTGGATGGGGGTCGGCTTTTTATGAATGACAGCAATATCTTTCATTAAATAATAGCTGTTACTGTCATTAATTTCTTGTTCTAATGTCATTCCACGGTCACCATAGTTAATGGGACGATCTTTGTTACTTCGATTAGAAGATATATAATTACTTCCATTAGGATACTTAATTGTCAAAAATCCAACTCCTTTAGAAGGTTTAACGTAATACAATAAGTATAATTCATTACGAATGATAAATGTAATACAATTATATCAATATCATAAAATTATTGAAAATTTAAATGTTTATAGGAGTTAAGATGACTCGAACTTGGATAACTGGATATCGAAATTATGAAATTGGAGTTTTTAATAATAACGATACAAAATTAAAAGTAATTAAACGAGCTTTAAAAAATGAAATAACTAATTTAATTGAAAATGGATGTGACTGGCTTATTACTGGTGGTCAGCTCGGGACTGAACAATGGGTAATTGAAATTGTTCACGAATTAAAAAAAGAGTACCCTGACCAATTCCAGTTAGCAGTAATCGTTCCCTTTAGAAATTTTGGTAAAAATTGGAATGAAACAAATTATGGAAGATATCAGCAATTAATTAGCTCTGCTGATTTCTTTGCATCAACTAGCCAAAGAGATTACGAATCACCTCAACAATTGAAAAATTATCAATATTTTATGTTAACTCATACAGATAAAGCACTATTTTTATATGATACAGAAAATGAAGGTAAACCAATTTTTGACTATAAAGCAGCTTTAAAATATCAAAATAAAAATAATTATCCAATCCAATTAATTGAAATGGATGATTTGCAGGACGTAGCTGCCGAAATGGCAGAAGAAAATAAATCAAATCACGACATTTAATTTTTTTGAATTATTGAATTATTGTGTTATAATGTTATAGTTAAGAAAAAAGAGGTGCATTGAAATGGAGAATATTAACTTCACACCAAAAGATATTCTACAAAAAGAATTCAAACAAAAAATGAGAGGTTATGATCCAACAGATGTTGATTCATTCCTCGACGATATTATTAAAGATTATGAAAGTTTTCAAAAAAACATTTCTGAAAAAGATCAACAAATTGACCAATTAAATTCAGAAAATCGTCAACTAAAATCTAAAACAATCGAGCTTAATAATCGATTGTTTGAAATGCCTAGAACGACGATTGATCCAGAAACAAGTGTAGATACACGTGTTACGCGCCAAGATAAACCTGTTCAGGAAAATCAAGAAAGTAATGTTTCAAACATGGACATTCTTAAACGATTATCAAATCTTGAACGTAAAGTTTTTGGCGAAAACTTAAATAATTAGGTATAATTGGTACATGCTCTGAGTAATCGCGGTTAGCTATATGCTGGCTGAGGAAAGTCCACTCTCGCACAGGCTGTGATGCCTGTAGTGTTCGTGCTCGGTGAAAAAATAAGCCGAGGGATTGTTTTTAACAATTACGGCGAAGGAAATAGCTAAGTACTTCGGTATATGCTACAGTACTTCCCAAGGTGCTATAGAGACGATTAATTCAAGAAATTGGATTACTGGAACGCAGTAAACCCCGCGAGCGGGAAACCCAAACTTTGGTAGGGGAGCTTTACACACGGAAACAGAACCAAGTGTAGGGCAGAAATCTTTTTGATTTCTGAGATAGATGATTACTACTCAATTGTTTTTCCTGATAATTCAATTGAGCACAAAACATGGCTTACAGGAGCATGTACCAATCAGGAAGAGTGGGTTTTCCCACTCTTTTTTTATATAATCAGAAAGGCAATATTTATGAAAAAATTTAAATTAATGGTAACTTGTGCGGCTGGAATTGAATCTTTGACTGCAAAGGAGCTTCGTGACCTTGGTTATGAAGTTGAAGTTCAAAATGGAATGGTCCTTTTCGATGGAACAATTGAGGATATTATTAAAGCAAATATTTGGTTAAGAACTGCTGATCGAGTAAAAATCATCGTAGGATCATTTGAAGCAAAAACTTTTGATCAACTATTTGAAAAAACGAAGGCTCTTTCATGGGAAAGTTTAATTCCGATGGATGGAAAATTTCCCGTTGAAGGACGTTCACAAAAATCAGATTTACATAGTGTTCCAGACGTTCAGGCAATTACTAAAAAAGCAATTGCTACTAAATTAGGTGATTTTTATCATCGTCGGACTCGTTTACCAGAAACGGGCGGATTATATCCACTAGAAGTACGAGTTAATAAAAATATGGTTTACGACTTACTTGATACAACTGGTCCAAGTTTGTTTAAACGTGGTTATCGAGTTGCTAAAGGTGATGCACCCCTTAAAGAAAATATGGCAGCAGCTTTAATCTTATTATCAAATTGGCACCCCAAAACCATGCCATTTCTTGATCCAATGTGTGGATCAGGTACAATTGCAATCGAAGCTGCTATGATTGCTAGAAATATTGCTCCTGGTATTCAAAGAGAATTTGTCTTTGACAATTGGGACTGGGTTCCTAAAGAAACAATTCGGAAAGTAAAAGAAGAAGCTGATGCACAAGCAGATTACGATTCTGAATTTGATATCTCAGCCAGTGATGTAAACGGTGAAATGATTAATTATGCTAAAGTTAATGCTCAAGAGATTGGACTACTTCATGATATTAGTTTTAAACAATTAGCAGTGCAAGACTTTAAAACAGATAAACAAGATGGAGTGGTAATTACTAATCCACCTTATGGACAACGATTAGGAGACTTAGAAGAAGCCGAAAGATTGTATCATGATTTAGGAGAAGTATTTATTCCAATGACTACTTGGTCAAAATATTATTTAACAAGTGATTTAAATTTTGAAAAATTTTATGGAAAAAAAGCTACAAAACGCCGAAAATTATATAACGGTCGCATTAGAACCGATTATTTCCAATATTGGGCAGAAAAAAAGCGTTCTTAAGTTAAAACTAATAGAAGGTGGATTTAATGGTACAAAAGATTGCAATAATTGGTGGGGGAATTGTTGGTTCAACTGCTGCTTATTATTTAAGCCAAGGTGAATATGCAAATTTTGAAGTTTCCATGTTTGATGAAGGAATTGGACAAGCAACCAAAGCAGCTGCAGGAATTATTTCTCCGTGGCTATCAAAACGTCGAAACAAAAAATGGTTTCGACTGGCGTCAGATGGCGCTGAACTTGTAGCAAAAATAGCACAAGAAACAAAAATGAATGATGACGCGTACGCTAACAATGGAACTATCATAACGCGTAAAAATAAAGAATCTTTGGATGAATTATATAAAATTGCTTTGGAAAGAGAAAAAAACAATCCTCAAATGGGGAGCGTTCAATATATTTCTAAAGATGAAATCAAAAATTTAATTCCAATTATTAAAAATTCTCCTTATGATGGATTATTTGTACCTGGTGGAAGTAGAATTGATGGAAATCTGTATTGTCAACATCTTTTAAATATTGCAATGAAACGTAATCTAAGCATTTATAAAGGCAAGGTTAAATTAATTAATGACAACCAGATTCTTTACAAGGGTAAAATATTTACTTTCGATAAAATCATTCTTGCTACTGGTGCCTGGTCAAAGGAAATATTAGCAAATTTAAAAATCAACTTAAATTTGCGACCACAAAAAGGCCAACTAATCGAACTACGAATTGCTAATAACGAATTTATTAATAAAATGCCAGTAATGATGCCTGAATCCGAATACGATTTTATTCCAGTTGGAAGAGAAAAATTAATTATTGGAGCTACACATGATAATGATCAAGGATTTGACTTAAAACATGAAAAGTCTGTAGATATAGCACTTGTAAAAACTGCTAATAATTTAATTAATAATGTCAAAGCTAACGATATTATTCTTTCAAAAGTCGGCACAAGAGCATATACTGATGACTTTAGTCCATTTTTAGGAATGATTCCAGGACACCCTTCATTATTCATTGGAACTGGACTTGGTTCTTCTGGATTGACCACAGGTCCAATAGTATCCAAACTTATAGTTGATCTAATTAAAAACAAAAAAATTGACCTTAATCAATATCAAAAGCCAATTTCAACTTATATTAATTAAGATCATGAAGTGCTTGATTCGCTAAATTATGTGCACCATGGTTTTTATTATCGGGAATCCAATTATTAAACACTAAGTTATATTCAGATTCCAATTCTAGAATCTGATTTACATAATTTTGATAATGCTTAGCATAACGCTTATTCAAACTATCAACTAAAATTTTACTATCAGAGAAAAAAGTCAATGTCACTTTATTATAATCTCTTTTACTAAGTTTTGATTTAAAAAAATTGAGTGACTCGATGCATGCCTTAAATTCAGCTTCATGATTATCGGTCGCTTTTCCATTAAATCTAGCTTGTATCTGGTTATGATTATCAACTAGCAAAACACCGATTCCAATAATATCTGAACTAGGGGATTTTGCTGCATCAGAATATAGTTTATAATACATTTGAATTCTCCATTTCGAAGGGATGTTTTTATGATAACTCAAAAACGAAAATTTTTATATCAACCTCAACTATTAAATAGTTGTATTTGTTGGAGTTGGACTTTAATTGTTTTATTAATTGGTATTATAGTTTGGTTAGAAATAACTACATTTCAAACAACTACTTTATTAATTTTTATTGTTTTTGCATTTTTAACTTGGATTCAAGTTTATTTTCGTAAATTATTTATTACAAAAAAGGAAATAAAAATTTGTAGTGTTTTTCATCCTTTTGGAAAGACGTTTTACCTTAAATCAATTTCCGATTTTAATTCAAAAAGAAATTCAATTTCTTTTAACATAGGTGGGAAACAGTATAAATTTTTAGTTCCTTCAAATTCCGCAATTGAATTGTCAGAAATACTAAATAAATCAGAGGATTAAATTGAATTCAAAAAAATATCATGTTTTACTTTTATTTATTACAATTATTTTATTAATCTTTGATCAATTGATAAAATTTCAAACAAGAGTAAACATTAAATTAGGTCAAGAAATAAAAATAATACCCAAAATATTATCATTTACATACTTACAAAATACTGGAGCCGCATGGAGCTTTATGGAAGGAAATTCAATTTTCTTTTTATTAGTTGCCATATTTGCAATCCTTGTTTTTATTTATTTATTGTACAAGTGTCGTAATGAATACTTTATATCTTTAGGAATAGCATTAATGCTTACAGGAACAGTTGGAAATCTAATTGACAGAATCAAGTTTGGTTTTGTAACAGATATGATTAAAATTGATTTTATTAACTTTCCAATTTTTAATATTGCTGATATGTGTTTAACTTTTGGAGTAATTATTTTATTATTTTCGCTGTTAAAAGAGGAGTAGGGATTGAAAGAATTAAACTATCAAGTAATGATTCAAGGTCCAAGATTAGATAAGTCGATATCTGAAACAATTTCAGATATTAGCCGTTCTCATGCTAATGAATTAATCAAACAAAATTTTGTTAAAGTTAATGGTGAATCTCAAAAGGCTAAATATAAAGTAAAAAAAGGTGATGAGATTACCGTTGAGGTTCCTGCGCCTCAAAAATTAGATTTAGAACCAGAAAACATTAAACTTGATATTATATATGAGGATAAAGACGTTCTTGTAGTTAACAAACCTCAAGGAATGGTCGTTCATCCTGCACCTGGACATCCCAATCATACTTTGGTAAATGCATTGTTGTATCATACAAATTTGCCTAATATAAATGGAACATTTCGTCCTGGCATTGTACATCGAATTGATAAAGATACTTCTGGTCTGCTTATGGTGGCAAAATCTGAAGTCGCTTTAAAATCTTTATCACAACAATTAAAAAATAAAACTAGTCGTCGCAAATACATCGCATTGGTTCATGGATCAATTAAAGAAGATACAGGAACAATTGATGCACCACTTGGTCGTTCACCTAAAGATCGAAAAAAACAAGCAATTGTTAGTGATGGTAGAAATGCTGTAACTCATTTTAAAGTACTAGAAAGATTTGGTAATGATTATACGTTAATTCAATGCCAGCTAGAAACTGGAAGAACGCATCAAATTAGAGTTCATATGAAGTATATTAATCATCCTTTAGTTGGTGATCCACTTTATGGTCCAAGGAAAACAATTAAAGGAAAGGGTCAGTTTCTTCATGCTGCTGAACTAGGTTTTAAACATCCAACAACAGGTGAAGAAGTAAAATTTGAGACTCCATTACCAGAAATATTTAAAAAAACGCTTAATAATTTAAGAGATCAATACCATACAAAAGAGGTTTAATAATTATGCAAAATGAAAAAGTAGTTCTAAACGGCATGGCTATGCAACGAGCCTTAAACCGTATTACCTATGAAATTATTGAAAAGAATAAGGGTGTAGAAAACTTAGTTTTGATTGGTATCAAAACTAGAGGGGTTTTTCTTGCAAACCGAATTGCTAATCGTTTAAAAAAATTAGAAGATACAGATATTCCAGTAATTGAATTAAATATTACAAAATATCGTGATGACAAAAAAGCTAGTGTGAATTCAAGTGAACAAGTAGCTGAAAACGTAGTTAATATTGATAATAAAAATGTAGTTTTAGTTGATGATGTTCTTTTTACTGGTCGAACTGTTAGAGCTGCTTTAGGTGCTATTAATGAAATTGGTCGTCCAAAAAGAATCAGTTTAGCTGTCCTTGTTGATCGCGGACATCGTGAAATTCCAATTAGAGCTGACTTTGTTGGTAAAAATTTACCAAGTTCAAAAGATGAAAAAATTAATGTCTTAGTTTCTGAAATTGATGATCGTGATGGAGTTGAAATTACAAAAGAATAATTAACAAATTGATTATAAGGTGGTGATTGTGTTGGGAAAAAGATATCTAATTCTTGATGATGGTAGCTCATTTGCGGGGGAAGCCTTTGGTGACCTTTCTAATGCTACTGGTGAATTAGTTGTAAATACCAATTTGAGCAATTATCAAGAAGCATTAACTGATCCTTCGTACCATAATCAGATTATAACTTTTGTACAGCCATCCATCGGTAATATTGGTATTAATCCCAAAAGTTATGAATCAATTATGACTTCAGCAAAGGGAATTGTGGTAAATGAAGCCGAAAATATTTCTTTTTCACACTTAAAAAACATGTCTTTAGATTCCTTTTTAAAGGAGCGCCATATCCCAGGAATTTGTAATATTGATACACGACAAATTCAGAAATATGTTCGTAAATATCAGATAAAAAAAGCTAGTATTGTAAATAGCAATGATGAACATGCATTTGATCAGTTACAAGCTGCTGTATTAAGTAATCAACAAATTCGATCAGTAGCAACGTCTAAACCATATCTAGTTCCCGGAACAGGAATAACAGTAGTAGTTGTTGATTTAGGGCTAAGAGAAAGTATTATAAGACAGTTATCAAAATTAAATTGTAATATTATTGTAGTTCCTTGGAATATCAATTTTGCCGACATTAAGAATTTAGATCCCGGCGGAATTGTTATTTCATCTGGACCTGGTTCGCCTGATGAAATTGACCCAATTGTTATTAAAAATATTCTAGCAATTCAAAAAGAATTACCATTATTGGGAATTGGATTAGGTCACGAGCTAATTTCAATTGCTAATGGTGCAAAAGTAAGTCGTATGAATTTTGGTACACATGGAAGCAGTCATCCAGTTCTAAAAATAATTACGAATGAAATTGTATATCCTAATCAGGCAACGGATTATGCTGTTAATCCTGAAACAATTGATTCTTCTAAATTAATTATTACTTATGTAGATTTAATAAATGGAACAATCCAAGGAATTAGAAGTCGTGATTATCCTACTTTTTCTGTTCAATTTTTTCCTGAAAGAATTAATGACTTAGATGACACTCTTGATATATTTGATGAATTTATTGAAAGTATTGAAGCACATAGGAGGTCAATTAATGAATGATATTAAAAACATTCTAATAATTGGCGGTGGTTCTTCAAATATTGGTCATGAAGGCGAACAAGATGCAGCTGCATTCCAAGCTATGTTATCTTGGTCAAGGATTGGAATTAAAACACTATTAATTGATGATAATCCATACTCAATTATGTTTTCTGAAATTCCTAAAAATAATTTATTTATTAAAAAAATAACTTTAGAAAATGTTGAGGCAATTATTCAGTCTGAAAATATTGATGCTATCACCCCAATTTATGGTCAAAAAAATGCTCTTAGAATTATTAAAAATTTAAATAAAAAGGGCGTTCTACATGACCATAATATTAAAATTATTGGATTAAATGCAGACAATATTAATCTTTTTGGTGGTATAAAAAATAATACCGAAAAAATGGCTAAAAATTCATTATTAGCTGGTCGATTACTAGAGAATGATATTCCAATTTTAAAAACTAATGTTGTTTCAAACTTTGATGAATTGAGAAATAGTATTAATGAAATGGTTTTTCCAATTGCTGCTAAAGCAATTAAAGCTAGCAAATATGGTAGACGTCATATTTTTCAAAATATTGAACAACTTAATAACGATATTTATGATTTATTTCAACAATCTAAAGATAACAAAGTTGCATTGGAACGAGAAGTAAGTGGCTATAAAGAAATTGGAATCGTAGCAATTAGAGATATTGACGGTACTAAAATGGTCATTTCTTCACTAGAGGATATGAATGCTGTTGGTTTAAATTCAACAGATTCAGTCGTATTCGCGCCTGCTCAAACTTTAAACGATGCTCAACTACATATTATCAGAGCAATTTCATTTAGAACCATGGACTGTCTTGGAATTAAGGGAGTTTGTCATATACAATTTGCTTTAAATTCAAATAATAATGAATGCTTTGTTATTAAAGTAAATCCATTTTTTAACTCACAAACAGCAATTGCAGAAAAAGCTACTGGTTATCCATTAGCTAGGGTAGTTGCATCAATTTTATTAAACGTACCTATTTCAGATATTAAACTACCACCAAGATTTCACAAACTAACTTCAATTTTGCAACCAATTAGTGATCACGTAACTGTTAAAATGCCTGTTTGGCCATTCGATTATCTTCCTAATGCAATTAATAAATTAGGCTCTAAAGCAAAATCAACAGGTTCATCAATTGGAATTGGCAGAAATGTTGAAGGCGCATTTATGAATGCTCTTCGTAGTTCACAACCAAGTCCTAAAGATGTCTTACCTAGTTACAGTGATTTAACAGAAGATGAGCTTATTAATGAATTGATTCATCCTACCGACATTCAGATTTTAATTCTTTTTGAAGCAGTAAATCGTGGATATTCAACTAGTGATTTATCTGAATTAACTAAAATTGATGAATTTTTTTTTGTTATCATCAGTAATATTTTAAAACAAATTAAAAAAGTAAAGAATAATCCTTTAAATCCCAGCGTCCTTTTGAATGGAAGTAAATTTGGGTTTGGAGCAGGAATGTTTTGTCATTATTGGAATGCAACAAATTCAAAAATCAATCGAATTGCGATTGAAAATAATATCTACAAGACTTATAAAATGATTGAGCCAACTGGAGGAGAATTCGTCGAAAAAATTGACTCCTTTTATGGTAGTTTTGAGTATGAAAGTGATACTAGTCAATTAAGTAATCATAGTGCCTTGGTTATTGGTAAAGGACGTAATCATTTAGGACCAAATATTGCAGCAGATGTTTATACAGCAGAAATGTTAATTCATTTACATAAATTAGGGCTTAAAACCATTATTTTAAATAATAACCCTAATTCTGTAAGTTTAATTCCTTCTATTAGTGATAAACAATATATAGAACCTGTTCAACTTGGAGATATTTTAGATATTGTTAAACTTGAAAAGCCAGAATATATATTTGTTCCCGGAAATCGTCATTATTTGATTAGAGAGTTAAATAAATTAAGTAATACAAAGATTGTAGTGTTACCCCCAGATCAAAAAAAGGGTAGTTGGAAATCAAGTAAAGCAGATTTTTCTTTTGATTTTTTAGTATCAAAAGATAGTATAAATTTAATTACTAGTGTAGGATTTTCATCGCAAGATGGTAACTCTCACAAAAATATTGAAAAACAAACTGATTATTTTATTCCTTATAAAAACAAATCTTTAAATTTTAATCATCTTTTAGATAATGCAATTTTAGAAATCAAAAAACTTGAATTAACTGGATTAATTCAAGTTGTATTTAGTTTGAATGAAAAAGGACAAGCTACTGTGTCTGGAGTTTCACCTTTACGAATTACAGAAACGCTTTTCTTAAATTTAGCTACCCATATAAATTGGATTGCAATTTTAATGAAAATGTATACTGGTCACTTTAACATTGGCGAAGTAGAAAAACTAATATCGAATGTTAACTTTAATGATAAAATAATTGTCATGCAGACTAAATTCCCTTTTAACTCATTGGAAATTTCAAATGGAATAAAAAATCGTTCTTTGGAAATCGGTGCAGAAATTTTATATAAATAAAAGAGTCAGATCATTTGATCTGACTCTTTTATTTATTTTCTCGAAGTTGTTCTACGATTTCTTTAGATGGAGTTACAAAAACAGTCTTTTGTCCCGTATAATGAACTAAACCTGGTTTGCCACCATTTGGCTTCTTAACACGTTTAACAGGATCATAGTCAACAGGTACATTAGCAGAATCACGTGCTTTAGAGAAGTACGCAGCTAGTTCTGCAGCTTCAACAATTGTTTGTTCAGAAGGATAAAAATTTCTAATAATTACATGGGATCCATGAATCTTTTGAGCATGAAGCCAAATATCACGTTTATCGGCAGTTTTTAAAGTCAACTGATCATTTTGTAAGTTATTTTTACCGACTAGAATCGTAGTTCCGTCAGAAGAAATGAATTTTTCTGGTTTGCTTACCTTAATTCTAGTTTTCTTTTTAGCCTTAGAATGGTCACGAATATAACCACCAGATTTAAGTTCTGTTTTAATATCAAACAAATCTTCTGGGTTCGCAATTTGAATTTGAGCCTCAATATTTTCAAAATAATTAATTTCTTCAGTAGTCTTTTCAATTTGTTCATTAAGATATTTCAAAGAATTTTTCTTTTTTTGATATTGCTTAAAGTACCATTGTGCATTTGCTGAGGGGGAGAGCGAAGGTTTCAACTTGATTTCGATTTGATGATTATCATCGTAGAAATTATCTAGTTTAACAGTCTTATCTCCTGGCTTTACTTTATGAAGATAGGTCATTAAAACTTCACCTTTAATCCGATAATCATCTGAATGCTTATTCTCATCAAGAGAACGTTCCAATTTACGTAGTTTATTTCGATTCTTTTTTAATTCATTTTTGGTAACTTGAATTAATTGTGATCCTTGCTCACGAACTCGTTCACGTTTAACTTTAACTTGAAAATACTCATCAAGCATTTCACTTAATGTATCAAATTGCTTTAGTGATTTCTCAGTTGCAAATGGAAATGCTGAAAATACTAACTTTTCATTTTCATCAGTTGCAATGGTAGCTTTTGCATTATTAAATTTTTCAAAAAATGATTTAAACTTGCTTTCAATAGTAGATCCTGTAGCATGTAAGGCATCTGCTAAGGCTAGCGAGGTATCTTTACCAAGTCCTTGAAACATTTTTCTCAATTCAATAGACAACACATTAACATTGGGAAACGATTGCTCTAATGATTTAAGTTTGCTAAATTCAACTTCACCAAATGGATTAACACTATCTTGTTTGGGGGGATTAATATATTTTGAACCCGGTAAAAGGGTTCTATAACGATTTTTATCTGAGCCAATTCTTTTTACAGCATCAATTATGTTACTGTTTCTTGCTTCAACTAAAACAATATTACTGTGACGTGCCATAATTTCAATGACAATCACCAATTCTTCCATATCACCTAGTTCATTTCGAGAATTAAAGTGAAAATGAATGATTCGATCATTATCAACTTGATGAATTTTAGTTATAAAACTTCCTTGAATATGTTTTCGCAAAGTCATTACAAAATTACTAGGAACCTTTGGATTAACAAAGGGAACTTTTGTTGTTTGAACACGTGCATAAGAAGGATTAGCTGATAATAATACTTGATAATTTTTAGAATTTGATCTAACTGTTAATATAATTTCATTTAAATAAGGTTCGTTAATTTTTGTAACTCGACCATTTAGTAACTCACTTTTCAACTCTTTGGTCATAGAGTGGGTAAATGATCCATCAAATGACATATTATAACCTCTTTTTCTATTAGTACCTCTAGTATAAACTATCAAACCATTTTCTTGTAGTAAATTGTATTTACTCAATCTTGTATTACACAATTAATGCTATAATTAATTACGGAGGTTTTTCCTATGAAAAATAGTCTTACTGCTTTACGTGAAATTAGTAAATTACAACAACAACAATTACAAACTTTAACTAAAGGAAATAATTTAACAATCTCTGAATGGCAATTACTTTTATCAATTTCAAATGGATTTAATAAGCAAGAAACTCTCTCTAAAAAAATGGAACTGGATACATCAACCTTATCAAGACAGTTAAAAAGATTAGTTGAAAAGGAAATGGTTCATAAAAAAGCTATTGGAAAAGATAAGCGTCAACTAGTATATACAATTTCAGATTTAGGAAATAAAGCAATTGTTGATATTGGAAATAATTATACAAAAATTAAAGATCGAATTTTTGAACAATGGTCTGATGAAGAAAAAAACATGTTAAAAATTTTGTTAAACCGTTTGGAAAATAGTATGAAAAAAATTAATAAGTAAAAAGGGTGATTAGTAATTGAAAACAGCAATTTTAACTGATAGTTCAGCTTATTTGTCAACAGAAGACATCAAAAGATATAATATTCATGTTATTCCGATTTCAGTTGTTTTTGGTAATGAAAGTTATCGAGAAGGAATCGATATCGATAATGCAGAATTTTATCGTAAATTAAACGTTTCTAAAAAGCTTCCAACAACCTCTCAACCGCCGATTGGTGAATTAATTGAAATATATAATCAATTAGCTGATGAAGGATATGATACAGTTATTAGTATTCATCTTGCATCTACAATTTCAGGTTTATTAAGCCAAGTGGCCAATGTTGCAACGATGTTAGATAATATTCGTGTAATTCCTTTTGATTCAGAAATCACAGTTGCTCTTATGGGAGATTTAGTGAAATACGCTGCTGCATTAGCCAATATTGGAACAAATCCAGATGAAATTATAAAAAAACTTGAAGAACAACGTAGTACCATTAATGAATTAATGGTTGTTGATGATATTAATAATTTAGTAAAAGGTGGGCGATTATCCAACGCAACTGCTTTTATTGGTGGCTTATTGAACATCAAGCCAATTTTAACTTTTGATAATCAAACAGATGAGATTGTAGCATTTGATAAAGTTAGAACGATGAAACGTGCATTAAAACGTGTTGAATCAATTGTTACTGATGATCTTAAAAATATTGATTATAAAGTAAAGTTTTTTGTGATTGATGCTAATGATCGTAAAGCTGGAGATACATGGGTTAAAAGTATCCATGAAAAATTTCCAAACATTAAAATTGAACAAGGATATTTTGGACCATCAATCGGTGCTCATCTTGGAGAAAAAGCGTTAGCACTTGGATGGGAAAAAGATATTAATTTCGATGAAATTAAATAAAAAGTCATTCTTTAGTGAATGGCTTTTTTTAATAGGTGAATGATGAGATATTTAAATTCTTTTTCTAGTTTACATAATATATATTATACGAAGTAGCATTAAAATTAATAAATCAAGTTAAAAAGCAATTACGTATTACGAATTGACATATCTAACAATGTTTTAATTAATCTTCTGGATTTAATTCACCAGCAGCAATCGCATCTAGCATTGGTCTTGATGGTACAAAATATAAAGTTCCAGTCTTTAAAGTTGAAAAAGTTAATAAGAAATCACTCATATCAACCATTTGTTGCAACATTTCTTTAGTAACACTCCAATGTCTAGCATATCCCATGAAATAAGTACCGGTTTTATCACTTGCTGGATCAGAAAATGGTACATTCATACGGACAATTTTATTTTCATCACCAGTATTGGAAGCTAAATTATGAGCATTAGTATATTTATCTTCGTCTTCTAATTCTAGGTCAGAAAATTTTTCTCGCCCAACCGCTTTATCTTGGTATTCAACTGTCATTTTATTCCAAAAATCCATATCGTGAATCCATTTTTGGGTAAATAAATACGATCCGTTCACAAACTCAGGATCTTCATCACCAATAATTGCATATGGTGCTGCATCCTCAACTTGTGGAGCTTCTGTACCATCAATGAATCCGATGATTGCACGACCTTCAAGGTATCTAAACCCTTTTACTTCGTCTAAAACATTAGTAAAATCTTTTAAGAATTTGCGATATTGGGTAACAACTTCATATACAACTGCTTGGTTCTTTGCCCGAATATGCAAGAAAATATCACCGTCTGTAGCTGGCATACTATATTCAGGTCCAGTAACACCTGTAAAATCTTCTAATTCTTTTGGTTTATTAGCTTTAGGAAAAAGATAATTCCAAGCTTTGTTACTAAACCCAATTGCTACTCGCAAATCTGGATGTAAGCTGATTCCTGAGACAACTTTTAAGAGAGCGTATAATGAATAAATCGTCTCTCAAAAGGAAGGAATTTTTACATGCCAACTCGTTACGACAAAGAATTCAAACAAAAACATCATCAACCTATATAAACAAGGCGAATCAGCCGCCCAACTGGCCAGAGAATAT